>CACZBD010000005.1 GCA_902779305.1 uncultured Lachnospiraceae bacterium | reverse complement strand
TTTGTATGTGGTAATCCCTGTTACCTTGATTTTTCCCAATCTATAGATTACAGGTAAATCCACGAATCTACAAACTGGAGGTCACTTCATATTGTCTAATATTATCATATCGTTTTGGGAAGATTATCGCAATAAACCGATGGTTGAGATATGCGAAAGCTACACAACAAGCAAAAGTTTTCAACTGGCGGTTCATAGAATTCAGGATGGCCCATTGTTATAATTTGATTGAAGAAAGTATTATTTAAGAATATGCTGTACAGAAACGGAGAATAAATTAAATAGGGGACTAAGATGAGTAAGGTTTTTATTTTTCCGGAAGTACAAGAGGTTTTGCATTAAATTATGACTAGTATAGAAGCTCGTATTATCATTTCAGCACGAAAAGCAATGGCTTTGGGAACAGACATAGGGGTAAAACTGCCGGAATATATCGACAGTATTTCCTTTTCTTTTTTGGATGGAACCATATTGAAAAGTGTTGCGGAATGGTTTTCGGTATGTAATCCGGGTTTAAAGGAAATAAAAATGAGTGTCCCGGAAACCGTAGAAAGACATCCGTTCGATGGGAATAATGAAGTGTTTGATATCGTTTGTTTATGGCGAACGAAGGCAGCAACCTGTTTTGTACGAAATGAGCAAAGGAATAACGGAAAGCTCATAATTATTTATAAAGAAGCCGTATATGAAGAAGATATCACGGAAGTGTTGAATGTTCAGGATACTACTGCGGAATACATGCTAACACTGTCGGAACTGATGAAATTTTCGAGTGAAATCGGTTATGCGGTCTTTGATCATTGGTTTAAAACAACCTACAAGCTTCTTTCCGGAGAGATATCTATGGATCATACAAATGTGCCCGACCATCTGCAAGGAATGTCGGAACGACTGCTGAACATGATAGGTGCGATCCAGTGGTCTTATGTTTTTGGAGGAATGGGTATGTGGAATGATGAACCACGCGGACAGGCAGAAGTAATCGGACTGGGAAATGAATACAACAGACTGACCAATGCTTTAATCTATAACATGCGAAGGACGTTATTCTATGTAACGAATACATGCTGGAATACCAGACAGAAAGAGGAAAAATGAGCAAAGTATTTGTGATCTCGTATGTGCACTTGAAGCCATGGATGTTCGAAAAAGCCGACAACCTATTATCCACCGAATTTGTTTCATGTAGTCGGGCATACGCCGGTGAAGGAAGCGCTTCATCAGGGCAATGTGCTGACATTGGATAACTTCTCGACATACAGAGATGGTTGGGCAATCGGTAACGAACGGTTCGTTTGGGTTGATACGATTGAGAAAACGTGGGGATATGCATAATGATAGCAACTTTATATGAACCATTCAGACACTGGTCGGATGGCGGGGCGGTTTACATAATTTCAGACACGCATTTTAATGATAAGAACTGCAGGAAAATAGACCCAAACTGGATCGATACCAAAGAACAGATAACCATCATTAATTCGATAGTTGGAAAAAGTGATACCTTTATCTGCCTTGGAGATGTGGGAGATCCTCTATGTATACCGCAGATTCATGCAGGAAGAAAAGTACTTTTACTTGGAAATCATGATGCTCCTGGTGCATGCAGAAGCGTATTTGACGAAGTATATGCCGGTCCGCTGTTTATTTCCGAAAAGATCCTGTTATCACATGAACCGGTATGGGGACTTCCATGGTGCTTAAATATCCATGGACATGATCATAGCAATGTTGAGGCGTATGCGGAGGGATGCAAGCATCTTAATCTAGCATCAAATGTGTGCGATTATACACCGATTAATCTTGGGAAACTTATTAAAAGCGGTATTTTGTCGGATATCAGAAATATCCACCGTATGGTAATAGACAAGAAGTTTTCTTAGGAGCAGAATTATTTGGAATGATTGTTATCATAGATAAAGGAGGTGACGCTGATGGCTGATTACCGCATATCCTTCATTCCTGCGGTTGCAGGCATTACCCTTGTTGGCATTGGCATTAAGGGCATTGTGAAGGTTATTAAGAAAATGAACAAGTAACAAAGAAACGCTGGCGTAAGTTGAATGCAAAGGAAAAGAAGAACATGCCAATAATCGGAGACAGTAGAATTATCAGCAGTTGTCCTAAATGTGGATGTGAAAAAGATAAAATCGAATACTGGAACTGTGGCCCGATTGTCTTTTTATTTTGCCCGGGGTGCAGATTTCATATGTATGAAGGAGTTGATTCGCCTTTCGGGAAGCTATTTGATACTTGGAATGAAAGAAAAGGGGGATCATTATGAAAGGTGTTCTTAAGTTTTTGAGTAATCATGAGGAAGATAAACATATCAGAGGAAAAGACATCATAGACTATGCTATTCATTATCCAAATACAGATGATGAAGAAACTAAGGAAGTGGGTATTAATGATACGGATAGAGAGTCAGAACCACAAGAAAGCGACGGAAATGGAAAGAATCAGAATTCTATTTGACTATACTAATGGACCCGTATGGAAGAATAAATTTCATACAGAAACAGGAGAATTGTCAACGGGAATCCCGTGTGTTGACAACGATAAGGAGTTACAAATACTCAACGATGAAGCGAGTCGAATGTATTCATCATTATATGCATTCAACAATGAAGGAAGAGGATGTCAGTTTGATCATAAAAGATTTGAACAAATGAAACCAAAACTGTTATCGCTTGTACAAGCAATTATTGCCAGACTGGATATAATCAATGACGGGTCGTACGTAGTTATTGATGAGGCCACTATAGAACTGAAATAAATGGGTTTCAATGATTTCTGAAACCGCCGGGGTTACCGTGAAAAACATAAAAAAATAGGTATATTGAGTTTGATAGTAAATTCATAGAGAATAGTCGGTTTGACAGAACGGAAATGGTGAAGAAGGAATATCAGTATTAAACGGAGGTCGATTTATGACGGATAAACTCGAAAAAGCGTTAGCTGAGAGATATGCATTCATGAAAAAAGGACGCACTCTGGATCAGCAGATGAAGAGTGGCGGCATTGATGATCTGTACAGCGCATTTGGATGTCAATGTGAGGACGGTTGGTATGACTTGCTGGATGAGATATGTGCAAAGATCCAGACGATTTATAACGAGAATGGAAGAAAACCGAATATTATCATTGATCAGATCAAAGAAAAATACGGGACACTGAGGTTCTATTATCATTTTGGAGATAAAGATCAAGGAATCCATGCATTTGATTGTATTGGAGGGCCAAGTGTCAAATTCATGCCCGGAAAGGGTGATGAACTTTATGAAAGGATTGCTGAAATAGTGTCGTGGGGTGAAGATCGCTCCGGCGAGATCTGTGAAGAATGCGGTAAACCCGGAACCATCAGAGATCTCATGTATATACAGACACTCTGTGATGACTGCTATGCCAAAGCTGCGGATCAGGAGGAGTAGATCATGAGGTTTTTGTTTTTTGACATTGATGGCGTTTTGAATAAAAGTGCCGACTGGAGACTCAGATCTTACAGTATGGATGATGCCTTGATTAAGACGTTTTGTGAGTTTGTTAGGAAGAACAAACTGACTCCCGTCCTGACATCATCATGGCGAATCGGATTTGTAGGAACGCTTTCCTCTGACAATTCACCGCAGATCCGGGAACTGGAAAGCAAATTCCAAAAGTACGACGTGGAGATCCTGGATAAGACGCCGGTTGCGAAGGGGCACAGTCGTGATGAAGAGATCGCCTATTTTTGCAGAAGACATCCGAACGAAGGATATCTGATTCTTGATGACGATCCGACTGAATATGGTACTGTCACTTCGCATAATTTCTTTACGGACAGCGCAACAGGATTTACTGAAGAAGTCGCAAAAAAGATGGAGAAGTATTTAAAAACTCGGGCATAAAAGGCTTGGTTGTAACAGTGGTTAAGAATTAAAACTGGTTCTAACGAATCGTTAGAATCAACGCATTTACGGGCTTTTGTGGCAATTATAGAGGCGATACTATGATTTTTAAAATGTTCTGGAAGATCAGGTATAGAATCGAAGAAATATCAAAAAAGATACGTCTTCGCAAGGTTGATAAATACAAACCGTTTTACGATAATTATTCGAAGACATACCGCGTATTCTTTCATGATAGAAATGACGAGGAAGGTTGTATTGAGTATGTTGTATCAGAGTATATACATGGAGGACTGTATTATTCTTTTGATATTAATGGCCGGCATGATCACGCGCATACATTTGAAGGAATTCTATATACGATTATGCGTAATGATGGTGGATTTTCAGTAAAAGACGAGGATAATAAGTACTATTCTGAACAGGAATTGCATATGTTGTACGCATATTCCAAAAAACTTGAGAGAACAAGGAACGGGATGCCTTTCCCGGGGGCATAGTGGAAAAACATAGGGAGAAATGCATATGAAAGGTATCGTAAAGGTATACAGTGCTTCAAAAGGATATGTTCATAATGGGTACGATGTTGTTATTTCGTGGAGCCCGGCAGACCACAGGTATATAGTAAGTGTTCCAGATCTCCCTGGTTGCATGGCTGATGGATTAACTGAGGAAGAAGCCTTGTCAAATGCTGAACAGATTATTCGTGAATGGATCGAAACAGCCAGATTTTTAGGCCGGTTATGAGGGACACCTTCTTGATGAACTCCACGTTTATTTAGGTTGGTTTGAAGAAGTAAAATGGTATTGCGAAAGATATGGTATAAGTGAAAATGGGCATATCATGAAATGTCGCATATCTTTCAACAATTCTAAACATGGGGAAATGGCTATGGCTGTTTATGCAGTTTCTGATTTGCACGGACAATTTCATACATTTGAAACCGGGCTTGAAAAGATAGGATTCGGACAAAAGGATCAGTTGTACTTAATTGGCGATGCAATTGACAGAGGACCGGATGGGATTCGAATCCTTCAGTACATAATGGACCATGAAAATATGGATTTGATCATTGGCAACCATGAGTTCATGATGCTGAATGCCGTCAACTTGGAAGGTAAAGACCGTTGTAACGGACGGGATGCTGATCTGTGGCTTTATCATAATGGTGGAACAAAGACTTATGAAAAGTATAAGGCACTTTCCAATCGTGAAAGACTTGATATTTTACAATGGCTTCAGGACAGATATGTAATCAAGACAATTGATTTGAACGGAGAACATTTTTGCCTTACACATGCTTACTTCCAGGAAGAATTTGAGGGTTTGAAATACTCAGAGATGCGTTATGATGATATCTGGAAAATTGTATGGTGTTCACCGTATCGTGATGACTGGGAAACACAACGAGCTGAGATATACAAGTTCTATGATTATGTGTTTATAACCGGTCATGTTCCCGTACAAAGACTACGTGCTACCCATCAGTTTCAGAAGTTCAATGAACTCCGCGTGTTTGAGAAAGACAACTTTTATGATATCGATGGCGGATGTGCGATGGGATATGTTGAAGAATTAAATAACGGAGCCTTGTTTCTACGGCTTGATGATCGAAAAGTATTCTCTGTACCCCTGATAAACTGAAACAATGGAGATTTAAATGACCGTGTCACAACAATCGATTGGTTTTAGGCATGAATTTTGCTAAAGCCACAAATATCATCTTATAAATACATCAGTATGCGCATATTTTAGTTATTCTTGTCGAATTTACACATACTTGTTTTATAAAATTGTTGTAATGGAGGATCGTGAAAACTGAATATGCCTAGATAGCCCATAATCTGGAAGATAAGCCTACAGAGCCTTATACAATATACCCGCAGGCTATCATAGAGATAAAAAGAATCCGGTACTGCTTAAAGTCAACAACCATAATTAATCTAGAAAATAGGCTACTCCCATAGTATAATAATCAGTGTATTGCGGTTATTATTCTAATAAGTCTGCAAATAAAAAGTCAAGCAGAAATTGATGTACTTTGAAAATTTTATACAGGTTGAATTTAAGATAACAAAACAAGACCGCCATATATGCCGGTCTACGATAGCGAGGGATGCTATTGATTATTCAGATTCATTGGCTTCAAGTGATTTCAGATACTCCTTGACACGACCATAGTAGATGCGGAGAAACTTGTTAGCTCCAGCGGTCATGTAGACGTAGTAAGGCTCACCAACAGGAGATCGCTGAATGAGTCCGTCCATGATCTGGAAGAGAGTCTTTCTTAAATGCGGAGATCCTTTCTTTGAGGTGTGCACGCTTTTTTGCACGTATTGCCCAGATTCGTTTTTACCTGGATCAACACCGGCAAAAGCTGTCAGGGAACCACGCTTTTCGAAACGCATGACATCCCCAATCTCAGCCATAAGCTGCGGACCAAGTGTAGGGCCGACACCGTTCATATCCATAACGACGGGATACTCGGGGAGCGTGGATGCGGTTTCATCCATCCTGGCACGGAGAGTCTCTACAGTTTTGGATGCTGCGTTAAGAAGATCTACGGCCTGATGAATTATTATCTTGGTTACGTCATCCTTAGGGAATACGGCAATAAGGTCTTTAGAGACATCATAGATGGTCTTGGCCTTAGCTGCACTGAAGTTATAGCCCTTACGACTGCACCATTTATGGTAATGCTCCGTAAAGGCATCAAGTGTCCTTCCTGTCACACAATCGACGTGCCAGTAGGTGTAGACGAAGTCCACCCACTTCTGGCTGCCATCAGGGCGCACAGGGCTGTCAAAGAAGTCATTTGCGCCAGGGAATGTCTGATCAAGCAGAGCGATGAGATTGTTCTTCATCGAAGTCTTCTGATCCATGTAGAATCCGAACTGGCGGTTCATTGTTTTGAGTTGGTTACGTGTTTCGTCCATGAGATCATACTGCTTCAATTTCGTCCAACGGTCAAGAGTGTACCGTGCGATTTTCTTTGAATCAGCCTTATCGGTTTTGGGAGCACGGAGGGAGTCATCGCCAAAGTCTTTGATAAGTACCGGATTAACAGTGCTCACGAAGAGGCCTGCATCTGTCAGCCAGGTTGCCATAGGCTCATAGTATCTGCCTGTACACTCCATACATACCTTGGTTTCACCCTCAAGGCTCTTGATCTCATTGATCAGTGCATCAATAGAGGAACGGGTATGGCGGACATCACAGGGAGGGAGAACAACCTCATCACCGGGTCTGCGGATCGTGACAGTGCTCTTGTTTTTTGAAACATCGATACCAACTGCATTCATCATGATAGAAACTCCTTTGAGATGTATTAGCAATGGTCAATACCAGTTTTACTCATTGCCTATTCAATCTATTGGGTGTCTCACACGAACGGGAGGTTCAACCTGTGTAAAACGAATGCTGCGAATGAGGAACTGGTTGGCTGACTTATTTACGAACGTAAGATTCTAGGAGGAACAGGCCAGACCTATTGCTTCCATCATTCTACAGCTTAAGCAACAAGATGGATAACATCCTAGCTGGATGTTAGGAATATTAACCATAAACACATAGTAATAGGAGGTAAGAAAAAATGGGTGTGAATCGTTTTGTGTTGAATGGGGTTTCGTATCATGGCCATGGTGCTATAAATGAAATTCCAGGAATCATTAAGTCAAAAGGATTTAAGAAGGCTTTTGTAGCTTCAGATCCTGATCTGGTTAAGTTTGGGGTTACGACAAAGGTTACTGATTTGTTGGAACAGAATGGAATTGAATATGAAATATATTCAGATATTAAGCCTAACCCAACCATTGAAAATGTGCAGAGTGGTGTTGCGGCTTATAAGGCATCTGGTGCAGATTTTATGATTACCATAGGTGGCGGTTCATCTATGGATACAGGAAAAGGAATAGGTATCATAGTAAATAATCCAGAGTATGCAGATGTTCGTTCACTTGAAGGAGTTGCACCAACAAAGAATCGTACAGTATTTACTATAGCAGTTCCCACAACAGGAGGAACCGGCGCTGAGTCAACAATCAATTATGTAATCACTGATGTTGAGAAAAAACGTAAATTTGTATGTGTAGACCCTAACGATATACCTGATGTAGCGGTTGTTGATCCGGATATGATGTCTACTATGCCTAAAGGTCTGAGTGCTTCGACAGGAATGGATGCGCTGACACATGCCATCGAGGGTTACACCACTGCTGCAGCGTGGGAACTTTCGGATTGCCTGAATCTTGAAGCTATTAAGCTCATAGCCGCTAATCTTAGAAAAGCTGTTGAAAATGATCCTGAAGGCCGTGAAGGTATGGCGCTTGCACAATATGTTACGGCTATGGCATATTCAAATGTTGGACTTGGTATAGCTCATTCCATGGCACATACACTTGGAGCGGTTTATGATACACCGCATGGTGTTGCCTGCGCTATGATGCTTCCGATAGTTATGGAGTTCAATGCTGAGGCAACTGGAGAAAAGTTTAAATATATAGCGGAAGCATTTGGTATAGATACACAGGGAATGGATCAGGCTACATATCGAAAAGCAGCTATAGATGCTGTTAGACAGCTTTCTGTTGACGTGGGTATACCTACAAAGCTTGATAAGCTTAAAGAAGAAGATCTTGATTTCCTTTGTGAGTCAGCAGCTGCAGATGCATGTGCACCAGGTAATCCTAGAACTGCAAGTCTTGAACAATTTAGAGAAATGTTTAAGAAATTGATGTAATAAACTTATTGTTGCCAGGGGGATTTCCCCCTGGCTTTTTGATAGCTTGCAAATGTATATTCAGATAAACGCTTCAATTACTAAAGCTTTGGAAAGATTAATCGGAAGATAATCGCACAAAGGAGCTTCAGCCCAATCATAATGTCTTTAACTCCTCGATTTTTCAACTCATTCAGTACAGAGATGGGGAATGTATATTTCTTTCTTCTATCAAAGCGATGCGCAAAGCCCAGTCTTGATAATGATATTGACAGTCAGCCAGACGTTGTATTAACAATGGACGTTACTAATGCTGATTTTCAATTCAATAGCACAGAATGGACTGAAAGAGTACTGTAATTCAGTAAATCACAAAATGCTCTCAACTTTGGTTGGGAGCATTATTTTTATGCCGCAAACGGCAGCGCCGGTTTCTTTGAAATCTGCCTGTTGTGACAGAGCCTTAATTATTATGATTGGGTTACGAAGAAAAGAATCCGGTACTAAACCGTTAGTTTATTTCGTGGTCTTTCTGCCTCTGCTATAATCCTTTTTGCAAGACAGAGGGAGGTGAATATGCTAAGAGAAGAAGACGTTGAAAGTGAAGAACTGATCCGGATGGCGGAGAACGAAACAAAAGGAATGGATTTTACCTTTATCGTCGATCAGCTTCTGGGCAAGGAACTGACGAGGGAACAAAAATGCGCAAAAGAAGCGTTTAACAGCGCTTTGTCCGCTTCAAAAAAGAAAAAAAGGAAATGAGGACTGTATCCGGAATAGTATAAATGTAACGGAAAATCAGCCTTACATCCTGTGGAGGCAGCGGTGCCGAATTGCCGGTTCACGGCAGGAGGATGTGTTGTAAAAAATGTAACGAATGGAAAAGGGACAGATTTTACACAAGGAGGCGTTATATGAATTATCCGGTTTTAGACCCGGTCGCAACGGGAGCAAAGATCAGAGAACTTCGGATCCGGAACCACCTGAGGGTAAAGGACATCCGACGGTTCATGGGATTTGAATCGGTTCAGGCCATTTACAAATGGCAGAGGGGCGAGAGCCTCCCGACCGTTGACAACCTGGTTGCCCTAAGCAGGCTGTTTGGGACACCGATCGACGAGATCCTGCAATGCAGAGAAGAAGAGAGCGAAAGCTCTCTTCTTCCTGTTTATGCCTTATATTGAACCACCGTTTGATTACAACAAGTGTGTCTGAGCAGGGGAAGAGGGATTCGAACCCCCGTGAACGGTTTTGGAGACCGTCATACTGCCACTGTATGATTCCCCTGTGCGACCTTATATTTATAGCACATTTGGATGACTGCTGTCAATCAACGAATTTATAACAGTTTTCCCTTCTTTGCATTTTTTCGACCGGGATTTCGGAATCATCGAAATCATCAAGATGCTTGCCGGCATATTTTTTGGTTTCCTTTGCGATCGTTCCGGACAGAAGCAGGATTGCAACGATGTTTGGGAGCGTCATAAGTCCGTTTAGGATGTCTGCGATGTTCCAGATGACTTTCAGCTCGGCGATCGAACCGACAAAGATCCCGCAGATCCAGATGATCTTATAGGTCAGAATGATCTTTTCACCGAACAGATAAACGGCACAGCGTTCGCCGTAGTAGTACTATCCCAGCATGGTGGAGAATGTGAACGTGATCAGGCCGATCACAAGAACAGGATTCCCGACGACGGGAATGGTCGAAAAGGCCAGGGAAGTCAGTTCGGAACCGTTTCCGCTTGTTGCGTCTATGAACGGGTGCTTAATGATACAGGAGACCAGCGCCAGGCCTGTCATGAGGCAGACAACTACCGTATCCCAGAAAGTTCCCGTCATGGAGACCAGCGCCTGTCTTTTGGGGTTTCTCGTCTGTGCCGCCGCAGCCACGAGCGGCGCGGATCCCATTCCCGATTCATTGGAAAACAGTCCTCTTGCAATTCCGTATCTGCATGCGGTGGAAATGGTGCTGCCGATAAATCCGCCGCCTGCGGCTCTTGGAGCAAACGCCGCTGAAACGATCGTGATGATCGTTTCTTTCATCACATCCGCATTCATGATCAGGATCGTCAGACAGCCGAGCACATAGAAGATCGCCATAAAAGGAACAAGTTTCTCGGATACTTTGGTGATGGACTTTACACCGCCGATGATGGCTGCCGTACCGACGGTTGAAGCGAGCGCTGTCGTGAGCGCGCCAAACTGGGACACATCACCCGGCGCATCCGGATCTTATGTTACGGAGAGCTTTATGGCCTTGAAGAGATTTTTCTGTATAAATCCCGTTTTGAAACACATGAAAAGATGGGTGCCGAGCAGGATGGTGATCTGATGCCATCCCCATAAGAGTTTATCAACATATTCTGCTGCTGATGCAAAATCCATCGGTCTGTCCCCCGCATGTTCCGGATCAGGTCGAAATGACCGGAAATTCATTTGTATTCATTTTACCACAATTTGAAATATGATATGTAAATCATCTGCCATATAATTCGGATCCACTCAAAGGAGACCACTTATGTTGTAAAAAAAAATAAAAAAGTGTAAAATCATTTTTTGAGAACCCAATAAAATATTGGCACAAAGGTTCGCAGTTAGAAAGATATAAAAGCAATTTGAGATAGTATTATGCTGATTGAAAACATGTGTTCCGGAGGCAATAATCTAATGAGAAACATACACAGAAGACAGTTTATTATTATGAAAGCTCGGTATAATTCTGAGGATTTTAAAACGACTGACTTATCTAACGGTTATTATCTTTCTTACCATAAACAATTAAATGTTCAAAAAAATGGAAGTAGATTCTTGTTCGGAGAGGCTTTTCACATAAAGCATCATAAGGGCATAGTTTTAGATGAAAATGTTGTACAGGATATGAAAAATTGGAGTGGGAGATGGATTCTGTTTGACGAGTCTAATATCTATATGGATGCAGGTGGAACATTTGGTGTCTTTTATGGATATGATGCTCATGGAGATGTAGTTTGTTCAAGTAGTTTGGCTTTGCTTTCGGAAGTAATACCTAATTCATATTGGTGTTCTAATTATGAAATCGATAGAGGAGATCCGTATTTCTTTGATTATTATCCGGGTCCTTACACGCCGAGAAATGGAATTAAAGCACTTTTACCTTCACAATATATAAGCTTATCACTTGGTAAAATAGTAAACCGTGAGGACTTTGATTTTAGCAGATATCTTGGTTATGACAGAAATAATCTTGAAAGTATGATCATAGAACAGTTTGAGGTACTGCTAAAGAACATATACGCGAAATTCGGTGACAATATTTGGCTTCCTTTAACTGGGGGAGTAGATAGTCGGACTATTTTTGCTTTGCTACAGCACAGTGAAATTCCGTTTAGTACGTATACTATAAAGCGACCGGATACAATGGAGTATGATTATAGAATACCCCGGACCATATGTAAAAAAACAGGAGTTTTGCACTATTTATATGATATAGAAAAGAAACGCAATAAAAGTGAAGAAACTGTTAAGCGAAGTGAAATATTGGAGCATTGCGGAGGCAGGACTACGGGAGGAACGGAAATCGGACAGTACATAAGTTCTTTGGATATTCCGAATGGTACTAATTCTATAGTACTATGGGGAACAGTGTGGGAATTCGGAGGAGGATACTATAGTTATTTGGATAAACGGAAGATAGAAGTCACGGATTCCGACAGAATAATTGACTGCTTAAGCATGCTGGGCGGAAAGAGTTGGAGGAATTCATCTGTACATGTTGATTCCTTGAATAGTTGGAGTAGCTACATATATGAGAATGTTGTTCCGGGAATTGGTTGGACAGAGCGGCTATATTGGGAACAGAGAATTGGGGCATGGTTGAAGTATTCATATCAAATGTTTGATATGTTTGATAGCACCCGAGTATCACCGATCAACTGCCAAGTATTATTGGAAATGATGTATGCGCTTCATAGAGCGTGGTTTCCTGATGGAAATATAAAACGCACGATTACACAACAAAGCATTATTGATAAATGCTGTCCAATAATATCCGATATTCCCATTGGATTACAAGACAGTAATATTGTGAGTAAGTTCTGGTATCATTTGAGAATCAGATATAATAGAAATCGGAACATAATAAACCAGTGGAATGATTGATCATTAATATTAATATGAAATATAATTTATAACTATGGCACTTACACTAAAAGTCTTATAAAAGTGTTTAAAGGAATCATATGGTCATTAATAGAAAGAAAAATGCGATTTTTGGTACTTTTTGGGGAGGACTCCAAAAAACCGTTATCATTGTATTTTCATTTATTATCAGAACAGTATTTATTCACACAATAGGGGTAAGCTATCTTGGCTTATCCAGCTTTTTTGAGTCCTTATTACAAGTTCTTAATCTTGCAGAACTAGGAGTTTCCTCGGCGCTTGTTTTCAGCATGTACAAGCCGATTGTAGATGATGATGAAGAAAAAATATGCGCACTTATGAACCTTTACAGGCGCTGTTATCGAATTATAGGTTTGATAATTTTGGGATTAGGACTGGCAATAATGCCGTTTATACCGCTTCTAATCAAAAACAGTGTTCCTTCTGACATAAATATTTATGCGGTCTATTTAATGTACCTTGGGGCGACGGTTCTTTCCTATTGGATGTTTGCGTATAGAAATTCACTATTCTATGCGTTTCAGCGAATAGATGTTTTGAATATTATTAGTTCGACGGTGTCTTTAGTAACATATATATTACAGCTTGTATGTCTTATAAGATTCAGAAATTATTATGCATTTTTAGTCATTAGTATCCTTTCTGCAATTGCGATAAATGTGATCACTGGCTTTGCATCTAAGAAAACCTACCCCCAGTTTATTGCTACTGGAGTACTTCCGCAGGAAGAAAGAAATGAGATTTTTAGAAAGGTCAAAGATCTGTTCACTTTAAAAATAGGGGATGTGGCATTTCATTCTGCTGATTCAATAGTGATTTCTTCTTTTTTGGGCTTAGATGTCCTTGCGGTATATCAAAACTATAACACTATTCTTTTGACAATAATCTCCTTTTTTGCAGTATTTTATAATGCCTGTGAGGCCGGTATCGCTAACAGCCTGATAGTGAATGATGAACGGGAGAATAGGAAATTGTTATATAATATTAGGCATATTTCCTTTTTCTTCCTTAATTTCTGTGTCACATCTCTTGTGTGTTTGTACCAACCTTTTATGGAGTTGTGGGTGGGTAAAGAGTATCTTTTGGAATTTTCTATGGTTGTCTTATTTGCAACATATCTTGTGGCAGAGATAGCCCCAAGAACACTTATGGTTTTTAAAAATGCAGGAGGGATATGGCATGGTGATAGGTTTAGACCGCTTATAATTTCAGTGTCTAACTTATGCATAAATATAATTCTTGTGAACATTATTGGAATAAAGGGAGTTCTTATAGCTACCATTTTTACGTGGACATGCATAGGTAGTCCATGGCTAATATATAATGTTAATCATAATTTATTAAGAATTGAAGTAAAGAAGTATATAATGACTTCAGCAATATATGTGATTACCATGATTGGATGTGCAGTTGTTTCGTATGGTTTATGTAGTCTTATTCATATAGATAACCTAATTGCCAATATTATAATTAGAGGATTATTATGTCTTGCGCTTCCAAACGGAATGTTTTGTCTATTCTTTCTGAAGAAAACAGAGCAACAATACTTTGTTACGACGGCTTTATCAATAATTAAAGGAATGAGACACGGTCTTAGTAATAAATAGAAAGCTAGAGTTAGATGGGGCTTATAACTAATTAAGATCAATTTCGAATAATACAAGGTGGTTCTATAGTTTTGTCAAACAAATCCGGTCTGTCGGTCGACAGCCCGGATTTGTTTGACAAAACTCAAATAATCTCGTACGTCATGTGACTTTACGGAAACTTTATAAAATCTCTGTTGGAAAAGGGCACAGACTTCTGTATAATGAGTGGTACAGGTGTCCAAAGACCGGACCGGACGTATTGGGGACTGGCCGGAAATCAAACGGACACACAGGAGGAGAAGCGTATGCAGAAATGGGCCAGATATCAGTTTTTACCGGGAACACCGCTTGGAAAGGACGGCAGGAGAGTCACTGCTTCCGAAGAACACATTGCATTGTCCTGCAAAGCGGCGCAGGAAGGCATGGTCCTGTTAAAAAATGAAGATTCCGTGCTTCCGCTGAAACGGGGGCAGAGAGTTGCCCTGTTCGGCAAAGGTACATTTGATTATGTCAAAGGCGGCGGCGGCAGCGGTGATGTGACGGTTTCATATAACCGCAACCTGTATGAAGGTTTTAAGGAACTCGGTGACAGAGTTGCCGTATTCGAGAACCTTGCGGATTATTACAGAACCTATGTGGAGCATGCCTATGAAGAGGGCAGCCAGCCCGGCATGCTTGCGGAGCCCGAAGTGCCCGCAGATCTGCTTTCGGAAGCGAAGGCCTATACGGACACGGCGATCATCAGCATCAGCCGTTATTCCGGCGAGGGCTGGGACCGGAAGAGCAGTTTTGACGGCGACAAGATCCAGAAAGAGGACGGCGATCTGACAGGGATTGCCGCAAAGATCTTTAAAAAGGGTGATTTTTACTTAACAGATGAGGAACAGAAAATGGTGGATGCCGTCACGGCAAATTTCGGCAGCGTGATCGTCGTGCTGAACGTCGGCGGGATCGTTGACACCGGCTGGTTCCGTGATCATGACAGGATTCAGGGCGTGCTGCTTGCATTCCAGGGCGGTATGGAAGGCGGACTTGCCGCGGCAACGCTGTTATGCGGCCTGAACACGCCGAGCGGAAAACTGAGCGACACCTATGCGGCCCGCCTCGAAGATTATCCGTCGACGAAGACCTTCCATGCATCCAACGACCATGTGGACTATTTTGAAGATATCTATGTGGGTTACCGCTATTTTGAAACGATTCCCGGCATGGCCGAAAAAGTGGTCTATCCCTTCGGATTTGGCCTTTCCTATACGACATTTGAGATCCGTGACGTGGCGATCACACAAAACGGAGACGATTTCCGCGTGCTTGCAGAAGTGCTGAATACGGGTGATCTTTCCGGAAAAGAGGTCGTACAGGTTTACTGCGAGAAGCCGCAGGGCAAACTTGGGAAGCCTGCAAGGGAACTGGTCGCATTTGCAAAGACCAAAACGCTCTCCCCCGGCGAATCCCAGCGCCTTTGCATGAGCTTTGATGCTTACGGACTTGCGTCCTATGATGATCTTGGGAAGATCGAGAAGTCCGCTTATGTGCTCGAAGCGGGCGACTACTTCTTCCATGTGGGGACTTCTGTCAGGGATACAGAGAAGAACGCGTTTGTATTCCGTGTGGACAGCGATCGTGTGGTGGAAAAATTATCCGAAAAGATGGCGTCCACAGAGCTTGAAAAGAGAATGCTCGCCGATGGATCCTTTGAGACACTTCCGATGGGAACGCCGAACGATAAGAACGAAAATGCGCTGACACCCTTATCCGAAGCAGTATTTGAAGGCTTTACGCCGGATGTGGACTTTAAGGCCGGACAGCATATGTGGGGACCGGGCATCGAGAACGTCAAGACGCTTTCGGATGTGGCAGCAGGAAAAGTCACCCTCGATGACTTTCTCTCCCAGCTTTCCGACCGGATGCTGGCAGAGCTCCTCGGCGGACAGCCCAATACCGGGCTTGCGGATACGTTCGGCTTCGGCAATCTGCCGCTTTACGGGATCCCGAACGTGATGACCGAAGACGGCCCTGCAGGCCTCAGGATCAGGCCGGACCGCGGCGTCTGCACGACGGCATGGCCCTGCGCGACGCTGCTTGCATCTTCCTGGGACCCGGAGATCATCGAAGAAGTCGGCTACCATGCGGGTCTTGAGGTGAAAGAGAACAATATCGGTTTCTGGCTGACACCTGCGATCAACATTCACAGAAGTCCGCTCTGCGGCCGTAATTTTGAGTACTATTCGGAAGATCCGTACCTGACCGGAAAACTGGCGTCCGCGATGGTGCGCGGGATCCAGAGCAACCGGATCGGCGCAAGCGTTAAGCATTTCGCACTGAACAATAAAGAGACGAACCGCAAACAGTGCGATTCGAGAGCCAGCGAGAGAGCGATCCGCGAAATCTATCTGAAGGCGTTTGAGATCATCGTGAAGGAAGCGGACCCTTGGACGATCATGTCTTCCTATAACGTGATCAACGGACATCGGGCGAGCGAATACAAGGATATGCTCGAAGGCATCCTCCGGGATGAATGGGATTTCAAGGGCTTTGTGACCACAGACTGGTGGACGGCAGGCGAGCACTACAAGGAACTGCTTGCTGGCAACGACATCAAGATGGGCCGCGGCTATCCCGACAGACTGATGGAAGCGCTTGAAAAAGGCGTGATCACAAGAGAGAACATGCTCGTCAGCGTGAAGAGAATGCTGAACGTTCTGATGCGGCTGGAATAGGACCGGCTTACGGAAGGAAGAAGGGAAAATCATGAGACATACTTATACGACAAAAGGAACCTGTTCCAAACAGATCAGTTTTGAACTGAATGACGGCGTGATCAGCAACGTTTCCTTTGTGGGAGGCTGTAACGGCAACCTGCAGGGGGTCAGCCGCCTGGTGGAAGGGCAGAGAGCGGAAGATGTCATCGGACGTTTGGAAGGCATCCGCTGCGGCATGAAGCCGACCTCCTGTCCGGACCAGCTTTCCAAAGCGCTGAGGGAAGCGCTTGAAAAGGAATAGGTTTATGCTATAATGAGCAAAGTTTGACGAGAGGAAGCGTTTGTAGGAATGGCGATAGATCTGTTTACGATCGGAAAAATCACGGTCCACGGCTACGGCTTAATGATCGGTCTGGGATTTCTTGCGGCCGTGCTGCTTGGCACATACCGCGCAAAGATCAGGGGACTTTCTCCGGACCATTTTATCAATATGGCGATCTTTGTCCTGCTCTTTGGGTTTCTCGGCGGAAAACTGCTGTTTCTCATTGTGTATTTTCAGGAGTTTCTTGCCGACCCGAGGGGAGCTTTGGGGACCGAGGGATTCGTTGTTTACGGCGGGATCCTTACCGGTATTCTTTCGATCGTGATCTACTGCAAGGTCAAAAAGATCTCGGTGATGACGTATCTGGACCTGTTTTCGCCTTCTGTTGCGATCAATCAGGGGATCGGAAGGATCGGCTGTTTTATGGCAGGCTGCTGCTACGGAAGAGAGACGAATGGTCCGTTCGGGGTGGTCTTTCCGGAAGGCTGTCTTGCACCGGCAGGTGTCAAACTGCTTCCGACACAGCTGTTTTCGGCAGCGGGAATGCTGCTGATCGCGCTGGGGCTCATCATTTATGCGAGAAAGGCAAAATACAGGCTCTGCGTGACGGGCTGGTATCTTCTGTCCTACAGTATCGGGCGGTTTATCATTGAGATCTTCAGAAATGACCCGAGAGGAAATGTGGGGATCCTGTCCACATCGCAGTTCATCTCGATCCTGCTTTTTGTGATCAGCGTTGGGTTGCTCGTATTTGCATACAGGAAGAAAACTCCCGTGGAGTTTCCGGTGCCGTTTACCTCTGCGGACTATGTGAAGACGGGAAAAGAGAAGTCTTAACGTTCCAGGAAGGAAAAGATGGTGTTGTAATACGCAGCGATGACAGCGTCATCGCTGTTGTATATTTCATGACGGCTGTTATCGAAATCTACGATCTTACATCTGCGCGTGTTCTTTGCAAATTGATCAAGACCTGAGGGATCGATCAGCGCATCCTGTGTGCAGCGCAGGATCAGGACAGGGATTTTGATCTTTGCGCAGGCTCTTTTGGAACGGGCCCTTGCGATCGCAACGACGGAATGGTAGATCCAGCCGTAACTGGTCGCACTGATCTGAAAAGCCAGTGTTGAAGCTTTTTTATGCTGGTAGTAGTTGAAACGGGCCTCATTGGATGAGGAGGAGCCTTCAAATTTCTCAAAGCCCTTATAGCCGCTCTGTCCCGGACCGAAGGTGTCGGAACGGCCGATCAGGCAGACAAGGCCGGTAAAGAGCCTTGTGATCCATTCCGGCATGGGGAGCTTGAGTTTGAGCATCGGGGAAGAGAGGACCGCCTTTTTAAAATCATCCGGGTACCTTTCGATATAGGTTGCGGCGATCCCACCACCCATGGAGTGCCCCCAGATGAAGAGCGGCAGTTTGGTATCGGTTTTGACGATCAGGGACACGAACTGGTGCAGATCCTCCACATAATCGTAAAAACTGTGCAGATTGGCCAGATTCGGATGATAGGACTGCCTGAAGGAACGGCCGTGTCCGCGGTGATCGACGGCATAGACCCGGTAGCCTTTTTCCACCATGTAGTAGATGACTTCCTTGAGTTTCTCGGCATTTTCGGAGAATCCGTGGCTCATGACGATCGCGGCTGTGGCATTCGGTGTTTTGTAGATGTCGTAATAAATGCCCTGCCCTTCCGGCGCATCCTTGACCGGCATGATCCCGGATGTCTTAATGGCATCAAGTGCCGGCTCCACGGTGTTCTTCATTTCTTCGGCAAAATTGGCAGCCTTTATGATCTGCATGGTGGCCTCCTGATCTTGATATGATATAGTTTTTGATAACGGTGTTTTCGATAACGTTGATCAGATATTTCTAAAGTTTAGTATAATGGAATCGGTCCGTGCAGGCAAGCACCCGGGAAACTTCCGGGGATGCAGCCGGACCGGAAGACGAATAGAACGATATGAGGGAATCAAAATGGAACGCAGGGATTTTTATAAAAGCGCGATCAAACTGACATTACCGGTCGTGGTGCAAAATATCCTGTCGGCGACGATCTCGTCGACAGATGTTGTGATGCTCAATTATGTCGGACAGTCTTCGATCTCGGCGGTATCGCTTGCCGCAAACATCACGAGTGTCCTGTTCATGATCTATTACGGCATCGGTACCGGTGTAACGATGCTTGCGAGCCAGTACAGCGGGAAGGGGGACCTTGAAGCCATTCATCTGGTGCAGGGGATCGCGCTGCGCTTTTCCGTGGCCGTTTCCGCGATCTTTGCCGCGTTTGCGTTCTTTGCGCCACAGCTTCTGATGAAGGTCTTCACGAATGATGCACAGCTGACGGACATCGGCTGTTCTTATCTGCGCATTGTCGCCTTCAGTTATCTGTGCTGGAGCATCACTGAGGTCTATATGGCAGCCTTAAGAAGTGTGGAGAGAGTGACGATCTGTACGGTCTTAAATGTGATCGCCTTTGTCTGCAACATCTTCTTAAATGCAGTCTTTATCTTCGGACTGTTCGGATCCCCGAAACTCGGCGCGGCAGGTGTGGCGCTCGGAACCACGCTTTCAAGGCTGGTCGTGCTGGTCGGATGCTTCATCGTATCGGCAAAGAGCAAAAACGTGAAGCTCAAGCCTTCTTATATCTTTAAGAACAATAAACTGCTGCTGCATGACTTTTTCAGCATGGCGCTGCCTGCCCTGATCAATGACGTCAGCTGGGGCGTAGCCTTTACGATGTATTCCGCGATCATCGGGCATCTCGGAAATGACGCGGTCGCGGCCTATTCCTTCGTCAATGTGGTCCGGAACTTCGGCTCGGTATTCTGCTTCGCCGTTGCCAATGTTGCCGGGATCATTCTCGGGAATATCATGGGTGAGGGAAAGCTTGACGAAGCAAAAACCGCCGCAAAACGGCTGATGGTCATGACGCTTGTTTCGGCCCTGATCGGCTCACTGATCATTTTTGCCCTGATCCCTGCGATCCTGCATTTTGCGCACCTGACGGAGCAGGCGATGCATTATCTGAAATATATGATGCTGATCAATACCTATTATATTTTCGGCGCGGCCGTCAATACCACGCTGATCGCCGGGGTCTTCCGCGCGGGCGGCGATTCGAAGTTCGGCATGATCTGCGACACCATCGACATGTGGTGTTATGCGGTGCCTTTAGGCTTCCTATGCGCCTTCGTGTTCAAACTCCCGGTCATGTGGGTATATGTGATCTTATGCACCGATGAATTCGTGAAATGGCCCTGGGTTCTGAAGAACTATTTCTCGGGCAAGTGGATCAAGAACATCACGAGAGACGATCTGTACGAGGAAGGTGCGATCATGACGAAGTCATGATTCAGCATCGCACCGACCGATCTGCCGCCTTGTTTGAGGTGTCAGCTCTGCTGACCCGAAAGCAAAGGGGGCGATACCGCTTTATACAGGAAGCGTGAATGAGACCATGGAAAAAGTCCGGGCGGATGAACCGTCCGGACTTTTTATGTTTAAAATGCTTTAGTTGCTCAAATGATCTCGTTTATTCCTTCGCATCCTTGAAGATCAGGTTGGTGATGATCCCTAAGATCAGTGCGCAGGCTACGGAAGTGATGGTCACGGAACCGAAGTTCAGAACCATGCCGCCGATCCCGGCGATCAGGATCACGGATACCACGAACAGGTTTTTGTTCTTGTTCAGGTCAACACCCTGGATCATCTTCAGACCGGATACGGCGATGAAGCCGTAGAGCGCCACGCAGACACCGCCCATGACACAGGACGGGATCGTGGAAAGGAAAGTAACGAAAGGTGCCACAAAGGAAGCGACGATCGCAAGGACCGCGGTTGCCATGATCGTTACGATGGAAGCATTTCCGGAGATCGCCACACAACCGACGGATTCACCGTATGTGGTGTTCGGGCAGCCGCCGAAGAATGCGCCGACGATGGAACCGACGCCGTCACCGAGCAGTGTGCGGTGCAGACCGGGCTCTTCGAGCAGATCCTTTTCAATGATGGAGGACAGGTTCTTGTGGTCGGCGATGTGCTCTGCAAATACCACGAACGCAACCGGGATATAAGCAGCTGCAACAGTGCCCACATAAGCGGCATTGATATCGGAAACACCTTTGAAAGCAGTGACGAAGGTGAAATCCGGAATGAACTGCATCTGCTGGAATTTGGAAAAATCAATGACCATCAGTGCTTCATTCCCTGTGGAACTGCCGATCAGCGTGAAGATCGCAGCCACGATGTAGCCACAGCAGATCCCGATGATGAACGGGATCATCTTCATCATCTTCTTGCCGAATACGGAACAGATCATCGTGACGAACAGAGTGACCAGACCGCAGATGATGCAGACATAAGGGGAAGTCGGAACGCTTCCGCCGGAATTGGTCAGATCGCCGATGGCGTTTCCTGCAAGGGAAAGACCGATGATCGCTACGGTAGGACCGATGACGACTGCGGGCATCAGCTTGTTGATCCATGCAACGCCTGCGACTTTAACGATCAGCGCGATCACAACATAGACAAGTCCTGCAAAGAGCGCGCCGAGGATCAGGCCCATGTAGCCGGCTTCCATGGAAGCTGCGCCGCCGAAGGCCGCAAACATGGAACCGATGAACGCGAAGGAAGAGCCTAAGAATACGGGGCTCTTAAATTTTGTAAACAAGAGATAGATGATGGTACCGCATCCTGCGCCGAAGAGCGCGGCCGAAGGGGACATGTCGTTGCCGATGATCGCGGGAACCGCGATCGTTGCGGCAAGGATCGCCAGCAATTGCTGCAGGGCAAATACAAGGACCTGCCCGAACTTCGGTTTGTCGTTAACCTGATAAATTAGTTTCATAAGTCCTCCAATCCAAAGCATGTTTGATAGTGTATTTGGGCAAAAAAAAATAGTTGAGGCTATTTTTTCTCAAACAGAAATATACCATATATAGTGTTACGTTGTAAATAATAAAATATATTTAGTGTTGACAAATTATTTTGAAACATGTATATTAAGTGTATTAGTTGTGATAGTACACACATAACAAAAATGCGTCCTCAATGATATTATTAAGTAAGACAGGGGCGCATGGAAAGGAAAGTCCATGATTCAGATCAATTATCAGGACAAGCGTCCGATCTACGAACAGGTTGTGGAACGGTTCAGGCAGCTGATCGTCAAAGGGATCTTAAAGAGTGACGACAAGATCCCGTCCGTCAGAAATCTGGCCATCGATCTTTCCATCAATCCGAACACGATCCAGAAGGCCTATCAGGAACTGGAACGGCAGGGCCTGATCTACACGGTCAAGGGCAGAGGCAATTTTGTCAGCGCAAAAGACCGGTGGGTAATGGATGCGTCAGAGGAATTGGTGACAAAACTGAAGGGGAGCGTCCGGGATCTTATGCTCATCGGTGTGGAACCTGAGAAGATCCGCAAGGCGGTCGATGAGGAAGTGGAACTTATGAGGAAGGGAAGTGAGCATCTATGATAGAGATCAGAAATGTCAGTAAACATTTTGACAGGATCGAGGCGGTGAAGGAGATCACCGCAAATATGGAAGAGGGAACGGTTTTCGGTCTGGTCGGTACGAACGGTGCAGGAAAAAGCACCCTGTTGCGTATGATATCGGGCGTTATTAAACCGGATTCCGGAGAGATCCTGATTGACGGAGAGAACGTATATGAGAATGAGGCAGTCAAGAGGAACATCTTCTACATCTCGGATGAGCAGCATTTCTTCCCGTCTGCGACACCGGAACAGATGCGCAGATTCTATGCCGGGATCTATGAGGGATTCGATAACGACCGTTTTTATGAACTGATGAGTAAGTTCAATCTTTCGACAACACGCAGGATCATGACTTTTTCCAAAGGCATGAAGAAACAGCTGTCCGTGATCCTCGGCGTATGTGCCGGGACCAAGTACCTGCTGTGCGACGAGACCTTTGACGGGCTCGACCCCGTGGTACGTCAGGCGGTAAAGCGCCTGTTTGCCGCAGACATGGCAGATAGAAACATGACACCCGTTATCGCATCGCATAACCTGCGGGAACTCGAGGATATCTGCGATCATGTCGGACTGCTGCATGCGGGCGGCATCCTGTTTTCCAAGGATATGGATGACATGAAACTGAACATCCATAAGATCCAGTGCGTTTTCCGGGATGATGCGCAGCGCGAACAGTTTACGGAAGGGCTTCAGGTCCTTACGACAGAGCAGAGGGGATCGCTTTATACGTTTACGGTCCGGGGTTCTCTTGAAGAACTGTCCGGGAAAGTGGAAGACATGGATATGATCTTTTCGGAGATCCTGCCGCTTTCCTTAGAAGAGATCTTTATCAGTGAGACGGAGGTGGTCGGATATGACATCAAAAACATCATGGAATAATTTCTTCAAAAATGAGATCAGATCCAGAATCTGGATGTATATCGGCTGGGCGATGGCGCTGATCTTTTCGATGCCTGTGATCCTGCTGATGACGATCGATACGTTCCGTCTGAATTATTACTATGATCCCGGTGCGCTGACTGCGGATGTTGCGATGTTTTTGGGCAGCGGATACGGCTTTTACGGCTTTGTGGCTATCGGACTCGGGATCCTGACCGCATTTTTCTGCTTTTCCTTCGTCTATATGAAATCCGCGGTGGACCTTTATCACAGCCTGCCGGTTCGCAGGGGAAAGCTGTTTGCGATCCGTTATCTTTCAGGCGCGCTTCCAACGGTTGTCCTGCAGCTTTTGGCAGCCATCCTTTCTTTTGCGGTGCTTGCGATCCGCGGATGCGTGGCGGTGATCACCGTAAAAGCCCTGCTTTTTGCAACGCTGCAGAGCATCATGACCTTTTTCATGGCCTATAATATCGCCATTATCGCCATCATGCTGACCGGAACACTGATCGTCGGCGTGCTTGGCACCGGAACGCTGCTGTGCTTTACATTTTTTGTGACTTTGCTCCTGCAGTCCTACCGTTCATCCTGTTTTCAGACTTATTATTTCGGATCGGCAGAAAGTGAGAGCATCTGGCATATGCTGCTGAACCCGCTGGCCATCGTGTTTATCAACAGTGAAAATGACAGACTTGCGTTAAGACTCGTTCTGATCGCGTTGGAACTCGTGCTGTTTTTCGTACTTGGCATGTTTTTATACCGCAAGCGTCCATCGGAAAGTGTCGGAAAATCACTCTGCCACGGGATATCCAAGCACATTATCCGTATCCCGCTTGTGATCCTTGCAGCCCTGGCCGGCGGACTCTTTGTTTCCTTCATACTGACTTCCCTGCCGACGGCATGGTACTGGACGGCATTTGTGATATCGGGGCTTTTGGCACATGTGGTGTTGGAACTGATCTTTGAACAGGAATTTGCAGGGATTTTAAGACATCCCGTACAGCTTATGATCTGTCTTCTGATCGCGGGCTTTGTATCGGTTTCCTTCCAGTATGATCTGTTCGGCTATGACCGGTATCTTCCAAACCGGGAGCAGGTCGCTTCCGTGAGCATCCGCTTAGGATCTGTGGAAAATGAGGTTCCGCACTTTGAAACGGGAGAAGACGGTGAACTGCAATACGGGGATTATGATGAGATCTTAAAGGAAGATCTGTTTACGGATCCGGGTACGGTGCTGAATCTTGCAAAAGCCGGCATTGCGGACTTAAATCCGGAGCGTTCCGCGATCAAGAGAAGGCAGTCACAGATGTACGGCAGCCCGGATTATGACGCTAAGGAAAAAATGAACTATGTGATCCGCTACCGCTTAAAGTCGGGACGGGAGGTCTATCGTACCTACAACGCGGAAGCCGACAGCGTCTTAAGCGACGCGGCGGCGGTTTATGAGTCCGAGCCGTACAAGAACTTCATTTATCAGGCCGGAAAACTGAGTGCGGACGGCAGGATCGATGCGATCGAAGCAAGGAACTGGGAGGACAGTCTGGCTTTTGACGGCACGATGATCAATGTGAATGATCTGATCGCAGCCTATGAGAAGGATCTGGCTGCCAGGAAGCTTTCAGACCTTGCAGCATATCCCATTCTGAGGCTTTCTTCCACGGATTTTGAGGACTACATGGATGTCATGAGCGGATATTACATCTACGAAAGTGACGAAAACACCGTCCGTTATCTGAAATCTGTCGGGATCGATGTGCAGACCTTTTCAAAACGGCTGACGCCGGAAGAGATCCGCCAGATCAAGGTCTATGATTATGCCAGATCCTCGGAAGAGGTCATGGAAAGCAAGGTTGCGGCAACGTTTTCCTATGATGACGGCTGCGCCGCGACTTATACAAAGGAAGAAAATGCCGCCGAGATCGAGCGCCTGTGCGCGATCATGGTACCTTCCAACCTTTCCTACAATAACAGCGTTCTGCATCCCACCGTTACGCATGTCGACCTGGAGGTCGCTTATACGGACGGAAACGGCAACGAGCGGATCGCCTATTTCCTGCTCCCGTACGGAGAAACGTACTGATAACCCTCTCCGGTGCATGATGGCTGCAAGCGGTTTTACTTGTGAAGTTTCCTGTTTTTTGGTACTATAGGCTACGTGAAGCCTTAAGGCTCAAAGATCAGGGCAGAAACCAGCGAAACTGCTTGAAAATACAGCTGCATGCACCGGGGAGGTGTGATCTTGAAACTGACGCAGATATATAAAAATAAGGGAAAAAATGTTGTTTCCTTTGAGATCTTTCCGCCGAAAAAAGATGAGGAACTGCAAAAGATCGACGATACTTTGGAGATCCTTGCACAGTTGAAACCGGATTTTATCAGTGTGACCTTCGGCGCGGGCGGAAGCTCGAACAACAATAAGACCATTGAGATCGCCAAAAAGATCAAAGAACGCTACGGGATCGAACCGGTCGTCCATTTGACCGGCATGAGCTATGATCAGGCGGAGATCGATGCATTTGCGGATGCCATCGCCCAAGCCGGGATCGAAAACATCATGGCGCTGCGCGGCGATGAGAACCCGAATGCCGCGCCCAAAGGCGTTTTTCCGCATGCGAGCGATCTGATCACATATCTGAAGCAAAAATACGACTTCTGCATCAGCGGCGCCTGCTACCCCGAGATCCACCCGGATTCTCCCGACCGTGTGTCGGAGATCAGAAACCTGAAGAAAAAGGTGGATGCCGGGGCAGAAGTGCTGCTTTCGCAACTTTTCTTTGACAATGAAGTATTCTATCGTTTTATGGAAGACTGCGCCATCGCGGGGATCAATGTGCCGTTAACGCCGGGGATCATGCCGGTGACAAACGGGGCACAGATCAAACGGATGGTCGGTTTGTGCGGTGCAACGCTGCCTGAGCGGTATGAGCGGATCATCCGCCGTTTTGAGGACAATCCCGATGCGCTTTTTGATGCGGGCATGGCTTACTGTGTCAGCCAGATCATCGATCTTTTGGCCAACGGGACGGACGGCGTGCACATCTATACGATGAACAATGTGCGGATCGCGCGCACGATCTGCGACAGCCTGAAGAACATCCTGCATTAACAGGAAAGAACATGAGTGAGATTGACCGGAAACTGATGCAAAAAAGGACCCTTTCCTACTTGGGCGACCGGAAACAGGAAGGGGCTTTTGCTTTATCCGAAGAAATTGACAGCTGCTTTGAAGAACTTGAAAAAGAAGCGCATTTTCTTGGCTGTTATGAGGTTTATGCCCTTGATTTTGACAAAGAGGGATTTCCTGAGATCCCGGATGCGGGAGTCCGCTTAAGATCGGAAGACTTGAAGAACCTGTTTGCATCCTGCGAACGGGTCTGCGTACTGGCGACCACGCTCGGCGTTTCCTATGACCGCTACATCAGGCGGATCATGAACGGCAACATGAGCCACGGCGTTGTGCTGGATGCGGCGGCGAGCGCCTATCTGGAAGGCAGGACGGATGCCTTTGAAGAAGAATTGGGACTTGGAGAGCGCACATTCCGGTTTGCGCCCGGCTACGGCGATCTGGACCTTTCCCTCAACATCCCGCTGTTAAAAGCGATCCGCGCGGACAAGAAGCTTGGGATCACACATACGAGCGGAGGCCTGTTTTTGCCGCAAAAATCAATGCTTGGGCTGATCGGACTTAATGGGGAAACGGCGCATGCCGATTTAGGGCAAAAGACACCAACTTGCTTAACCTGTGCAAGACGGGAAGCCTGCAGACAGAAAAAGAGCGGATCTGCAAGCTGTTGTTTCCCGGAGCAGACACCCGGCCGGGTATAGATATAGATATAGTTATATAGTTATAGTTTTGGCTTCATTTGACAGGACGCCGGATGGAACAACGGAAAGAAAAAGATGACCTTACAAGAGAGAAGAGAAGAACTGAAAAAACGCCTGAACCGTGATCTTCTCCTGTTTGACGGCGGCATGGGCACACAGCTGCAGAATGCCGGCCTCAAAGCGGGACAGATCCCGGAGGAACTGAATCTGGATGCCCCGGATCTGATCACGGATGTTCACTGCAGATATCTGCGCGCGGGCGCTGACTTTATCACGACAAATACATTTGGCTGCAACCGGCTGAAAATGGCGGAGGCTAAATATCCGGTGGCGCAGATGATCGGAGCGGCGATCGAAAACGCAAAAAAAGCGCAAAAAGTCTGTGGCCGGGAAGATGACAGTTATATCGTGCTGGACATCGGACCGATCGGCACGATGTTAAAACCGCTCGGGACGCTTCCGTTTTCCGAGGCATACGAGATCATCGCAGAGCAGATCGAAGCCGCAAAAGACAGCGTTGACGCGGTCCTGTTTGAGACCATGACCGATGTCTATGAGGTCAAAGCCGCGATCCTTGCGGCAAAAGAACACAGCGACCTGCCCATTTTCACGACCATGACCTTTGATAAGAGCAAAAGGACGCTGACGGGTACCAATGTGGAGACCTTTGTCAACATCGTGGAATCCTTAGGCGTTGACATGCTGGGCGTCAACTGCTCCTTAGGACCGAAGGAACTGGCGCCGATCATTGAAGAGCTGCTGTCCTTTTCTCATGTGCCCGTCATGGCGCAGCCGAATGCCGGGCTGCCGAATTTCCTGCATGGGGAGACGGTCTATGAACTGACGCCGGAAGAGTTTGTCACGGACCTTCAGCCGTTCTTAAACGGCGGGCTTGCGGTCTGCGGCGGCTGTTGCGGCACGACCCCTGATTTTATCGCGGCTTTAAACGGCGTGCGTCCGTCAAAAGCAAATCCGCGCACAAATCCATATATGCCCAAGGTTTCCTCATCCACACAGACCGTCCGGTTTGACGGCCATGTGATCGTCTGCGGAGAACGTCTGAATCCCACCGGGAAGAAGAAAATGCAGGCGGCGCTGAAGGAAAACCATCTCGATGAGGTGGTTGCGGAAGGGATCCGGCAGGAGGATGCCGGTGCAGAGGTGCTCGATGTCAATGTCGGCCTGCCGGGGATCGACGAAGCGCAGATGATGCAGAAACTCATTCCGATGCTGCAGGAGGTGATCAACCTGCCGCTGCAGATCGATTCTTCTTCACCGGAGGCGCTCGAAGCTGCCTGCAGGATCTACAACGGCCGTCCGCTGATCAATTCGGTGAATGCCAAACCTGCCATGATGGAGGCCGTGCTTCCGATCGTAAAGAAATACGGCGGCATCGTGATCGCGCTGACCTTGGAAGAGGAGATCCCGCTGCTGGCACAGGAACGTGTGGAACTGGCGGAACGGATCATTGACCGTGCCGGTCAGGAAGGGATCCGGAAAGAAGATATTGTGGTGGACTGCCTGACACTCACGGCCAGCGCACAGCAGAAGGAAGTGGCGCAAACACTGAAAGCCGTGCGGATGATGCGGGAGCGTGGACATCATACGGCTTTGGGCGTTTCCAATGTTTCGTTCGGATTACCATATCGGGCGTTATTAAATCGAACCTTTTTATCCATGGCGATCGATGCGGGTCTGGATCTTCCGATCATGAATCCACTGGATGCACAGATGATGGGCTGCGTGGATGCGGCCAATCTGCTACTCGATCACGACCATGACAGCATTCACTTTATTGAGAAATATGCCAATGCTTCCGATGTTTTGACCAATACGGTCAGTGCATCCGGAGCCGGCACCCCGGCACAAAACGGAGCGACAGCGGATGGCAGCGGGGGGAACGGAAGCGGATCGTCTGATTTTGACCTCTCTTATATGATCCAAAAAGGCATGAAGAATGAGGTACAGGAACAGACGAGAAAGGAACTGTCCGGCTCATCTGCTATGACCCTGATCAACGAGGTGATCATTCCGGCGCTCAACCGGGTCGGAAAGGATTACGAGGCCGGGAAGATCTTCCTGCCCCAGCTGATCCAGGCCGCGGAGACGACAAAACTGGCCTTTGCCGTGGTGCAGGAGACGTTTCAGGCTTCCGAAGAAAAGAAAGGACCGATCCTGATCTGCACGGTGGAAGGCGATATTCACGATATCGGTAAGAATATCGTCAAGGTGGTCTTGGAGAGCTACGGTTATGACATGATCGACCTCGGCAAGGACGTGAAGGCGGAAGAGGTCGTTGCGGCTTACCATCAATATAAGCCGAAGATGATCGGCCTGTCCGCGCTGATGACGACGACCGTTGTCAATATGCAGAAAACCATTGATGCGCTGCATGCGGCCGGCATTACCTGTCCCGTCTGGGTGGGCGGCGCCGTGCTGACACAGCAGATCGCGGATGAGATCGGCGCGGACTATTATTCATCTGACGCCATGGACTCTGTCCGGCTGCTCGAAGAGGTCGTCAAGGCCTGAATACATACGGAGGAATACCGTCTTGAAACTCTTTACCAAAGAAAACCTCAAAAAACAGCTCCCGCTGATCTTAAGCGCTTTTTTGTTAAGCTATACGATCTGCTTTTATGCGCCGGTGGAGTTATTCCTAAAGAACAGCAGAAACTTTGAGTTCGGCCTGATGAATTTCTTGTGGATGCCCGTCGTCTTTGCGCTCGCCGTCTTTTTTGTCTGCGTGCTGGCGGGCTTTTTGATCGCAAAGAATGAGAAGGCCGGCATGATCTACACAGGTGTTATTTTTGCCGGATCGCTCTGTATTTATGTGCAGGCGAACTTCCTGAACATGACGGTCGGGACCATGAACGGCAAGGAGATCATCTGGGAAGGCTATAGGACAAAGATGCTGCTGTATCTGGTGATCCTGCTGGTCATTTTTGCGGCCGTTCTGGTGTTTTTCATCATCAAGAGCAAACTCGCCACGAAGATCTCTATGTTTGTCTGCGCGCTTTTGCTGTTTATGCAGATCGCGGCACTTGTTTCTCTGCTGATCCCTGCCATTTCCGACGGACGTTCGATCAAAGGCGAGAGAGCCGTGTTTACAGGCGACGGTCTCTACGAGATCGGTGATTCTTCCAATATCATCGTATTTGTGCTGGATTCCTACGATAACAATTATTTCCGCGATCTTCTTGAAGAGGATCCGGACTTTACGGCGGAACTTCCGGGCTTTACCTGGTTTTCCGATCATGCCGGCACCAACTATGAGACGCAGTACGGTGTGATCCCGCTGGTGGTGGGGCAGCTGTACTATAATGAAGCGCCCAAGGAAGAATGGGTCGAATCCGTTTCCGAAAACCGGATGTTTTATGACGAACTGCTTGATCAGGGCTATGATCTTGGGATCTATACGGACAGCGTGGATGCGGTTCCCGAGCGGATCAAGGCAGAATCGGTTGATTTTAAGATGGTGCCGTTAAAATTCAAGAGCAATTTCACGGTGTTCAAGCATCTTTACCGTATGGTTGCCTGCAAATATCTGCCGGACATCGTAAAGCCCTATATCTGGCTTCACGGACAGGAATTTGAGGGCCTTGTGTATTCCGAAGAGGCAGGCGGGCTGTTTTCGAGCGAAAACGCCGAATTTATCGCAGGTCTCGAAGAAAACGGCCTCACGATCGATCCGGGGAAGAAGTCTTACCGCCTGATCCATCTGTGGGGCGCGCATGCACCCTTTGACCTGAATGAGGACGGCTATCCCACGAACCCGACCTTTGATGTGTCTGCGATCAAAAAGGGCGCGCTCAGAATGGCGATCCGGTATATGGAGGAAATGAAAAAGAACGGGACTTACGAGAACTCCTCGATCATCATCACCGCCGATCACGGCAACGAGCAATATGACGGGGAACTGTCCAATCCCCTGCTTTTGATCAAGCCTGCCGGCGTTTCGGAGGGCTTTACCGTTAATGATGCGCCTGCCTGGCAGCCTGATTTTGCCGCGACGGTCGTGTATCTAAGCGGAAGCGGGAACGACAAGGATTACGGAACGAACGTGTTCGACCTTCAGGAAGGCATGGACCGTGAACGTTTTCTGTATTCCTATGTATACGGGAATGTGCATAAGAATGTCAGTCTGCATAAGAACGGGATCAGAAATCTGGTGGAATACCGGATCCCTTCCGACAAGGCGGATCCGATGCGATACGAACTTACCGGCCGGGAATTTCTCCCGACCGGCGAAGTGATCGATCATTTTCAATATTGTGATACCTGTAAAAATCACATCGAGCGGGACACCTCCACAGGCTATGTGATCTGGGTGCATATGGCTGCACCGGACCACCCGCTGATGTGCGACTGTGAGTCCTGGTGGTGATCCCACCGAAACTCATTTTTCCGGTAAGCTTTCCGGAATGTGTTTTGAACTTTAATCGCCCAATGCGGTCTTCTGCGCAATGCTCTTTTTCTGCTCATAGCAGGCAAAGGATGCGTCGACTTCCTCTTTGGGCGGTTTTTTTGTAAAAAGACTGACCACGGGTACGATCACAAGTCCTGCCACCATGGCAAAAGCGCCGCAGTTGATGGGAGACTGCAGGATCGTGGGGAAACTGCTTCTGAAAAGCATGTTTGCAAGCATCAGGACGGAGCCGAAGATAAAGCAGACCGCGCAGGATGCTTTTGTAACTTTCTTTGAGTACAGGCCGTACATGAACGGTGCTAAGAATGCGCCGGCCATCGCGCCCCAGGATACGCCCATGAGCTGCGCGATGAAGGTGATGTTGCTCTTGTACTGGATCATGGCGATCACGGAGGAGATCGCGATGAAGACGACGATCAGCGCACGGATCATGAGAACCTGTGATTTTTCCTTCATATTCTTGATAAAGGTATCCTTCAGGAAGTCCAGGGTGAGCGTCGATGCGCTTGTCATGACCAGGGAGGAAAGTGTCGACATGGATGCCGACAATACAAGGATCACGACCAGAGCGATGATGCCGGGATGCAGTTTTGACAGCATGGCCGGAATAATGGAATCATAACCGTTTGCGGCAATATCGATCTCATCGGAGAAGAGTCTGCCGAAGCCGCCGAGGAAATAGCAGCCGCCTGCCACAACGATCGCGAAGAACGTTGAAATGATCGTGCCTTTGCGGATGCTGCCTTCATCATTGATCGAGTAGAACTTCTGCACCATCTGCGGAAGTCCCCAGGTTCCAAGAGACGTTAAGATGATGACGAAGAACAGGCTTAAGGGATCCGGACCGAAGAAGGAAGCAAAGATACCGGGAGTCGTTGCGACTTCCGCATCATTGATCCTTGCCAGACCGTCAAGCGCCGCAAGGAAGCCGCCGTTGACTTTTAAGACCGCGGCAATGACGATCACGATGCCGAACAGCATGATGATGCCCTGGATGAAGTCATTGATCGCGGTAGCCATGTAGCCGCCCGCGATAACGTAGATCGCAGTCAGAACCGCCATCAGGATGATACAGATGCTGTAATCGATGTTGAATGCCATCCCGAACAGTCTGGAAAGACCGTTATAAAGGGATGCCGTGTAAGGGATCATGAAGATGAAAATGATGATGGAAGCACCGATCTTTAATGCTTTGGAATCGAAACGCTTCTCAAAAAACTGCGGCATGGTCGCGGAATTCAGATGCTGCGTCATGATCCTGGTCCTTCTGCCGAGGATGATCCAGGCAAGAAGCGAACCGATCGCCGCGTTCCCCAGACCGATCCAGGTGGATGCGATACCGAATTTCCAGCCGAACTGTCCGGCATAACCGACGAAGATGACGGCCGAGAAATAAGAAGTGCCGTATGCAAAAGCGGTCAGCCACGGGCCGACATTCCGTCCGCCGAGCACGAAGCCGTTCACATCGGTCGCTGTCTTTCTGCAGTAGATGCCGATCGCGACCAAAACGGCAAAATAAAGGATCAGGACTACTAATTTCATTTCAGATTACCTCCGTATGTTTCCACAAGTTTCCATATATTTTCATATGGTTCCGTATGTATGCGCCGCGCTTTAAAGCGTAACGCTTTAACGCGTTAAACTATACCACAGATCATTCCATATTGCAAGGGGAAAACAGCGATCACTTTTACATGATCCGGAAGCGGTAGGGAGTGAGAAAGAACAGGATCAGGGCGGCAAGAACCTGCAGGATCAGAATAGCCGGCATCCCGTAGCGGAATGCCGGTTTCAGAGTTTTGTGATGAAAAATATACATGCCGCCAAGACAGCCGGCCGTTCCGCCAAAAAGGGCGATCGTAAACATGGCCGCTTCCGAGATCCGCCATTTCCGGCGGATCTTAGAGCGCCTTTTGTCGATGCCCATGACGAGCAGGCCGACTGCATTGATGATCAGAAAATACAGGAGCAGTACACGAATGACTTCCATAGACGATTGCTTAACAATTGCTTATTTTTAGATGATAGCTTGCTTTTCAATTGCTTATTTGTTCTTTTCGATCTGAGCCATCTTCATGGCGCGGACCTTCGTGGACAGTCCGAACAGATTGATGAAGCCCGAAGCGTCCTTATGATCGTAGAGATCGCCGGTCGTGAAGCTTGCGATATCCTCGTCGTAAAGAGAATACTTCGAGGTGGTGCCGGCCTTGATGATGTTTCCTTTGTAAAGTTTGAACTTCACTTCGCCGGTCACATATTTCTGCGTGCTTTCGATGAAGGCCTGAACGGCTTCACGAAGCGGAGAGAACCATTTTCCTTCGTAAACGATCTGCGCAAGCTTGTTGCCCATGTCTTTTTTCACTGCGTAAGTGTCGCGGTCGAGGATCAGCTCTTCCAACTGCTGGTGCGCTTCCATCAGGATCGTTCCACCCGGTGTTTCGTATACACCCCTTGATTTCATGCCGACGACACGGTTCTCGACGATATCCACGATACCGATGCCGTGCTTTCCGCCGAGCTTGTTGAGGGTGCGGATGATGTCGGAAACCTTCATTTCCTTGCCGTTTACGGACTTCGGAACGCCGGCTTCAAACGTCATGGTCACATATTCGCCTTCTTCGGGCGCTTTCTCGGGGCTCACGCCAAGTACGAGCAGATGGTCGTAATTGGGCTCGTTCGCGGGATTTTCCAGTTCCAGACCTTCATGGCTGATGTGCCATAAGTTCCTGTCGCGGCTGTAGCTGTTGTCCGCAGAGAACGGAAGATGGATGCCGTGCGCTTCGCAGTAAGCGATCTCGGATTCACGGGAATCCAGCGTCCATTTTTCATCACGCCATGCGGCGATGATCTTAAGATCCGGGGCCAAAGCCTTGATCCCGAGCTCAAAACGGATCTGGTCGTTCCCCTTGCCTGTTGCGCCGTGGCAGATCGCGGTTGCGCCTTCTTTTCTGGCAACCTCCACCAAACGTTTCGCGATGACCGGACGCGCCATGGATGTGCCGAGCAGATATTTGTTCTCGTAGACCGCATTTCCCTGCACACAGGGAACGATGTATTCGTCACAGAACTCGTCGATCACGTCTTCGATATAGAGTTTGGAAGCGCCGCTGGCTTTCGCGCGCTCCTCAAGTCCGTCGAGTTCGCTTTCCTGGCCGCAGTCGATGCAGCAGCAGATCACTTCATAATCGTAGTTTTCCTTGAGCCACGGGATGATCGCTGTGGTGTCGAGCCCGCCCGAATAAGCCAGGATTACTTTTTCTTTCATGTTACAGTCACCTCATTTCTTTCTTTTCAAGTCTCTTTCTTTTCGTTGTTTCCAAAGATTTCGCGATTATCTTACAACAAATAAATAAAGAATGCAAGCCTATTTTGCATAAAAATAAAAGAAATATGCATAGAGTTTGCATAAAAATCAAAAAAGTGTTGCATTTTATGCATAAATGATGTATATTTAATCAAAATCACACGGATTCATCGAAAATCCGGAAGCGGGAATTGTCTTTTATTAAGGAAGAGAGTAAAATAGAGCAGCGTAAAAGGGGAAAGATCATGAAAGCAAAAGTATTTATAGACGGAAGTGCGGGAACGACAGGGTTAAGGATCCACGAGCGGTTTCAGGGAAGAGACGACATCGAACTGATGACGATCGATCCCGAAAAACGTAAGGATCCTGTTGAAAAGGCGAAGATCATCAACGGATCGGACATTACCTTTTTATGCCTGCCGGATGCGGCATCCAGGGAATCGGTGGCCCTGGTGGAGAATGAGAATGTCACGATCATCGATACCTCAACCGCGCACAGGACAAATGATGCCTGGGCCTACGGCTTTCCGGAGCTGAATAAAGAACAGCGCAGTAAGATCGCAAAGTCAAAGAGGATCGCCGTGCCGGGCTGCTATGCGACGGGCTTTATCTCGATCGCAGCGCCGCTTGTTGCAAAGAAAGCCATAAAACCGGACTATCCCGTCAGCGCATTTGCGCTTTCCGGCTATTCGGGCGCAGGGAAAAAAGCGATCGAGGTATATGAAGGACCTGAGAAGCCTGCTTCCTATTATGCGCCGCGTCAGTATGCGCTCACCCAGCAGCATAAGCACATTCCGGAGATGCAGAAGCTGTCCGGACTTACAAATCCTCCGCTGTTTTCACCGATCGTGGATGATTATTATTCGGGCATGATCGTCAGTCTCCCGTTCTATACACATCTGATGAACGGGATCAGATCCGTCGAACAGGTCCGGGAGCTGTTCAAGGCATACTACGCGAACGAAAAGTTCATCCGTGTGATGGATGAGGATGCGGAAGAAATGGAAAGCGGGTTTATCAATGCCAACAAGCTGTCCGGTCTTGACGGACTCGAGATCTTTGTGAGCGGAAATCAGGAGCGGATCGTGGTGACTTCCTGCTTTGACAATCTCGGAAAAGGCGCCTCCGGTGCCGCGATCCAGTGCATGAACCTGGTGCTCGGCTGCGAGGAAGACAAAGGACTCGTGCTGAAATAATACGGAAACAGTATTGAAATAAAGGAAAGCATAATGAACACAGGTGTTATTGAAAATAAAACGGAGCAGCCGGATTTTGAAGTCCGTCTGATGCGGATCGAAGATTATGAAGAAGTCCACGCGCTCTGGATGACGATCAAAGGCTTTGGCGTCCGATCGATCGACGATTCCAAAGAGGGTGTAGAGAGATTCTTAAAGAGAAATCCGACCACGAGCGTCGTGGCTGTCATGGACGGCAAGATCATCGGCGCGATCCTTTGCGGGCACGACGGCAGACGCGGCTGCCTCTACCATGTCTGTGTGCATGAAAAATACAGGATGCACGGGATCGGTAAAGCGATGGTCGTCTTCTGTATGCAGGCATTGAAAGCAGAGAAGATCAACAAGGTCTCGCTGATCGCTTTTACCAAAAACGATGTCGGGAACGCGTTTTGGAAGACGATCGGCTGGACGAAGAGAGAAGACCTGAATTACTACGATTTCACGCTGAACGAAGAAAATATCACGAATTTCATCAGTTGAATGATATCAGGAAGGGGTAAAAATGAAACAGATCAATGGCGGGATCACGGCACCGAAAGGATTCTATGCAGCAGGCGTGGAAGCCGGGATCAAATACGAGAACAGAAAAGACATGGCGATGATCTATTCCGAAAAGCCCTGCGTGGTTGCGGGCACATTCACTTCGAACAGAGTGAAGGCGGCCCCGGTCAAATGGGATATGAAGATCGTCGATGAGAAAGGATCCGCGCAGGCGGTCGTTGTGAATACGGGGATCGCCAATGCGGGTACGGGCGCGGAAGGCATGCGCATCTGCGAGGAGACGGCTGAGGAAGCCGCAAAGCAGCTCGGGATCGAAAAGGATGCCGTGCTGGTCGGCTCGACCGGCGTGATCGGCGCACAGGTCCCGATCGAAAAGATCAAGGCAGGAATCGCAAAACTTGTGGCCGCAAAAGACAGCGGAACGGCAGCCGGAACGGATGCCTCGAAGGCGATCATGACGACCGATACGGTCAACAAGGAACTGGCGGTCACCGTTGAAATAGCAGGTGTTACTGTAACGCTCGGGGCAATGAGCAAGGGCTCCGGCATGATCCATCCGAACATGTGCACAATGCTCGGTTATGTGACGACAGATGCCGTGATCGATCATGATACATTGACCGAATTGCTCAAAAATGACGTGCAGTCCACCTACAACATGATCTCCGTGGACGGAGACACATCTACCAATGATACCCTGCTGGTCCTGGCAAACGGCATGGCCGGAAACGAGCCGATCAAAAAGGGCACACAGGCTTATGAGGACTTTCGGGCGGCGCTGCATTTTGTCAACGAGACACAGGCAAAACGACTGGCAGCGGACGGCGAAGGCGCGATGGCACTGATCGAGACGAGCGTTTTTCACGCACAGAGCGTGGAGGCGGCAAGAAAACTGGCCCGCTCCGTCATCTCTTCGAGCCTGACCAAAGCGGCGATCTACGGACATGACAGTAACTGGGGCAGGATCCTGTGCGCACTTGGCTACGCGGGCGAGGACTTTGACCCCGAGCACATGGCGATCTATTACGGAAACGCCGCAGCAAAAGAACAGGCCGCAAAGGGTGATTTTTCCAAAGGAATGCTGATCTATGAAGACGGGATCGGCGCTGACTACAGTGAGGAAGAAGCTACAAAACTGCTGTCGAAGGATGAAGTCTATATCTGGGTGGACTTAAAAGCCGGAAATGAGAGCGCAACGGCCTGGGGCTGCGATCTGACCTATGATTATGTGAAGATAAACGCCGACTACAGAAGTTAATGATCACTGCAACGCAAAATTTCAGAAGATAAATGGTTACAGCGACGCAAAACTACAGAAGTTATTAGATAGCAGAAGTAAAAAGAGGAGTGAGAAGATGAGTGATACCGGAGTGACCAACGAGATCTACAAGGAAAAATACCTGCATAAGGCGGAGGTGCTGATCGAAGCGCTTCCCTATATCAAGAAATACAACCGCAAGGTGATCGTCGTAAAATACGGCGGCTCGGCGATGACGGATGAGGAACTGAAGCGAAATGTGATCAAGGATGTTACACTTTTAAAACTGGTCGGTTTCAAGCCTATCGTGGTACACGGCGGCGGGAAGGAGATCAGCCGCTGGGTGAACAAAGTCGGAAAAGAGGCAGAGTTCGTGAACGGCCTCCGCGTGACGGATGAGGAAACGATGGAGATCGCGGAGATGGTGCTCTCCAAAGTCAACAAATCCCTTGTGACCATGGTGGAGGAACTCGGCATCAAGGCGGTCGGGATCTCCGGTAAGGACGGCGGACTGCTGCATGTGGAAAAACGCTATGCGGACGGCGCGGATATCGGATTTGTCGGTGAAGTCACGAAAGTGAACACCAAGATCATCGAAGACCTTCTGGATAAGGACTTTCTGCCGATCGTGGCGCCGGTGGGGCTCGATGATCACTTTGATACCTACAACATCAACGCGGATGATGCCGCCTGCGCGATCGCAAAGGCCATGCATGCCGACAAACTCGCGTTTCTGACGGATATCGAGGGCGTTTTCCAGGATCCGGACAATAAGGAGAGCTTCGTGTCAAGACTGACGGTTTCGGAAGCCAAGCAGATGATCGCTGACGGACAGATCGGCGGCGGGATGCTGCCGAAACTGCAGAACTGCACGGATGCCATTGAAAGCGGCGTAAACCGCGTGCATATCTTAGACGGCAGAAAACCGCACAGCCTGTTGCTTGAAGTGTTCACGAACAAAGGGATCGGGACGATGTTTTTCCCGGATGAGGATAAGGAGAATCTGGAATGAGTAAAAATATGAAAGAATATATCGAAGAAGGCGAAGAGGTCCTGCTGCATGCCTATAACCGGTATCAGATCGCGCTCGATAAGGGCGAGGGGATGTATCTGTATGACCTTGACGGCAAAAAATACCTGGATTTTTGCGCCGGGATCGCGGTCTTTGCGCTCGGCTACGGCAACAAACGCTACAATGATGCCTTAAAAGACCAGGTGGATAAGCTTTTGCATACATCCAACTACTATTATTCCGTGCCGACGATCGAAGCTGCGAAAAAACTGACGAAGGTTTCCGGAATGGACCGGGTGTTCTTCACAAACAGCGGCGCCGAGGCCATTGAAGGAGCCATCAAAACCGCGCGGAAATATGCCTATACCCATGACGGAAGCACGGATCACGAGATCATCGCGATGAACCATTCCTTCCACGGACGCACGATGGGTGCGCTTTCCGTGACCGGAAACGAGAAATACCAGAAACCTTTCATGCCGATGATCGGAAACATCCGGTTTGCCGATTTTAACGACTTAAAGAGCGTAAAAGCGCTTGTGAACGACAAAACCTGCGCGATCATCATGGAAACGGTGCAGGGCGAGGGCGGCATTCACCCCGCGGATCCGGAATTTATCAAGGGTATCCGGCAGCTCTGCGATGAGAATGACATTCTGCTGATCCTCGATGAGATCCAGTGCGGCATGGGCAGAAGCGGGAAAATGTTCGCATTTGAGCACTACGGCGTCAAGCCGGACATCTTAACGGTTGCCAAGGCCGTTGGCTGCGGCGTTCCCGTGGGTGCATTCCTGATGACGCAGAAGGTTGCGAACGATTCCATCAAGCCGGGCGATCACGGGACCACCTACGGCGGCAATCCGCTGGCAGGACGTGCTGTTTCTACGGTTTTAGATATTTTTGAAGAGGAAAAGATCACGGAGCATGTTGCTTCGGTCAGCAGATATCTTACCGAAAAACTCGAGGAACTTGTCATGGACTATGACTGTCTCATCGGCCACAGGGGGCTTGGCCTGATGCAGGGGCTTGTTTTCGATACGCAGAAAAGATCACCCGCCGAGGTTGTGAAGACCTGTCTTGCAAACGGCCTGATCCTCATCAGCGCGGGTCCTGACGTGATCCGGTTCCTGCCGCCGCTCATCGTGACCGAAAAGGAGATCGATGAAATGCTTCAGATCTTCCGGAAGGCTTTGGCGTAAAAATCACACGACGGAGTAAACGGATATGGGTAAACGGGTGCTTTCGGCTTTTCTGGTGGTGCTTCTTTTGGCCGCCATGGCCGTTACTTCCCTTGATCAGACAAAACACATAAGCAGTGAACAACAGTCAGGCGATGCCTCGGATCCTAAGGCATCGTCTGTTGATGCGTCTAAAGACGAACTGATCCTCTGGTACGCGGATGGGGCCATGACGGAGTTCCTTGAGGCCGCATCGCTTGCCTATCAGGCGGAAAGCGGCCGTCACATCCGCCTTGAAAATGTATCCGGCGTGGATTATCTCGAACAGATCAATACGGCGTCCGTATATGACGGACAGGCAGCACCTGACGGATCAAAGTACGAGGCACCGGATCTGTACCTGACCAGCCACGACACCCTGATGCGGGCTTATCTGGCAGGGCTGGCCATGCCGATCACGGATCCGCATGAAGCCGTGATCCCGGCCAATTTTCCGGAAACCGCGATCCGCGCCGTTACCTGTGATGAAAAGCGGGTGGGCTATCCCCTGTACTATGAAACTAATTTTTTCCTTTACAACAAGACTTATATGCAGGATATCGCTTCCGCAAAAGTCGAGGAGATTTCGGACCGCGCACAGGGCGAAGCTGCACAGGAAGCCATAGACAGCGGCGAGACAAACCCGGAGGAAGAGAAGGATACCGAAAAAAAGGACGAAAACGGTACGCAGGAGACAAACGAAGATCCGGACGGGGAGAAAGAGGCTGACGGAGCCGAAAATGCGGAAGAAGACGAGGGCGAAGAAGGCGAAGAAGGTGAAGAGGGCGAAGAGGGCGAAGAGGGCGACCCGATGGGCGATGAGGATGTGCAGGCAAGCCCGGAAGTCCTAAAGCAGTTGTCCACGATGATCCCGTCCACCATGGATGACATCAAAAACTTTGCAAACAACTACGAAGCGCCGGAAGCGGTCGAAGCCGTGTTCAAATGGGACGTTTCGGATATTTTCTATAACTATTTCTTTGTCGGCAATTACATGAATGTCGGCGGCGAAAACGGCGACAACAACGCGATCTTCAACATTTATAACCGTCAGGCGGTGGAATGTCTGCAGATCTATCAGGATCTGAACAGTTTCTTCTCGATCGATGCCAAGGAAGTCAGCTATGACAAGATCCTGAACGAATTTCTGGACGGAAAGACGGTATTTACGGTCGCAACGACGGATGCGGTGCCCAAGATCGAGGATGCCAAGAGAGAGGGCCGGTTTGATTTTGACTACGGGATCAGCGTACTCCCGAACCCGAGCCAGACCTTAAGGGCAGGAGGTCTGTCGATGACAACCTGCATCGCGGTAAACGGATATTCTTCGCAAAAAGATGCGGCGAATGATTTTGCTTCCTATCTGACGATGGAAAAGGGACAGGAACTGTACCGTCTGGCCGGTCATATCGCCTCAAAAAGAGGCTGTATCTATGAAAATAACGAGATCTACAATATCATGAACGAATATGAACGGTCCGTGCCCCTTCCCAAAATGATGGAAACTTCAAACTTCTGGGTACAGCTTGAGATCGCGATGTCGAAGATCTGGAACGGCGCGGATCCGGATGAAACGCTGAAAGAACTGTCCGAGACCATGGGAGAGCAGATCGATGAGATCGATTATCACATACCCGTGCAGGAGACCATCGGAGCGGGCGCAGGCGCCATGTTCCTGACAAAGTGACATGGATCCGGAAAAAACACAGATTCTTCACAAATTCAACACCGCCAAAACATAATTAGCCTCTATCATGATGGTCAAAGCGGGGGAAAAGTTGACGAATGACTAAGGAGGCGTAAACATGTACGAATACTACAATTATGAGGAAAGAGCCAGACAGGCCAGAGAAGAAGAATTAAAGAGACGCGCTGCGGAGCAAAAGAAGGCCGAGAAAAAAGCAAAGCGCAGAAAATGGGGATCGATGATCGCCATGGCTGTTGTTTTCGGACTGATCGCAAGCGGGATCTTCATCAGCGCGAATTATGTGCATGACCTGTTGTTTAAGCGTGAATCGAAGCAGGCAAAGATCGAACAGGTGACACCTGCGCAGGAAGATACCAAAGAGGACACCAAAGAAAGCAAGCAGGAGACAGCGAAGGAAAGCACGGATGAGAAGCAGGAAAAAGAACCCGTAGAGATCAACCGGGTTGAAGGCGTTCAGGCGCAGCAGGTGAAGCAGGCCGGTTCCGAAGTGAATTCCGTCAGCGCAGTTGCAAAGGAGGCAATGCCTTCCATCGTGGCGATCACCAACAAGAGCCTGCAGGAAGTGCAGATGATGTTTTCCTATGAGACCATGCTTTTTGAGAGCGAGAGCGCAGGAAGCGGCATCATCGTTTCCCAGGATGACGACGAACTGCTGATCTTGACCAACAACCACGTTGTGGACGGCGCGCAGACCCTGACAGTCAGCTTCATCGATGACGAATCCTGTGAAGCGAAGGTAAAAGGAACGGATGCATCCCTTGATGTCGCAGTGATCTCGGTTCCGCTCGATGAACTGAAAGCTTCTACAAGAGACAGCATCAGGATCGCACTGATCGGGGATTCCGATAACCTTGAGATCGGGGAACAGGTCGTGGCCATCGGCAATGCTTTGGGGTACGGACAGTCGGTTACAACGGGTATCGTTTCGGCCTTAAACAGAGACATTGATCAGGGAGGCATTGCAGAGGATCTGATCCAGACGGATGCGGCGATCAACCCCGGTAACAGCGGCGGCGCGCTTTTGAACATGAGAGGCGAAGTCATCGGCATCAATTCCGCGAAATTATCGGATACCACAGTAGAGGGGATGTGTTATGCCATCCCGATCTCCACGGCGATTCCTGTTGCGGAAGACCTGATGAACCGTGAAGACAGAGACAAAGTGGAATCCGATGAGGCCGGATATATGGGTATCGTCGGCGTCGTGATCTCTGAAGCGGATGCGGAAAAATACAGTATGCCGGAGGGCATTTACCTGCAGCAGATCGTGGAGGACTCTCCCGCGCAGGAAGCAGGACTGCAGGTCGGTGATATCATCAAGAAGTTTGACGGATTGAACATTACATCCTATGCGCAGCTGCAGGAACAGTTGCAGTATTACAGGGCCGGCGAGACCGTGGATCTTGTGATCTACAGACAGGTTGGCGGTAACTATGAGGAGCAGACGGTTTCGATCACCCTCGGAAAACGCATGGATTAAAACAGATATTTATGATACAATAGCAATACGTCGAACGCTAAAGCATTCGACAAAGCATAGTGGGGTCCGGGATAGGAGCTATGCATGAAAAGTAAATACCGTTTGTATATTACGGTGGGCCTGACCGTCCTGATGTGCTTATGCGCATGCGGACGGTCGGACGCACCTGTTGCTTTGGAACCGCTTTCTGACACGGATTCAGAGGATCCGGAATACGCAGAGGATCCTGCAGTTTCTTCGACGGACGGGCAGACAACGCAAAAAAACGCGGCAGAAGAGGAAAACGGGGATGCAAAAACCGTTCAGACCGTAAAGGTGCATGTCTGCGGCGCGGTCAGGAGTCCGGGCGTCTATGAACTTCCGGCGCAGGCCAGGGTTGCGGATGCGATCCTTGCGGCGGGTGATTTTGAAGGGGATGCCGATATCGACTATTGGAACCAGGCTTCCCTGCTTACGGACGGACAGCAGATCTATGTACCGACCGAAGAGGAAACGCAGAGTGGATTGAAGATCACCGGAGCGGGCGATCTTTCCGGAAACGGACAGGATCCGCTCATGCAGCAGGGTTCGGGGCAGCAGGACGGCGGAAAGCTGAACATCAATACAGCCTCGCTTTCGGAGCTGATGAAACTGCCCGGGATCGGAGAAGTCAAAGCGGGCGCGATCCTTTCCTACCGGGAAGCAAAAGGCGGGTTTGGATCCGTGGATGAGATCCTGAAAGTGGATGGCATCAAAGAAGGCGTATATCAGAAGATCAGCGGTCTGATCTGCGTCAGATAATTAGAAACACGCGTTATCAAATGAATGATTGAGGAGAAACGGATATGAGGGTTTTGGTTGTCGATGATGAGAAACTGATCGTGAAGGGGATCCGCTTCAGTTTAGAGCAAGACGGCATGGAAGTGGCGTGTGCTTACGACGGCGAAGAAGCGCTGAATATGATCCGGAACGAATCTTTTGACATCGTTTTACTGGATCTGATGCTCCCGAAGCTTTCGGGTCTTGAGGTCTGCCAGCAGGTCAGGGAATTTTCCAAAGTTCCGATCATCATGATCACAGCCAAAGGCGAAGATATGGATAAGATCATGGGCCTTGAGTACGGAGCCGATGATTATATCACGAAACCCTTTAACATCCTCGAGGTCAAGGCCAGGATCAAGGCCATCAGCCGCAGGCTGAATACGGAACAGGACCGCCACAGCAAAAGCGATTCCGTGATCGAGATCAGCGATATGCGCTTAGAGACTGAGGACCGCAGGCTTTATATCGCGGGCAAAGAGATCAATCTGACATCCAAGGAATTCGATGTTTTGGAACTACTCGCAAGAAATCCCAACAAGGTCTATTCCAGAGAGAAACTGCTGGAACTTGTGTGGGGAAGCGATTATCCGGGCGATGAGCGCACGGTGGACGTGCATATCAGACGCCTGCGCGAGAAGATCGAACCAAATCCCAGCGAACCCAAATATGTTCATACAAAGTGGGGTGTAGGCTATTTTTTCAAGGGCTCTGAAGAGAATCATTAAAGGAAGACTGTTCAGAAGTCTCAGATTCCGTGTGTTTCTGATCATATGCTTGGTGGGGATCCTGCCAAGCATTATTTTGCGTCACGCTTTTTTGAAGAATTATGAGAGCAGGGCAGTGGCTGTCAGGATCTTCGACGTGCAGAGCCAGTGCCAGATCATCGCTAATCATTTAAGTACCTATCAGTATCTCGACGATCCGGATTCGGACGTGGTCAATGCGGAGCTTGAGCAGCTCTCCAACCTCTATGACGGCCGCGTGATCGTTGTCAATTCCGATCTGAAGATCATCAAGGACACCTATTCGATCTCCCAGGGCAAGACCATGATCTCCGAAGAAGTGATCCGCTGTTTCCGGAAGGAGACTACGGCAAATTATGATGACGTGAACCATTTCATTGAGATCACGACACCGATCTATCCGCCCGGGACCGAGGATATACAAGGCGTTATGTTAACCAGTATTTCCGCAAATCCGATCATGGATACGAGGGAAAGCCTCGGAAACCGAGCGCTTCTCATCATTGCGATCACCACGATCCTGATCGTGATCATGGCTTATTTCGGCTCTCTGCTCATCGTGCGGCCGTTCAGAAAAGTCGTCCGGGAGATGGATGATATCAAAGAAGGCTTCGGAAAGGATTCGATCGATGTGCCTGACTTTATCGAGACGGAGGCGCTTTCTCTTTCCGTAACGCAGATGATCAGCAGAATGGAAGCCGTGGATGCTTCGAGACAGGAATTTGTTGCCAACGTGTCGCATGAACTGAAAACGCCGATCACGAGCATCAAGGTGCTGGCGGATTCCCTGGTATCGCAGGGGGATGACGTGCCTGCGGAGCTTTACCGGGAGTTTATGGAAGACATTGTGCAGGAGATCGACCGTGAAACGGGGATCATCAACGACCTTCTGACGCTAGTGAAGATGGATCAGGGGGAAAAGGCTGAAGAACTGCAGGTTCAGCAGGTGGACATCGGTGATTTTATAGAGAAGATCATGGAACGCCTGACACCGATCGCGCAGAAAGCGCAGGTGGAACTGGTGCTTGAGATCATCAGACCGGTGACCGTGGAAGTGGATGAGACGAAGTTTTCGCTTGCCATGACCAATCTGATCGAGAATGGGATCAAATACAACCATGAGGGCGGCTGGGTCAAGGCCAAAATAGACGGAGATTATCAGTTCTGTACGATCGAGATCAGCGATACGGGAATGGGGATCCCGGAAGAGTCGCTGCCGCATATCTTTGAGAGATTTTACCGTGTGGATAAATCGCATTCGCGTGAGATCGGCGGAACGGGACTGGGGCTGGCGATCACCAGAAGCGTGGTGCTGATGCACAGGGGCGCGATCAAGGCGGACTCCGTGGAAGGAGAAGGCACCACCTTTACCGTGAAGATCCCGCGGACTTATCTCGCATGATCGGGAATCGTCAAAACTATGGAAGTAAGGACATTGCAAGGGGTCAATAGCAGGGGACCGATCGCAAGGGACCGGCAGCAGGGGATCAAGAAAACAGCGGGAGCTGAAAGCGTAAGATGAGAATTAAAAAACATGCGAAATTTAATAAGATCATCGCAATGACCCAGGTGGTCATTTTGACGACTTTTGCCCTTATTTTCGGCGGTTGTGCGGAACGCGCTTCACAGGAAACTCTGGACAGTGACGAGATCTATCTGTATTATGTCTCGGAAGATTCGAGCAGCATTGCACCGTTTGCCTACAGGGCACCGCAGGTCGATGAGGACGGACTCGAGGAATCCGTCTATTACCAGAAACTGATCTTAAAGTGGATCGACGCGCTTTCCGGGGTTCCCGAGGACATTCACTACAAGAGCCCGATCGAGAACGGAACCGGTGTGCAGACCGTTACTTATCTTGCAGGACAGGCAACCCTTGATTTTAACAGCGCATACTTATCCACAGCGCCGCAGACGGAGATCCTAAACCGTGCCGCGATCGTTAAGACACTGATGCAGATCGAAGGCGTGGAAGGGATCGTGTTTACCGTGGAAGGCATGCCGCTGACGGATTCGAAACAGGTGCCGGTCGGCGTGATGACGGCAGATACCTTTGTCAGCAATCCCGGCGCGGAGATCAATTCCTATGAAACGACCAAGGTTTTAGTCTATTTTGCCGATGAAGAAGGAAATATGCTGATCGGACGGACAGAAAACGTCGGCTACATCAGCAATATCTCCATGGAACGTCTCGTTGTGGACCGCGTGATCGCAGGGCCTTTAAATGATAAAGCCTATCCCACGGTATCACCGACACTGAAAGTATTGAACGTTACGACAAAAGACGGGATATGTTATGTCAATCTAGACAATTCCTTTTTGACCAAGACGCTGAAAGTCAGCGATGAGGCCGTGATCTATTCCTTCGTCAATTCCTTAACGGAACTGCCAAATGTCAGCAAGGTGCAGTTCATGATCGATTCCGAGACGGAAGTGACGTTTGGCGATCATATCTATCTCTCCGAGCCTTTTGAGAGAAACTTAGAGATCATTTCAACGACACAGTAATCCTTGGGCGCGGCAATCAACCGGCGATCATCATGACAACGATCATATCTGCCGGTATTGCGATCACAATTCATGTAACAAGCGATTCAAAAGAGGAGAAGCATGCGCAGACCGATGTGTGTTCTGTCCACGCTGTTTCTGCTGTCTTTGGCCTTTCTTTTACGGGTATTTTCCTTTGTAAGAGCGGATCATGACCGGCTTTTTCAGCTTTCCGAAAAGACAAAGATCTCGGTTACGGGAAAGATCACGGACCTTAGGGTAAAGGACGAAAAGCTCCATTGCCTGCTGAAGGCCTGCACGATCGACGGATCCTCTCCTGCAGCTTTACAAACGGGTTCTTTGCTCAAACAAAACGGAAAGTACGGGATTTTGGTGTATTTTCCGGATACAGAGAGGATGGAAACCCTGAAGATCGGCAGCAGAGTTCTCATACGGGGAAACTATCACAAATTCAAAACAGCGGAAAACGAAGGACAGTTTGATGTAAGAGCATATTACTGTTACAAGGGGATCGACGGTTCCTTAAGCGATCCTGTGCTTTTGGGTGTCTCAAGGTCCTATTCCCGGTTAGATCATGCTCTGTTTGTGCTTCGAAACGAATGCAGGGAGATTTTTGACTGTTATCTGGGAGAGGAATACGGCGGGATCATGGCAGCGCTCCTTCTGGGGGATAAGACAGGCTTGGAACAGGAGACAAAGGATCTTTACCAAAATGCCGGGATTGCGCATATTTTAAGCCTTTCCGGACTGCACGTGGCAGTGATCGGCTTAGGGCTTCTGAAACTCTGCAAAAAGACGCTGCGGCGCCTGTTTGCAACGACTGCCCTGTGCAGGGATCTTGGGACGGGAGGGCTCAGAACAAGCCTTGTCTCGCTTCTTTTATCGGGAACAGTCCTGATCCTCTGGTGCATGATGACGGGATCCGCCGTTTCAACGGTACGCGCGCTGCTGATGTTCTTTTTATGTGGCGTGGCCGACCTGATGGGCAGAACCTATGATCTGTTATCGGCAGCGGCTTTTGCCTCCATTGTGGCGGCGATCGTTCATCCGCTCTGTATCTTTGAAGCAGGGTATCAGCTGTCATTTGCGGCAGTCGTCTCGATTGGCGTGATCTTTCCGAGATTGCTGGATCTGTGCAGTAAAAAAGCCCGCAACAGAGTTTTGGAGGGGCTTCTTTTGTCCGTCAGTATCCAGATCGGGACCCTTCCTGTTGTAGCATGGCATTATTATCAGCTTCCTCTCTGCGGAGTCTTTTTAAATCTTCTGGTCGTTCCGCTGATGACGGTCGTCCTTGTCCAGGGCGTGGTCCTTCTTCTTATAGGACTGCCGCTTCATGCTTTAGGTTCTATTGCAGAAAAAATCTGCCTGCTTCTTGCCGCTCTGATCCGCCTGATCCTTCTGCTCTATGAGAAATGCGCCGGTATTGCGACGAGTCTGCCGGCCTTTGTATGGATCATCGGTAAGCCGAAGGAATGGCAGATCGTGCTCTATTATGCACTTCTGCTGTCAGGGATCGTCTTTACGGGTGCAGTTTTGCCGCTTGCAAGTGCTGATCTATACAAAAGAGGCAGATATGGCAGGAAAAATGTCCGAAAAGCCGGGTCAAAAACAAAGAGAAGGCGAAATGACCTTATTGGTCGACATAATATCGGACAAGAAGGCAAAAAAGGAAAAGTATGGAAAACGTTGATCTTCTGCGGAATATCAATAATAGCATGCGTTATAATACAGATCAGGTCTCGAGAAGTTCTTGAGATCAGAAATCTGTCCGTCGGACAAGGGGATTGCAGCCTCTTATTTGGCAAAACATGTGTTATTGTTATGGATTGCGGGTCAAGTTCCGAGTCGGAAGTGGGAAGATACCGCCTGATCCCATGCCTGAAAGCAAACGGGATCGGGCGGATCGACCTGCTGTTTGTCTCTCACTTTGATTCGGATCATGTCAACGGCCTCCTGGAACTGCTGGAAGATCCTGTTTACAGATCCCGGATCAAACAGGCGGTCGTTTCCTGCAGAGCAGAGGAATATGACGGAAAAACAGAGAATTTTACGCATTTTATTAAGCTTTGCAAGCAAAACGGTGTACCGGTTTATACCATGAAATATGGCGACAGGATCGGGGCGGGCGGCCTTGAGATCACCTGCCTTTCCCCAAGAGTGGCGCCGGTGGAGTATGAGGATACGAATGCCGCGTCTTTGGTCCTTGGTGTTCTGCAGAAAGAGACCGGGTTTCGCTCGTTTTTTACCGGCGATATCGGTCAGACAACGGAATATGCCCTTTTGAGCAAAGGATTGCCGGCCTGTGATTACCTGAAAGTGCCGCATCACGGCTCGGGAACTTCTTCTTCGCAAGCCTTTCTGGATGCCCTGATCTGCGGCGATCATCCGTGTTTTTGCGTGATCTCTGTCGGCAGGAACAACAGATACGGCCATCCGCATCCGGAGACCTTAAGCCGTCTTCATTCCCATGAAAATGCGTTCATTTTCCGGACTGATGAGGAAGGGGAAACGATCCTGAAGGTCTCGGATACGGATGTGCGCATGGAAGATCACAGGGGTCGGATCCTTGAACAGGAATATACAGGAATTGACCGTTAAAGTCGGAAATATCAGGGACATGAAATGAAAAAACGCCCGGAACAGGACTTTTGAGAAAAACCACAAAATATGGTAGAACATGGAAAAACAGAGGAGAAATATAGTGGCAGGTTATTTAAATAGTATGCGTTATCGTATTTTCGAGCCAAGCGGTTTTTCTGAAATTTCAAAAACGCAAAAAAAGAAAAATATCAGGCGATATTTTTCTTTTGCGGTCCTGTTTCTGTTTTCTTTTTCCCTGTTTCTGTTCCGCTTCGGCGTTAAGCCTGGGCGGAAGTGATGAGCTGATGACAGGTCCGGCATCTGACCAGACCTTTTTTTACGGCAACGGGATCTGCCATAAATGTGTCGTGACAGTTCGGGCAGGATACGCGCTGCGACAATCTGTCCGGATCGTCTTCGGCGGATCCGGCTTTGACGTATCTGTATCTGCCGCCGGCAACCTGTTCTAATTCGTCCAGGTTCAGTTCGTCAGCTTTGAATGCATGATCGCTTGTATCTTTCGGGCTCATGTTGTTCATCCTCCGTCATCATGGTTTTTATGGAACGTTCATTCCGCTTGATGTTCCGAAAAGTTTATGTATCTGCATCTATTATACGATAAAGAAGACGGAAGAAACAGTTTTTGTAAAAAATACACGGAAAATATGAATAACAGGTTGAATAATAGCTGTTTTTGTGCTAAAAATATAGATAAGTTCCATAATATGTAAACCAAATAATAAACAGGGGATAGGAGATTCAGTGATGAAAAAGTTCATGAAACTGACTGCCTGGCTCATGGCCGGGATGATCGCATTTTCTGCAGGCACGGTTTCGGTAAAGGCAGCGGATGTTCCGATGGCAGCGCCTTCCGTAGCGACCACGATCCAGCATGTCGAGTTCGGTTATGATCCCGGAAAGATCGTGCTTCCATACGGAGCGATCCTTTCCAAGGACGCTGCGGGCAACTGGGTGCTTGCGTTTCTGGATACGAGCTTTGCCGTTCTGAGCGGGAAAGGATTTGTACCGCTTGCAAACGGATTTACGGTCGGGCTTACCGGAGAGGGCATTGTCTATTATAAGAACATCAACGGTGTGCCGATCAAGGTGACCTATAATCTTTCCAATTGTGTTGCCAGAGTGGATGCCGGCAATACGATCGCATTCTATAAGAACGGTTCTCTGCTTTCGAGCAAGATCACGAATTACGGAAGCGCATATTCTGTGGAGACCTACAATGACAATGGTGTGATCTTAAGAAATGAGGTTCATGAGACCGGAACCAACCGCCTCATTGCGCTGGATGATTATGTAAAAACTCCCGGGATGATCGTCCGTACGCTGTACGATCCTTTCGGAAACATCATTTCCACGCTTCCTTACTACGGAGACACGAAGCCGGCATTTTACTGATCCGGATAAAGGATGCACCGGTTTATGAAATAACGGGTGAAATGAAAAGGGGACTCCCCCCGTGTGAGAAAACGAAACGGATTGCTGCAGACTGCGGCAATCCGTTGTTTGTCATAAGCCGGAAATACGAACTGTTTACGGGAACAAAAGGCATGATGGACACAAAGGGCATAAAAGGGGATAAAGGGCAGGTGAATATGAAAGAAGCGATCAGACACATTACGGAGATCGAAGCATGCGGTCCGGTACAGGCGTTTTACACGACCGCAGCGTGGAATGACTGGCAGTGCAATGAAAAAGCGGATCTCAAAGCCTATGAGGAACTGGGACGGCATTTTATGATCACACCCTCTGAGATCGTCAGGATCCCGCAGACACATACGGCTGAAGTGCGAAAGATTAAGAAAGAAGACGGCGGCGACGGGATCATTAGGAAAGCAAAAGAAGGCTATGACGGGATGATCACGGATGAGAAGGGGATCCTGCTCTGTACGGTGGAAGCAGACTGCGTGCCTGTTTATCTTTATGATCCTGTAAAAAACGCCATCGGCATGGTCCACAGCGGCTGGCGTGGCTGCGCGGGAAAGATCGCGGAACATGCGGTGGAAGGCATGCAGAACCGGTACGGATGCAGACCGGAAGACATCGTTGCGGCACTCGGCCCCTGTATCTGTGGGTCGTGCTACGAAGTCGGAGAAGAACTGATCGATGGATTTGCCGGCAATTTCAGTGAAATAACATCCGTGATTTTTAAGCCGAAGGAGAACGGAAAGTACCTTTTGGACCTGCCGGCAGCCATCCGGTATTCCCTGATCCGCGCAGGCCTTACGGAAGGAAAGATCTTTGCAGATCCGGTCTGCACCTTTGAATCCGGGGATCTTTGCTCCTGGAGAAGGGATCACGATCCGGCAGCCAGAATGCTGACCGGGATCATGCTGTCAGAATAAAGGGTTCTTCGGGCGTATTTTGTCACATAATCCTGTGGAAAACACGGTTGATCTGTGCTATAATAATTGGCACAAAAACTATGAAGACCATCGATGAAGATATCAAAAACGGAACATGGAAACGGATCTATCTTCTGTTCGGGGAAGAACGGTATCTGCTGAATTTGTACAGGGAGAAGCTTAAGAAGGCGATCCCGGTCTCGGATATGAACAGTTCACATTTTGCCGGGAAGGATACAGACGTCCGGGAAGTGATCAGTTTGAGCGATACGGTTCCGTTTTTATCCGAATACCGCCTGATCGAACTGGATGACACGCAGTTTGCCAAGAAATCCTGCGATGAGTTTGCGGACTATATCCCGACGATCCCGGAATCCACGATCATCCTGATGACGGAGTCCGAAGTGAGTAGCGGGACAAAGGTTTTTAAGGCAATTGAGAAAGTCGGACACGCGGCAGAATTCAATAAGCTGGACCATAAGACACTTACGACATGGATCTTATCCCGTGTCAAAAAGGAACACAAGCAGATCACAAGCGGTGCGTTGAATCTTCTGATGGAACGCTGCCCGCATGACATGTACTGTCTGGACAGTGAACTCGATAAACTGTTTGCCTATACGATGGACAGGGACTCTATTTCGGCAGAGGATGTGAAAGCAGTCTGTTCGAAACAGACGGAAGCGAATGTGTTCGAGATGCTTACGGCAGTCGTGACCGGAAGGCGCAGGGAAGCATTGGATCTGTACTATGAGATGCTTTCCGAGAAGGTGGATCCGATGCGGATCCTTGCGCTTCTTACAAAGCAGTTTAACGAGCTGTTGCAGGTGAAACTCCTTAAGGAGAAAAGGATCGGGGACGATGTGATCGCCGAGAAAATGGGATTTAAAGGGAAGCGTCAATATGCGATCAAAAAGATCGCAGAACAGGGCAGACGGTTTTCCTTACAGAAAACGCGTTCCGTCCTCGAAGAATGCATAGAACTCGAAGAAGCGGTGAAAACAGGCAGACTCGCGGAGCCATTGAGCGTCGAGCTGCTGATCATAAAATATGCTGATAAAGTCTGAACCCGGAGGTGTCAAAATGGACGAATATTTAAAAGAGATCTCGAAATTTGTGGAAGCAGCGGTCGAAAAAGCAAAAGAACTCGGCGGAACGGCCAAGCTTTACGCCCTGATCAAGGCGGAAGAAGCCAAGAAGCAGGAGCAGTATTACAGGCTCGGAAGAAAGTATTACAAGCTTTTTGCCGATACGCCGGAGAAGGATCTGGCACTCTATGTGCAGAAACTGAAGGTCTGTGATGAAAAGATCGCATCCTTGAAAGAAGAACTGAAGAAAGACAACGGCGCTGATTTTGCGGAAGCGGAAAAAAAGGCGGAAGCAAAAGAAGCGCAAGAAGGAGACGGGGATTTCGAATAAACAGGAATTTCCTAAAAAAGTTTCGGAAGCCGAAAGGAGTGAATGACATGGCAATCAATGGAATTAACGGATCAAATGATCTCTACGGACAGATCGCGAGCGGGAACAGGATCAACAGCGCAAAGGACGACGCGGCAGGTCTTGTGATCTCCGAGAATATGAAAAGCCAGGAAGGCGGACTTGCGCAGGGAACGGAGAACGCAAAACACGGTGTGGATGCGCTCAACATCGCTGACGGCGCACTCGGACAGATCACGGACAATCTGCAAAGGATCCATGAACTGAGCCTGAAGGCTGCCAACAGCTTCATGTACTCCCCCGGGGAACTGAACGCGATGCAGCAGGAGATCGACGGCCTAATGAAGGGGATCGAAGATATCGCAAAGGGGACCGAGTATAACACCATGAAGCTGCTTGACGGCAGCAAGGCTGACATGGATCTTGCCACGAACCCGAACGGGACCGGACAGACTATCCGGATGGCAAATGCCACACTGGAAGCGCTCGGCATCGACGGCTATGATGTAACGGGTAAATTTGATATCAACAGGATCACGAACGCGATTGATATGGTTTCCGAGAAGCGTTCCGAGATCGGTGCGCAGACCAATGCGCTCGAATATACCATCAACAGAAACGAACTGACCATGGAGAACACCATGTCCGCAAGATCCACACTTGCAGATCTGGATATCCCGAAAGCTATCTCCGAACAGAAGAAGAATCAGGTTCTCGATGATTATCAGATCATGATGCAGCGCCAGAGAATGAAAGACGAAGAAGAAAAAGCACAGGGCATTTTCAACTTCTGACGGTGAGATAACGAATGTTATATGATAAAGATATCCGTGAACCGCTGTTTTCATTCCTCGAGGAGAGGATCGGAAAAGTCCGTTTTCTCGAGGAAAAACAGATGGGGCGCTCCAGGGCGGACGTGATCATGATCACCGAGGACAGGATCTGCGGGATCGAGATCAAAAGCGATGCGGATACGTATGCCAGGCTGGAACGCCAGATCAGGGATTACAGTATTTTTTTCGATGCCAACTATGTTGTGGTCGGAACAAGCCATGCTTCGCACATCGAAGAACATGTTCCGGAAGAGTGGGGGATCATTACGGTCGAGGAAACAGAAGAACAGGGAGCGGTTGATTTTTATGTCCTAAGGGAAGCAAAACCGAACCCGGAGCTTGATCCCGCAAGGAAGATCACGATCCTGTGGAGACCGGAGCTTGCCCATATTCAGGAACTGAACGGGCTGCCTGCTTACAAAGGGAAAAGCAAGGCCTGCGTACAGAAACTCATCATGGACCGGGTGCCCGCAGAGATCTGGCAGAGACAGATGTGCGAGGAACTGCTGCAGCGGGACTATACGACGATCCATGATACCATCAATGCATTCCGCAGCGAAAACGGGCAAAAAAAACGGAGACGCGTAAGACGCAGAAAGCGCCGGTCGCTTCTCTGAACGGTTTGTTTTAAGGATATTCCTCGGAAAAAGAAAGGGCGGCAAGTGCCGCCCGATTTTGTAGATTTGAAAATCCCTTCAGTAATCCGGAGGAGATCGTATGTTTGCGATGCACTTCTATGAAATGATCGGTGTGGATTCGACCGTTGCGGTCGAGATCCTATCCCTTTCCATCATGATGATCGTCGGATTTCTGATGACGCGGATCACAAAGCGCCTGAAACTTCCGAATGTGACGGCCTATATCGTATCCGGTATCCTGATCGGACCGTATTGCTTTGACCTGATCCCGTCATCCATCATCTCGGGAACCGCTTTTTTGCCTGATATTGCCCTGGCATTCATCGCGTTTTCAACGGGGGAATTTTTTCGGCTTGAAACATTGAAGAGAAACGGGGTCAAAGTCATTTGGATCACGCTTTTCGAGTCATTTTTTGCAACTATTCTCGTGTTTTTCCTATGTTTTTTTGCGCTGCATCTTTCGTTGCCGTTTTCTGTCGTTTTGGCTGCTCTGGCTGCTGCTACCGCACCGGCTTCCATCATGATGACGATCCGGCAGACGCAGGCAAAGGGGGAATTCGTGGATACACTTTTGCAGGTTGTTGCACTCGATGATATCGTGGGTCTGATGGCATACAGCGTGGCTGTCTCGATCGCGACCGCGCTGCTGGCAACGGGAGGCGTAAAGCTGAATGCCACCCTGCTCCCGCTTCTGTGGAACCTGCTTGCGATCGTTCTCGGAGGTCTGTTTGGAGCGATCACGGCGCTTTTTATGAAAACGCGACATTCTTCTGACAACCGGCTGATCATCACGGTCACGATGCTGTTTTTCTTCTGCGGACTTTGCGCCCTGATGGGAACCTCGCCACTGCTTGGTTGTATGGTGATGGGAACCGTCTATATCAACATCACGAAAGACGAGAGGCTGTTCAGGCAGCTCGGTTACTTTACGCCGCCGATCCTGATGCTCTTCTTCGTCCGTTCCGGCGTGTCCTTCAACCTCGGCGCGCTGTTTTCAAAAAGCGGATCGCTCGGCGAATCTCCTTTGATCGTTGTTGGCATCGGGTATTTCGTTGCCAGAATCGTCGGCAAATATGCCGGCGCATTTCTTGGCGCAAAAACGGTACATGCAATCCCGTCCGTCAGTAAGTATTTAGGCCTTGCCCTGATCCCACAGGCCGGAGTGGCGATCGGGCTTTCGGAACTTGGTGCGAGGGCACTCGGAGGGGAACCGGGCATTGCCCTGCAGACGATCATTCTGGCATCCAGCGTGCTGTATGAACTGATCGGACCGGCAAGCGCCAAGGCAGCGCTGCATTTGTCCCATTCCTATTCCGATGAGGAAGAGGGTGTCATGACGGAAGACGGAGAGATCTCATCGCCTGTTCCTGCAGGGGGTTCTGCCGGGACAACGGTGGACGAACTGATCCGGCAGATCGAAAAGATCCAGCGGGATCTTGCGTCGGAAGAAGAGAGCAACCTGTTAGATGAAAAGATCTTTTCCGAAGAGGCGGATCTTTACTTTGAAGATATCGGAACACAGGCAAAATCTCATAAAAAGAAACCGAAGAAAGACGGAAAACTCCAAAGGATGATAAAGGAGAAGAAGGAAAAATGATGACAGCGGCTTTGGAAACGGAAATCTGGGTGATCTTTTTGCGCGTTGTTCTGGCAATGGTGCTGGGCGCCGTGATCGGATGCGAGCGGACCAACAAGCGCCATTCGGCAGGCCTTAGAACGTTTATGCTGATGGGTCTTGCATCCGCGACGGCAATGATCCTGGATCAGCACCTGTTAAATAACGGTATCTATTTAATGTCGGCGGCGCTTCTTGTCGCGTCTGCCACGCTGAGCGTGCATTCCCTGTTTCGCACGTCCAGGAACCAGATCCTCGGATTGACCACTGCGGTCGCGCTCTGGGCCTGCTGTATCATCGGGATGGCCTGCGGGGCCGGACAGTACATTCTGGCAGTTTTTTCGACCCTGCTGCTCCTGTTCAGCCTGACCGCCATGTCGGCTTTGGAAGGCTTCTTAAAGAACCGGTCCGCGCATGTGGAGATCCATCTGGAACTGACCGAAAGCCGTTATCTGAATGCTTTTATCACCACGGTGCGCCGTCTCGGGCTGTCGATCAAGGATATCGAACTGAACCGTTCCTACCGTGAGACCAAACTCAGCGTTTATACGGTCGTCATGACGATTGAAAACGAGCAGCTGAAAAAGAACAAGACACACCGCGAGATCATCGAGGCTTTGTCGAGCCTTGAATACGTATCTCACATTGAAGAGATCTGAATACCTCAATACCACAATACCCCAATGCCCCGTTGGATCTGACGACCGGGGGTGACAAGAGGAGACCGGAATGGCCCGGACAGACCGCAAAGAAGTCAAACTCAGCATTATCGTGCCCTGCTACAAGGTGGAACGCTATCTGAAGCGCTGCCTGGATGCGCTGCTTGCGCAGACCCTGCAGGAGATCGAGATCGTCTGCATCAACGACGGTTCTCCGGATCACTGTCTTGAGATCCTGCGCGACTATGAAAAAAAGGACGCCAGGATCCGGGTGATCGATAAGGAGAACGAGGGCGTTTGGAAGGCCCGCATGGACGGCATCAGGCATTCGCTCGGAGAATATATCGGTTTTGCGGATCCGGATGATTATGTGCTGCCGGATTATGCCCTGAAACTGTACCGGGCGGCAAGATCACACGGTGCCGATATTGCGTGCTGCGGGTTCGATCGCGTTGACGAGAGCGGAACAAAGCGGTATTCACGGGAAATGACAAGGTTTGCCTATGAATGTTTTGATTTCAGAAACGATCCCGGCCTGCTGCTCGAAGTCAATGTTGCCCTGTGGAATAAGATCTTTTGCAGGAAACTGCTCACATCCATGGGAACGATCAACGAGATTCCGGGCGCGCTTGATGATGTGATGTTCTCCCAGCTCCTTTATCTTCATGCAAAGCGCTTCGCATTTGTGAAGGACTCCCTGGTCCGCTACACGATCAGACAAGACTCCATCGTATCTTCGGTCAGAAAAGAACTGATCCCCGGCATCCGCAAGGCGATGCTCGCGGTCAGAAAGATCTATGAGCGTGAAGATCAGGCGCTTCTGCCTTATCTCGATACGGCGGCATTCCTAAACCTCGGGATTTCCTTAACGCACAGGCTGCAGGGGGAAAGCCGGAAGGACCTTCAGCGGATCGTCGGGAAAAACATCGCTTTTCTGAACAGATTTTTTCCGTTTTGGAAGAACAGTCCGTATCTGAAACTTTCTTATGTTCTCACGCACAAAGGCGCAAATCTGAAACTGTATCTGGTCCATAAGATCTGCAAACTCCGTCTTCTGGGTGATTTTCTCAGAATGTACGGGAAACTGACGGCAGGACTCGGGATCGATCTGAAATGGTAGGGCCCGATGGACAATACATTAAAAAAACTGGTGATCATACCGGCGTACAATGAAGAAAATACCATTGTTGCGCAAGTTGAGGATGTCAGAGCAAAGGCGCCGGATTACGATATCGTCGTGATCAATGACGGATCTGAGGATTCCACATTGGATCTTTGCCGTAAAAATCACGTTTTTTGCCTGGATCTTCCGGTGAATCTGGGGATCGGCGGCGCCGTGCAGACGGGCTACAGATACGCCGCGGAAAACGGATATGAGATCGCGGTGCAGATCGACGGAGACGGACAGCATGATCCGGCTTACCTGCCTCTGTTGTACGAAACGCTGGTGCAGGAAGGGGCCGACATGGTCATCGGTTCGCGCTTTATAGAGAAACGGGGCGACCAGTCCACGCCGTTTCGCAGGATCGGGATCCGTTTCTTTTCGGCGCTGATCCGCCTGCTGACAGGAACGGCGGTCACGGATCCCACATCGGGCTTTCGCATGGTAAAAAGCACGCTGATCGCAGAATTTGCATCGGATTACCCGCAGGACTATCCGGAACCCGAAAGTCTGGTCCGCGTATTGAAAAAAGGCTTCCGCGTTGCGCAGGCGCCTGTCGAAATGAGAGCAAGGCAGGGCGGCAGATCCTCGATCCGGCTGTTTTCTTCCTGCTATTATATGATAAAAGTCACTATCGCGGTGATCTTGGAGAGGATGAGATGATATGAGCCTTCGATTAAAGATTTTTCTGTTTGTGATCTGGATCCTTGTGCTTTTGTTCCTGATCCTGATGCTGAAAAGGAAAAAAGCGGATGTCAGATATGTTCTGCCCTGGATGGTCCTGGATGCGGCCATGATGGTCGTTACCGCTTTTCCGGGGATCCTGTCCTATTTCTGTACATTGTTCGGCATTGAGACACCGAGTAACATGCTGTTTTTCTTCGGACTCATCTTTCTCTGTGTGATCGCATTTTTCCTGACGTTAACGATCTCTTCGCAGAATGTGCAGATTCGTGACCTGTCGCAGAGGCTGGCACTCTATGAGGGCAGGGAGGAAGCGCATAGCGAACAGGATCGGGAGAATGATGGGAAAATGAGAAAAAGAGGAGAATGATCCCGTGGGAATACGGTTTGATTTTTTGAGATCCGGAAAAGAGGTCTACTCGGAATGGTTTGCCTCATACAGACTGAAGGAGGATGAACTATCAGCCTTACAGAACTGTCTTCTTGGGATTTTTCTGGAATTCAGGCAGATCTGTGAGGAAAACGGGATTTCCTACACGCTCGGATACGGATCGCTTCTTGGAGCGGTAAGGCATCAGGGGTTTATTCCCTGGGATGATGATATCGACATCCTGATGACCAGGAAGGAGTACGAGAGATTCCGGCGTGCTTTTTACAACGCGCAGAAAGCGGGAAAATGGAAAGACTACCTGCTTGCAGATCCGTTGAAGTCTCCCGGATACTGTTTTAAGATCCCGAAGTTTTACAAAAAAGATACGGTCTATGAGTCGCTTATCTATATGGGGAATCCCCGGTACAACATGGTGGGCCTTGATATTTTTCTTGTGGATAACTATCCGAAAAACCGTATCGAAAGGGGAATCCGTACCCTGTTTTATGATTTTTCCTTCTATGCTTCTTCCTTTTGTCCGGACTATCTGTTCCCATCTCCGGTGATCGAAAGGGCGTGCGGAACAAACAGGAGGATCCGTTCCTACTACCGCTTCCGGAGGGCTGTCGGTGCGATTTTTTCGCATCTTGGCGGGATCCGGTTTTATCTGCGGCTCTTTGAGCGAAGTGCGAATTATCCCGGGAAGACAGGGATTTTGCGTGTTTCGGCCGGCGGAACATACCGGAAGGCTTATTATGATGCGAAAATTTTAACGGAAACGGTGAATGCCGTATTCTGCGGATTGAAAGTCCCGATCCCTGCCGGTTATGAGAGGATCTTAACGGATCTGTACGGGAACTACCGCAGGCTTCCTCCCGAAAACAAACGGGAGATCCATGTGGCTTACCGGATCAAAGTGTGAAAGGTGCAAGACATTTGGAAGCAGGACCTGAAAACAATGAAAACAGGGCACAGCCGGATCTGAAGGTGAATTTTATCTACAGGCTGGTCTATGAGATCCTCTTATATGCGATCCCTATCCTGATGATGCCCTACATTTCGAGGGTGCTCGGGGCAGACGGCGTCGGGGAATACAGCTATTCCTATTCCGTCATTTCGTATTTCATGATGTTCGCCTCGCTTGGGACAGCAGCCTACGGGACAAGAGAGATCGCGAGAAACAGGGATGACAGACGTAGCTTTACGAGGATCTTCTGGGAGATCGAGTTTATGAGCATGGCAGTCAGTGCGGTCTGCCTGATCCTGTGGGGCGTGCTGATCTTTATGGGAACGCTGCACAGAATGTACTTTATCGTACTTACGCCGTTTTTACTGGGCACGATGTTTGACATTTCCTGGTTCTATATGGGACTGGAGAGGGTCCGCGTGCTGGCCTTATCCGGCGGCATCGTCCAGATCGCGGGCGTAGCAGCGCTGCTGATATTCGTAAGGACCAAAGAAGATGTGCTGCTTTTCTGCCTTTTGAGCGCGGTCACCGTTTTTATCGCCAATCTTTCCATGTGGCTGTTTTTGCCGCGGTTTCTGGTAAAAGATGACCTGAAAGGCCTGAAGATCCTGCCGCATTTTCGCAAGACGCTCATCTATTTTGCTCCGACGGCCGCCATGTCGGTCTATCTGGTGCTCGACAAGACGCTGATCGGACTGATCGGGCGCGATGCGTCGCAGAACGGGTATTATGAGCAGGCATCCCGCCTGGTCGCGATCGCAGAAGCATTGGCATTCATCATCTATAACAAGGTTGCGACAGCCAGACTGTCCTACCTTTTTTCCAGACATGCCTATGAAGAGATCAGAGAGCGGATCCGGTCTTCGATGGATTACATTTTCCTGCTCGGATACGGCGCTGCCTTCGGCCTGCTCGGGATCGCGCATACCTTTGTGCCGGTGTTCTTAGGGGACGGATTTGCGCCGGCGGAAACGCTTCTTGTAATGATGCTTCCGCTCATTCCGGTGATCGGGGTCAGCAACTGCCTCGGGATCCTGTACTATATCCCTGCCGGAAAAAGAACGCAGAGTACAAAATACATCGTGGCAGGAGCCGTCTGCAACCTGCTCTTAAACCTCTGTCTGATCCCATACTTAGGCGCAAAAGGAGCGGTCATCGCATCCATTGCGGCGGAACTGCTGATCTCGGCCCTGATGCTGCGTTATTGCGAAGGATATCTTTCCCTGCGCCTGATCGGTAAGTATTCGGCAAAACGGATCCCGGCGGGTATTGCGATGGCTTTATGCGTCAGGCTTTTATCCAACCTGCCGCTGCCATCTCCCGTGATCCTGCTCGTTCAGGTCGTGTCCGGCGCAGTGATATATGTGCTATTATTGTTGATATGCAAAGATGCCATGTTGAAAGACCTGTTCCAAAAGATCCGGAACCGTGATCTTCACGGCGCTGACAAGGAGGTATCTTAACTTGAAACGGAGTGCTCCTATGAATAAGAAAGCGATCGCGGTGATCGTCCTGATCCTGCTGATCATGGGGATTTCCTGCACATTCAGGATCCTGGTGAATCACAGCGTGAATACGAAACTCGGAGAAAACTATCTGGACCCTGAGACAGGCGTCCCGTACCTGACCGAAATGGATTCCTATTATCATCTTCGCATGACCAAAGATATTGCGTTATACGGCCATGCCGGAGAAACGATCAAAGACGGGAAGGCTTGGGATACACTGAGCTTTGCGCCATACGGAAGAGGCGCATACGATTACCGCCCGCTGATGGCTTACATTGCCGTCTATGCGCAGAAATTCCTGTCATTGTTTACGGATCTTTCTCTGGATCAGGTCGCCTACTGGCAGGGGACCCTGCTCTCGGCGCTTGTGGTGATCCCCGTCTTTCTCCTTGCATTCCGTCTGAAAGGCTTTCTTGCGGCGATCGTTTCTTCCCTGCTTGCCTCGATCAATTACGGTTATTTTGTGCATACGGTTCCCGGCTTCTATGATACGGATACGGTCATTTCCTGGACGTCCTGTTTTCTGCTGTTTTCGGGCGTTCTTTTGGTGGAGTCCCTGAAAGAGAAGAAGCAGGAAGGAAACACAAAGGCGCTTACGGGAAAGCGGATCGCATACGGCGTGCTGTTTCTGCTGAGTTTCCTTGCCCTTCTGCAGTCCTGGTACATTTACTACATGTACGCTGCCCTTTTTGCGGGTGCGCTTTTCATTTATCTGCTGCTTGCATATTTTTCAGAGAAAAAGGCAGGAAAAATCACGGACCGGAAGGTGTTTTTGATTGAGGCTGTCTTTCTTGCGGCTTTTGTGATCCTGATCGTTTGCACCAATCCGGACCTGTTCGGCAGCCTGTTTCGAAACCTGAAGAATGTTTTTCTAAGCACAGACGGCCTGTTCCCGAATGCGCTGATCTCGATCTCTGAGATGCGAAAACCGGCTCTGATCGCAGGCGGTCTGACGGGCCTGTTTCAGATGAAGGTCTTATCCGGGCAGGAGATCGGCATCATCAATGCCATCGGCGGCATGATCCCGTTTCTTGCGGCGCTTGCCATGTGCGTGATCCTGATCGTCAAAACGGTCAAAAAAGAGATCCGTTTTGTGTACATTCTGCTGATCCTCTGGTTTTTGATCACGGGTGTTCTCGCGATCAGAAGCTGGCGTTTCATTATGCTGTTTGCCGTATCGACGGCGATCCTTGCCGGACTTTTTGTCGGCACGATCTGTGAACTGATGCGCGTAAAGAAGATGATGGATCACAGGATCTTTGCCGGGATGATCGTGATCCTGACCCTGTTTCCTGCAGTGTACGGCGCTTACCGTTCCTCGCTCGATTCCGTGCCTACCGTAAACAGGAATCTGCACGAGACCCTGATTTATATCAGAGAGCACACCGGGGAGGATACGATCCTGGCAAGCTGGTGGGATTACGGGTATTTCTTTGAGGAAAAATCAAGGCGGCGCACGCTTTTTGACGGCGGCTCGCAGTCCGGTGAGCGCGTATTCTGGGTCGGCAGAGCGTTTGCAACGGAGGATGAGACGCTTTCTGCCAATATTTTCAGGATGCTTGCGGGAAGCGGCGACGATGCCACGGACAAAATGCTTGAGCTGTTTGGAGAAAGCAGGGACACCCTGCAGTTGATGGACGAACTGCTTCGGACAGACCATGATCACGCAAAAGAGCGTCTGATCGCAGAAAACATCAGCAAACAGGATGCGGAAACCCTTTCGGATCTGTTGTTCCCGCAGGATGCTTCGCCGGTTGCGCTGCTCATCACACCGGACATGCCGCGGATCACCGGCTGGTTTGCGCAGTTCGGATACTACGGGGACCCGGAAGAAAAACCTTTCAGGCTTCTGATGGACAGGACGGCGTTTACGCCCAAAGAAGGAAAAACCACCTGGCAGATCGATGCAGACGGGGAAACGGTACTGCTTCATGTTGAACAGGAAAACGGGACGTACCGTGCCTATACCGGATCTAAGGATCAGGGGGATGCCGCACCCTCATTTAAAGTGGAACGCCTGTTTCTCATTCGGGACGGGAAACTGTACGACCTCCCGCAGGAACAGGGACAGGCGGGAGAAGGGTATACCGTCGTTCTGAATACAGACGGAACGCAGGCAACGATATCCCTGATGTCTTCGGATCTTGCGGATTCCGTATTCGGCAGGCTGTTTTATCTGGGCGGCGCGGGTCTGACAAGATATGTGCCGGATACGAATGCGCCGGGAAGCGCTGCGTTATATACGGTCGAAAAAGGAATGTGACCGGATAGGTATTTTTTTCGACCGATCAGTCCGAAAAGAGTTTTCTCTTTGCACCTTTTATGGTATGATTAGTGTTGAACTTTTTATAAGGTAGATTAGGAATTTACTCTCATTTACAGACATTCATTTTTTGGCACGGAGGTGTAAACAATGCTGAAAAAAAGACTGTTAACAAGGCTGACGAGACTGGGGCTTGCCATGTATGTCTTGACATGGTGCATGTCCTTTACCGTCTGCGCCGCAGAGGATCCGATCGCGGATCTGTCCGTAGCGGGCACGGCAGAACTTCTGGTTGAAGCTGAGAATGCGGAAGTTCCCGAAGATCTTTTGGTGGAGGAGCCTGCGCAGGAAGAGCCGGTGGAGGAGGAGCCCACGCAGGAGGAAGCTGTACAGGAAGACCCCGCACAGGAAGATTCGGAGGCTGAAGCAGAGGAACTGCTTGCCGGGGATGAAGGGGAAACCGGCGAGAACATGAATGGCAATAACACCCAATCTGACCCGGTTAACCCCGATAATGACATCAGCAATATAACCATTGAAGGGGTTGCGTTGAACGTAACGGAACTTACGATCAAGAGCTCCGGCACATATGAACTGGAACTGATCGGATTTTCGGGTGAAGAAAATCAAACCCTTCATTCTAATATCAGTGCATTCATCGGAAGTAGTGAGGACTGTTCCGAAACGAATTATAATGGCGCTTCGGTTACTGTAGCAGGAGGCAAGATCCGATTAACGATCAGCACCATGCCTTCTGTAGCCGAAGTCTTTTATCTGAAAGCAGTGTACCAGAAGAACGATTTTGACGGGCTTTCTTCCGTTTGTACGGTCACTTATGATCCTTACTGCTACAATGTAACGTCGCTTTCGGTTGCAGGTCTCAGTGCAGATGAACAGATCCCTGCAGGTTCGAACATGACCTGTGTTGTGTCAGCAGGAGCCCCGGATGGAGCACTTCTGAATCCGGACAGGATTGTCTGGGGACTTACGAACAGAGGCGCTGGGCCCAGTGCCATAAATATGAAGCAGGAACTGTACGGCGTGAAGATTATAGGGCGCGGAACAGAAGCCGCTCTCATAACGGCCGGCGCAAAGTCGACTGCTTATATGGATGTTGTGGCCAAGTACTATAATGAAGATCCGAACCCGTATGAAAATTCAACGGGTGAGGCCGCTTATGTATACAGCAGCACCGCAGTCAATGTCACCGTTCCCGAAGAAGAAAAAGTCGTATGGGAAGCGCATATCCCGGAGCAGGCTTTGAAGATCGATCTATATAAAAAAGAAAACACGTTGCCGTTTGTGATCAGAAACAACGGTACAAAGCCGCTGGATTATACGATCAAACAGGTCTTTATCGACAGCAGCGCGGCCGCCGGATCCGGTCCGTCCATTCCGGAATGCGTGGATGTTACCGTGATGGAAGACGGAAAGACCTTAAACTTTAATGTATCAAAGAGCTGGATCGGCAGTGATACTGCCATGAAAGAACTGCTGAAGCAAAAATGTAAGGCAAGTGTCTGGTTTGAGGTGGAGATTGAAGGGAAAGAAGACTGGCTTCAGTCGGAGAATGTTTCGTTCTCCTGCATCAGTTCCCTGCCGACAGCAAAGACCGTGAAGCCGGTCGGAACACTGAACTTTGATTCCTACAAAGCCGGAACGGAAGGCTTCAATGTTACCTTTACGGGCGCGAAGGCAGGATCGATCTTCCCGGCTTCTGCGCAGCTTCCGCAGGGTCTGACCGTGGATACGACGAAGGGAACCGTCAATTCGACAGATGCGCTTCCGGCTACCGGCAAGGGCAATGTCAAACTGGCGGTATTTATCGATGATCCGGCACTCAATCTGCCCGAAAATTATTATGTCAACGTTTCCGTTCCCTATGCGATTAAGAACGGTGCACCGACAGTGACACCGAAGGAGAGCACCATTCAGATCAATCCAACATTGCCGTACCCGTATGATGACAGCAGATGGGTTGATTTTGACATCAAAGGCACCACGGAAGACACAGACATTGCTTATATCGTAACGGATTCGAAGAACGTGGCGTTTAATGAGACAACGAGTCCTTTAGACGTGAGTATTGATTATTGTTCGGGCGATACCTATGGCTGGGCATGTATCAATGCCACCGACAAGTGGAAACCGGGAGAGAAATACAAGGTACTTCTCTTTGCGAATAATACGGAGACCGGCAGGACGGGGGCTTCCAAAACGATCACGGTATCGATCCCAAGCCGGCAGAATCTGGATCCTGAGAAATGTTCGCTTACCGTAAAAGGAAAGGGCGCTCTGGATGCCAGCGTACCCGATTCCGAAATTGCGATTACGCTGACCGGAAAGAATTTCAATGTTCGTGACAAATGCCCGGATTGGAATACGGTTCTGAAAAACGGAACCGATATCACGGATCTTCTGCATTATTCTTATGACGAGGAGATCGGTGTTCTTTACGTCAATGAATCCAGGCCGTTCGCTCTCTTGAAAGCAGGCTATGCACAGATGCAGGCTACAACAACCGTTAGCTTTGAATTTAATAATGTCACGGTAGCCGCTTCTTATACCGGAAAGATCGCGCAGTCGACCGTATCACCGAAACTCGGGGTCACTGCCGTAACGATCAACCCTGTTTATAATAATCGCACGATCTTTATTCCGGTCACGAATCTGGAACCGGAGATTTATGACTACAACGTGGAAATCGTCGGACCGGATGCGAAGACCACGGCTCCCTTTACCGGTATCTTTAATCACACGGAAATAAATGACCATGATGCCATTGAAGTGGTTCCGGTTATGAGCGGACTGCCCAGCGTATACGGCAAGTCCTGCACAGTGAAGATCACACCGGTCGTGCCGGAGAGTAATGTGACGCTGAAAGCCAAGACCGTCAGCGCAAAGATCAAGGTGCTTGATATCACAAAGTCTAAAAATGAGGCTTCCGCATCTGCCAAGGTCAAGGGCGCGGTCGATCCCGTAAGAGATGACAGCGCGGCCAAAGCAACGCTTACCATTAAGAATGTATTTGAACCGGAGAAGATTTTTGCGGGATATATATGCAATAATATTACCACTAAGGTAAAGAATCAGGTTAAGGCCGTAACAGGTCAGTTCAAGTTTGAAAGGGATGGATGGGATATTCTGGTCCGCAGGCAGGACGGTTTTAACCTGACGGCCGGAACATATCAGGCAAATATGATCCTGTATCTGAAAGATGCAGAGAATAATTTGGTTGAGTGTCCGTTCTCCTTCACGTTTAAGGTTACCCGCGGCAAGACGGACGCCAAGATCGGCGTTGCCGGCAAGCTGATCAACCGGGTTTATGACAGAACCGTGACGATGAATGTCACAAGCACTGCCGGGGTCAATGCGGTCAGCAGGGTGGAACTTGCGGGCACGGCCTATGATGACGTTTATGTGCTTGAACAGGTGAGCGACGGTGTCTACAGGCTGAAATTTGCACCCGGTTATGTGGAGATGAAGAACAAAAAGCCCATCACCAAGGCAGTCACTAAAACGGTTCCCGTAAATGTATATTTTGAGGGAAGCGATGTGGCGGATAAGATCAATGTCAAAATCGTTACAGATCCTTAATACAGGCCCTGTAACAGAAATAAAGATGCAAAGGGCAGACCGGAAACGGTCTGCTCTTTTCTTTGTAAGTGACAAGACTGCCGATTTCGGGTATACTGAACAAAGATGCGAATGCGAAGGGGTTTTACTGAAGTGAGATCCCTGGAAATAAGATGGGAGGAATCAGGGGATTTATGGAAGATACGAATAAACAGGAAATGGACCTGCCTTTTGACCAAACAGGAGGCACGGAACTTGATCCGGAACTGGAAAGGCTTCTGGATGCCAGAAATTACACGGACAAACTGGAAATGCTCACGAATATGCGCGACCGTCTGACCAAAGACATGATCCGGACGATCTGCATCACGCATGACATCCGGCTGAATGCGCAGGAACTTCCGGAGCAGTATCAGGAACTGCGCGAATATATGCGCGTTATGGGGAAATATGAAGGAAACAGATTACGCTGAGATCGTTACGCCGCTGCTTGCCTGGTATGGGGAGCATGCCAGAGAACTGCCATGGCGGGAAACTGCGGATCCCTACCGGATCTGGGTCTCTGAGATCATGCTGCAGCAGACGAGAGTGGAAGCGGTCAAAGGGTATTATGAACGATTTATAAGCGCCCTGCCTGATGTTGGGGCGCTTGCTCATTGTCCGGAGGAAAAACTCTTAAAACTCTGGGAGGGGCTCGGTTATTACAGCAGGGTAAAAAACCTGCAGAAAGCCGCGCAGAATATCATGGACGAGTGGGGCGGAAAATTGCCTGCCGATCATGAGGCTCTGCTGAAGCTGCCGGGGATCGGGCCTTATACGGCTGCAGCGATCGCATCCATCGCTTTTGGCATTCCAAGGGCGGTGGTGGACGGGAATGTGCTCCGCGTCTGCACCAGGCTTACGGCCAACGATACGGATATCACCGATCCGGCTTTCCGCAGACAGATCGCAGCATCTCTTGATGATGTGATCCCAAAAGACGCCCCGGGGACCTTTAACCAGGCCATGATGGACCTTGGCGCTGTGATCTGTACGCCGAACGGGACTCCGCAGTGCGCGCTTTGTCCGCTCCGTGATCTGTGCAAAGCCCATCAGGCAGGGGAGGAACTGTCTTATCCCGTCAGATCCAAAGGCAAAGCCAGAAAGATCGAAAAAATGACGGTTTTTCTGCTACGTGACTCCGATCGTTATGCGATCAGAAAAAGAAAAGAACCGGGACTGCTTTCCGGATTCTACGAATTGCCGCATACTGCCGGATGGCTGGATGAAGAAGCAGCTGTTATTTATTTAATGACCATACCGGTCGATCCTATGCATATCAGCCGGATCGAGGATGCGAAGCATATCTTTACGCACAAAGAGTGGCATATGATCGCCTATGAGGTCAGGATCGCGGCGGGATCCGGAGAACAGTGTCCGGACCTTGTTTTTGCATCCGCAAAAGAGCTGAAACAGACCTATCCGCTGCCGTCTGCGTTTGCCGTTTACAAAAAGCATATCGGCCTGTAAAACCCCAAGAATTATTAGCCTGATACAAGAATTATTTGGCTGATCTTCCTTGATTTCACAAATCAAAATGGGTATGATGTTAAAGATAGACAATCCACACGAAGGGAAGGAATTACCGACATGTATTCTTTTGATGAGATCAAAAACTACGATCCGCAGATCGCGGATGCCATCACAGCGGAAATGGAGCGCCAGAACAGCCACATTGAGCTGATCGCTTCGGAAAACTGGGTGAGCAAAGCGGTCATGGCAGCAATGGGTTCTCCGCTTACCAACAAATATGCGGAAGGATATCCCGGAAAGCGCTATTACGGCGGATGCGAATGTGTGGATGTTGTGGAGGAACTGGCCAGAGAACGTGCCAAAGAACTGTTCCACTGCGATTACGTCAATGTCCAGCCCCATTCCGGCGCACAGGCCAATATGGCGGTATTCTTTGCGGTTATGGAACCCGGTGACACTTTTATGGGCATGAACCTTGATCACGGCGGACATCTTTCCCACGGTTCACCGGTCAACCTGTCCGGAAAATACTTCCACTGTGTCCCTTACGGTGTCAATGATGACGGCGTGATCGATTATGATGAAGTGGAAAAGATCGCAATGGAATGCAAGCCGAAGCTGATCGTTGCGGGGGCGTCTGCATATGCGAGAAAGATCGATTTTAAAAGGTTCCGTGAGATCTGCGACAAGGTCGGCGCAGTTCTGATGGTGGACATCGCGCATATTGCGGGACTTGTAGTCACTGGTTATCATGAGAGCCCGATCCCTTATGCGGATGTGGTAACGACAACGACGCACAAAACCTTAAGAGGTCCGAGAGGTGGCATGATCATGTGCAATCAGGCTGCGGCGGATAAGTATAATTTCAATAAGGCTATTTTCCCCGGGACCCAGGGCGGCCCGCTGATGCATGTGATCGCGGCCAAGGCTGTCTGCTTCAAGGAAGCGCTGTCTCCGGAATTCAAAGAATATGCAGGCAATATCGTGGCAAATGCCCAGGCGCTCTGTACGGGTCTTAAGAACCAGGGCCTCGACATTGTCAGCGGCGGAACGGACAATCACCTGATGCTGCTTGATCTGCGCAAGGAAGGTCTTACCGGCAAGGAAGTGGAAAAACTTCTGGATCAGGCGCATATCACAGCCAACAAGAACACGGTACCCAACGATCCGCAGAGTCCTTTCGTGACCTCCGGCGTCAGACTCGGAACACCGGCCGCAACTACCAGAGGCTTAAATACCGAAGATATGGACCGGGTTGCGGAAGCGATCGCGTTTGTGGTCAAAGAGGGAGAGGCCGGAGTGCCCAAGGCCCGTGCCATCGTCGAAGAACTGACAAAGAAATATCCGCTGATCTGAAACTGCGCAGGAGAAGCGGATCAGGATGAGTACAAGATAAATACATCATGATTTTCAGCAGTTTATTATTTCTATTCTGGTTTTTGCCGATCTTCTTTATTCTGTATTATTTATGCCCTGCGCGGTTTAAAAATGCAGTCCTGCTGGTCGGCAGCATGATCTTTTACAGTTGGGGGGAGCCGAAGTTTCTGCTCCTTCTTCTGTTGTCGATCCTCGTGAACTATTTGGCAGGTCTTGCGATCGCTCGCTTTCATAACAGGAAACTCTTTCTGTTTCTGGCGATGCTTTTCGACTTCGGGATGCTCATCTTTTTCAAATACATCAATTTCTTTATCGAAAACATCAACAATCTGACCCATGCGAACATCAAAACGCTTGCGCTGACGCTGCCGCTCGGGATCAGTTTCTACACCTTTCAGATCGCTTCCTATGTCATTGATGTTTATAAAGGAAAAGTCAAGGCCGAGCGCTCTCTTCTGACCCTCGGGACCTATCTTTGCATGTTTCCGCAGCTGATCGCAGGACCCATCGTGGTCTATTCGGAGGTGGAGAGCGCGCTGCATGACAGAAAGATCACGCTTTCGGACATTTCCGAAGGGATCTCGGTCTTTATCCTGGGTCTTGCCTCCAAGGTGCTGATCGCCAATAATGTCGGTTCTCTTTGGACGGAAGCGGGAAAGATCGGCTATGAGAACATTTCGATGCCGCTTGCCTGGTTGGCTATGCTCAGTTTCAGTCTGCAGATCTATTTCGACTTTAACGGCTATTCCCTGATGGCGATCGGCCTCGGCAAGATGCTTGGTTTCAATTTCCCGAAGAACTTTGATATGCCTTATATGTCCAAGAGCATCACGGAATTCTGGCGCAGATGGCATATGACTTTATCCGGGTGGTTTCGGGAATATGTCTATATCCCGCTGGGGGGAAACCGGAAAGGGACGGTAAGAACTTATGTAAACCTGCTGGTCGTCTGGACCCTGACGGGCTTCTGGCATGGCGCTGACTGGAACTTTGTGCTCTGGGGGCTGTTCTTTTTCGTGATCTTAGCGATCGAAAAACTGTTCTTAAAGAACTTCCTGGACCGCCATCCCGTGATCGCTTCCGTATACGCAAAACTGCTCATCGCCTTCAGCTGGATGCTGTTTGCGATCACGGATTTCCATGAGATCGGCGTGTTCTTTGGGAGGCTGTTTTCCTTCACGGCGGGAGAGGACGCACTCTACTATCTTAGAAACTACGGTGTCGTTTTGATAATTGGTGTTATTTTATCAACACCGCTGCTGTCCGGGCTCTATGAGAAGATCAAAAACAGGATTCCCGGGATCATCCTAAGCATGTTGCTGCTGTTTGCCTCGGTTGCCTACCTCGCCGACGCAGGGTATAACCCCTTTTTATACTTCCGGTTCTGAGACTGCAATGCAGCTGCATGCAGGCGGCCGCTCCGGAAGCTTGCTTACGGGAGTGACCGCATGCACGCAGATATAGCGCGGTCCCGCGCGATGAGTAACGCGAAGCGTTACGAATCTGCATTGCATTTCGAATTGGATCGCTTGAGATTTGAGATAAGGAAACACCATGAACAACCGTCATTTTCAAACCGCATACATCCTTCCCATCCTGTTCGGCCTGATCATCGTCCTGATGCTCGTGCTCTATATCTTTTTGCCGCAGCAGGATTTTTCCCAGAAGGAAAACCGCACCCTGCAGACCAGGCCTTCCGTGACCCTTTCGGGCCTTTCGGACGGCTCCTTCATGGATAAGTTCGAGACCTATACCACGGAACAGCTGCCGTTTCGCGAGTTTTTCGTGGATGTGAAGGCCGCTTTGAACCGTCTGACGCTCAGCAGGGAGAATAACGGCGTGATCTTAGGAGAAGACGGGTATCTCTTTGAGAAAAGCTACGGGGTCAGCCCACAGCTTTCCAAAAACGAAGCCGCGATCCTTGCTTTTTTAGGATCGGCAGACCGCCCCGTTACGGTTGCGATCGCACCGAATGCTTCCGAGATCCTCAAAGACAAACTGCCGAAAGGGTGCATACGGATCGACCAGAGCAGGGAACTGGGTGATCTTTACGAAAAGATCGGATCCCTTCCGAACGGAAATTATGCAAACCTGATCGAGCCGCTGCAGACACATACACAGGAGCAGCTGTACTACAGAACGGATCACCACTGGACCACGGAAGCGGCCTATCTTGGCTATCTTGAGATCGTAAATGCGTTGTCCGATATTCAGGATGCGCAGACAGAGAATGCTGAGGAACAGCAGATCCTGCGGGAAGTGCAGGAAAAATCCCTGCCCGCACCCGTTAAGCTTGAAGAGCTTCAGAAGCAGGAAGTCCGTGATTTTTACGGAACACTTTACGCAAAATACAAAGACAACGGTCTTCCCGGCGACACACTGACCTATTACGACATCCCGGTCACTTCTTTTACGCGCTCGGACGGCAGTTTTGACAGCCTGTATGACCTTGAGAAACTGAAGATCTACGATAAATATGCGATGTTCCTTAGGGGGAACGACGAGATCTGCACGATACATGCGGAAAATGCGAGGAACGGCAGGACTCTGGTCGTTTTCAAGGATTCCTATGCGAACTGTCTGCTCCCGTTTCTGACCTATCAGTATGATGAGATCGTTGTCGTCGACTTAAGATACTATGCGGACAGTGTTTCAGAGCTGCTGAAAGAGCATGAAGACGCGGATATCCTGCTGTTGTACAATTTCTCTTTCCTGAATGAAGATAATCATTTTTACAGGTTGACATCCTGAGGAAAATGTTGGAAGATTTCAATATCGGATGTGTGAAATATGAGCAGAAAGAACAGAAATAAAAATCAAAAAACGCAGGATTTTACGAGATCGAATGCGGCCGTACAGCCACGTGCTGAGACCTATGAGCAGCCCACGGATGCTTCGCCCGTTGCGCCCGAGTCTTTGATGAGCGAGCCCGTATGGACGGACATCGACAACCGGCAACCAAAGCGCGGACTCAGGATCTTTGCGGTCGTCGTTGCGCTCATCGTGACGGTGATCATTGCCATCGGCGCAGGCGGCCTGCTTGCAATGGTTGATCTGGAGATCAAACCGCATGATCTTTACGGAGCGGTGACCGGCAAAGATGTGGACGAAGCCGTACAGGCCGCGCAGGAAGAGTATGAATCCATTTTTGCGGCGGCAAGCGAGAAGATCACGGTCGACCTCGGAGAATATGAGGCTGAGGAGCCTGCAGACGAGGCTCAGACGAGCGAAGAAGCCGGAGAAGATACGGAAGAGGATACGAAGAAGACGGAGTTTGCCGTCGGCGCTTCTTCCGAGATCGCCGGGATCGGCGAAGTCATCAGCGCGGGCACCAATGATATCATTGTCTACAAGCCTGCCGATGACGGGTCATCCGCGCCTTCCACAACGGTCATCAATGATCCGAATGCCAACTATCCGCTGCCGTTCTCGACAGTGGATCTGAGCTATTTTGACGATGCGCTTTTTATCGGAGACTCCAGAATGCTGGGCTTTGGCATGTATTCGGGGCTGACCAACGCGACATTCTACGCGGTCACTTCGTTTTCCATTTTCCGCTACGAGACGATGCCGGTCGTACAGACGCCGAACGGGAAAGTACCGATCTTTGATGCGCTGCCCTATGACCAGTTCACGAAGGTCTATATCAAAGTCGGACTGAACGAGCTCGGCGGCAGCGATGCGTCATTCATCAAGGTCTATGATGAATTTGTCACGAAGATCAGGCAGATGGAGCCCCGTGCCATCATTTATACGCATGCGATCCTGCCGGTGACGGCCGAAAAATCGCGCACCGACCACACGCATTCCAATGAAAACATCAACGCCAGAAATGAGGCGCTGAAGCAGTATGCGGAAGAGCATCAGTGTTATTATATCGATATCAAACCGGTGGTTTCGGAGCCGGACGGCAGTCTGATGCCGGAGATGGCCGGAGACGGGATCCACCTGAAAGCCGGGTATATGGAACTTTGGAAGGAATACCTGCGTACCCACGCGGTGATCTTCTGATCCGGCAGTTTCCATGATATATGAAGATCAATGAGGGCAAAGAATAGGAGGAGTATAAAAATGAAAAAAAGGGTGATCGCAGCACTTTTGATCGTAGGTCTGGCTTTGCTTACCGCCTGCGGATCGAAAAGTGCCATGAATGTTGATGAGGTTTCCAAAAGACTGCTGAATGAGATCGCATACCAGGATGAGCTGAGCTCCATGGGACTGGATACGGCATCCATGTTCCTGAATCTTTCCGATATTGAAGTGAAGAACGCCGCGATCTATGAGACCAGCGGCTGGACCGCGGAGGAGATCGTGGTCCTCGAATGCGCTTCGCAAGCGGACGCGGATAAGGCAAAGGCGGCTCTGGAAGCGCGTGTTGCGGAACAGAAAGTAAATTACGAAGACTATGTTCCCGAAGAACTCGATAAGCTGAATGAAGCGGTGATCGTGGAATCGGGAAATTTTGCTGTGCTTTCCGTTTCAAATGAGCCGGATACGGCCAGAAAGATCCTGTCGGAATATCAGTAAGGTTTTCCTGCAAACAGACAGAACGGCGTGAAAAATCAAAGCAACAGAACCGGCATTTCCGGCTTTGTTGCTTTTTTTGCAGGTTTATCCTGCGGAGAAAGGCTTTTTGTTCCCCTGTACAGTCCGGATGAACCGACTGAAATAATCGAATAATTTAAACAAATCAAACAATATTAACAAATAATAAGATAAATACAATTAAGAAAATAGAAAATAAAAATAAAAATCAAAAAAAGTATTGACAATTTAAAAGCCCTGGATTATAATCAGTACATACCAAGAGAGAAGAGAACAGAAAGGATCTTAAGAATCAGATCAACAAGATGTCGATGCTAAGTAAAGGAGGTACAGTCCACCTAAATATTAGTTTTTGACAGAATAGACGTAACAAGAGATGAGCCAATGCGATGAGAAGCAGGTACTGTGAGAACAGAGATAGTACGAGAAGGACATCCGGTGTTACGGAACACAACTGAATACGGAACTACAGTATAAATCACCAAAAGTGAGGTATAGTCCATTGGATGTAGAAAATGTAGTGTAAAGAGCGGGTGCCGGTAATGATGACAGCATCCGCTCTTGATTTTTATGCACTTGCCTGAAAACGGAAATATGATACAATAGTCTGAAATACGAAAAGAGGACGGCTGTCCGGGATACGGACAGAGGATATTTTGATGAGCAACGTGGCGGCAGAGAAAAGAGAATATTCGACAGGAGATCTGTTCCGGCGGTTTTTCCCGTATCTGATGAAGTACAAGCTGACCTTGTATACGGATCTGTTCTGCGCCGCGTTGACGACCGGCTGTGACCTGGCGCTGCCGATGATCATGCGTTATATCACAAACATCGGGATCACCGGGGCGGAAGAGCTGTCCATGAAAGTCATCCTGCAGCTTGGCGGGATCTATCTGTTCTTAAGGATCGTGGACTGCGCGGCAGGATATTATACGATCAACATGGGGCATGTCATGGGGACCCGTATCGAAACGGACATGCGTACGGACGCCTATGCGCATCTGCAGAAGCTTTCCGATACCTATTACAACAATACGAAGATCGGCCAGATCATGGGCCGGATCACGAACGATCTGTTCGACGTGACGGAATTTGCGCATCACTGTCCGGAAGAGTTTCTGATCGCTTTTTTGAAGTTTACGATCTCTTTCATTGTCCTGTTGACGATCAACGTGCCCTTAACGCTGATGGTCTTTCTGTTTTTCCCCATCATGCTATTTGTGTGCATCCGAGTCAACAGGAAGCTGCGCAGGGTGCAGAAAGCCCAGCGCGTACAGATCGGAGAACTGAACGCCTCCATAGAGGATTCCCTTCTCGGACACCGGGTCGTCAAGGCCTTTACCAACGAGACGCTTGAGGAGAAGAAATTCGAGAAGAACAACGTACGCTTCTTTGACCTGAAGAAAGAGTTTTATGCCCTGATGTCCTGGTTCCACACGGATATGAAGATCTTTGACGCCGTCATGTACCTGGCCGTGCTGATCCTCGGCAGCATCTTTTTACTGCACCATGCGATCGAACCCGGCGATCTGGTTGCCTACCTTCTGTATATCACGACACTGATCGCGACGATCCGCAGGATCATCGAATTCACGGAGCAGTTCCAGCGCGGCATGACCGGAATCGACAGGTTCTTACAGATCATGGATGCCGATATCGAGATCTTTGACGAGCCGGATGCTGTTCCCCTTGTGGATCCGAAAGGGAACATTTCGTTTGAAAATGTCAGTTTTGCGTATTCGGATGATCACAATCAGGTGTTCAAGAACCTGAACCTGACCATCCGGGCGGGAGAAAAGGTGGCTTTTGTCGGGCCTTCCGGCGGCGGAAAGACCACGCTCTGCAACCTGATCCCGCGTTTTTATGACATCAGTGAAGGAAAGATCACACTGGACGGTGTGGACATCAGGAAATATACGCTGAAGAGCTTACGGCAGAGCATCGGGATCGTGCAGCAGGACGTTTACCTGTTTTCCGGCACTGTTTATGAAAACATTGTCTACGGAAGGACCGATGCGACACGTGAAGAAGTGGTCGAAGCGGCCAAAAAGGCCGGTGCGGATGATTTTATCCGGGAGCTTAAGGACGGATATGATACCTATATCGGGGAGCGTGGCGTGAAGCTGTCCGGCGGACAGAAACAGCGATTAAGCATCGCCAGGGTGTTCTTAAAGAATCCGCCGATCCTGATCTTAGACGAAGCAACCTCGGCGCTTGACAACGAGAGCGAATACCTTGTCGCGGAGTCTCTGAACAGGCTTTCCGAGGGCCGCACGACGCTGACCGTGGCGCACCGCCTCTCTACGATCCGCAATGCCGACAGGATCCTGGTGCTGACGGAAGACGGGATCGCGGAAAGCGGAACGCATGAAGAACTTCTGAAACAAGACGGGATCTACGCAAATCTCTACAATCTTGCGAACCGGCTGAGCTGAGCCGGTTTGTTCCCGTAAAGAAGGTCCGCAATATGAAAATGACCGGCTGTAACAATAAAAACAGGTCCTGCCGTGAAGCGGGACCTGTTTATTTGTGCATTTTTCCGGGTCGTACGAAAGCGGCTTAGCCGATCAGGCTTTCCAGTTCCGTATAGCCGTACCCGTGCGCCAAAGCCACATTTTTGTTGGTCAGCTTGCCGTTATAGGTGTTTACGCCAAGCGCAATGGCCTTACTCTTTTTGCAGGCCTCCTCGAGCCCGTTTGCGGCGATCTCGAGGCCGTAGCGGATCGTGGCGTTTGTCAGTGCGATCGTGCTCGTGCGCGGAACGGCGCCCGGCATGTTGCCGACACAGTAATGTACGACGCCTTCTTCGATAAAGACGGGATCGTCATGCGTGGTCACACGGGAACTTTCCCCGCAGCCGCCCTGGTCGATGGCAACATCCACGAATACGGCGCCGTCCTTCATTTCCTTCAGATATTTCTTCTTAAAGAGTTTCGGCGTGGAACCGCCGGGGATCAGAACGGAGCCGATGACCAGATCGGCATCCTTTAACACACGCTCCACGTTGCTGTCATTGGAGACCAGCGTCTGAATGTGCGCGCCGAACAGATTATCCAGTTCCTCAAGCCGTTTTAGGCTGATATCCAGAATGGAGACGTTTGCGCCCATGCCGACCGCGATCTTGCAGGCATTCATGCCTACGGTGCCGCCGCCGAGGATCACAACGTTGGCCTTCGGGGTGCCCGGAACGCCTGCAAGCAGGATCCCTTCGCCTCCGAAGCGCTTTTCCAGATATTTGGCGCCTTCCTGGATGGACAGGCGGCCGGCGATCTGGCTCATCGGCGCAAGAAGCGGCAGGGAATGATCTTTTTCCTGCAGGGTCTCATAGGCCACGGCTTTGACTTTTCCGTTTAAAAGCGCATCCATCTGCTGCTTGTCGGCTGCAAGGTGCAGATAAGTATACAGGATCAGGCCGTCGTGGAAATACGGGTATTCGGATTCCAGGGGCTCCTTGACTTTGACCATCATGTCAACGAGCTTCCAGATCTCTTCGGGTTCGTCCATCAGGGAAGCGCCCGCGTCCACATATTCGTTGTCCGTAAACCCGGAGCCTGTTCCGGCCCCTTTTTCCACATAAACATGGTGTCCGGCGCTGACATATGCCCTGACATTGTCGGGTGTTAAGCCGACACGGAATTCATTGTTTTTGATTTCTTTGACACATCCGATTTTCATAGGGGACCTCTTTTCCAAACAGTTTCAGGTTATTTCTTCTCGGATTCGAGAGCGCGGTAGATGATGGCTGCCAGTGCTGCGCCGACAAACGGACCGACGATGAATACCCACAAAGAGATCGCGGGCGTCGGATCACCGATGATCGCCGAAAATACAGCCGGTGCAATGCTTCTTGCGGGGTTCACGCTGGTGCCTGTCAGGCCGATCCCGAAGATGTGAACGAATGTCAGGGTCAGGCCGATCACAAGACCGCCGAAAGAGCCGTGATTTGCTTTTTTGGAAGTAACGCCGAGGATCGTCATGACGAAGATGCAGGTCAGCACGATCTCAACGATCAGGCCGGCGATGGCGCTGTCGAAAACACCGGTAAGTCCGTTGGCACCGAAAGAACCGGTCATATCGGGCACGTCACCGATGGCAAAGATCGCTGCCAGAATGCCGCAGCCTGCGAAAGCGCCGAGGATCTGCGCGATGACATAGCCGATAAAATCACGGACGCTCATGCCTTTATTGATCAGAACCGCAAGAGATACCGCAGGATTCACATGACACCCACTGATATTGCCGATGCTGTATGCCATGGCAACAATGGAAAGACCGAAGGCAAGGGCTGTCAGGAGATAGCCGCAGCCGTCCATCGAATCACAGCCGACCAGCATGGCCGTGCCGCATCCCATCAGTACCAGAACCGCTGTTCCGATAAATTCCGCAACATATTTTTTCATTTTTGTTTCCTCCCTCTTGTTTACATTTGTAATAGGAAAATAAAAACAATTTTATTATAGAAACTACGGCAGAGACTGTCAAATGATTATGCCCCCAAACCTTTTTGCAAAGGTTGTATCGGCCACTAGAATTTGTTATAATGATGCAAAGGAGATACAAGAGGTAGTGTATGAGAGCGTGGGGCAGGGTGATCTTTACCAAATGGGTTGCGCCGGTGTTTTTCTGCATTGGTGCTTATTTTATGTCCTGCGTTTTCCCGGTACAGGTTATGGCGTATGAGAATGTAGTCATCGTGATCGACCCCGGCCACGGCGGGGAGGGCATGAAGGATGAGACCGATTCGGGCGCAAGATACAACGGCGTGATGGAGAAAAACGTTGATCTGATCACGGCACAGGCCCTGTTTGATGAACTGTCCCAGTACGGTAACCTGACCGTGCATATGACCCGTACGGATGACGTGCACATGAGCTTGCAGGACCGCGTGGATTTTGCGAAGTCCGTTGGCGCCGATATCCTCATTTCCGTACACTATAATGCCAGCGCCCACCACCGTTTCTACGGTACGGAGATCTTCACCTCCGCCTACGGGGAGGAATTCGCCAAAGGCTACTCCCTTGCGCAGACGGTCATGAGCTGGTGGAACGAGGACGGCAACGTCAGCAAGGGCATCAAGACCAGGATCGGCAAAAACGGAGATTATTACGGCCTGATCCGCATGGGCAGGGAAGCAGGCATACCGACGATCATCTTGGAGCACGGGTATCTCGACAATGAACATGACTTTTCCAGACTCGGCGACGAGGAAGCCTGGAGGCATATGGGGATCTTGGATGCTACAGCCATCGCGGATTACTATGGTGCCAAGAAGGGCATGGTGCAGGCGGGCGTCAACGGAGAATTGACCGTACCGGTCCCGGCAGGACAGATGGATGACGTGACAACGCCACCGGAAAATGTTGCATTTACAATAGATTCCTATGATAAAATAACAGGTGTATTGACTTATACAGTCAGCGCGGTCGAGCCAAACGAGCGTGCCAAGCTGATGTATTTTGACCTCGACACACAGGATCTGGCGGCGGATGAAGAAAACGGATTCATGCATCTGAACGTCTGGGACGCGGGGGCTTCTTCGATGCAGGGGACCTTCAAAGTTCCGGACGGATACCGGGGACCGTTTGTTGCGAGGGTCTACAACAACTATGAAAAGTTTACGGATTCTGCGCCGGTCTCGATCCCGGCGGATATGTTGCCCGCGGATGTGGAAAGCGTGCAGCTTGGCGCGGTGGGATCATCGGACGTGGGACTGACGGGGGCACCCGGGAGCGGAGGCGAAAGCCCGAAAGTCACCCTGCAGGATGAAAACGGTGCGACCTGGTCTTTGGAGGATGCGCTGAAAAATGCAAAGAGCGGCAGCTTTATCACAAATCCGGATGATCCGTACAGTAACCGCTATTATATCGGGATGATCATTGCCGGTGTCGTGATCGTTGCCATGCTCGTTGCGGCGATCATCATGGCGGTGCTTTCAGGCAGAAAGAAAAAACGCAGACGTATGAGACAACGCAGATAAGCATTCACGCTGCAAATTTATAATGTTTTAATTTCACAGGAGGATGGAACAATGGACACACAGGAACTGAACCGGGAAGAGGCAGTAAAACCGCAGGAAGTGGCAGAGGCTGCGGAGGAAGTTAAGGAAGAAAGTGCCGCGCCGCAGGAAAAGGAAAGCATGGACGACTACAAGGACGAACTGGAACGTTCCTTCCGTAAAGTCGAAGAAGGCGATATCCTCACGGGTACGGTCGTCGATGTTACGGAAGAGGCGATCTACGTTGACTTAAAGTACTATGCACAGGGCATCATTCCGCTGACGGAGATCACGGAAGATCCGACTTTCGTTGCCAAAGAGGCTTATCATGCGGGCGACAGCGTGCAGGGCACGGTCGTTAAGACCGATGACGGACAGGGTAACATCGTGCTTTCCATGAAACAGGCGTTCCAGATGCTTTCTTGGGAAAAACTGAAAGCGGAAAAAGAGGAAGAGGCTGTTCTGAACGTGCACGTCAGCCAGGCCGTAAACGGCGGCGTGATCGCATTCGCGGAAGGGATCCGTGGCTTTATCCCGGCTTCCCAGTTATCCCTGACCTATGTTGAGGATCTGAACACCTTTGTCGGCAAAGACCTGGAAGTCAACGTGATCACGGTCGACCAGGAGAAGAACAAACTGGTGCTTTCCGCCAAAAAGGTGGAGCAGAAGAAGCGCGAGGAAGAACTGAACGCCAGAAAAGCAAGACTCGTACCGGGCACGATCTTCGAAGGAAAAGTCGAATCCATCATGCCTTACGGCGCATTCATCGATCTCGGCAACGGCCTTTCCGGACTGCTTCACATTTCCCGCATCAGCCAGAAGCGCCTGAACAACCCGTCGGAAGTCCTGAAAGAGGGGCAGCAGGTCAAAGTCAAACTGCTGAACGTCAAAGACGGCAAGCTGTCCTTATCCATGAAGGAATTCGAAGAAGTGACCAACGTGGAAGCGGATGCGGAGGAAACCTTTGAATATCATGACGAGGGCGAAGCGACCACGAGCCTTGCGGGCTTCTTTAAGGATATCAAGCTTTAAGCCGCCGGTGCTAAGACTTCAGAACAGGAGATGCAACGATCATGGAGAAACTGGTTACCGACGGACTGATCTTTGATGTGGATGGCACGCTCTGGGATTCCACCCCGGTTGTCGAACAGGCCTGGAATCATGCGCTTTCGGACATGGGCATCACGGATGTTGTGATCACTGCCGACCAGTTGAAAGGCCTTTTCGGCCTGCCGATGGATGTGATCATCGACAATGTTTTGCCCGAAAAATCAAAAGAGATCCGCAGACAGTACAAACCGCTCTGCTACCACTATGAACACGAATATCTGACCAAAACGCCGGGGATCTTGTATCCGAAGCTGAAAGAGACACTTACCGAGCTTGGGAAACGCTTTCCGCTGTTCATCGTCAGCAACTGCCAGGAAGGCTATGTCGAACTGTTTTATGAGAAAACGGGATTCGAGTGTTTTTTCAAGGACCATCTCTGTCCCGGGGACACGGGGCTTCTGAAAGCGGACAATATCCGGCTGATCGCGGAGCGTTACGGGCTAAAACAGCCGGTTTATGTCGGAGATACACAGATGGATGCGGATGCCTGCAAAGAGGCCGGGGTTCCGATCGTTTTTGCATCATACGGATTTGGGAAAGTCAAGGACCCCGACGGGATCATTCATGAGCCGTGGGATCTTTGCGGACTGTTCAGACCCTGAAAATGTTCCGGATCGTTTTGAGATAAAAGGGACCGAAGTGATTTTTATAATGAATCTGAAGGAAGAAGGGGGGAGCCTATGAAACTGACTTTTATCGGCGCGGCGCATGAAGTGACCGGCAGCTGCCATTATCTGGAGGCCTGCGGGAAAAACATCCTGATCGACTGCGGCATGGAACAGGGACAGGACATCTACGAAAATGTGGATCTTCCGATCGAGGAATCCCTGATCGACTATGTGTTCCTGACGCATGCGCATATCGATCACTCCGGCAAACTGCCGTATATTTACGCGAAAGGCTTCCGCGGCGCGATCTACGCCACGGATGCAACCGCAGATCTGTGTTCGATCATGCTGCGTGACAGCGCGCACATTCAGATGCAGGAAGCGGAATGGCGCAACAGAAAGGCGAAACGTTCCGCCGACGTGCAGGAATTCGTGCCGCTTTACAACATGGAAGATGCGGACGGCGCGATCAAACGGCTCGTGCCCTGCCATTACAACACGGTTGTTGAAGTGTGCGAAGGGATCAAGATCCGCTTCACGGATGTGGGCCACCTGCTCGGATCCGCAGCGATCGAGATCTGGCTTACGGAAGACGGCGAAGAGCGAAAGATCACGTTCTCGGGCGACGTCGGAAACCGGAACCAGCTGCTGATCAAGGACCCCGCCTATGTGGAGGACACCGACTATCTGGTCATCGAATCGACCTACGGCAACAGGCTGCATGAGGGCGATAAGCCGGATTATGTGAAAGTACTGAGCGAAATCCTCAATGAAACCTTTGCAAAGGGCGGAAATGTCGTGATCCCGAGTTTTGCCGTCGGCCGCACACAGGAAATGCTGTATTTCCTGCGTCAGATCAAGGCCGAGAAACTGGTCACGGTCTGCCCGGACTTTGAAGTCTATGTGGACAGCCCGCTGGCGGTGGAAGCCACGACGATCTTTAACAAAAACATCTACGAATGCTTTTCCGATACGGCCATGGAACTGGTCAAAAAGGGCATCAACCCCATCACGTTCCCGGGCCTGAACCTTTCGATCACCAGTGAAGAAAGTAAAAGCATCAACTTTAACAACAGTCCGAAGGTGATCCTTTCCGCATCCGGCATGTGCGAAGCAGGGCGTATCAGGCATCATCTGAAGCACAACCTCTGGAGAGAAGAGTGTACGATCCTGTTTGTAGGCTATCAGGCCGTCGGCACACTCGGCCGCTCCATCGTGGAAGGCGCAAAAGAAGTCAAACTCTTCGGTGAGACGATCGAGGTCAGAGCCAGGATCATGACGATCAAGGGACTGAGCGGTCACGCGGACAAAGCAGGCCTGACAGACTGGGTAAGAGGCTTCAAGAGCGATATCACCCGCGTCTTCGTGGTTCACGGCGACGATACGGTCACGGACGAATTCGCAGAGTATCTGCATGACGAATACGCGCTGGATGCTTATGCGCCGTATTCGGGCACCCGCTTTGACCTGATCACGAATACGGCGGAAGTCGAAACCGTCGGCGTTCCGATCACGGTCAAGAAGAAACGTACGGTATCTTCCGTCTTCGAAAGACTGCTGGCAGCAGGGCAGAGGCTGCTTACGGTCATTCAGCATAACGAAGGCGGCGCAAACAAGGACCTGGGCAAGTTCGCGGACCAGATCAACGCGCTTTGCGACAAGTGGGACAGGTAATCGTGCTGTGCCTGCAAAGCAGGGACAGTGCCAGGTAATTGCAGAGCACTTGCAGAATCAGAACAGAATCAGAGGAAAAGACATGAGCTTAGCAGACAAGATCTTTATCGATATGTGTACGGACATCCTGGACAACGGCTGCTCCACGGAAGGCGAAAAGGTCCGCCCGAAGTGGGAAGACGGCAGCAGTGCCTATACGGTCAAACAATTCGGTGTCGTCAACCGCTATGATCTTCGAAAGGAATTTCCGATCCTGACACTCAGAAGGACGGCCTTAAAGTCGGCGACAGACGAACTGCTCTGGATCTGGCAGAAAAAATCAAACAATATCCATGATCTTTCCAGCCATATCTGGGATGAATGGGCGGATGAGGACGGTTCCATCGGCAAGGCTTACGGCTATCAGATGAGCGTGAAGCACCAGTACAAAGAGGGCATGATGGACCAGGTCGACCGCGTGCTCTATGACCTGAAGAACAATCCGTTCTCAAGAAGGATCATGACAAACATCTATGTGCATCATGATCTGCACGAGATGAACCTCTATCCCTGCGCTTACAGCATGACGTTTAACGTAACGCAGAGGAAAGGCGAAGACAAGCTGACGCTGAATGCGATCCTAAACCAGCGTTCGCAGGACGTGCTTGCAGCCAACAACTGGAATGTGGTCCAGTATGCGGTGCTCGTGCACATGTTCGCGCAGGTCTGCAATATGAACGTCGGGGAACTGGTGCATGTAATCGCGGACGCGCACATCTATGACCGCCATATCCCGATCATCAAGGAATTGATCAAGCGGGAACCCTATCCGGCTCCGGTCTTTCACCTGAATCCCGATGTGAAGGATTTCTACGCGTTTACCAAGGATGACGTAAGCCTTGAGAATTATCAGTTCGGACCGCAGATCGAGAATATCCCGATCGCGATCTGAGAGAATTGATTTCGATCTGCCGCGATCCCGGGCCGGAAACACCCCTCCTTCCTTACTCCGTACGGTCGGTGGGCTGCTTCCGTCACGGGACCGCGGCAGAACTTTCGACATGGCAGAGAAAGACGGAGAAGTGATCCGCATACATCCCGACGACCGTACGGAGTAAGGGAGGAAGGATGTTATGCGGATCATGATATAGAACAAACGGAGGACGAACCATGAATGTGATCGTAAATGTCGATAAGAACTGGGCCATCGGCAACAAAGGCAAACTTCTCGTCAGCATCCCGAACGACATGAAGATGTTCCGGAACGAGACACTCGGCAAAGTCGTGATCCTTGGCCGCAAGACGCTCGCGACGTTTCCCCAGGGCCAGCCATTAAAAGGCCGCACCAACATCATCCTGACAAGGGACGAAATGTTCAGCGCCCCGGATGCCGTCGTTGTGCATTCCGTGGAAGAAGTACTGGAAGAAGCAAAAAAATATCCGCCGGAGGATATCTACGTGATCGGCGGTGACAGCATCTACCGGCAGCTTCTGCCGTACTGCGACACGGCCATCGTGACAAAATGCGATCAGGCCTATGAAGCGGACGCCTATTTTCCGAACCTCGAAAAAGATCCCGCCTGGCAGATGACCGGCGAGAGTGAAGAACAGACGTATTTCAACCTCGAATATACATTTCAGCGTTGGGAAAGAGTGAAAGATTAAGAACCGTCGAAAGAGCGAAGGGTCAGGATCCAGCGCTAAAAAAGAGAGAAGAATGAACGAACAGGGCCGGACTAGTAGACAACACAGTTGCGGCCTTGATTTTTACCCTGATACAGCTTCTCATCAGCATGAGCGATGGTCTCCTGGATGCCGGCATAGAAATCATATTCCTCCAGTCCGAAGGTCAGCGTGATCTTGATGGTCTGCGTCTTGTACTGGAATTCGGTCTTTTCGATCTGCCGCTTCAGGTTGGACAGTTCCACGAAAACATCATCCCCGTTCATGCGGTCAAAGACCAGCAGAAATTCCTCGCCGCCCCATCTTGCGGCGGTTCCCTTGTCGGCCATGAACATTTTGAAGATCGTGGCGAGACGTTTGAGGATAAAATCACCCGCGTCATGTCCGTAAGTATCGTTTACCTTTTTGAAAAAATCGATATCGCAGATGCAGATGGAAAACGGCTCGTTCTGCGTGGGATATTTCTCAGCCATCATATTCAGATGATCTTCCATGCTGCGGCGGTTGTTTAACCCCGTAAGCGCATCGGCGCCGGCCAGCTGTTCAAGCTTCTTGGAATAAGCGACGATCTTGGATTCGCCGGCCGCGAATTTGCGGTAATAATACAGGGAAATGATGACGAGCTTAAACGTGATGGCAATGGTGTTTAAGATCACGGAAAAAACCATGAGAGAAGTATTCAAAAAGATTCTGGGACCGCGAAAGAGCGCCATTAAACCCAGGACCACGGAAAGAATGCAGCAGGATGTGGAGATCAGAACCTGAAGCCATCGTTTCATGTCCACTCTGTAATAGACCAGCGGGATCAGCGTGAAGAGTGAAAATCGAAGCCCGAGCTTGTTGTCGTCATAAAGCAGACAGAAGACCACGATAAACAAGGCAAGGATCAGACAATGCATGGTGGTGGTCACTACGGAACGAAGGCGATAGGTTGCAAAAAGAACAGCGATATTTAATGCGGCAAAGAATGCAAAGAACAGAATGGCCCATATGCCGCGCGACGGGAAGAAAAATGCATACAGAAGGCATACTACCGCATCCACGATGGACAGGATCCGGACCAGAACCGTCATTTCTTTGGATTCGTTTTCGGCGGTGATCTCCTGATTCAGAAGGTTCTGAATGTTCTCAAAGAACGGCATTGAAAAGCCCCCGCAAAACAATTGATTTAACCCGCATTCAGTATAGCACAGACGCTTGACATTGTTCAATAATTGAATGATAATTATTCCGTATTGTGTATAAATATAAGTAATGATTTTTATCATGAAAGAAAAGGAAGTGTGAGACAGTGTTAAACATCAGAGTGGAAAAGACGACAAACCCGAAGCCGATCCCCGGTGCGGATAATCCGCTGACCTTCGGCACGATTTTTACGGATCATATGTTCGCAATGAACTATGAGACCGGAAAGGGATGGCATGATCCCAGGATCATTCCTTATCAGGCGATCGAGCTTCAGCCGAGTGCCATGGTTTTTCATTACGGACAGGAAATGTTCGAAGGCTTGAAAGCTTACAAAGCGGATGACGGAAGAACGCTTCTGTTCCGCCCGGACAAGAATATCGAGCGTGCCAACAATACGAACCGCAGGATCTGCATTCCCGAGATCCCCGCTGAGGATTTCCTGCAGGCCATCAAGGCGATCGTGAAAATGGATGAGGCGTGGATCCCGACCAAACCCGGCACATCCCTTTACATCAGACCGTTCATCATCGCGACGGATCCGTTCCTCGGTGTCCGTCCTTCCGATACTTATCTGTTCCTGATCATTCTTTCGCCCGTAGGCGCTTACTATCCCGAAGGCCTGGATCCGGTCAAGATCTGGATCGAGGATGATTATGTCAGAGCCGTCAGAGGCGGTGTCGGCGAAGCCAAGACAGGCGCCAACTATGTGGCCAGCCTGAAGGCACAGGTCAAAGCGCATGACGAGGGTTATTCCCAGGTGCTGTGGCTTGACGGCGTAGAGCGCAAGTACATCGAAGAAGTCGGTGCCATGAACATCTTCTTTAAGATCAACGGCACTGTTGTGACCCCGAAACTGAACGGTTCGATCCTGCCGGGCGTTACCAGGGATTCCTGCATTCAGTTGTGCAGATCCTGGGGACTGCCTGTGGAAGAGCGCAGGGTTTCCGCGGAAGAACTGTTTGAAGCAGCAGAGAACGGCAGTCTGGAAGAGTGCTGGGGCTCCGGCACGGCAGCAGTCATTTCACCGGTCGGACACCTTCGCTGCGGCGAAAAGGTATTCCAGATCGCAGACGGCGGGATCGGGGAACTCTCTCAGAAACTTTACGATACCGTAACAGGCATCCAGCTTGGTAAGATCGAAGGACCTGCCGGCTGGGTTGTTGAGGTTTGACACGATTTGCGCAGAAAATCGTGTTCCGGCTCCGGCCCCAAAAGCGGCAGAACAAGGCCAAAATAAATAACACAAAAGGAATCACACACATGCAAAACGATAAAGTCATGATGCTTGGAAACGAGGCGATCGCCCGCGGGGCTTATGAAGCGGGGGTCAAGGTCAGCGCGGCCTATCCGGGAACACCAAGCACGGAGATCAGCGAAAATCTGGTTCAGTACAAAGACAGTCTTTACTGCGAATGGTCGCCGAATGAGAAAGTAGCCATGGAGGTGGCGATCGGCGCATCCATCAGCGGGGTCCGCGCCATGGCATCCATGAAACATGTCGGCGTGAACGTTGCCGCGGACCCGCTCTATACGGTTTCCTACATCGGCGTGACCGGCGGACTGGTGCTTGTTGCGGCAGACGATCCGGGACTCTATTCTTCCCAGAATGAGCAGGATTCCCGCATGGTGGCAAGAGCCGCGCAGGTTCCGGTTTTGGAACCTTCGGATTCGCAGGAAGCAAAGGACTTCATGAAGTTTGCTTTTGACTTGAGCGAGAAATACGATACACCCGTTATTTTAAGAACGACCACAAGACTGGCACATTCTCAGGGACTGGTAACACTCTGTGAGAGGAACGAAGTGACGGACAAGGTTTATGAGCGAAACGTTGTCAAAAACGTCATGATGCCCGGCAACGCGAAGATCCGTCATCTGGCCGTGGAAGAACGCGAGAAGAAGCTGATCGTTGATTCCTGTGATTTTGACATTAACCGTGTTGAAATGAACGACACAAAGATCGGCGTGATCACAAGCGGGATCCCTTACCAGTATGTAAAAGAAGCGCTTCCCGAGGCTTCGGTACTGAAGCTGGGACTGGTCAATCCGCTGCCGAGAAAGCTGATCGAGGATTTTGCAGCGAAAGTCGACACACTCTATATCGTAGAGGAGCTGGATCCTCTGATCGAGACGCAGGTAAAATCCTGGGGGATCAAAGCCATCGGAAAAGAGATCTTTACCGTGCAGGGAGAGTACAGCGCGAATCTGTTAAGAAAAGCGGTGCTGAAGCAGGATCTTGAGATCAGCGCGCCGGCGCAGGTTCCGATGCGTCCGCCCATTCTTTGCCCCGGCTGCCCGCACAGAAGCGTCTATTCCGTGCTGAACAGACTGAAGATCCATGCGGCAGGCGATATCGGCTGCTATACTCTCGGAGCCGTACCGCCGCTTTCCGTGATCGATACCACGGTCTGCATGGGCGCGTCCATTTCGACACTGCACGGCATGGAGAAGGCAAAAGGGAAAGACTATATCAAAAACTGGGTTGCCGTGATCGGTGATTCCACATTTATGCATACAGGCATCAATTCCCTGATCAACATGGTTTACAATCAGGGCACCGGAACGGTCATGATCCTTGACAATTCCACGACCGGCATGACCGGTCATCAGGACCATGCGGCAACCGGCAAGACTTTACAGGGTGATTTGGTTCCTGCCATCAATATCATGGAACTGTGCAAGTCGCTCGGGATCAGGAATGTGGAAGAAGTAAACGCGTTCGATACCGAGAAACTGGCGGAAGTGGTGAAGAGAGAGGTTGCCAAGGATGAAGTCTCCGTGATCATCACCAAGTCTCCCTGCGTGCTGCTGAACAAGGCTCCCGTGACCAAACGGTGCGTAGTGGATCCTGCAAAATGCAGGAAATGCGGCGCCTGCTTAAAGCCGGGCTGCCCCGCGATCACAAAAGGGGAAGACGGCTTCACCGTCATCAATGATACGATGTGCAACGGCTGCGGCCTTTGCAAGGGATTATGCAAATTTGACGCAATTTCCTAAGTGGTTGAAAACGATTTTTTAAGGAAGATCGCGTTGTAAGGAGAAGGTTATCATGGAAACGGCAGTTCTGCTTCTTTCCGATAAAAAATCAATGCTGGTCAGTGCCCTGGCGGACGGCCTTGAAGGCGAAGGCCTGCATGTCACGCAGGCTACCACCGACAAGAAAGAGCTCGCTGCATTAAAAGAGCCTCCGTCGGATATTCTGCTGTATCTGCAGAATGAGACAGGCTCTGCAAAGAGGAATGCCGGAAATCTCAATGTGCTCGAATACATCAAGAAGAAAGTCGTATCCGGGGTGATGATCCGTCTGTTCCTGCTGGGTACCGACGAGGAGATCCGGGAAGCGGAGAAGATCTTTCCGCCGGGAGTCCTCGCGGACGCTTTTGTAAGACCGTATCGTACGGACGAGGTGGCGGATGCGATCCGCTATGCGGAAAATGTCGACAGGACCGGAGAACCGCCCAAAAGCATTCTTGTGGTCGATGATGATGCTACGATGCTCCGTACCTTAAAAGCCTCTTTTTCGGCTGCCGGATATAAAGTATACACCGCAAATTCCGGAATGAACGCGATCCAGCTTCTGATCAAAACCAGAGTGGATCTGATCCTTTTGGACTATGAAATGCCTATAGTGAAAGGACCTCAGATCTTTGAGATGATCCGGAGCGAAGAGCAGATGAAAGACATTCCCATCATGTTCCTGACCGCAAAGGGCGACAGACAGACGATCTCGGAAGTCTTAAGCCTGAATCCGGAAAGCTACCTTCTCAAGAGTCTGCCGCAAAGCGCCATTGTGAGCGCGGTCGACAACTTCTTCCTGAAAGGCTGACGGGCAATGTATGAAGAAGACGTACTTTATCATTCTCGGGATCATCATATGCTTTCTTGCCGGTCTGTTTCTGATCCAGCTGACCATGCGCAAGGCGGATGCGGAAACGGAAGATAAAAAGATCGCGCTTCTGATGAACGGGAGCAGGGATGACTTAAGTTACTGCCAGGCGCAGTATGAGGGAATGCGCCGTTATGAACTCGGAAGCGGCGCGACGGTCACTTATTACGATAATGTGCAGCCGGATGAGCGGTTCACAAAACTGGTCAAAGAACTGATCACGGCCGGTTACGGGATCATCGTCTGTGATTCCTATGTGTATGAGCCGCTGATCCTCGAGCTTGCAGAGCAATATCCCGATATCTATTTTCTGAATGCCACCGGCACCCAGTCGGCCGGCAATTATTGTTCTTATCTTGGACGTGTCTATCAGGTCCGCTACCTGACAGGGATCGTAGCGGGAAAATCAACAAAAACCAACAAGATAGGCTATATCATCGCATCTCCGACACCGGAGACGATCAGACAGGCAAACGCATTTACCATCGGCGTCAGAAAAGTCAATCCGGATGCCGTTGTTTACGTGCGTTATACCAACAACTGGAACAATGACAAGATCGCGCAGACCGTGACCAGGAAACTGATCAAGGAGCAGGAGATCGATGTCCTGACGCTGCAGACCAATACCATTATGCCGTTAAAAGTCGCTGACGAAAACGGGATCCTTACGATCGGGAACAACCGGGACAACCATGAACTGTTTCCGGACACCTATCTGACGGCCTGCGTTTTTGACTGGAGTCCCTTTTTTGCGGACAGGATCAGCGAGTGCAACCGCAACAGGCTCATCGGAAAGCATTACTGGGAAGGGATGGATACCGGCCTTGTCGAAATGGCGCCCATGACAGATCTGGTGGATGAAGGAACGAAGCAGATCGTGGAAGAAGAAACCGCAAAGATCATCGAGGGCAGTTATGACATCTTTTTCGGGCCTGTGTTCGATGCAAAAGGAACGGAACGTGTCAGGAGAGGGGAAAATCTCCCCGATTCGGAATTGCTGACCCATATGGACTGGTATGTGGAAGGAGTGGACGCCAAATGACGGCGGAAAAAGGACAGGGAAAATTGAACCGCCGGCTGATCCGCGTATTTCTTTCGTTCGGCGTGATGCTGCTTTTGCTGCTCCTGATCGGAGCGTATCTTTATTTCAGGGTGGACGGCCTGCTGAACGTCTATCTGGAAGAGCAGGGGAAAAAACAGGCGGAAGCCTTATCAGAAGTCGTATCCAGGCAGTTTGAGGGAGAACTGAATTCTCTTGCTACGGTTGCCAGCGAATTCACCACGATCGAGGAAGTGAGCGTGGATGCTTTAAACGCCATGCAGGCTTCCGACCGCGTGAGCAGGATCGGCGTACAAAAGGTGGACGGCACCCCGTTTTTCGGCATCACCTACAAAGTTCATGATTTTCCCTGCATCAAAAGAGCGATCCACGGAGAAGAAGCCATTTCCTATTCGCAGGGCAAGGGGCTGCTGTTCTGCGTGCCTGCGTTCAGGGACAGGAACGTGGCTTACGTGATCTACCGGTTCTATCCGGAAAACGTGCTTTTTGACTATTTCGGCGTTTCCAGTTTCGGCGGTGCGGGAAGAGTCTGCGTGAGTGATCGGAACAACCGGATCGTGATCCCGGCGATCCGGAACGGAAAAACAGAAAAAACACTGTTTACCGAGCGTGTTGTCGTGGATGGCTTTTCCGAACTGACGAGGGAACTGTACTTAACGGGAAGCGCTGCGACATTCAGGCGTCTTGAGCAGGATGACGTGATGCTCTATGCGGCAGAGATCGCAGGCAGTGATTTTTACCTGACGGGATATGTTCCCAAAAGTGTTGTGCAGGAAGGCGTCCAGTATATCAAAATGGTGGTGGCGCTGGTCTTTGCGATCCTTGTGGCGCTTGTTTTTCTGGGCGGGTTTCTGATGGCAAGGCTTGAAGCAAGGGCGCATGAAAGCGAGCAGTTTCGCGCGCTGTCTCTGATCGAGAGGCGTTCCAACGCGGCAAAGAGTGATTTTCTTGCCAACATGTCGCATGAGATCCGCACCCCGATCAACGCGATCCTCGGGATGAACGAGATGATCCTGAATGAGAGCGGGGACGAGCAGATCAAAGTTTACGCCGAAAACATAGAAAATGCGGGCAATAACCTGTTGTCCATCATTAACGATATTCTTGATTTTTCCAAGATCGAAGCCGGCCGTATGGAGATCCTGGACGCGCCGTACAGACTCTCTGCGATCCTGAATGATGTCTGCAGCATGATCGAACTCCGAGTCAGGTCCAAGAACATTGCGTTTGTCACGGATGTCGATCCGACGATCCCCGACGGACTGTATGGGGACGGACAGAGGATCAGGCAGTGCATGCTGAACCTGCTTACGAATGCGGTGAAATACACCAACGAAGGAAGCATCACGCTGCACTTAAGCGGAGAGCGGACGGATCTTGAAAGCGGGGAACCTGCTTACGAACTGATCATCAGCGTCAAAGACACCGGGATCGGGATCAGGAAGGAAGACATCAGCAAGCTCTTTGATAAATTCGAACGGGTCGATCTCAAACAGAACAACACGATCGAGGGGACGGGGCTCGGACTTGCGATCACGCAGAATGTCCTGCATCTGATGGGCGGAAGCATTCAGGTCGAAAGTGAATACGGGATCGGGTCTGTTTTCACGATGCGCCTGATGCAGAGGATCAGTGAAAATCACCCCATCGGAGATTTCAGGAAAAAGAAGGTGCAGGTAAAAACCGCTCCTGCGCCAAAGCGGATCGCCTACCGTGCACCGTCGGCAAGGATCCTGGCCGTTGATGATACCATCGTGAACCTGACAGTGATCAAGGGACTTCTGAAACATACCGGGATTCAGGTCGATCCGGCAACGTGTGGCGAAGACGCCATTAACATGGCAGATGAGGTTGTCTATGACCTGATCCTGATGGACCAGAGAATGCCGAATATGGACGGAACGGAAACTCTGATGCACATCAGAAATTCGGAAAAAGGGAAAAACAGAACAACACCCGCCATTGCACTCACCGCGGATGCTTTTCAGGATGCAAAGGAACGTTATCTGGAAGCCGGCTTTACCGATTACCTGTCAAAACCCGTGGCAGGCGCGGCGCTGGAGGAAATGATGCTGAGATATCTGCCGGCGGACAAGATCCTGCCGGAAGGTTCCGAAAAGACAGATCCGCAAACGCACACCGCAGACCGGGAAGGATCACGGGAAGCAGAATTTCTGAAGAAGGTCTATGACCGGATCGGGGTGCTTTCTTATGAAGAAGCCATCCGCTACATGAATGATGATGACATTTTGCGGGTCACACTCACACAGTTTTACGAGGATATCCTGCCCAATGCGGATGCGATCGAAGGGCTTTTGCTTGCGGATGACCTTGAGAACTACACGATCAAAGTGCACGGCTTAAAGAGCAGTGCCAGGCTGGTCGGTGCTTCGGCATTATCCGGGAAAGCGGAAAAGCTTGAACATCAGGGAAATCTGCTTCAGGAAAGCGGACAGGAAGATACGGATCTGAAAAACAGTGTGGTGGAAGAAACGAAGGAACTGCTGGCGGATTACAGAGATCTGCATGAGAAACTGGCTGCTGTTTTTCAGACCACGGATGAAACGGAGGAGATCGCGGAAGAGATCTCTGCGGACGAACTGCATCAGATCTATGATGCTATCCTGGAATTTGCAAGTGTTTACGATCTGGACAGCATTGACCTTCTGATGAAGAAAGTCAAAGCCTGCAGGATCCCCGGGTCCGAGAAGGAAAAATGCGCAGAGCTCGAAAAACATGTCCGGAACGTGGACTGGGCGGAGATTGAAAGGACATTGAGATGCTAAACTACAGTATCACAGAAGCAACATATCATATCCTGATCTCTGCGACGGCACTGGCGTTTAACCTGATGCTGTATGTTCTGCAGTGTATCCTCGGCACGGGCACGGAAGACGGCGGCAGAAGGTTTAAGACCCTGACACTGGTCACGCTGTTCGGGAACTTCATGAATATCCTGATGTACTATACCAGGATGTCCGTTCTGTTCTATTCCATCCCGCGTGCCGTCAGCTTTTTCATCTATCTGTTATATTTTGCGATCAATATCCTGTTGCCTTATGCGCTTTCCCGCTATATGGAAGTGTTTGCGGATGAGAACTCGCGTTTTCTGCGTCTGATGAGAGTCGTGAACAACGTGATCCTGACCGGCTCGATGGCGACGCTGCTGTTTATCTACTTCTGGAGACTTCCGCTTCTGAACACGTCTCTGGAGATGATGACATTGCCGGATGTCCTGCTTGTGATCCTGTGCCTGGTCGTGGAACTGTATTATCTGTTTTACGTTATGATCCTGTTCATCAGTAACAGGAAAAAAATCAGGCAGCGCGCGTTTTTTACCGTATCTCTGGGATTCACGGTGACGCTCCTTGGCATTCTTGTGCAGGCCGTCAGCGGCAGAAGGATCATCACCAATTATTTCGGCGCAACGCTGGGGCTGTTTCTGCTTTATTTCAGCGTGGAGACACCGGACTACAAGGCACTCAGCAAGACGATGCAGAAACTCGAAGAGGAAACGGAAAGAGCGGAGAGCGCAAACCGCTCCAAGTCTGATTTCCTTGCCAACATGTCTCATGAGATCCGTACGCCCATCAATGCGGTGATCGGTCTCAATGAGATGATCTTAAGGGAAAGTACGGATGAACAGGTCAAGGCCTATGCGCTGGATGTGGACAGCGCCGGTAAAAACCTGCTTGCCATTATCAATGATATCCTTGATTTTTCCAAGATCGAAGCAGGAAAAATGGAGATCGTGGACGCTCCCTACCGGCTGAGCTCCGTGATCAATGATGTTGCCGTAATGACCTCTTTTCAGGCGCAGTCAAAAGGACTGACATTTGAGGTGGAAGTGGATGCGTCGCTTCCGGACCACCTGGTGGGAGATGAAGTCCGCTTAAGGCGCGTGATCGCAAACCTCTTAAGCAATGCGGTAAAGTACACGCATGAAGGCGGGATCGAGTTCATCGTCCGCGGGAAATGGGAAGGCATTATGCTGGTCCTGGAGATCTTAGTCAAGGACACCGGGATCGGAATCAGGGCAGAGGATCTGCCGAAACTCTTCAGCCGGTTTGACCGTCTGGATATGGCAAAGAACAACACGATCGAAGGAACCGGCCTGGGACTTGCGATCGCAGGCTCCTTAACGGGCATGATGGGCGGAAACATCAACGTGGAAAGTGTATACGGAAAGGGGTCGACCTTTACGGTGATCCTGCCGCAGAAGGTGACCTCCAAAGAACCCATCGGAGATTACAGAAAGAGATTTGAACAGATCGTGCAGAAGTCCGACGAGCACAAGGAAACGTTTATCGCACCGGATGCCAGAGTTCTGGTGGTGGATGACACTTCCGTGAACTTAACGGTCATGAAAGGGCTTCTGAAGCATACAAAGATGCAGATCGATGTGGCTTCAAGCGGCATGAATGCGCTGGAACAGACTTTTGATACGCCTTATGATCTGATCTTTATGGACCAGAGGATGCCGCGCATGAACGGAACGCAGGCACTGCTCAGGATCCGCAGCCAGGTAGGCGGTGTCAACACGGAAACGCCCGTGATCTGTCTGACAGCGGATGCGGTTGTCGGCGCAAAAGAACGTTACATGGCGGAAGGGTTTACGGATTATCTGACCAAACCGGTGGAAAGCGAGGCACTGAACAGGGTGTTAAGATCCTGCCTGCCGCCGGATAAGATCCTGCAGAACGCACCCGGGAAGGACACATTGAGTGAACTGGATCCGAAGCCGTACAAAACGGATGAGGTGGGGAAAACCGGGGAAATGACGCCGATTTCCCGGATCTATTCCGTGCATCCCGAACTCAGCTACGAGGATGCCATCACAAGTACGATGGATGAGGAAGTCCTTTTCGAGGTGCTGCATGATTTTACGGATATGATCGAGGAGAATGCTTTGCAGATCGAAAGTTTTCTTTCTGAAAATGATATCGAGAACTATACGATCAAGGTGCATGCGCTGAAGAGCAGCACACGCCTTGTCGGCGCAGGTGCGCTTTCTTCAAAGGCACTGAAACTCGAGGAATGCGGAAAGGCCTATAACAAGGGGGATAAGACGCAGCTTGAACGGATGAAAAAAGATACGGAACAGGTTCTTACGGAATACAGGAGCCTGAAAGACGTCTTTGCGCCGCTGTTTACGGATGAAGAGGGGCAATCCGCGGATATTACCGGCGGTTTGGTGGAAGAGATCGAATGAAGACAGAAGGATCGGAAAAGAAACAAAATAATGTCTTTACGGGCATCCCGGGGAAGCGGGTGATCCGCTTTCTGGCTGTTGTCGCAGGCTGTGCGCTGATCATTTCGGCGGGCTATATTCAAACGGCGGGAATGATGTTTCAGACCAGACTTCGTGCGCAGAAAGACGAGATCGAGCGCAGCGGCATGACCATGGAATTTCTGCTCAAGGAAAGCATCAATGCGGTCCAGATGGCGAGTTATACGCTGGGAGAAATGATGTCCGATCATGCCTCAAAAGAGGAAATGCACCGGTATCTGGTCGAACAGACAGAGACCTTCAGCAAGTCGGTGGATGAGCAGTTTGACGGGCTCTATGCCCTGATCGATGATGTGTATCTGGACGGGCTGGACTGGGTGCCGCCGGAAGGGTATGAACCCAAAGAAAGACCCTGGTATAAAAAAGCGATCGAGGCAAAGGGCGCGGTTACGCTCGTGGCGCCGTATCTGGATGCGGAAACGAACCGGATCGTGATCTCCGTCTGCTGTATGCTGCCTGACAGAAAGAGTGTGGTCGCCCTGGACCAGTTCCTGGATCTGATCCAGAAACAGGTGGAAAAGGAAGCATTGAAAAATGACTGGGATCTGTGCATGGTGGTGGATGAACAGGGGTTTGTCGTGGCCCACTCCGATCCTTCTTTCCGCGGGCTCCTTCTTGATGAAAGCGAAGATCCGGTCTATCAGGCGATCCGAGATAAGATCACAGAGGCGGAAAACGGCTCTGTGAAGATCCGTGCGGCAGGCAGAAAATACCGCCTGCTGTCGGCTTCCGTTGAAAATGACTGGCATATCGTTGCCCTGATCAGCGAACAGAAGATGCGTGGCGGCCTGCAGTACTATTATCTGCTGAATCTGTTGACGATCCTGGCGGTCGTCACCGTTCTGCTTGTGATCCTGTACAGGCAGGAGAAGGAGAGACATCTGACGGATGAGACAAGAAAGCAGTATGAATCGATCACGAATATCTATACATTGGTCTATCTGATCGATCTGCAGACAGACACCTGGAAAAGGATCGCCGAATTCTCGCCGCTGTTTGAGGACAGTACGGGAAAAGGGCGTGAAAAGGCGCAGCATACGGTGCGGGCGATCCTGGATACGATCTCGGACACCAGATTTAAAGCTGCGATGTTTGAGTTTTCCACATTTTCAACATTGAATGAACGTATGCGCGGAAAGAACACGATCACCAGAGAATTTATCAACAATAATAACAGACGTTATCAAAGCAGATTTGTGGTGGTGGAACGGGATAAGGACGGAAAGATCATCCGTGTGATCTGGACATTGGAACGGATAGACGAGAGGGGAGGCATGCAGTTGGTATGAAAAAACGAAGGCAATGGACAGTGCTTCTGCTCTTTATATTCTGCATCTTCTCCATGGTTTTTTACATTTTCTTCTCCGGGGGACGCAGGGAAGGGAAAAAATATCACGCGTTATTGACAGAACAGATCCATGCGGATGCCGAAGAGATCATCCGTGCGGATGAAGACGGGACCAGACAGAAACTGACCTCGGACATGCAGGGACTGCTCATACGTTTTGAATCCGGCTATGCGGTAAAAGTGAGCCTTGTGGATCACCGGGGGGTCCCGGTCTTGGAATCCAATAACGTGCATCAATACCTGAAGTGCAAAGATGCCGCGGCGACAGGAAAGAACAAGGAACGCGCCTATACGCGAAAAACAGATGACGGATACATTTCCACACAGTACTTGGACCGCCTGGATCTGTTTTTAAGCGTGGAAAGCACGGAGGAAGACAGTCCGCTGGATCCGTCTTTCTTTGTGGCGGAACTGCTCCTGTTTTTCATCATTACGATCCTGATGCTTTTGATGCTTCGAAAACTTTCTCCGGTCAAGGAAAGCGGAGGCACCATGCGGGAACAGACGGATCCCAGGACCGGAATGTATAACGACCGCTATTTTAATTCCCTGTACGGAGCTAGCGGCGCGAGCAAGACGACACGCTACAAATCTCTTGCCGTATTTGACATCGATACCTTTGCGGGTGAAGAAGAAAGAACAGTCGATCCCACAGATCTGCAGAGGATTTTGGATTATGCAAAGAACCTGATCGGGGACAGAGGCGTGTTCTTCCGGCTCGATGAGGATGAGTTCGTGATCCTGATGGAATGGTCAGTGGAATTTGCTTACGAGATCTGCAGGGAATTCTGCAGAACGGTGGAAGATGACGGGTGCATGACCGTTTCCGTCGGCCTGACGCAGATCAGTATTTTTGATACGGTACGCAAGAATTATTACCGCGCCGTGCAATATTGCTATCTTGTAAAAGAGATGGGCGGAAACGGCGTTAAGAGAGGATAGGTGTGAATTGAATTCCGTTAGAACCAGATTGATGATCATCATATCGGCAGTGATCTTTGGCGTCTATCTGATCTTTGCCATTGTCAGTTATTCAGACATGACAGGCATCATCGAGGACAGTGCGAAAGCGCGTCTCGGTGCCGCCACGAAGGAAAGGGCGGCAATGATAGACGCAAGACTGTCGCTTGTCGAACACGTTGTAAACCGGCTCAGTGACTATGTGAAGGCAAATGTGGATCCTGCGCGCATGCGATCGGATGAATCCTACAGAAGCGGATTACTGAAAGACATGAAAACGGAGTGTATGGATCTGGCGCAGCTCACGGATCTGGTCGGGACCGTTTATATCATACCGGACCCGGAACTGTACGGAAAGCCGTCGTGCGTGACACTCGAAAGAAACGAGTTCGGAGGGTTTTCCACCGCGCCCGTAACGGATATCCTGAAGTATGATGAGACCGATTGGGAACATGTGGGATGGTATTACGAGCCCAAGCAGAAGCAGTCAAAACTGTGGGTAAAACCTTATATCGATAAAAACCGGAATATCTATATGTCCAGTTTTGTTGCTCCCATTTTCATGGACGGGGAATTTTTCGGCGTTACGGGCGTTGATCTTAACATGGAAGATCTTCACCGGATTATGGATTCCTCCGGAACAGACAGTACTTTTAGCATGCTCTTTTCTTCTGACGGGCAGGTCCTGTATCAGAAAGACTATCCGGTGGGCCTTCCTTCATTTCAAATGGACGGTGAACTGCAGAAGAATGAAGATGCCGTCGCGGACAGTTATGAGAAGACGGGCGAGATCATCCACATCGTCTGGAACGGGGAAACCTGTCATATGATGGCAACGCGTCTTAAGAACGGCATGATCCTCGGCATTCTGATTCCCCAAAAAGAAGTGGAATCCGCCAGGGTGCGGCTGTGGCGAAGACAGCTGCTGATCCTGCTCGTCGTGATGGCGCTTGTATTTCCCGTCCTCTGGTATGCGCTTTCCAAGATCGTTCGCCCGATCAGGGAACTGACAGATGCGACCATGCATATTTCCAGAGGAGAACTGAACATACCGGTCACATATCATTCGAATGACGAGATCGGCGAACTGGCCCGGGGTATCCGGAATGTGTCCAAGGAGATGCAGGAATATGTCACCTTCCTTCATACACAGGCTTATACGGATTCCATGACCGGAGTCGGGAATAAACAGGCCTTTCAGGCACTGGTTCCGACACTGGATAAGAAGATCCGGGAAGGACTGGCTGATTTTGCCATCCTTGTTTTTGATATTGACAGCCTGAAGGAGACCAATGAAAAACTGGGATATGAATACGGTGACCTGATGATCGCGGATTGCGGACGGATCATCAGCGAGACGTTCGGAAGCGACAATGTCTTCCGCTACGGCGGCGACGAGTTTTTGGCGGTTGTCGAAAATGTGCCGGATGATGAGTTGAAGATCTGTCTGGACCGCATCGGGGAACAGGTACGTCTTTTGAATTTGAGCGCGAGATCCTACGACCGCGATATCGTCCTTTCTGCAGGATATGCCGTTTATACGGAAGGATCCGGGGATACGGCAAAGGATATTTTCCAGCGGGCCTATCAGAAAATGCTCCTTTCCAGGCATCATAACAGTTGAAAACTGTACGGGAATATTGTTTTTCGATGTGAAACTGTGCTATAGTTAACCATGTTGATCTATCATGAAGAAGGTTCCGGGATGCATACCCGCATTCATACAGATATATTCATATTTTGAAATATTGAAAGAAAATAAATTTCAGGAGAAAAGACAATGGAAACCAAAAACATCATGATCGTCGGCGTCGGCGGACAGGGAACGCTTCTGACCAGCAGGATCCTAGGCGGGATCATGCGAGCGGGCGGATACGAGGTAAAACTTTCGGAAGTACACGGGATGGCGCAAAGAGGCGGATCCGTTGTGACTTTTGTCCGTTATGGCGATAAGGTCAGGGAACCGATCGTAGAGGAAGGGCAGGCGGATGTGCTGATCGCATTTGAGAAACTTGAAGCCCTCCGCTACGCGCATTTTCTGAAAAAAGACGGCGTTATGATCGTAAATGATGAGCGGATCGACCCGATGCCGGTCGTGATGGGCGCGGCCGAATATCCGCAGAATATTCTGGAAGACCTTAAAAAGCGCTGCCGCCTGATCTCGATCGATGCCATGAGCGAGGCCAAGAAACTCGGGAATCCCAAGGTTTTCAATGTGATCGTTTTGGGCGTTGCCGCAAAACACATGGATTTTTCCAGGGAAGAATGGCAAAAGGTCATTGAAAATACCGTAAAACCGCAGTTTGTTGAGATCAATAAAAAAGCATTTGATGTCGGTTATGCATCATAACATCCGGGAACTGTCCGGTTTCGCATCACGGATCCGTTAACCGACGCATAACAGAATTCTTTACAGAAGGCATAACAGAAAGCAGGAAAAAAGATGATCTGGAATGAATCAAAGGAGTGCATGAGCAGAGATGCGATGACGCATCTGCAGAGCAAAAGGCTCGTGAAACTGGTGGACAGGGTCTACCACAACGTGGAGTATTACCGCAAAAAGATGCAGGAAGTCGGGATCGAACCGGGGGATATCCGCGGGATCGAGGACCTGGAAAAGCTTCCCTATACGACAAAAGACGACTTAAGGAACACCTATCCGTTCGGTCTGTTTGCCGTTCCGAGATCCCAGATCGTCAGGATCCATGCCTCAAGCGGAACGACCGGAAAGGCAACTGTTGTCGGCTATACGAGAACCGATATCGACAGCTGGGCGGAATGTGTGGCCCGCGCCATGACGATGGCCGACATCGGCAGAGACGACACGATCCAGATCGCTTACGGCTACGGCCTGTTCACGGGCGGCCTCGGCGCGCATTACGGCGCGGAAAACCTTGGCGCCACCGTTGTACCGATGTCTACCGGAAATACCAAGAAACTGATCACGATGATGGAAGACTTCGGCGTGACTGCGATCGCATGCACCCCTTCCTATCTGCTGCATGTGGCAGAAACCCTGGAAGCGGAAGGCATGCTCGATAAGATCAAACTCAGAAGGGCGATCTGCGGCGCGGAACCTTGGACCGAGAATATGCGCAAACTGATCGAAGACTGGCTGCATATCAAGGCACATGATATTTACGGCCTTTCCGAGGTCATGGGACCTGGTGTGGCCTGTGACTGTGAATTTCATGCAGGACTGCATGTGCAGGAGGATCATTTCCTGCCGGAGATCATCGACCCGTCGACACTGAAACCCGTAGCTGACGGGGAAACCGGTGAGCTTGTATTTACAACGCTGACCAAAGAAGGCATCCCGCTGATCCGCTACAGGACCAAGGACTTAACAAGTATCGACAGATCGACCTGCGAATGCGGCCGGACCACGGCGAGGATCTCACGTTTCAAGGGCAGAAGCGATGACATGCTGATCATCCGCGGTGTCAATGTATTCCCATCTCAGGTGGAAGCAGCGCTTCTTGAGGTTGACGAGACAACGCCGAACTACATGCTGATCGTTGACCGCGTGAACCATCAGGATACACTGGAAGTTCAGGTGGAGGTTGAAGAACGCTTCTTTGATGATGAGATGCGGGGTCTTGACCAGCTGTCCAAGAAGATCCAGCTTGTATTGAAACAGGCGCTCGGGCTTGCGGTAAAAGTCACGCTGGTAGAGCCTCATACGCTGGAACGCTTCGAAGGCAAAGCAAAGCATGTGATCGATAACCGGAAATATCTGTGATCCGGTATCATAAATAAATAACATGCGATCATAACGAACGTTATTTTAAAATTTCACAGAGACAAGGAGAGGTAGAATATGGCGGTAAAACAGGTTACGGTGTTTATGGCGAATAAAGAAGGCAGGATTGAAAAGGTTACGGAAGTCCTCAAGGAGAATGCGGTCAATATTTCCTCGCTGAGCCTGGCGGAATCGGTGGATTTCGGACTGTTAAGACTGATCGTTTCGGATCCGGAAAAAGCGATCGCCTGCCTGAAATCTGCGGGACTTTCCGCGAAATTATCCACAGTGATCGCGGTACGCATTTCCAATGCGCCGGGTTCCCTGCATGACCTGCTGACGGCCTTAAAGGAATTCAACATCGAATATATGTATGTGCTTTCCACGCAGGACACCGCATCCATGATCATGAAGATCAGGGACGTGGAAGCGGCGGAAAAACTGCTGACCGAGGAAGGCTTTGAGGTTCTGAAACCGGAAGAGGTCTACCGGTAGAGCAGTGATGCGGCTAAAAGAACCGGTCTGAAAAATATATGAAATTTACTTAAAAATGCTTAAGAGGCGGTCTTTCCGCCTCTTTTCTTTTGTGGTATACTATTATTTTAGGGGGAGAATACACTTTTGGCAAAGTGTGGTGAGTGATCTTGCGCGAAATTGTCGACAAACTGGTGAACGGGTTTTTTGAGTATGACTGCGGAAAGCTCACTTTTAGTGTACCCAAAATCGAGGCGGTGATCCCGCCCGGGGAACTTTATGAGGGGTCCTTTGTATTAAAAAGCGTCACGGAAACCGTTGTCACCGGTCATATCTATACCTCCAGCATGCGTCTTGTATGCAGGATCGACAGTTTTGAAGATGTGGAAAAAGAAGTCCGTTTTGTATTTGATCCGACCGGCTTAGAGGCCGGGGATGTGATCAAAGGGGACATCCAGATCGTGTCCGGCGCCGGAGAATACTATATCCCGTTTGTTTTTTCCATTGTCAACTCCATTATCGAATCTTCGTTAGGCAGTGTCAGGAACCTCTTTCATTTTACCAACCAGGCCCAGCTCAACTGGGACGAGGCTGTGCAACTGTTCTATTCCGAGCGGTTTCTGCAGGTCTTTGACGGAAATGACCGGATCCACCTGAACAAATATCTGGGATTTTTGAATGCGCCCAAGTCCGAGCAGAGCGTGGATGCGTTTCTCGTTGCGATCAACAAGAAGCAGCCCGTTCATTATTCGCTTGACCGCTCCACATACGAATTCAGGGATGTGATCGAAGAGATGCGCTGCGAGGTCACGGTGCATAAGTCCACCTGGGGGTATGTGCATCTGGAACTGTCCTGCGACGGTGATTTTATCCGGCTGGAAAAGGAAACCGTGAGCGACCATGATTTTCTCGGAAACGATTTCCGGCTGGTATTCTACTTAAGTGACGAGAAGCTCCACGAGGGAAACAACTTCGGGCAGATCATCCTTAAGGGCGGAGAGCGGGAGCAGGTCCTGACCGTCATTGCGTCCAAACGTAAACAGACGTCTTCGGGCAGGGCAAGAAGGCGTGAGAAAAATCAGCTGATCAGCAGACTGATGCGCAAATACCTGTCGTTCCGCCTGCGCCAGATCAACGTGTCCACCTGGGCCAGAGAGTCCATGAAGACCGTGGAACGGCTGAATGCCATCGATGATAAGGATCCATTGTCCCGTCTCGTGCAGGCGCAGCTCCTTCTTGTCGAAGAGCGTTATAACGAAGCCAACTGGATCCTGGAGCATGTTGCCAATGAAATGAATATCCACACGACGGATCCGGAAGTGTATTGCTATTATCTGTACCTGACGACTCTGTACCGCAGGGAAGAAGATTATGTAAACCAAATCGCCGCACAGGTTTCCTCGATCTATGAACAGCACAAGAACAGTTCGCAGATCCTCTGGACCCTGCTGTATCTGGATGAAGAGCTCTCGCAGAGTGATTCCGCAAAGCTGGCGGCGATCGAAAATCAGTTTCTGGAGGGCTGTCACAGTCCGATCCTGTATATGGAAGCCTATCACTGCTATGTGAACGATCCGTCTCTGCTTTCGAAACTGACCGATTTTGAAGTACAGGTGTTATGGCTTCCGATCAAGAACCGCAGACTCGACCGCGAGGTCATGAACCAGCTGATCTACTTGGCTTCCAGGCAGAAGACGACCACGCCGCACTTGCTGAAGGTTCTGTTTACCGCTTATGAAATAGCACCCGATACCGAATTGGCCGGCGTGATCTGCACGCTCCTGATCAAGGACGATAAAAGAGATACCTGCTATTTCCCCTGGTATGCAAGAGGCGTGGAAGCGGACTTAAGGATCACGCGTCTGATCGAGTATTATATGTATGCGATCCCGATGGACTACCGTGAGGCCCTGCCCAAGCAGGTCTTCATGTACTTCGGGTTCCAGAATGAACTTGACTATGCGCATAAGGCATTCCTTTATGCGAATCTGATCGCGCATAAGCAGGAACTGCCGGATCTGTACGAATCCTACCGGGAGCAGATGCTGCTCTTTGCGTATGAACAGATCGAAGCGGAACATATCAGCGCGAATCTCGCGGAGGTTTACCGGGATACGCTCTTTGTGCAGAATATGCGCCCGGATCTTGCCAATCATCTGTCCCGTGTGATCTTTGCGCAGGAACTGTATGTGCCGGAGCCGGATATGAAGCGTGTGATCGTGCTGCAGGAACAGTTTGAGGGCGAACAGGCCTATCCCGTGGAGGATCATCTGGCATACCCCTGCGTCTATAACGAGGATTCCACCCTGTTTCTGGAAAATGAAGCAGGAGAGCGGAAACTCGTGGATCCGAACCGTCTCTGCAAACTGATGAACGAGACGCTGTATGTCCCGATGATCAAAGATTATGTAAACCAGAACCTCTTCTTTACTTCCTATCTTGTGGAAGGAAAGCGGCATTACGTGATCGTGGATGAAAGCAATGCCGAAAAATGCAGGGAGCTGGTGGATTCCGATCAGGTCCGCGAAGCCTATAAGCGGGACATCAGGCTGAACCTCATGCATTATTATTATGACAATGACCAGTCTTCGACTTTGGATGATTTCCTGGAAAGTCTGGATGCGAGGGTGCTTGATGCCAAGGACAGAGGGGAACTGATCAATTTCTATGTCCGCCGCAGCATGTATGAGGAAGCCTACGAGCTGATGTGCATTTACGGAACGGATGAGATCAGCGCCAAGACCTGCGTCAAGATCTGCGCAAGGATGGTGGAGCAAAAAGACCGTCTGCCGGATCCGATGCTCGTCAAGATGTGTTATTTTGCCTTCAAACAGGGAAAATACGATTCCCTGACTTTAAAATATCTTGTGGATAACTTCAATGGCCTGACCAAGGAACTGCGTGATCTGTGGAAAGCGGCCGGACAGTTTGACCTGGACTGCTATATGCTGACGGAAAAACTGATCATCCAGATGCTTTATACCCGCACGACGGTCGGAGAGAAAGAGCAGATCTTCGAGGATTATCTGGCGATGGGTGCGTCCACAAGGGTGGAACTGGCCTATCTGTCCTATTGCGCGTTTGACTATTTTGCCAAGGAAAGGCTGACGGATGATTCGGTCTTTGAGCATCTCGTGGACAATTACCGGCTTGGTGAGAACCTGAACGATGCCTGCAAACTGGCGCTCTTAAAATACTATGCGGAGGAAAAGACGGAGTACTCCGAGCGGATCAAGGATATGCTGCGTCAGTTCATCAAGGAATATATGCACAGGAACATGTATTTTAAGTTCTTTTCCGCTCTGGCGCATCTGATGCCGGAACTTGGCGCTTTTGAAGATAAGGCGATCATCGAATACCGGACCAATCCGGCAAACCGCGTTGTGATCCACTATATCCTCGAGGAGCCGGATTCCGAGGAGGACACCTACCGTACCGAAGAGATGCGCAACATGTTCGGCGGCGTATTTTCCAAGGATTTTGTCCTGTTTTTCGGGGAAAACCTGCAATACTACATCACGGAGGAAAAAGGCGGCAGGGAGCAGCTGACGGTCAGCGATTCCGTAAGCATCTCGGAATCTGCCGGTCTTGACAGCGAGAGCAGATACAGCCTCTTAAACGATATGGTCGTCAGCAAAACGCTGCAGGATGAGGAAACACTTTTGAAGCTGATGGAAGAGTATGTGGAAGCGGACTGCTTTACCACACAGATCTTTGGGATGATATAAGTATATAAAAGAAAACAGAAAGAAAAGCACGAAATGATCACGCTGAAAGATGAGCGGAAACCTTCCTTTGTGATCGGCTACGATCTGAACGATCAGGTTTCCCAGATCAGTTACTACGAACTGCATAGAGAAGTCCCGAGAACGCTTTCCGATGAAGAGGAAGAAGAGCGTCTCGGCATTCCGACCGTGCTTTGCAAACGTAAAGATGTCAGTCAGTGGTATTACGGCAAGGAAGCGGAAAAAGTGGTTGCAAGGGGCGAAGGAACCCTGGTGGGCAAACTCTTGAGCTTTGCAAGAAGCGGGGCCAAGATCGAACTGGAAGGCGAAGCCTATGACTGCGTGGATCTCCTGGTGCTTTTTGTGAGAAGATCCTTAAACCAGCTGTCCATGATCACGCAGCCGGATCAGGTTGAAGCGATCTACTTTACCGTGGATACGCTGGAGGGCCGTTCGATCGATGTGCTGGATAAGGTGGCCTCGGCGCTTCCGATCCCGCGGGAAAAGATCTTCTTCCAGACCTATGAGGAAAGCAGTTATTATTATGTGCTGCATCAGCCGGAGGAACTTTGGGAACACGAGGTCGCGATCTTTGATTATTCCAACCAGTACATGCGCGCCTATAACCTCTGGATGAACCGCAGGACCACGCCTGTGGTGGCATTTGTCGAGCGCAGTGATTTTGAAGAACTGAAAACTCCTTCCCTGATGCTCGGAGAAGAATCCACCGAGGAATCCAGGGATTATCTGGACGAATATGTCCTGCATACGATCCACGGCCTGATCAACCCGAAGACGGTCAGCACCGTTTTTCTGATCGGCGACGGCTTTGATGAGAGCTGGTGCAAGAAGACACTGAAATATCTGTGCATGGGCAGACGTGTGTTCCAGGGGAAGAACCTGTATTCCAAAGGAGCCTGCTACTGCGCCAAGGACAAGATCCTGCCGGACAAACTGAACAAAGCGTATGTGTTCCTCGGGGCCGACAAACTGAAATTCAATGTGGGCCTGCAGATGAAACGGGGGCAGCAGGAAGAGTACTTTGCCCTCGCGGATGCCGGTGAAAACTGGTATGATGCAAAAAAAGAATTTGAGTGTATTCTGGATGAAGGGAGTTATGTAAACTTCACGATCACTCCTGTGGACGGTAAGGACAAACAGCATCTGTCGGTGGAATTAACCGGTCTGCCGACAAGACCCGAAAGAGCGACAAGACTTCGGATCACAACGGAAATGAAGTCGGAAACCCTGCTGAAGATCCGCATTCAGGATCTCGGGTTCGGGGAAATGTTCCCGTCATCCGGAAAAGTATGGACCAAAGAAGTAGAAATGGAGTAAGTCATGGCTGAACTGACACTCTGCAGCGGATCGCTTGCCACAACTCCATATTACATCACGGGACTCGGTGTGAATGTGTATTCCATCGAGGAGCTTTGCTATTGCCTGACGCAGAACGCCTATATCTTGGATCAGGATCTGATGGACGAGAAACTCTGCACCTTCCTTGAAAAACAGCTGAAGATGAAGGAACTTGCGGATGCGCTGAAGGATCTGATCGATGAGAACAGAAGTGTCGGGGAATTTGTGACGACGATTTTGACCATGACCGGGTACCTTGGCGAAGAGGAGATCCGGGAAGTCAAACAGGTGCTCCTTGACAACGCGATGCTCGGTTTTTCGCAGAAGAGAAAGGCCAGGGGCGATAACCTGTTAAAGAGCAGAAAATACATGCTTGCGATCGAAGAGTACCAGTTCATCCTGCAGAATGTCGACAAAGCGGAGGAAACCGATCTTTATGCGGCGGTTTTGCATAACCTCGGAACCGCTTATGCCTATATGTTTTTGTTTGAAAAGGCTGCTTACTACTACAGGGAGGCTGCGGACTTAAACGATAACGAGGAAAGCCGGATCGCGTATCTGATGGCGATGCGCCTGACCATGCACAAAGAGCAGTATGAGAAGCTTCTGCTGCGTCACGGCTACGAAGAGGATTTTCTTGCGAAAGTGGACAAGCGGATGGAGCAGGGAAGATTCGGCGCGGAGCATTCGCCCTACAGGGAAGCCATGGAAAAGATCAAGGGATTAAAGGGCAGAGGAAAGATCACGGATTATTATAAAGCGATCGATGAGACCTTAAGAGACTGGAAGCAGGAATACCGCAAGAGTATGAATGCTTCCGTGGGAGTAATGTGATGTCATTTTTCGAAAAGATCAAGGAATTTCTGGGGTTCAGAACGTCTGAGGACGATGAGATCGAGTTTGCGCTCGGATTATCCGAAGGGAAAGATTCGGATTCGATGGATCATGTGCTGCTTCGGGATACGGTCCGCCGCTCCGATCTGAATGTGCTGGATTACCGGGACAGGGAGCGTTACGTGCGCGCCTGCTGTGAACAGATGACGGCGGCTTCTGCCGAAGTGGAAAAGCAGAAGGTGGAATACACCACCGTAACGGAACGTTTGACCGACCTGGAAGAGATCGCACAGCTCCCGGCTTCCGACCGGGACGAGATCAAAAACAGAGCCCGGAAGATCTTAAAGATCGAAGAAGACGAATCCAATTACAGAAGGCCCGTCAGTAAGATCACAGAAGTGCAGTTTCGCGAGATGGAGCGGCTTGCCGATGAGATCCCCGGCGTTTTAAAAACCATGCGGGAGCGGGAAGACTATCAGATGACGGTCCGCAGGGACATGAACCTTCTGGAAGGGGAAAAGAGCGCGCTCGCATTTCAGCGAAAAGAGGATCTGCAGAAAGCAAAAAACACCAAAGGCTATGTGATCATCGTGCTGGTGACCGCCGTGCTTGCCTTTGCGCTGCTGATGTTTCTGCAGCAGGCACTCCGCATGGACGTCGGCGTGGGCTTTTATGTGCTGATCGGGCTGACCGCGGTGGCGGTAACGGCCTGCGGTGTCAGCTACCGGAATGCGCAGGGGGACGCGACGAGCGCGGAGAGGCAGATCAACCGGGCGATCTCTTTGCAGAACTCCGCAAAGATCAAATACGTGAACGTAACGAACCTGCTTGATTTTTCCTATGCAAAATATCAGGTGAGCAATTCCTATGAACTTTCCTATATGTGGGACAAGTACAAAGAAGAGAAGGAAGCGAGAAATCACAGTGAGGAAGTCGCACAGAAACTCGAGGAAGCAAGAAGAAGCCTGCATGCGCTGCTTTCGCATTTCCGCTTAAAAGACCCCTCGATCTGGGTTTACCAGCCGGGGGCGCTTGTCTACGAGGAAGAGATGACGGAACTCAGGCACAGCCTGATCATCCAGCGGCAGAGACTTCGGAAGGGGATCGATTTTAATCTTTATAATCTCGAGGATTCCAAGAAAGAGATCGAGCAGCTCGTGAAAGACTACCCGAAATACGCGCGTGAGATCTTAGCGATCGTTACACAATATGAATGATACAAATGAGTCAAGGTAATGCATGGCGTTCATGCTTGCATGATAAGCCATGCATTACTTTGACGAATGAACAAACATGAGCAAGTAACAGGGGATGTACGTTTTGTGTACATCCCCTGTGTATTGCGAATGGTTGTAGGATCGCGGGAGTGCGTAGCACGTAGCGATCCGCAGTATCATTCATACGTATATGGTCTTTTCAGGCGTTCATGCTTCTTCTTTCTTCAGCCTCTCCTCAAACTCTTCCAGCATTTTCCGGACATTCGGCGCAATCGAAACAAATTCACAACCGTATTGATACCGTTCCATATCGATGGCGCTGCTTCTGATGATACGCACATCGGTGATGATCTGCGGCAGGTCCGGCGCCAGCTCCAGATTCGCGATAAAATAGTATCCGGTGGGCAGAATGCACTCGGAGATAAAACCGATCCCGTTGGCCGAGATATCAGTCACTTCAATGGACGATGAAATATCGGTAATGGTGTTCGTATTTTCCTTGTATAGATCGGAAATCGACAGTTTCATTCCGAGGATCAGTCTTTTGGCTTGTCTTTTTTCCTGCATGGTCGCATCTTTCTGCTGTTCTTTCATGTCGTCTCCTAAACTCTGATTTTCCTTATTTTATCAAAATCACAGGCATGTATAAAGAAGTTTCTGATATTTATTCCCCTGATGCGTAAAAATCACCCTGCTTCTCCCTGCAAAAGTTTCAGCATGGTTTTTGCCGGATTTGAAAGGGCATTTGCATCTTTATGGATCAGGCAAAGTTTTCTTTCGGGCAATTCAGGTGAAAACTGCAGCCGGATCAGGGCACCGCTTTCTATGGAAGAGAGCACATAATCCTGCGGCAAAACACCGATCCCGAGTCCTTCCGTGACAAACTGCCTGATCAGATCGGCCTGTGCAAAGGTATGCGCGGGTTGCAGCCGGATCTGCATTTTTTCAAAAAAGGTATCCAGATGCTTTCGCTGCACACTGCCTTCCGGGAAACAGATCAGCGGCAGATGCGTCATCAGCTGATAGGGAAGATTTGGAGAGCGAAGATAGGCAAAGCCCGCTCCCGCGACAAAGGCATCCTGTATGACTTTTACCGTTTGACAATGGATGATACCGGGATCCGATGCCACCTTTTCCGTAAGCCCCAGTTCGATCTGCCCGTCCAGGAGTCCCTTTTCGATCTCATCACTTTCCATGGGAAGGGCTTTGACGCGGATGTTTGGATAATTGTTCTGAAACTGTGACAGAAACGGGAGCAGATAGAAGCGGATGGCGTAATCCGTTGCACCGATGCAGAGTTCCCCTTCGTTCAGATCCAGGATGTTCTTCAGCCGCTTTTCCCCTTCCAGAAAGGCATCGCAGCCTTTTGCCACATAAGAAAACAGCAGTTCTCCTTCGGCGCTTAAGCGGATCCCTTTTCCGGAGCGCACAAAGAGCTTGACACCAAGCTGGCGCTCCAACTGCTTCATGGACTGACTGACGGCCGGCTGGGTGATGGAAAGTTCTTTTGCGGCAGCCGTCAGCGAGGATGTGGCGGCCACATGATAGAATACCTTGTACAGTTCCAGATTCCTGATCATAACAGTCTTATTTTAGCATGAAGCGGGTCCGCAGTGCAATTACAGACGGCAAAGTCCAAAATCCTGTTGAAATACGGATAAGAAAAGAATAAATAACGGACGAACAGTTGACAAACAACACTTGAAATGATTAAATGAAAATAGTTTAGTAAACATAACATAGGCTTGTTATGTAAATATGGAAGAAGATCATGGTCGACATACATTGCCACATATTATACGGAGTTGATGACGGTGCGGCTTCCGCTGATATATCCAAACAGATGTTATCGGACGCGGCAGAGCAGGGGATCACCGATCTGATCGTGACACCGCACTATAGGCGGGGGATGTTTGCATACGACCGGATCGCTGTCAATGCGGCATTTGACAGTTTATATGATGCGGCAAAAGAGAGAGGCGTCAGGATCTATCCGGGCTGCGAATACCACGTGGATGACGAAATGGTGGGAAATCTGAGGTCCGGCCGCTGCCCGACGCTTGCCTGCGGAGATTATGTGCTGGCAGAATTCGGCCATGCCGTGACTTTTATTCAGATCAGGAACAGTCTGGACACTTTGCTTTTGGCAGGATACATTCCGGTCATCGCCCATGCGGAACGGTGTGAAACGTTTGCAAAGGATGTTTCTTTGCTGCAGGAATGCAGGAATATGGGAGCAAAGATCCAGATCAACGCCGACAGTATCTTAGGCAGGGACGGCTCAGGCGTCAAAAAAACTGCAAGGCAGATCTTAAAACAGAATCTTGCGGATATTGTGGCTTCGGATTGTCACAACATGGACAGCCGTAAGAATCACATGGAACAGTGCAGGGATCTTGTGGCCAAAGAATACGGTTGGGACAGAGCCTGGGAGCTGTTTACGACAAACCCGCTCATGATCGTTGCTTCAAGCCATTTGTAAGACATCCGGAAGGATCCTGCTCAGCATATAAGGAAGAACATGAACGAAGAAAACAAAAAAATCGATAATACGGACGAGATCGAGATCGATCTCAAGGATCTGGCGCTCCAGCTGCTGTCGCACTGGAAGGTGCTGTTGCTTTCCGCCATCCTTGCCGGATTGATCGCTTTCGGCTACCGGTTTTTCTTTGTGAAGCCGGTATATGAGTCGAATGCGCTTTTGTATGTTCTGACAAAGAGCACCTCGATCACGAGTCTGGCGGATCTGCAGACAGGCGCAAATCTGACGCAGGACTATCTGATCGTTACGAAAGGCCGTCCGGTCCTGGATAAGGTGATCGATTACTTAAGCCTGCCGGAAGACTACGAAGAGCTGGAGAAGAAGGTAGAGGTAAACAACCCCAGCAATACGCGTTTTATCGAGATCATTGTAAAGGACGAAGATCCGGAACGCGCCAAGGTGATCTGTGACAGGATCGCAGAGGTCGCGGCTGATTTTATTGCGGAGAAAATGGATCAGGATCCGCCGAACCTGGTACAGGGCGCTTATGCCGACGGAAAGCCGGTAAGCCACGGGATCATCTTCTATTCGGCGGTCGGATTTGCGGCCGGATTGTTTATCGCGGCGCTCCTGATCATTTTGATCCATCTGTTCAACGACGATCTGGAGACACCGGAAGATATCGAAAACAAGGTGGGATTGAAAGTTCTGGCGATCCTGCCGGTCGAGGAAGCGGAGGACTTTTAAGGGATCATGCTCGGAATCAAGCTGAATGAGATCAAGGAACAGAGCAACCTGATGCGCGAATCCTTAAGGGAACTTCGCACGAACATCCGGTTCTGCGGCGATGACATCAAAACGATCCTGTTTACCAGTACCATGCCGAATGAAGGGAAAAGCACGGTGGTGATGAATCTGGCAAGGTCCCTGGTGGATGCCGGAAATATGGTGCTGGTCATTGACTCGGATATGAGAAAATCCGTTTTGGTCGGAAGACACAAGGCGAAGCGCACAGACGGTGGAAAGGTGCACGGTCTGTCTCATTTTCTGTCCGGGCAGATGGACCTTGAGGAAGTTGTCTATCAGACGCAGTTCCCGCAGCTTTATATGATCTTTGCGGGACCTGCTGTCGTCAACCCGACGGAGCTTCTGGAAAATAAATATTTTCAGAGACTGCTGCATGCGGTCAGGAGCCGTTTTGACTATGTGCTGATCGACTGTGCGCCGCTTGGCGCCGCGATCGATGCTGCCGTGATCGCAAAAGAATGTGACGGGGCCGTTGTTGTGATCGGACAGGGCGAAGTCAGCACAAAGGCTATGGTGAATGTGAAGAAACAACTGGAAGCCTCGGGCGTCAGGATCCTCGGCGCGGTGCTTAACAAGGTCAATATGAAGAAGTCCCGCTATTACGGAAAGTATTATGGCGGCTATTACGGAAAGTACTACGCGAAGGAAGAAAATGAAACACCAAAGGCGGATATCAAGGGCGAGGTGAAGATGCAGGCGGATCTGGAAGAAATCCGGAAAGTATCTTCAGCTCTTGCAAAAGACGATCCGGCAGAAGGACGGCGGGAAAGAAGGAACTAAATGAAAAAGTTTCTGTTCGTGAAAATCTGGATCGCTTTGGAGATCGTGGCGCTTCTTGTTCTGGGTGTCCTGGCTGTGCTGAAGACTTTTGCCTGGAAGCAGGAGCAGGGAGAGGTGACCTACAAGATCCCGGAAGAAACCGTACAGGAAGTTTCATTTTCGGATATCGAGCTCCCGAGAGACTTAAGCGTAGATGAATATGAGGAAGAAGATCTGGCCGCGGAGGGCGATCTGTCCGGTGACAACGAAACCGTAACCGGCAGTGTTTTCAAGATGGATTATCCGCAGGAAGTGCTCGACAGGCTTTCGGAAATGTCAGAGGAACAAAAGATCGAAGCACTGCTTCTGACTACGCCGGAGGTGCTGTGTGAAAAGGCGAAGGTTACGGTCGCCGGCGATATTTTTGCCAAATCTTTTTCGGAAAAAAGGGTTTCCGGTCTGATCTTTACGGATCAGAATTTCGTATCGGAAGCAGCCGGCATGGAAATGCTGAAAAAGATACGGGGCTGGTCCAGAGAAAGCACCGGAATGACGCTCTTTCTCGGATATAGACCCGGAAAAGCACCTGGGGATGCCAAGGCACTTTCGGAGCGCGGATTCAACATGCTCTTTACGGATCCGAGAGAGCAGGATCTTTCGGATCTGTTGCAGAATGCGGCGGATGCGTTGATGATCCCGGCTTCTGAAACCGGTTCGGAAGAAGCGGATCAGCTGGATGAGCGGATCATGCGGATCGTAAAACCGGCAGATGCCGCAGAGGTTACGGAAGCATATAATCAGGGAAGATCATTCCTGATCGAAACAGATGATGTAATGACTATGAAGACCGGATTGCTTCAGGCTTCGGAGTCGGGGGAACTGTTGCCGGAAGCACTGGATCAGGCAGCCGGATATGCGTTGAGCCTCCGTATGGGACTGACTGCGATGCGTCCGGAAGAAACGGAAAAAGAGCCGCCGAAGGCTGCGCCTGCAAAGAAGACCACGAAGCAGAAGACACCTGAAGAACAGGCAAAAGAAGCTGCGGAACAGCTTGCGAAACAGGCGGAAAAGGAAGCAAAGAAAGCACAGGAAGCCGCGAAAAAACAGGCGGAAGAACTGCAGAAGTTACAACAGAAACAACTGGAAGAAATGGCAGCGGCCGCCGCCGCCGCCGCGGCACAGCCGCAGGGACAGTAAACCATGGGATATCAGGGGGAGAACAGGGGGAAACAACAACCGAATATGATCGTAAGGACCCTGATCGTGATCCTGTGCGCACTGATCACCGCCGGCGCACTGACAACCGTGCTGGTTGTGATCTTGCGTCAGCAGAGGGGCGTGCGCACGGAAAGCGCCACGGTGACGGAAAATATGCCCGAAAATGCTTCGGCACAGACCGTGAAGCCGGCAGAACCGTCCGCAGATGAAAAACAGGATGCCCGGACGGTCCGCGAGATCACGTGTGTCGGTGATTTTTCCGACGAAAAGTGGAGTGAGGGGATCGTTGGCTACCGCGGAAAGCAGTATCAGTACAAGAGCGGGCTGCAGAACTATCTGTTTCTCGGGATCGACAATGACGATGTCGTAAAACCTGCCGAGGATGGGATCAGCGGCGGGCAGTCCGATGCGATCTTTCTGGTGGTCACGGACCGCAGCAGGCAGGAGATCAGTGTGATCGCCATCAACAGAAATACAATGGTTCCGGTGGATGTGTATGATCGGGACGGGAATTATTTGGTGCAGATGGACCTGCAGATCTGCCTGCAGCACGGATACGGTGACGGGATGAAGCTTTCCTGCATCAGGAGCGTGGATGCGGTCAACCGGCTGTTCAAGGGGATCCCGATCTCCGGGTATCTTTCGCTGAACATGGGCGGTCTTGCAGCGCTGAACGATTCGATCGGCGGCGTGGAACTAACTCCGATAGAAAGCATCAAACGCGGAGATGTCGTGATCACCAAGGGAAAACCGGTCACGCTGAACGGAGAGCAGGCATACGCATATCTTAGGACCAGAGATGTGGATGAATTTGCTTCCGCAAATAACCGCCTGCTCAGGCAGCAGCAGTATATCGTGGCCGTAATGGAAAAGCTGCTTGCAGATCCCGGAAAAGCCACGAGGATCTATGAAGAAGGTTCTGACTACATCGTAGCAAGCATCGATCTGCCGAAGCTTGTCAAAGATGCAAAGGATATGACTTTTACGGAAGAAAGGATGTATTCCCTGACCGGTGAAACCGAATTCAAGGATGATTTCGAACAGTTTCACGCGGATGAGGATGCCCTGATCCAACTGATTTTGAACGTGTTTTATGAGGAGTTGCCATCAAGCGGAGCTTGATTTATATTGCATAATTCATATTTTATGGAGGAGAAAAAGATGAAAAAACGGTTTCTTACCCTGACAACCGCGCTGCTCTTAAGCGCAGCAATGACCGTGCCTGTATTTGCGGCAAGTCCGAGTACACAGACGGTCATGAACACTCCTGTCAGCGTGCCTACCGCAGTTGTGGCGCAAAAGGGCTACACATTGACGGAAGCTGAGCAGGCAATGGTTGCAACAACACCCGAACAGGCCGTTGCGCTGGCAGCAGGCGTGAACGGTGAAGTCGGCACAAAACTTGAAGCGGGCGTGCTGTTCGGTTCTCTTCCCGCAGCGCCGGCCCTGATCGCCATGGCAAAAGCGGATCTGTTAAAAGACGCTGAATTGCAGAAATTACTGCAGAGTCAGGGCGTTATGGGGCTGATGACGAAATCCGGCATGCTCAGTTTTTCCAACGGAAAAACCGGCAATTTCACGGTTGACTTAACGGCGGCGGGACTTCTTCCGGGCGAAAAGGTTGTGCTGCTGGTTTATGTGCCGGGTGAACTGAAGCCCAGAGTTGTCAGGACGGTATGGAAGAACGGAAAGATCAGGGCAAAACTGCCGATCCCTTGCAACTATTCGATTTTGAAATGATCATGTAAGTATTGAGGGGAAGAGATGATCAGAAGATCAACCACAGGTTTGATGAAGCATGCGGATTTTATCCTCATCGATCTGATCTGCATGCAGGCGAGTTTCGTGATCGCATACTGGCTGTTCCACGGATTCTTAAATCCGTATGCGAACGAGGCCTTTCAGTTTCAGGCGGCCGTACTTGCTGCGGCGCAGCTTGTCGTGATTGTGTTTATCGGAAACTACAGCGGCATCCTGAAACGCGGCCGGATCGATGAAGCCATAGCGGTGATCAAATATATGATCAGCGTGTTCCTGATCGCGCTGGTCTACCTGTTTATTGTTCATGAGACCGGAATCGTTTCCAGACTGCAGTACGGTTTTACTGCGGTTCTGTTCGTTCTGCTCAGCTGGACCTTCCGGTTCTTAAATAAAAATCGCATCAATGCGCAGATCGTGAAAAAAACACGTCATATCGTGCTGATCACGATCAAAAAGATGCTGCCGCAGGCCATGGAAAAGATCTGTTCCGACAAGGCCTGCAGCGTGCAGCGGATCTTTCTTTTGGACAGAAAAAAAGACATCTCAGAGTACGAGGGGATCCCCGTACATTCCCTGAACGGTAAAAATACAAAAGACCTGGTACAGAACTGGGTGGATGAAGCTGTGGTCGTGCCGCCGGAGAACGGCGAGACCTACAAGGAACTGACCGATCTGACAGAACAGCTGATCAATGCAGGTATCGTGGTCAGTTATGTTGTGGACGTCCCGGACAGCGGAAACTGGACGGCGGCGCAGGTCAACACGCTTGGAAACTACAAGGTCTTCACGACCAGTTTAAGAAGTGTGAGCATGTGGGAACTTGCGCTCAAGCGTGCGATCGATATCATCGGTAGCCTTGTCGGCTGTCTGATCACGGGCATTCTTTATATCTTTGTGGCTCCTTTGATCCGATTCAAGTCTCCGGGCTCCGTATTTTTTACGCAGGAGCGGATCGGGCAGAACGGAAAGCCGTTTACCATGCATAAGTTCCGCACGATGTATCCGGATGCCGAGGACCGAAAGCCGTCCCTGATGTCGCAGAATAAAGTCAAAAGCAATATGATGTTTAAGATGGATGACGATCCGCGCATCATCGGCAGCGAGAAGAAAGACCGCCACGGCAAAGCCTGCGGGATCGGCAATATCCTTCGTGCATACAGTCTGGATGAATTCCCGCAGTTTCTGGATGTGCTCAGAGGCGATATGTCACTTGTCGGCTGGCGTCCCTGCACAATGGAAGAGTGGGAAAACTACAACATGGAACACCGGATCCGCGCCAGCATGAAACCCGGGATCACCGGGATCTGGCAGGTCAGCGGAAGAAGCAATCTGACTGATTTTGATGAAGTGGTAAAAATGGACCGCGAATATATCGAGAACTGGAGCATCGGCCTGGATCTTCGGATCCTCATAAAGACCGTCTGGGTTGTGATGACGAGAAAAGGCGCGGCATAAGATCATGACGGATAGTCATTGTATGCTTGAGGAGGAGAGTTTGTCAATGATGGCTTCTTCTATAAAACTATTAAGACTTTGTCCGTGCATGATCGCATAGACTGCAGCCTTGCGATGAGTATCCGCATCTTTAAATCGCACATTGAGGCTGCCTTTATATGCGGTTTTGGGCTGTACTCCATCCGCTTCGCATGCAGACAGATAATCATCGACTGCACCGTGGAAATCCGCTACGAGTTCGGCAGCATTTGTCCCTTCATAAGAGATCAGGGAACGAATCCCAAGAACTTTGCCGAAAAACAAACCATCCGGCTCGGAGAATTCTACACTGCCTATATAACCTTTGCATTTCATGATGTAGTTCATATAAGGTCCTCCTGGATCAGCAGATCGATTATCTGCCTGATCATGTAGACAGGCAGTTCTTTTTAGGGATGGAGTTTGTTTTCGGTAAAGCGATTCATTTTCTGTTTACCCACGGACAAACTCCTATTGTTTTTTAGTATGGAATGATATGAAATGTAGCTATATATAGATGCAAATGCATATATGAAAGTAACAGTGTGTTTTTGGTGATTTAAACTATGAAACAAAATATAACGGTTTTGTTTATTACGGCCAGATTGCCATTTCCGGCTACATCGGGAAGAAAAAATTCTTTATACCATTACAGCCGCATCATCCACGATGAGCTAAATTGCCGGTTGATTATCGCATCGTTTCTTGAAACTGGAGATGATGTAACGTTAAAGCCTGAATTCATTGACAGATTAGTGCTTCTGCCTAAACCCAATGCGAATGAAAAAATAAAAAATGTTGTATGGATGTCACAAATAAAGCAAAAGCTTCCCATGCAAACTTCTTTGTTTTGGTCGAAGGAAGCCAAGGAAATAATTGACGGTCTGATAGTTGAAGAACAGCCGGAAATTATTATAGGAGATATGGTCAGATGTACGGAATACCTTCGTGATCGAGAGGCTTATACAATAGCGGACCTTGATGATAGGATTTCACTCCGATATAAACGACAGGTTGAATCGGGTATTTCTCAAATTAATCCGTATGGGGCTTTTCTGAATAGTGTACCTAAAGCGCTACAAGCATTTATCATGTTAAAACCGATAAGGCAAGCAGTAGTTAAAAAAGAGATTAAACTGTTAAGCAGATACGAACTTGAAATGGGAAGCGCAAGTAATGCGACTATCTTTGTTGCTGAGCAAGAAACAAAGACATTTAACCGGGAATTAGGCAAAGAAAAGGCGGTTACGGTTCCATTAGGTGTCGACACTGAATACTTTTATTACAGAGAGTGCGACAAAAAGGACAATCTTATCGGTTTTCTAGGTGCACTTAATGTCTCGCACAATGAAAGCGCTGTAAAGCACTTTGTTTCGGATATTTTCCCGAAAGTTTTAAGCGATGTTTCTGATGCACAGTTCATAGTTATTGGCGGAGGAGCTTCAGCGGATCTACTCAAACTGTCGTCTGATAGGGTGACTTTTACTGGAAAGGTAGATGATGTTCGGAAATATCTTGAAAGGTGTAAGGTGTTTGTTTGCCCAATGATTTACGGAAGTGGTGTTAAAACAAAGATTTTGGAAGCTATGGCGATAGGGCTTCCAGTAGTGACTTCAAGTATAGGGGCTGAAAACATTAATGCTATTGATGGTTCGGATTGGGTTATTGCTGATAAGGATCACGAATTTGCTAGCAACATAATTGATCTGCTATTAGATGACAATCGTAGGTTGACAATTGGAAAAAGGGCTGCAGAGTTTATAAATAAATATATTAATTGGGATATTACAAAAAAACAATTGGAAAGATGCTTAAGTAACGGATGTATCAACGATTAAGATGAGGATTATAAATGAGAATTCTACTGGATGATGGGAATCAGATCTGTCTGGGGACGGGTATCGGAAAATATAGTCAACATCTATATGATTCAATTAAGGCTTTAGGAGAGAATATTGAATTAGTTCAACAAACGCAAAAACATAATAGAGTATGGGGAAGAATTAAGTATTTGGTAACCATAAATGGAAGAAAGTACCAGAAAAAAATAACCCAAAAATATGATGTTGTTATTTACACAAATTATGCTATTCCTTTTAGAAAAAACAGAAAGACAAAATATGTTGCAACGATTCATGATATGGCATCTTTTTATCATCCTTATACATTGCCTATATTATACAGAATATATAACAAGTGGATGATTATTAATACTATAAAAAATGCGGATAAGATCTTTACTGTTTCAAATTCAACGAAAGAGGAGATAAACAAGACTTTTCCTAAAGCGACTGATGTTGTAGTGGTTTATCCTGGACTATATGAGGGAATAGAGCCAATGGAAGCATATGAAATGTATGCTAATAAGGTGATAAAAGATATTGATAATTATCCCTATTTTCTATTTGTTGGCACTATTGAAAAAAGGAAGAATGTTGGATTCGTTATTGATGCATTTATCCAATTAAAACGAATGTGTGAAAAAGCAAAGGACAGTAAGTTAGTGCTGGCAGGACGGCCGGGATTTGGATATGATTCCTTTGTGAAAAAAGTTGAACAATCAGAATACTCAGGGGATATTCTTTTTACGGGATATATTTCGGAGCAGGACTGTAATAGGCTTTACAATCATGCACAAGCGTTTATTTTTCCAACTAGATATGAGGGATTTGGTTCAACACAGTTAGAGTGCATGAAATGTCACCTGCCTATTATTCTCAGTGATATTCCAACAAATAGGGAAGTTTCCAGGAATTATGGGCTTTTTTTTGGTTTAGATGATTTAGAGAGTCTTGTACAACAAATGAGCATAATAGTCGAGCAAAAGTATAATTTCAACAAGAAGCGTATGCTTGCGGATGAATATTTATTAGAGTTCGATTGGAATAAAGCAAGTAAGGAATATATGTCAGAGTTGAAGTCAATGGTGGGTTACTGAATAGGTTTGGTTTGTTGAGGATTTAGTTAACTATGCTAAAGAAATATCTTCATTTCACTCTTTTTATCATGTTATTTACCTCGAGCTTAATGGCTGTAGAGTTCTCGGGCTTCTCTATTAATAAAATAGGAATGATCCCGTTTATGATTGGAGCATTTGCGGCTTTGCTTAGAAACGGAAGAGTATCAATATCTCCCAAAGAGCGTATTTATATTCTGTTTCTTTTGGCATCTTGTATTTCAGCAACTATAGGGTTGATCCATCCGATAATTCGTATAGATGACCTTCCCCAAACATTTGTAAAGTATCTTTTACAAGTTTTCTTTCTCTATATTCCGTTGGTACTATTTGTTAGCGGAAACCTTGGTAATAAATATGAATTACAGGATTCGTTCTCTACACAAATCATCTATATAGCAAGAATTCATGCTCTGTTCATTATTGTTCAATTTATTTTTTATATTGCTTTAGGTATAAATATCTCATCAATTATTTTTGATGACGTGTTTCGAGGAATAACAAATGTTAATTGGAACTCTTTTGTGTATGGTTCAACAAAAGTAATTAGAGCATCAGGACTGAATAGAGATCCGGCATTTGCTAGCTACATTATGATGTGTGGGTTTGTTTTTGATAAAAGCAAGGTGTTTAGATGGCTATATATTATATGTCCGATTCTTGCACAGTCTAGGACTGGGTTTGTTGTTCTTATTATTCTTGCAATGCTTACTGTATTTCAGGATGAAAAGAAAAGAAAAAGAATTAGAGAATTAATGCCACGACTAATGGGGACATTTGTCGGTCTTATTATTGTGCTTCTATCAATGAGATGGAATGAAGCTCTATCCAAACAAATGGATTCCATCATTGAAAGAATTCTTGATTTGTTCAATACGAGCGGAAGAGACATTAGCACAATTAGACACTTGTTTTATCCAAAGTGGGCAATTAAAACATGGGCTTCATTTGGTGATATCTTTTATTGGATTTTCGGAATCGGCCCTAGAACATCCGGCTTAGCTTTCATACGGAATATTTCAATCACATCTAATTATTTGTCGGCAAATATGAGAAACAGTATTTGGGCAGTAGAATGTGATTTTGCTGAGTTGCTTTTAGGGTATGGATTGCTTGGGCTTGGAATCTATTACTATTTTCTGTTTACTCTTACAAGAGATAAAAAAAGAGAGGTAAAGTTGGCTGGTATTGCGATGATAATAATGAGTATTATGTACGATTATAGTTCGATTACTTTTAATGTAATTATAATTGCATTTATGATTTTATTATCTAGAAGAGAGGCATTTAGCGATGATTAATCTGGCCATAGTTCTGGTAAACTATAATCATGCGCGATTGACTATTGAATGTATCAATTCCATTGTTGAATCTGAGCAATATGATAACTATGAAATAATAGTGGTTGATAATAATTCGCCAGATGGAAGCGCAAATGAACTGAAAAAAAGGGATGATATTAGATTAATTTGTGCTAAGGATAATCGTGGATTTGCTGCAGGAAGCAACATCGGAATCAGATATGCAATGAATAATGGCTATGATGCAGTGCTACTCTTAAATAATGACACGATTATTGATTCCCATATGCTATCTAAACTTATAAGTCAATATGATGGATCAACGGTTCTTTCGCCTGTGATGTTTTATAGTGACGAGCCAAACAAAATCTGGTATGCAGGAGGGCATATAGATCGGATAAGAGCAAGAGCGGTGCATGAGCGAATTGGGAAAAAAACATATAAATGTAGAGATTGGGATAAAACGATTGATTTTTTGACGGGTTGTTGTATGTTGATACCTATTAGTATTATAAGGCGGGTCGGCTTATTTGATGAAGATTTCTTTATGTATTATGAAGATGTTGACTATTCGCTTAAACTCAAGCAGTTGGGTGTTAATATGAAATGTATTCCATCTGCGCATCTATGGCATAAAGTGGGCGCTAGCAGTGGAAAAAAGTCGGCAATGAATGCTTATTATGATACAAGAAATAGACTATATGTGATTCAAAAGTATAGGTTTGGCATACTTGCTTACGTATATTTCTATTCTGGTCGATGGTTAAGGATTGTCCTCAGCTGGATTATGCATGACGGTATGGCTAAACATATAGCTAAAGGTATGAGAGACTATCACAGAGGAATACGGGGAAAAGTTGATTGCGTGTAAATTATTTATATGTGTCTGTATATAATCCAAGGAGTGGAAAATGGCAGAAACGAAAAATAAAAAGACTCTTAAAATTGGATTAATGGGTTTAATATTTGATTCGGGTAATCTTGGATGCGCAGCATTAGCTCATTCATTCTTTCATATACTATTAAATGAACTACTGAACCTTCGTGTGTCTGCGGAATTCTTTGTTTTCTCAAATTATCGAATAGATTCTCTAAAATGTGAAACGAATATGGCGGTGAAAAATTGGGTTTTGGTTGAATATCATTTTAGAAGTAGGAAATATAGAAATGATGTAGAGGACTATATTAAACAATGTGATTACATTTTTGATTTTACCGAAGGAGACGGGTTTACGGATCTTTATGGATTCAAAAGATGGCTTTCCTCGGCCTGGATAAAATACAAATCAATTAAGTCTGATGCAATTTATGTCCTGGGACCTCAAACATATGGCCCATTCAGTAATGCCATTGTTCGGCAGATGGCGGGGTACATTGTTCTTCATGCGGACTATGTGTATGCCAGGGATTATACTTCTGCACAGTATATATATTCCTTATATGGGAAAAAAATAACAACTGTAACAGATGTAGCTTTTGCTTTGCCATATAAAGAAATGGTAACTCCGCCAGATTTTAGCATTGGACTTAATATCTCCGGATTACTATGGAACAACGGATATACCGGGAAAAATGAATTTAAACTTAAGGTAAACTATAGAGAGTATATAGAGAGTCTAATAATCGAATTGCATAAGAGAGGTTATTCTATCCATTTGATTCCTCATGTTGTTTGTAAGTATTATGACTCTCCTGATGATGATTTTAAGGTGGCCAGCTTAATTAAGCAAAAGTATGATTATTGCTTACTTGCCGATATGTTCAACACACCTTCAGAAGCGAAAGGTTACATTTCTCAAATGGGTTTTTTTATTGGGGCAAGAATGCATTCAACTATTGCCGCTTTTTCCGCCGGAGTGCCAGTGGTTCCCTTCTCATATAGCCGAAAATTTGAGGGCTTATATAATGATCTAAATTATAACTATTGTATCGATGGGAAGAAACTGGACACAAACGCAGCTATAGAGAAAACTATGATGTGTATAGAAAACAGAGATTTGTTGTTGAGATCGCTTATGGATTCTAAACGGCTTGTAAATGAAAAATTGAATTTTTTTAGAAAGGAACTTAACAGAATTCTTCTTATGGTTAAATAATCTGACATATAGTACATTTTGAACTGTTTGCGAATAAATCGACATTTACCATGTCTAATAGTTAAGATAAGGGTAATAGAACAACAAACATGATAAAGAGTATATTTAAAGTATTCATTTCAAATGGAGCATTGGCTACTATCGGGTTAGTTAATAGTTTTTTATTCCCGATTATTCTTACAACAGCCGATTATGCAACTTACCAACAATTTCTATTGTATATTTCTTATATTAATATTTGTCATCTTGGAATAGCTTCTGGAATGTTTCTAAACTATGCCGGAAAAGACTATTCGATAATTGACAAAAGGCAATATAAGAGCGAGATATATTTGCTGTTGGTTACGCTTGTATCATTCACAGGGTTGGGCTTGATTATTTGTACTGTGGTAAACTCCAGGATAGTTTTGTTGACGGTGCTTACCATTATTCCGCAATGTTTAATAGCAAGTTTTCAGGCGCTTAATCAAGCTTGGGAGAGGTTTACAGAGTATTCAATTATAAATGTATTACCAAAACTTTTACTCACTATTTCTATCGTTGTATTGTTCTTTTGGGGACATGCAAGCGGAAATACGATTTCTGTATCATATTCATTGATTGTCTGGGGGATCTCGTGGTTCTTTTTGATTAGATTTTGGAAGGACACAAGAGGAGAAAAGGCTTCTAAAGTCTTTTCAAAGACAAATGTAAACACTACATGGAATGGACTGCTAATTACTGCAGGGAACTATATCAACATTCTTTTTCACTCGATTGATAAACAATTTGTGCTTACACTTTATTCGAAGGAGTCGTTTGCATTATATACATTTGCGATGTCATTACAGAATATTATGATGATTTTTGTTAATTCATTAGCCAATCCGTTTTACCCTAGGCTTGCAAAAGAGGATATAAAGCGAGAACAGTTAGAGAGAATAAAGGAACTGCTGCTTGCCTTTGGCATTTATGCTGGTTGTGCTTTTTTTGTAGTATCATTTATTGTTAGTAAATTTATACAAAAGTATTCGGGATCACTAATGATCTGTGCAGTTTTTTTTGCGGTTTTTCCTGCATCCGCTATTATTAATGTATTGTATATCAACTTGTACAAAATACGGAAAAAGCTCAAAAAATATATATTTACACTTATAGGTATGTTAGTAATTGCGGCATTGGCCAATTTGATAGTGGTATTGATTAATGGAGGGTATACCGGAATTGCTTTAGCCACAATGCTTTGTTATTATATTTGGCTTCTTTATTCACAAATTGATTTCGACGATATCCGAATATCAAGGAAAGATTTGTTTTTTTTAGCGGGTTTTATGATTATGTATTTTATGGCAGTAAATCTATTTCAGAATCCAATAGTGGGTTTTTTAGTGTATATAGTAGTAGCATCTATTTGGAACGTATTCTTTTATAAAGATAGCATTATGTATTTGATCAATCATTTTGCCAAACTGAATCAGAATAATGGGGTAAAACCATGAAAACATTCAAAAATATAGGAAGGTTTTTAAAGAGAAGCATTGAATCGATAGGTATTATGATGAATGAGCTTCATGCATCGACTCCTTTATTACGAGGAGAAGACGCTGATAGAGAAGCCTTGTTATTGTGTCATTCTTTAGAAAAAGGAATGGGAATTAATGAAGCAGAAGCAAACCGTGGAAGAGAGAAAGCTTTAAAACTTATTGATGCCACGTCAAGAATAGATGATAGAACATCGTATCCATACAGGGAAAGCATTGCAGTTTTATCTGAATACATTAGTTTCCAAGAATGTGCAGGTGGTGACGTTTCAGAAATAAGGAAAGTGGCGCGTTCTATAGGAATAGATTTGCAAGATCATACGCAGTGTAAAGCGGGCATTAAGCAGTATGAAAAGCAAGAATTACTAAAAGGAACAAGTGTAGATTTTGAGACATTTGTTTTCTCAAAACATTCGATGAGAGATTACTCTTTTGAATGTATAAAAGAAGAAGAAATCATAAAGGCTATAGAACTGTCGTCTAGAGCACCATCTGCATGCAATAGACAACCTTGTAGATTCCTATATAGTTTAGATCGAACTAAAAATGAGAAACTATCCGGGATGATTCCTGGAAACAAATCATTTTATGATCGTATTCCATACTATGGACTTGTAGTGGCTGATAAGCGTTTTTTCTCACCTTCAGAATTCTTTCAATGGTATCTAAATGGAGGGATTTTCATAACATATTTAACTATGGCATTTCATCATTTGGGGATTGGAAGTTGCATATTCCAATGGCCGGATTTTTATGAAACAGATAAAGAGGTAAGAAAACTCTGCCAAATTCTGCCAAGTGAAACGATAATAGCTGCAATTGGTTATGGGAAGTATCCGGAAAATGCAAAATGTCTAGTCGCTAGCAGGAAGAATACGGAAGAGATATCTCATATATTTTGAATAATCTGTCCCCCCAAAAACAAGTTCTTTGAGATTGTTATATTGCGTTTTTGCTTTTTCGATAAAGGGCTTGTTCTTGACACCCACGCATATAAGAAGAAACTGCGACTGAAGAAGACTACCATATGAGCATGTCCGATTTAAAGTTCGCATGTTAATAAATCTTAAGGAAAATTATTAATGAACTTCACCTTCAACGACATATTTTCAAATCCGAGATATCTTGTAGCGATCATGGGTGTGCTGGTCATACTTCTGATCGTCTTTTTGGTGACGCTTGCAAAGCTCGTCGGCGAAGAGAAAACACCTTGGAAACTGGCCGGAAAAAGAGGAGAATCAGAGGCCGGAGACCTGATCGGACACGTGCTGTATGAGGATGATCATCTGTTTAAGAACGTTTCTGTCGAGGTGAAGAAGAGTGAGACGGAACTTGACTTTGTGATCGTCAATGAGTGCGGCGTCCATATCATAGAAGTAAAGAATTATGTCGGCACTCTGTATGGAAACGAAGACGATCATGACTGGCGCAAAGTGAAAGTCACCCGTTTCGGCAGACGGTATGAGAAAATGGTGCGGAATCCCATCAAACAGGTCAAGCGTCAGGTCTATATTCTGGCGGAATACCTTCGCGAAAACGGAATCGATGTTTGGGTGTCCGGGTATGCGTTGCTGACAGAAATCAACAGTCCCGTACATAATGAGTATGTTCTGGAATCGCTGCATGACATTGACCGGGCGTTACACACAAAGCAGAAGCAGCATTTGACGGAAGATCAGATGGAGAGAATCGTCTCGTTACTTTGATATTGTAAAGTCATTTTTTCCTTGACACACTTTCCTTTTCACTATATGATTTTGATACAAATTAAAGGATACATTTCTATTAAACATTTCTGGCGTTTCATGTCGCCAAATTGTTCCGTTAATTTGTTTTACAACTGTTGTGGGAATTGAAAGGAGGCATTGAATATGTCAGCAAAATTTGAAGAACTAGTGTTGTCAAGGTTTGATAAACTCGATGAAAGACTTGATAGAGTCGATGAAAGACTTGATAGAGTCGATGAAAGACTTGCCGGAGTCGATGAAAGACTTGATGGTATCGATGAAAGACTTGATGGTATCGATGAGAAGCTTTCTAAGATGGATAAAAAAATCGACGCCAATCATGACGAAGTAATGACGCTTTGCCGCCAGTTGGATCAGACTGACCGGATGATTCTTGGTAAGGTAAATGAATTGGATCAGCGAATGCAGTGCGTGGAGTCCGTGCTTAAGGAACGTTGGGATATTCCCAATATGAAAATTCGCCTGGATGTAGTCGAAAACAAGGTCAGCAAAATGATATAATCCTGCCGATTTCAGCTCGCTGAGTAAAGATTTTCTGTTCCGATTGTGTCCGGCAGGTCGCTCTTGTTTATCCTGCGCAGGAAATGTATAATGAAGACTACGAGTCAGAGACAGAGGAGGAACTTGTTGTGAAAAAGGGATTATTACGCGTAACCTGTGCGCTCATGGTGCTGCTGAGCCTGTTACTTACGGCTTGCGGCGGAAGCGATAAAGACGGAGACGATCCGAATTTAGGCGTATATACTGCCAAGTCTGCGCAGATGAGCGGATTTGACATCGACGTGGAGGATGTCTTTGATGGCGGCTTCACGATCGAACTGAAGAAAAAAGGAAAAGGCGAAGCGAAGATCGGCGACGAGGAAGCGAACATCAAGTGGACGCTGGAGGGCACTACATTCCATGCAAAAGGCGGCGGTGTCGAACTTGACGGAAAATTAAAAGGCGGCATCATGATGCTCGAGGACGTCATGGGTTCCGGCGTTACGCTGGTCTTAGAGTGCGAAGAGGCGAAAGCGGCCGCGGCATCATCCGGTAAAGGAAAGGATGATGCTGACAACGCATCAAACGGCGGAAAAGATATCTCGGATCATGGAAAATCTGGAAGCGGTGAGTCCGGCGCGAGCCAGATCGCGGCGCTTTTAAACGGCGGTTCTGCCGAAGAAGTGGGAGACTGGGATCTGTATACCGTGACGCAGGACGGCAAAGCATACATGAAAAACGACCTGAGAGCAAAGGGGATCAGTTCGAAGATCCACATTGACGCGGACGGAACCGGTCAGATCGAGCTTGCCGGGAGTGTGATGGATATGGAGTGGGGTAACGGTCAGATCGTTGTCCCTGAGAACGAAGAGGGAGAGCGTGACGAGTACAGATATTCCCTTGCGGATGATTATCTCGTACTCGTAGACGGAGATATGGTTCTTGCGTTCGAACGTGTAGGCGGAAAATCCGGGGCAGCTTCGGATGACAGTCCGGCGCCGGCAGAAATATCCGAAGCGCTCATGGCAAAATATGAAGGCGATTGGCATGGCATCATCCTGTTTTCCAATGCAAAGGGAAGCACCTTTGCGGACCGTGACGGCAAAAAATGTGATGTGGCGGCAAGGATCGCGCTTGATGAGAACGGAAACGTGACACCGTATTTTGCCGAAGCAAAAGATGAAGATACGGAATACAATTTCAGAAACATGGAAGCGGAACTGGATCCGGATATGGATTACATGTATATTTCGGGGAATCTTTTGACCGGAAAAATCGATACGGCCGCGGTCGGTGAGGAAAACGGACTGCTGCATTCGTATTTCACGATCACTGCGGATAACGGGGATGCGATCGACGCGGAATTTGCAATGCGTCATCCCGATGTGCCGTGGCAGAGCGACGATTATCCGATGTATCCAAAGGAAGGATTTGAATATTATAAAGGAAAATCGCTCGAGCAGGTGCTTGCTGACTTTGGCAACATGCCGGCAGGACTTCCCGGGAAAACAAATATTACAGGTTGGGAATAAAGATCAAGGCGGGTGATCTTACCCGATCACGGAAGTGAACTGATCTTTGCTGCGGTAATAGCGGCGGATCTGTGCACTGACCTCATCATCAATGGCCTGGGCCGGTTCCTCGGCGGGATAACCCGTATAATAGCCTTGGATCAGGTCCACGCCAAGGGTGATGACGCAGCGGAGTTCGTCCGCTGTTTCCACACCTTCCGCCAGAGTCAGGATATTGTTCTGGCTGGCATAGGAAATGATGCTCTGCACAAAATGACGCTTCTGCGCATTGATATGGATGTCAGAGATCAGCATGCGGTCTATTTTCACATAACGGGGGCAGTAGCGGATCAGATTGTTCGCATTCGAATAACCACTCCCGTAATCATCAAGCGCTTCTTCAATATCAAGAGCCTGATTGTCTTTTTTCTGTCTGTCCAGTTCCTCATCACTGAATTCCGAGGACTCCGTATATTCCACAACGATCTGCCCGCGATGATTTGCAAGACGGGCGCTGACATCGGCACGGTCTTTGCCTTTCATGCGGTAGGAAGGCAGGCTGTTGACAAAGATCTTCTTTCCGACAAAAGCATCCGGCGCGGCTTCTATGCGGTCCAAAACCCCGTTGAAGGTGATCTTCTGTACATCATACAATCGGTTTAAGATCGTTGCGCACTGCAGGATATCAAGTGGAGCCAGCCTGGCCGGATCGTGATAGCGCATCAGGGCTTCATAGCCGAAGACCGTTCCGTCGTTTGCACGCACGATCGGCTGGAAGAAATGCGTGAGATCGGCGGTATCCAGTACCTGCGAAACATCCTTGCATTTGGAGAGGATCTCCTCCGGCAGCTCCGCCAGCTTGGCCTGCTTTTGCAGGTGCAGTTTCTTGGAATGATTTTTCGCATTGACGGTCTGGTTGATCACAAAATCCAGATCAAGCGTCGGCAGGAGCGGATAATGCCGCATTTCGTGATGAATGAACGTGTGGTGTTCGTTATGGTTGCTGTCATAATAGACGATGCCCTCTTTCGGGATCTTGGAGATGATGTGCGCATAACGTTCCACACAATCCCTGCTGACGATCCCGATCAGGAACTCATCATTGCTCAAACGGCCGCAGAATTCTCCTTCATGCGTCACGCTTGCGATAAACAGCGAGAGTGCCGCGATCGCGGAATCTCCGCCGCTGCGGGAATAATTCTCATTGATCCCGCGAAGATCTTCGATGTCAATGGCGATAATGGCCAGTTCTTTTCCGGAATCCGCATTCTGCGCGATCTTTTCGGCGAGCATTTCATGAAAGCCCTGATAGTTGTATAGGCCGGTCTGTTTGTCGCGCACCTGGTCGGCTTTGATCTGCCCGATGAGCTGGCTCAGCGCTTTCTGGCGGTAAAACGCCTCAATTCCCTGATTGACGTTTCGCATCCAGATCCGGAAAGTCACATCATGCAGCTGGACGTCTTTGCCGGGATTCAGCACGGCATAGCCGAAACATTTATCCTCAAAGAACATCGGTGTAAAAATAAAAGTTGTGGGGTAGTCCCGTTCCTCGTCAAGCTCGGGAAGCATTTGTGTTACGGGGAACGTACGGTCAAGATCGACCGCATCCGGGTCGGCATCGGGCAGCAGCTGCCCGCATTTGATCACCATGTGCATGGTGTCGGAATATCCCTGCCTTCTGGCGTTCTCGCCGGTAAAGGTGATGGGATCCATGAAGGTATCGTTTAAGCAGATCCAGTAATTCGTAAACGGCCTGATCTGATAGGAATAGACGGCAAGGGTATGGAAAAATGCCTTGTAGTCGCTCTGGCAGAGCATGTCTTCCGTAATATGGTTAAAATCGGAATAGTAGCTTCTTTCGGAATGATCGGTCTTCCATTCGTCCCGGTTGGTCTTCGTGTAACCGGGCTGAAAATCCTTACAGCCGCAACTGCCGCCGATCAGGATATCCGCCTTCATTTCGGGTGTCGGAAGTTCTTCGCCGGTGATGGAAAGGTGGAGCTTGTTAAAGCACATGATGCCGCACTTGGCAGCAGGAATATCGGCGGAAGTCAGCGGGACGGGCGATGTCCTGCCTTCTTCGTTGGAATCATACCCGGCAATGGCGATGTCTTCAGGGATCCTGTAACCGTGTTCCGAAAGAACCGAGGCCACACCGATCGCCATATAATCGTTGGCACAAAGGATCGCCTGCGGCAGATCGTTTTTGGCGATCAGATCGTTTGCAAACCGCTTTCCGCTGTCAAACCAGAAATTGCCGTGACAAACACGGTCTTCCCTTACGGTGAGACCGTGCGCTTTCATGCTGTCTAAGAATCCGTTCAAACGCTGCAGGGAATGGGGATGCCCTTCTTTGCCGCCAAGAAACGCGATGTCCGTAAAACCGTGTACATCGATCAGGTGATTGGTCAGTTCCACAATGGGGGAATAGTGATCCATCAGAATGTAGTCAAACAGCTTGCTTTCCCGGTCCACGATCACGACCGGTCCTTGAAAGTTCTCTTTGATCTGCTGCAGAAGTTTGTTTTCAAGTCCCGGTGTCAGGATCGTATCCAGCATGATCACGATCCCGTCAAAACGGTCGAAGCGGATCAGAGAGAAAATATTGGAGTCACCGACGTTGCGCTGCTCTGTTTCCTGGTATTTCTGGTACATGGAAAATACACATATGTCATAGTCATGCGCATATGCTTCCTTCATGAAAGCTTTCATGAAACGAGTCTGTGTATTTTCTTCCAACTGTGCCAGCAGCACGCCGATCATCTTTCGCATGTACTCATTATAATGCAAATATGAAAAAAAAGGTACTACCATAGCAAAAAAAGGAAAATCGGTCTCGGTCTGCTTGAGCGTGGGGGCGAATTATATTATAATTGAGAAAAATATTCACAGACGGGAGCACTGACTATGGATCAAGTAAAACATGAATTTTCGGACGGCAAACTGACCATCGATTTATCAGGACATATCGATTCCAACTCTGCGCCGCAGATCGAAGAGGAGATCGCAAAGATCAGGGAAGAGAACCCGGCGCAGTCCCTTGTCATTGACTGCGAAACGCTCGAGTATATTTCAAGTGCAGGCCTTCGCGTGATCTTGCGTATGAAGAAAGCGGTCCCGGATACGACGCTTGTAAATGTCAGCCCGGAGGTTTACGAGATCTTTGAAATGACCGGATTTACCGAGATGATGGATGTGCAGAAAGCTTACCGCGTGATCAGCGTGGAAGGCTGCGAAGTGATCGGACAGGGCGCAAACGGTAAGGTGTACCGCATTGATCCCGATACGATCGTAAAGGTTTATCTGAACCCGGATGCGCTTCCGGAGATCCACAGAGAGCGGGAGCTTGCAAGAACGGCTTTCGTGCTCGGCGTGCCGACGGCGATTCCCTATGATGTGGTCAAAATCGAGGGCGGCGGGTACGGATCCGTATTTGAACTGCTTAATGCCACCAGCTTTGCGAAATTACTGATCAATAAAGAGAAAGATCTGGACGAAGTGGTCAGAATGAGCGTCGATCTTTTGAAGATCATCCATTCCACCGTCGTTAAGCCGGAATCAATGCCGGATATGAAAGCGGTCGCTTTAAACTGGGCTGATTTTCTGAAGGACTATCTGAGCGCGGATCAGTATGAGAAACTGCATGCGCTAGTTGAGGCCGTGCCGGAAGATAACCACATGATGCACGGGGATTATCATATCAAGAATGTCATGCTGCAGAACGGAGAGAGCCTGCTGATCGATATGGATACGCTCTGCCATGGCCATCCGGTCTTTGAGCTCGCCAGCATGTTCAATGCCTATGTCGGATATAACGAAACAGATCATGAGATCGCCATGCGGTTCTTAGGGATCCCGTTTGAAACGGCAGTAGAATTCTGGAAGAAATCCCTTCATCTGTACTTAGACGGGGCGGATGAGAAGAGGATGAAAGAAGTCGAAGAAAAGGCAATGATCATCGGATATGCCAGGATCATGCGCCGCACCATCCGCCGCAACGGGCTGAATACCGATGCGGGAAGAAAAGAGATCGAGAACTGCCGCGTGCATCTTGCGGAACTTCTTCCGAAGGTGGATTCTCTGCTGTTTTAAGAATTATATCCCGGGTGACTTTACCTGGAAGACTTGGAACAAAAATTATAATACACGTTGTGTTATCCTGCAGACTGTGCTATACTCGTTGTGTAGCACAGTTATACTGTAACGGTTTTTTGCATAAGAACGGAGGATAATGATGGATAAAGCGAAAAAGGTCAGAGAACTCAGAGCGCTTACGGGCATGAACCGCAAGGAATTCTGTGAATATTTCGAAATTCCCTACAGGACGGTTTCGGAATGGGAACTGGATGGCAGACATGCGCCGGATTATGTGATCAGGCTTCTGGAATACTACATCCGTATGGAGAAGGTCACGAAGGAATCTGCTGCAAAGGCGAAGAAGAAATAAAAAATCCGAAGGATTAGCAGAGGAGTTTTGTATGGAACAGTGTTATAAGATCGCGGTGGCCGGAACCGGCTATGTCGGAATGTCCATTGCGACGCTTCTGTCGCAGCATCATGAGGTGACGGCTGTCGACATCATACCGGAGAAGGTCGAGCTGATCAACCGGAAGAAATCCCCGATCGTCGATAAGGAGATCGAGGAATATCTGACCACGAAAGATTTGCGGCTGAAGGCCACGCTGGATGGAAGAGCGGCTTATTCCGATGCGGATTTTGTTGTGATCGCCGCGCCGACCAATTATGATCCGAAGAAGAACTTTTTCGACACTTCGGCGGTCGAGAATGTGATCGATCTGGTCATGGAATGCAATCCGGATGCGATCATGATCATCAAATCGACGATCCCGGTCGGCTATACGGAGCATATCCGCAAGGAAAAAGGAACAGACAACATTCTGTTTTCGCCGGAATTCTTAAGAGAATCCAAAGCGCTTTACGATAACCTGTATCCGAGCCGGATCATTGTGGGAACGGATCTGAATGATACGAGACTGAAAGCGGCGGCGGAGACTTTTGCGGCCCTTCTGACAGAGGGCGCGATCAAAGAAAAGATCGAAGTTCTCTATATGAGTTTTACCGAAGCGGAAGCCGTAAAGCTGTTTGCAAATACGTATCTTGCACTCAGGGTTTCCTATTTTAACGAATTGGACACTTATGCAGAGATGAAGGGACTCAACACGCAGAACATCATCCGCGGGGTCTGTCTGGATCCGAGGATCGGAGACAGCTACAACAATCCGAGCTTCGGCTATGGCGGATACTGCCTGCCCAAGGATACGAAACAGCTTCTGGCCAACTATTCCGATGTGCCGGAGAATCTGATCGGCGCCATCGTGGAATCCAACCGGACCAGAAAGGACTTTATCGCAGACCGTGTCCTGCAGATGGCCGGGTATTACGGGTACGGTGAAGATAATCAGTTCGAGCCTTCCCACGAGAAACAGGTGACGATCGGTGTGTACCGGCTGACGATGAAGAGTAACTCCGACAACTTCAGACAGAGCTCGATCCAGGGTGTGATGAAACGGATCAAGGCAAAAGGGGCAACGGTGGTGATCTATGAACCGACGCTTACCGACGGAGAGACTTTTTTCGGCTCGAAGATCATCAACGATCTTTCCGCATTCAAGTCCTGCTGCGATGCGATCATTGCGAACCGCTATGACAGCGAACTTGATGATGTGGCAGACAAGGTCTACACCAGAGATATTTTCAGACGGGATTAAGACGGCAAAGGCCCGTCAACTTGACAGTAAACAACGTATCATTTATGATTCTTTCATAGTTTGCGAAACGCATGAATTACAGGAGGTTTTTCTTGGATACCGATGGTGTCATACGATGTATCATACTCGTAGTTTTATTGTTTCTATCAGCATTCTTTTCCGCTTCCGAAACGGCGCTCACAACAGTGAACCGGCTGAAACTGGAAGCGATGGCACAAGATGGTAAGAAGCGCGCGAAGACCGTACTGAAGCTTATGGAGCGGCCTTCCAAGATGCTTTCCACGATCCTGATCGCCAACAATGTCGTGAACATTTCCGCATCTGCGCTGGCAACCACTTTGGCGATCCGGCTGTTCGGAAACGCTTATGTGGCGCTGGCTACCGGAATCCTGACTTTGCTTGTCCTGATCTTTGGCGAGATCACCCCCAAAACAATGGCAACGGTCAATAATGAGAAGATGGCTTTGTCTTCGGGAGGGATCATCTATGCGCTCAGCAAGATCCTCACGCCGGTGATCTTTGTCGTGGATGCTCTGGCAAACGGATTTTTGAAACTGTTCCGCGTGGATCCTGCTGCGGCAAGATCGGCCATGACCGAGTACGAGTTCCGCAAGATCGTGGAAGATTCCCATGAGGACGGCGTACTGGAATCCGAAGAACGCCAGATGATCTACAATGTGGTCGATCTGGGAGATTCCCTGGCCAAGGATATCATGATCCCGCGTGTGGAAATGGCATGCGTGAACGTGGATGCGACCTATGAGGAACTCAAAGAGGTCTTTGATAAGGAGAAATTCACCAGGATCCCCGTTTACGAGGAATCCACGGATAATATCATCGGCATCATCAACATGAAGGATCTGCTGTTCATGGATCACCCGGAAGAAGTAAAGCTCCGGGACATCATGCGCGAAGCGAACTTTACGTTCGAACACAAGAAGACGTCCGATCTGCTCGCGGAAATGCGGCAGAATTCGATCCCGATGGTACTGGTGCTTGATGAGTACGGGGATACGGTCGGCCTGATCACGCTGGAAGACCTGCTTGAGGAGATCGTCGGGGAGATCAGGGACGAATTCGATGAAGAAGAAAAAGAAAGGATCCGGGAGATCGGGGAACAGGAATATCTGGTCGAGGGATCTTTGAAACTGGATGATATCAATGATGCTCTGGGAACCTCGTTTGATTCCGAGGACTATGATTCCATCGGCGGTCTGATCATCGAGAAGCTGGATCATCTGCCGGAGGCCGGAGAAAGCGCGGAACTGGACGACGGTACCACGCTTCAGGTCATGGAAATGGATAAGAACCGGATCGACAAGGTAAAAATGACCCTTCCCGATCCGGTCGAGGAAGAGACAGAGGAAGAAGCGGACCGGGACGATCCCGAGTAGAGATCATTACCGGATAAGAGATTTTATAGAAGTGAGGTACAAGAGATGGCTGAAGTGAAGGATTACGATGAACTGCAAAATGCGGTACACACAAGCACGCTGAAAGAAACGGACAGAAAATGTCCGGCCTGCGGAGGCACCATGGATTTCGACCCGGCAACGGGAGGCTTGCATTGCCCGTTCTGTGACCATATGGAAGAAATCCCGCCTGCACAGAATGTTCCGCAGAAGGCCGAGGAACTTGATTTTGCGTCCGCGGAACTGACCGGAAACTGTGACTGGGGTGTTGCGCAGAAGACGGTTACCTGTAAATCCTGTGGGGCAACGAGTGTCTATGATGCGCTCGAAGTGGCCAGCGAATGTCCGTACTGCGGTTCCAATCAGGTCATGGAGGCCAATGATGTGACGACGCTTGCGCCGAACGGTGTGGTACCGTTCAAGATCACTGCCAAACAGGCCGGTGAGAGATTCTCATCCTGGCTGAAAGGAAAACTGTTCTGCCCGAGAGCTGCCAAGGAAAGCGCCAAAGCGGAGAAATTCCAGGGGATCTATCTGCCTTACTGGACGTTTGATGCGGATACGGACACTTCTTATACCGCAAAGTACGGGATCCACCGTAAAGTAAAGCACGGGGATGAAGAGAAAACGGTTACAGACTGGCACAACACGTCCGGGACCTTCCAGCATTTTATCGACGATGAACTGATCTTAGCTTCCAATGCGCATGATACAAATATCCTGCGGATGATCGAGCCGTTTGATACCGAAGACAACAAGGCCTATAAGCCGGAGTACATTGCAGGTTATGCCGCAGAGCGTTATTCCATCGGACTGAAGGATGCCTGGGAAAAAGCAAAACAGTTCATCAAGAACCGCCTGAGCGGGCTGATCGATTCGAAGATCCGCAGGGATCATAATGCGGATGAGGTGAGCAGCCTTGTCATGAATACGACTTATTCTAACATTACCTATAAATATCTGATGCTGCCGATCTATATTTCCAGCTTCACTTATAAGGGTAAGATCTATCAGTTCATGGTAAACGGACAGAGCGGCAAGGTCGGCGGAAAATCCCCGATCTCTGCGATCCGCGTGATCATCGCGATCCTGATCGCACTGGCGATCCTGTTCATCCTGTACCAGTTGGTGAACTGAGACTGCCGTCAGCCGGCTCGATCGAGTTTGCCGTTTGCCGCATTTATATGGAAAAGAATCTTTGCAAGAAGGCGTTCTTGTGATACAATAGTGCGGAATGTTTGGACTGCAGTGATTTTGACACTGCAATTCTGATCTGTATATTTCTATTTGGAAAGAGGAGAATCGTAATGAAAAAGAGAACCGCGGTCATCGTATTGATCGTACTGGCGCTCCTGATCGGAGGACTCGGATATCTTGTGATCTGGGGAGACAGCGCCGGAGCTGCAAAAAACATTAAACTCGGCCTGGACTTAAGAGGCGGTGCAAGCATCACCTATCAGGTGGTCGGCGAAGAAAAACCGTCCAAGACCGATATGGAAGACACGATCGGCAAATTAAAACAGCGTGTCGAACATTACAGTACGGAATCACAGGTCTATCAGGAAGGCGATGACCGGATCAATATCGATATCCCGGGGATCAATGATAAAGAGACTGTCCTGAAAGAACTTGGAAGACCGGGTTCCCTGTATTTTATCAAGCAGTACGGAAGTGATGGCAGCGAGAACTATACGGCAAACGGATTCAAAGCCGACGGAACACCGGATTATACGCTGAACAAGACCATCGAGGAACTCGAAGCGGACGGATCGATCGTCTGCACGGGATCCGATGTGAAAACGGCGGAAGCCGGAAGCCAGAAGAACAATATGGGCAACACGGAATCCGTTGTACAGCTGACACTGAATGAATCGGGCACAAAGAAATTTGCCGAAGCCACGGCTGAAGCTGTTGTGAATAACGATACGATCATGATCTACTATGACGGCGAGGCTGCCAGTGTTCCGCGTGTCAATGCGGCGATCACGGACGGAAATGCTGTCATCACAGGTATGGATGATATCGAAGAAGCTGAGAAACTTGCTTCCACGATCCGTATCGGTGGACTGAAAGTGGAACTGGAAGAACTGCGCAGTAATCTGGTCGGCGCACAGCTTGGTCAGGAAGCGATCTCTAAGAGTCTGGTTGCAGGTGCGATCGGACTGGGCGTTGTGATCGTGTTCATGATCGTTGTATACTTTGTTCCCGGTTTTGCGGCTTCTCTGGCCCTGCTGTTATATACGGTTCTGATGCTCGTTCTCTTAGAACAGTTTGATATTACGCTGACCCTTCCCGGTATCGCAGGTATCATCCTGTCGATCGGTATGGCGGTGGATGCGAACGTGATCACGTTTGCCAGGATCCGTGAGGAGATCGCGACCGGCAAGACCGTGAAATCCGCGATGCAGATCGGTTATCAGAAAGCGCTTTCAGCGATCATTGACGGTAACGTGACGACATTGATCGCAGGCATCGTTCTTCTGATCTTCGGTTCCGGTTCCATCAGAGGATTTGCACAGACCCTGATCCTTGGTATTGTTCTGTCCATGATCACGGCCCTGTTTGTTACCAAATTTATCATGCAGGCGCTGTTTGCGCTCGGCATCCAGAATGAAAAGTGGTATGGCAGTGCCAAAGAGCGCAAGCAGATCGACTTCCTGAGCAAGAAACATATCTTTATCGGGATCTCTGCCGCGGTGATCGTTGCCGGCTTTATCGGTATGGCGATCCATGGTGCTAAGGGTGATCATGCTCTGAATTTCTCACTGGAATTCTTAGGCGGAACATCCACCAATGTCAACTTTAATGAAAATATGGAACTGGCAGACATTGAGTCTAAAGTGGTTCCTTATATTGAAAAGATCACCGGTGACGGGAATGTCCAGGTGACCAAGGTCAACAATTCCAACGAAGTGATCTTCAAGACCAGAACACTGAATGTTTCGGAAAGAGAAGAATTCAATAAGGCCATGGAAGATAACTTCGGTGTAGCTGAAGAAAACATCCAGGCAGAGACCATTTCCGCAACGATCGGAAATGAGATGAAGAAAGATGCAGTTATTTCCATCATCGTCGCGATCGCCCTGATGCTGGTTTATATCTGGTTCCGTTTCTCGGATCTTCGTTTCGGCGCAAGTTCCGTGATCTGTCTGATGCATGATGTGCTGGTCGTTCTTGCATTCTACGCGATCGCCAGAGTATCCGTCGGATCTTCTTTCATCGCCTGCATGCTGACCCTTGTCGGTTATTCGATCAACGCAACGATCGTTATCTTCGACAGGATCCGTGAAGCTTTACGCAATATGCGTAAGAATGAGGATCTTGCAGAGGTTGTAAACAAATGTGTCAACCAGACCCTGTCGAGAAGTATCTTCACTTCCCTGACAACCTTCATCATGGTTGCAGCGCTTTACATCAACGGCGTCAGCTCGATCAAAGAGTTCGCCCTTCCGCTGATGATGGGTATCATCTGCGGCGCTTATTCTTCCGTCTGCATCGCGAGCGCTCTTTGGTACATCTTCAAGACAAAGATCGTGAAGAAAGAGGCTAAATAAGTAAAATAAGCATAACAAACGCTGTTTTATCATTGTTTTGAAATATGCAGAAAAAGGATCGGCCCGTCATTGCTCGGCCCGGTCCTTTTCCGTTCATGACCATCATTGATACAATCCGGGCAATGCTCATAAGTCCGGACATCCTTTTATTTTGATCCTGTCATTGCTACGAAGGATCGGATTGTTATATAATATCTGATGTGTGAACGCTGTTTGGATCACAGGAGAAACGGACCATGAAACGCTGGGTGGTAATGACAAAAAGAGCAGATTTTGATGCGATCGCAAGGAACCTTTCGATCAGTCCGATGCTGGCACGGATCGCAAGAAACCGCGATATGGAGACGGAGGATCAGATCCGGAAATTCCTGACAGGGGATCTGACGCAGTTATATGACCCGATGCTGCTTAAGGATATGGACGTTGCAGTGTCTCTGGTAAAGGCGATGATCGAAGGCGGCGGCAGGATCTGTGTTGTCGGCGATTATGATGTGGACGGCGTCTGCGCCACCTATATTCTGGTAAAAACTCTGCAGGCTGCAGGAGCAAATATTTGCTGGATGCTCCCGGACAGGGTTAAGGATGGCTACGGACTGAACCGGCGCCTCATTGACCGGGCGAACGAGGACAAGGTGGCCATGATCTTAACCTGCGATAACGGGATCGCGGCCTTGGATGCGATCGATCATGCCAAAGAACTCGGGATGTGCGTGATCGTGACCGACCATCATGAACCGCAGGAACAGCTTCCGGCAGCGGATGCGATCGTCAATCCCAAACAGCCGGGCTGTACTTATCCTTACAGGGAGATCTGCGGTGCCGTGGTCGCTTATAAATTTGTGCAGATACTCTGCAGGAAGATGCAGCTTGAAATGCCCGGCGATCTCCTGGAATTTGCAGCATTTGCGACAGTCTGTGACGTGATGCCGCTTTTGGATGAAAATCACATCATCGTAAAATACGGCATAGAAAAAATGAAGACCACGACCAACATCGGATTAAACGCGCTGATCGATGTTACTGAGCAGGACAGGAGCAAACTCGGATATCACGCACTCGGATTTGTTCTGGGGCCCTGCGTGAATGCAACAGGGCGCCTGGATCTGGCGGAACAGGCGCTGCAGCTGTTTCTTTCCGGTAACAGAGAGGATGCCGTCAGGCTCGCGCAGAATCTTAAGGAACTGAATGTGACCAGAAAGGCGATCACAGACAGCGCGACGAAGGAAGCGATCCGGATCGTGACGGAAGGGGATGACAACAATCCTGTCATGACAGAGGATCCGGTTTTGGTCATCTTTCTGCCGGATTGCCATGAAAGCATTGCCGGGATCGTTGCGGGAAAGGTGAGAGAGCATTTTTATAAACCGGCCATCGTGCTGACGAGACCCGGCGCGGAAGGGACCGCAGAAACGGAAGGAACCGGTGAGACGGTAAGTTTGGCAGCAGAAGGGACAACAGAACCGGCGGATGCGGACACAGATGAGAAGCCCGCGGAAGGCAGCGTGAAAGGCAGCGGCCGTTCCATCGAAGCCTACAACATGTTTGAAGCCCTGCAGAAGGAAAGCGATCTGCTGCTCAAATTCGGCGGGCATAAGATGGCGGCAGGGATGTCTCTTAAGGAAGAGGACATCGAAGATTTGCGTAAGAGGCTGAACGAACATGCGGGATTAAGCGAAGACGATCTGACGGAAAAGGTGAAGATCGACATTCCCATGCCCGTCAGTTATGTAACGGAAGCCTTTACGAAAGAACTGGATCTTTTAAGACCGTTCGGGAACGGAAATCCGACGCCTCTCTTTGCGCAAAAAGGACTCAAGATCAAAGAAGTGCGCGTGCAGGGAAAAGATGTACATAATTCCGTCAGGGTTTATTTTGTAGGGGAACAGGCATATGGATTTAGGTATTGCGATGCGGATGCCTTTGCGCAGGAATACCACGCGGGAGATACGGTGTCCATTGTCTATACACCAAAGATCAATGAATTCAATGGAAAAAGAAGCATTCAACTTGATATAAAAGAGATCAAGCCGGATACCTAGGGCACCGGCTTGAAGTTCTCTTATGAGGGGGGAGATAGTGAGTGTTTCATCTATCTGTCATTTATTGTAAAATGAAAGTGTGTGCAAACTGTGTACAAATCATAAAGAAAAAATAAAACGAAAATGAAAGAAACAGAAAGTCATGAAACTCAAAGAACTGGTAAGTGAACTGGCACATGAAGTCCTGCAGGGAAACCTTGAAACAGAGGTCACGACCCTGGTGATGGACAACCGGAAGATCGAAAAGGGAAGCGTTTTCGTCTGTATCGCAGGGGCAAATTTTGACGGTCATTCGGTCGCAAAAGAAGCTGTGGAAAAGGGCGCTGCGGCACTGGTCGTGGAAAAGGACGTGGAAGTGCGGGAGGATGTCTGTGTGATCAAGGTGGATTCCACCAGACGCGCGCTCGCCTATCTGTCCGCGGCCTATTTCGGCCATCCGGCAAGACAGATGAAAGTGATCGGCGTGACCGGCACAAAAGGGAAAACGACAACGACTTATCTGATCAGATCGATCTTAGAGCATGCCGGCTACAGAGTCGGTCTTATCGGAACGATCGAAGTGATCATCGGAGAGGAACATATTCCCGCGAAAAACACCACGCCCGAATCCTATACGATCCAGGAATATTTCCGCAAAATGGCTGATGCAGGTATGCAGGCGGTCGTAATGGAAGTGTCTTCCCAGGGGCTGATGATGCACAGGACCGATGCGATCGATTTTGACTTGGGGATCTTTACCAATATCGAGCCGGACCACATCGGGCCGAACGAACATGAGAGTTTTGAACATTATATGGCCTGCAAGAGCCTGCTGTTTCAGCAGTGCAGGGTCGGGATCGTCAACGGGGACGATCCGCATGTGGAAGAGATCTTAAAAGGCCACACCTGCACGGTGGAGCGCTACGGCCTTGAAGGGACAAGAGATCTGAAAGCGGAAAACATCACCCTGACCAAAGAGGCGGGAAGTCTCGGGGTTGATTTTGACGTGACGGGACTTTGCAGCATGCATGTTTCGATCCCGACGCCCGGCAGATTCAGTGTTTACAATGCGCTTTGCGCCGTTGCGGTCTGCAGGCATTTCAAGATCGGGCAGGAGGATGTGCAAAAAGCGCTGCATGTGGCAAAAGTCAAGGGCCGCATCGAGATGATCCCGATCTCCGACAGGTTCACGCTGATGATCGATTATGCGCATAACGGCATGGCCTTAAGGAGCCTGCTGCAAACCCTTCGCGAATACGAGCCGAAACGGATCGTGTGCCTGTTCGGCTGCGGCGGAAACCGGGCAAAAGACCGGCGCTATGAGATGGGCGAGGCAAGCGGCGAATATGCGGACCTGTCCATCATTACTTCGGATAATCCGCGCTTTGAGGATCCGCAGGCGATCATCGACGACATCAAGGCCGGCATCGGCAAAACAAGCGGAAAATATGTCGAGATCATCGACCGCAAGGAAGCCATTGCCTATGCGATCAGGAACGCAGAGGACGGCGACGTGATCGTGCTGGCCGGAAAAGGACACGAGGACTATCAGGAGATCGAAGGAAAGAAGTATCCGATGGATGAGCGGGTGCTGATCGAAGAGATCCTGGAAGAAGAGCCGCTGAAGTGATCATGTAGGAGGTTTAGGATTTGAAACAGGTATATGCCGATTTTTATAAAGGAAAACGGGTGCTCGTGACCGGGCATACCGGCTTTAAGGGAACCTGGCTGACGGCGATCCTGAAAGATCTCGGTGCAGAGATCTGCGGGTATGCGCTTAAGCCGCCCACGGATCCGAGCTTATTTATGTTAACCAATATGGAAGACGGGATCCGCTCTGTGGAAGGGGATATCCGGGACCTTAACCATCTGTCACAGATCTTTTCGCAGTTTCAACCCGAGATCGTGATCCATATGGCGGCGCAGCCCATTGTGCGGGAATCCTATCTGCAGCCGGTGCTGACCTACGAGACCAATGTGATGGGCACGGTCAATGTGCTGGAATGTGTGAGAAAGACTGATTCCGTCAAGTCCGTCGTGAATGTGACCACGGACAAGGTGTATCTGAACAAAGAGCAGGAGCAGGGCTATGTTGAAACGGACATGCTCGACGGTTACGATCCGTATTCAAATTCCAAATCCTGCTCGGAACTGGTGACTCACAGTTATATTCAGTCATTTCTTGATGCAAAGGGTGTTGCCGTTTCCACGTGCAGGGCAGGAAACGTACTCGGCGGAGGCGATTATGCCAAGGACCGGATCATTCCGGACTGCGTCAGAGCGGCATTTTCAGGAGATTGCGTGATCATCCGCAATCCGCGATCCACAAGACCGTACCAGCATGTTTTGGAGCCGTTGTTTGTCTATCTGATGGTGGCCATGAGACAGTATGAAAATCGCGATTATGCCGGCTGCTACAATGTCGGGCCGGATGACCAGAACAACGTGACGACGGGGATCCTCGCAGACCGGTTTTGTTATCTTTGGAATGAAGCGGCTGGCCTGGCGGATAATGAGAACAGGCTGCGGCTGAAGATCCAAAGCGACAACGGACCGCATGAAGCGGGCTTTTTGAAACTGGACTGCACGAAGCTAAAATCCACGTTTCTCTGGGAGCCGCACTGGTCGATCGATGACACGCTTTCAAGGATCGTCGAGTTCGAACAGCTGCGCATGAAGCTGAAGACATCAAGGACCGATCCGATCCGGACCGCACAAAGCCTTAAAAGATGCATGAGCGAGCAGATCGAGGCGTTCCTGTCATAAATCCTATACTCCCTAGTGGCAGAAGCCGGAACAGCATAACCGGGAACAGCCGGAAATATATAAGCAATGGTAAATAATAAAACAGTAAATGATAGAAGCAACAGGAGAACTGCCATGTTTGAAAACATGAGTGAGCAGGAAGCCAGAAACGAGATCTTAAAAGCCGTTTCCGCTTACTGCGATACGTTTCATCAGGAAAAATCATTCACGCCCGGGGACCGGATCCCCTATGCGTCCCGTGTCTTTGACCATGACGAGATGGTCAATCTCGTAGATGCGGCGCTGGAATTCTGGCTGACGAGCGGGCGGTATACGGATGCGTTCGAGAAGAAACTTGCGGAGTATCTGGGCGTGAAATTCTGTTCGCTTGTAAACTCCGGGTCGAGCGCGAACCTGCTGGCATTTATGACGCTGACTTCGCCGCTTCTTAAGGATCGTGCGATCAAACGCGGGGATGAAGTGATCACCGTGGCAGCCGGTTTTCCGACCACGGTCACACCGATCATCCAGTACGGCGCCGTTCCGGTTTTTGTCGATGTGACGATGGGGCAGTACAACATCGACGTAACGAGACTGGAGGAAGCACTTTCCGAAAAAACAAAGGCCGTCATGCTGGCACACACGCTGGGGAATCCTTTCGACTTGAAGTCGGTAAAAGCATTCTGTGAAAAGCACGGCCTCTGGCTTGTCGAGGACAACTGTGATGCGCTTGGCTCCGAATACGATCTTGACGGCAAAACATACCTTACCGGAACGGTCGGAGATATCGGCACCTCCAGTTTCTACCCGCCGCATCACATGACGATGGGCGAGGGCGGCGCGGTCTATACGAACGATCCGCTGCTGCATAAGATCATCCGCTCGATGCGCGACTGGGGCAGGGACTGCAGCTGTCCGTCCGGCAGGGACAACCTCTGCGGACACCGCTTTGACAGACAGTACGGGGAACTGCCGCTTGGCTATGATCATAAATATGTCTATTCGCATTTCGGATACAACCTGAAGGCCACGGATCTGCAGGCGGCCATCGGCTGCGCGCAGCTTGAGAAGTTTCCTTCCTTTGTAAAGAAGAGAAGAGAACATTTCGACTATCTGCATCAGGCTCTGCAGGATCTTGCAGACAAGCTGCTTCTGCCTTCTGCCTGTGAAAACGCGAGGCCAAGCTGGTTCGGATTTATGTTAACCTGTACGGGCGTCAAGCGGTCTGAACTCGTTCCGTATCTGGAAAATGCAGGCATTCAGACCAGAATGCTGTTTTCGGGCAATCTGACCAAGCATCCCTGCTTTGACGAAATGCGAAAGAGCAAAGAGGGCTACCGCATTGTCGGGGATCTTGCAAATACCGACCGGATCATGAACGATTCGTTCTGGATCGGGGTCTATCCGGGGATGAGCGAAGAAAAACTGGCCTATATGGCGGAGAAGATCCGGTCGTTTTGTGCCGGATAAAGAGAGAAACTATGGAAAGGTTTGGGGAAGGTTATGAACGAACAGTTTATTCATGAAAACTGGAAAATGAAACGTGTCGGAAGTGAGGAATGGATACAGGCTTCGGTGCCTGGCTCCGTTTATCAGGATCTTCTGGACGCGGAAATGATGGATGACCCGTACTATCGGGACAACGAGTTGAAAGCCCTGAAGTTGATGGACGAGGACTATGTCTATGAGACGGTTTTTGACACGGACGAGGCGATCCGGGAAGCGCGCCGCGTGATCTTAAGATTTCACGGACTCGATACGCTTGCGGATGTCGAACTGAACGGTGAAACATTGGGAAGCGCAGACAACATGCACAGGGTCTGGGACTTTGAGGTCGCAGATCTCTTAAAACCTGTGGAAAACACCCTCAAAGTCACCTTTCATTCACCGACGAAATTTATTAAGGAAGCATATGAAAAAGACCCTGCGGAAGGCACGAGCGATGCGATGATTGGCTTTCCGCTGCTCAGAAAAGCACATTGCATGTTCGGCTGGGACTGGGGCCCGAGGCTGCCGGATGCGGGGATCTGGAAAGATGTGGAACTGATCGGCACGGATACGGTCCTGATCGACAGCGTTTATATTTCGCAGCGTCACGAAGACGGGAAGGTATATCTGAAACCGGAAGTGGAATGTGATCTGATGCCCGGTCTGAAGGACTGTGAAGATGCCGATCTGGAATGCAGCGTCAAGATCACAGGACCGGATCTGTCCGTGGTCTTTGAACGCAAGGAATCCTGCACACTGACTTTCCGTAAGGATGTTCCGGTATGCGCCCTAAATGAGATCTGTATCGAAGATCCGAAACTCTGGTGGCCGAACGGTTACGGCGAACAGAATCTGTATACGGTCAGCGTGACCTTATATGAAAAAGGGGTCGAGGCAGACAGTTGGGAGAGACGGATCGGACTGCGCACCATGACCATGCACATCGAAAAGGATGAATGGGGCGAGAGCTTTGCCCATGAAGTCAACGGCGTGCAGATCTTTGCGATGGGTGCGGACTATATCCCGGAAGACAATATCTTAAGCCGCGTGACCTATGAGCGCACGAAGCAGCTGCTTCAGGACTGTGTGGATGCGAACTTCAACGCGATCCGTGTCTGGGGCGGCGGCTATTACCCGTCGGATGATTTTTACGACCTCTGTGACGAGATGGGTCTGATCGTGTGGCAGGACTTCATGTTTGCCTGCGCGGTCTACAATCTGACGGAGGAATTTGAGGAGAATATCACGGCCGAGTTCATCGATAATATCAAGCGCCTTAGGCATCATGCCTCACTGGGTCTGTGGTGCGGCAACAACGAGATGGAAATGTTTATTGCGCAGAGCGGCCTCAGATATGAGATCGGCAACATGTTTGAATTCAAGGGCCCGCTGTCCTATCTGATGAATGCGGCCTGGCAGAACAAGGCCGCACAAAAATCGGATTATGTGAAAATGTATGAATATCTGATCCCGAAGGTCTTAAAGCAGTATGACCCGCAGACATTCTACTGGCCGGCGTCCCCTTCTTCAGGCGGTGCGTTCGACAATCCGAATGATGAAAACCGCGGCGATGTCCACTATTGGGAAGTCTGGCATGGCGGCGTTCCGTTTACGGCTTACCGGCAGTTCTTCTTCCGTTATGTTTCCGAGTTCGGTTTCCAGTCGTTCCCGGCTTTAAAGACCGTTGAGATGTTCACGGAGCAGCAGGATCGCAATATCTTTTCCTATGTTATGGAAAAGCACCAGCGCAACAATGCGGCGAACGGCAAGATCATGAACTACCTGTCGGCAACATACCTGTATCCGACTGATTTTGATACACTGCTCTATGCATCCCAGCTTCTGCAGGCCGATGCGATCCGCTACGGCGTGGAGCATTTCCGCAGAAACCGCGGCCGCTGCATGGGAACGATCTACTGGCAGCTCAACGACTGCTGGCCGGTTGCTTCCTGGTCGAGCATCGACTATTACGGCAGATGGAAAGCGCTGCATTATTATGCGAAACGCTTCTTTGCGCCCGTGATGCTTTCCTGCATGGAAGAGGGCATTCTGACGCAGGATACCAACACGAACGCGGAGCCTTACGAGGTCAAAAAATCGATCACCCTCTGTCTTGCCAACGAGACGAGGGAGGAAAAAGAGGTCACCGTCAACTGGGCGCTGCGCGATCACTATGCAAGGATCATCCGGTCGGATTCCTGCAGCGTGCATGCTCCGGCACTTTCATCGGTATGGCTTGACACGGTGGAACTTCCCGAAGCAAGGCTGTATCAGGACTATGTGAGCTACGAGGCGGTGGATGCAGACGGTACCGTGATCTCTGCGGGCACCGTGATCTTCTCAATCCCCAAGCATTTCCGGTTCGTGAATCCGAACCTGCAGTACAGGATCGAAGGGCGCGAGATCGTTGTTACATCAGACACCTACGCAAGAAGCGTGGAGATCAGAAACGAGAATGAGGATCTGAGGCTTTCCGATAACTATTTTGACATGAACGCAGGAGAGAAGCGGATCGCCATCCTTTCCGGGGAAGTGGGAAATCTCCGCTTAAGAAGCGTTTATGACATCCGCTGAACTTAAAGAAGTATAAAGAGCATGGCAGAACAGGATTATTTCAAAGAAGCGCTTGGGAATTTCGTCCGGAATTTTGCATACGGGGACGAGATCCGCAAGCTTGTGAAAAGAGGGTATGACACGGACCGGATCGAACGGGAAATGGGATACCCTCTTTCCCATGCAACGATCGACAGGATGGTCAGAGAAGCAAAGGAAGCACTTCATGGCAGCAGTGAGACTTGAAAAATATCTGGCGGATGCAGGATGCGGCAGCCGCAGTCAGATTAAAGCGCTGCTGAAGCAGGGACGCGTCAGTGTCGACGGGAACGTCGAAAAGGACGGCAGCAGGCGGGAAGACTATGCGCAGCATGAGGTCCGCCTGGATGGCAGTGTTGTTTCCTATGAAAAATATGTCTATTATCTGCTGAACAAACCGCAGGGCGTTGTGAGCGCGACAAAGGATGCCTTAAGCGACACGGTCATCGGGCTGCTGGCCGGAGTCAACACAAAAGGGCTGTTTCCGGTGGGACGGCTCGATAAAGATACCGAGGGCCTGCTTCTGATCACAAATGACGGAGAACTGGCGCATAACCTGCTGTCTCCGAAGAAGCATGTCGCAAAGAAATATTATGTAAACCTAGATAAAGCATTGTCTGAAGAAAACCGCATAAAGATCGAAGAAGGGATCGACATCGGAGATGAGAAACCCTGTCTTCCCGCTAAGATTGAGCGAGTGGAGAATGCGAAAAAACCGGGTGATCTTTCCTGCATGATCACCATCACGGAGGGACGCTATCACCAGGTCAAGCGGATGTTTGAAGCCTGCGGTCTTACAGTCACCTATCTGAAACGCATTTCCATGGGAAATCTGACACTTCCCGAAACGTTACATCCCGGTGAATTTTTAAAGATCGACAGAGAGGAGATTCTCTGAAAACGTTGTAAATTGGGGTCTGAGGGTGCTTTTTGCGCTACATGTAGTAGTTTATGAAGCCTCAACTTTGATGTATAATGTATTTTACGGGTGGCTATGCCCATCCGGCGATGAAACTTTGTGGTCAAAGTGAGGAAAAAACATGAAAAAGTGGGTTGCAATTTTACTGGCATCAGTGTTGGCACTCAATCTTGTCGCATGTGACATGAGCAACATTTCCGAGGAGGATATGGAATATGTTGCGCAGATCGTAGACGAAGCATCTGCGGGGATTGAGGATGAACTGCAGAACGGAGATCTGGAGGAACGTTGGGATGAATTCACATCCAACCTGAATCTGGATGCGATCAATCCGGCAGATCTGCATTGGGAAGATTTGACTCTGGAGGATTACGAGGCACTCGGGATCAGCGTGGCGGATCTGGAAGAAGCCGGGCTGGTGCTGGATGAACTGGGGCTTTCCGATCTGGAACCTTCCGATATTGATTTTGAAAAGCTCGGGCTTGTCGACCTGCAGTCTTTGGGACTCGGTGATCTGACGCTTGAAGATCTTGCGGTGGATGTGGACCTTGACGCGCTTGACATGAAGCCGTCGGAACTCTTCTTATTCTTAAGCAGTTTGAGCGAAGAGGATCTCGAAGCGATCGGCCTTGGCGGGCTGGACCTGACGAATCCGGACCTTTCTCAGTTTGATCCGGAAAAGCTTGATCTTGACAAACTGCAGGGATTTCTGGCGGATCTTGGGATCGACCCCGTCGACCTTGTCGTCAGCAATATCGATCTGAACGCCGTTGATCTGAACAACCCGCTGATCAAAGACTATCTTTTGAGCCAGCTGAAGCTGAACGGGATCGACCTTGAAAGCCTCGGCATCAACCCTGACGATATCGACCTCAATGCCATCGACCTTGCAGCCCTTGGCATCGACCTTAAAAACTTTGACCTTGATAATTTTGATCTGGACAAGATCAACCTGGATGCGATTGATTTTGATAAATTAGGGATCCGTCCGCAGGACCTGAAACTCGAGAATCTTGATCTGAACAATCCGATGATCAAGGATTATCTGGTAAGCACGCTTGCGGCGGAAGGCATTGATCTTGCAAGGCTTGGCGTCAACATTGATGATCTTGATCTCAATGCGGTCGACTTAAAAGCCCTCGGCATCGATCTGAACAATCTGGATCTTGAGAACCTTGACATTTCTTCCTTAAACCTGGATGCGCTCGATCTTGAAAGTCTCGGGATCAAACTGGAGGATCTTAACTTAAACGATCCGATCATCAAAGATGCGCTGCTTGACGAACTTGCGGCACAGGGCTTTGACTTAAAGAGCCTTGGCATCGATCCTGCCGTCATCGATCTGAATGCCATCGATCTGGAAGAATTCGGCATCGATCTGAAGCATTTTGACCCGGAGAACTTTGACCTGACAAAGATCAATCTGGATGCGATCGATTTTGATAAACTGGGGATCCGTCCGTCGGATCTGAAACTTGAAAATCTGGATCTGAACAACCCGATGATCAAGGACTTTGTGGTCGGCGAACTGGCCGCGGAAGGCATCGATCTTGCAAGCCTCGGTGTGGATCTTGACAAACTGAATCTGAACGCCATCGACTTGGAGGATCTCGGGATCGATCTGAATAATCTGGATCTTGAAAATCTGGATCTTGATTCCTTAAATCTGGCAGCGATCGATCTGGACAGCCTTGGGGTCAATTTAGAGGATCTGGATCTGAATAACCCGATGATCAAGGATACGATTTTGGATACGCTTGCTGCGGAAGGCATTGATCTTGCCAGCCTTGGCATCAATCCGGAAGATCTTGATTTTAATGCGATCGATTTAAAAGCGCTTGGGATCGACCCGGCGCATCTTGACCTCAATGCGCTCGATCTGAATGCGATCGACTTAGGTTCGATCGACTTAGAAAGCCTTGGCATCAAGCTTGAAGACATCGACCTCAACAACCCGATGATCCAGGAATTCATTCAGAATGAACTGAATGCGGAAGGCATCAATCTGGAGAATTACGGGATTTCCTTAAGTGATATCGATCTCAACAACCCGATTATCAAGACACTTCTGATCAGCAACATCAGCCCGGAAGGCTTTGATATCAGCCAGTTCAGTCTGGACAATCTCGGTATCAGCCTTGATGACCTGAATCTGGAGAATCTCGGACTGGACAGTCCGATCCTTCAGAATTATGTGTTCAGTCAGTTCGATCTGGACGACTTGAATCTGGATGCGCTGCATCTGGAGGATTACGGGATCGATCTCGACGAGCTTGATCTTGATGACTTAAGCCTTGAGGATCTTGACATCAACCTGGATGATCTGGATCTTGAGGATCTGAGCCTTGAACAGCTTGGGATCTCTGTGGATGATATCGACCTTGAGAAGCTGGATCTTGAAGATCTGGATCTAAAAAATCTGAATATGGAAGAACTCGGCCTGAATCCCGAAGATATCAGGCTGGATGACATTGAACTCGGATTTCATCTGGAAGACTTAAGCCCTGCGGATCTTGGCCTTGACGGACTTGGCCTGGAAGAAACGGGTATTATTCCGGAAGACCTGGATATTACCGTAAAACTGGATGATCTGAGTCTTGACGATCTGGAAGAATTCATGAACGGCCTTGATTTTGCCGTGGATCTGTCCGATCTGGATGTCGAAAATCTGAACTTTGACAACCCGCTGATTAGGGATTTCCTGACAACGGAGATCAATCTGGAAGACATTGATCTGAGCGGGATCGACCTTGGGGAACTGTCCCTTGACGATCTGAACCTGCAGGATCTTTCTTTCCTGGGATTGGAAGATCTCAACCTGGAAGACCTCGAACTGGAAGGCCTGAACTTAGACGATCTGCATCTGGATGAATTGAATCTTGCAGATCTGGACCCTTCCCAGTTAACGATCGGCGATCTGGCGGCATTCGGCCTTTCGATCGAAAATCTCGAGCAGGCAGGCCTTGTACCGCAGGGACTGATGGAAGATGTGAACGTTCTGGTAAACGGGATCAATTCCTACGGCGCGGAAAAAGCAAAGGCGGCTGAAGCGGCTGCAGAGGAACCCGAAGAAGAGGCTGCTGAGGAACCTGAGAAGGAAGCTGCGGCAGAAGAAGCAGTGGAAGAAGAATCGGCAGCAGAAGAAGCTGCTGAGGAACCTGCAGAAGACAAGGAAGAGGAAGAAGAGGTCGCTGAAGCGGCTGCAGAGGAACCCGAAGAAGAGGCTGCTGAGGAACCCGAAGAAGAGGCCGAAGAACAGCCTGAGGTAAAAGAAGAGGCTGCGGAAGAGGAAGCTGTAGAGGAAGAACCTGCAGCGGAAGAAACCGCGGAAGCTGCGGAAGAGACCACGGAAGCGGCGGATGACGGAAACGTTACATTCCTTCCGGCTGAGAAACCGGCTCCGCAGGATGATTTTTACAGCGCGATCGATTTTGACGAAGCACGCACGGCGGAAATCCCGAGAGGCTACTCGCAGTGGAATCCGGTCGTTGTCAACAGTCTGCAGACAGACCGTCAGATCCGCAATATCGTAAAGGGCGCAGACAGAAATCTGGACCCGACGGAACCCGGATCGACGGAATACAGGATCGGCGCACTCTACGAGACGCTGATGGATATGGATGAGAGAAATGAAGCCGGTGTGGAACCGATCATGAAATGGCTCAAAGCATATGACAAAGCAAAAGATCTGAAGGGGCTGCTCAAAGCTGACCTGCAGATGATGGAAGAGACCACGGAATCCGGCATCATCAGCCTGTATATGGACTACAATCCCACGGACTCCAAGCATTATGTGATCGTGATCGATTCCTGCGCGCATGCACCGAACAGGGAAATGATGGTCAGCGAGGAACTCGGAAAATTCAGGGATCAGTATCTGATCTATTTAGGACAGTGTTTCCGAGCTGCCGGTTATGATGATGTGGATTCCGTATTAAGGGGTGCGGCAACCTATGCGCTGCAGAGCATGTATGAAGAACATACGCTTTCACCGCAGGATCTGCAGGATCCGGACAAGACATCGAATCTGTTTACCGAAGAGGAACTGCAGAAGAAATTTAAGAATCTTCCCGTTATGGAATGGATCAAGGCCATGGGACTGGATACGGAGAACGGGTACGGGACCTACAAGATCACGGATATCAAGGCATTGGAATATCTAGATTCGATCTATACGGAAGAGAACTTCGAACTGCTCCGCAACAATGCGATCGCAACCGTGATCGACAGATATTCCACGGTATTAAACGAGGAACTGTATGAGGCAAACAAAACCTTTACAAATACGCTGAAAGGTGTTACGGAACCCAAGCCGTTTGACGAGAAAGTGGTCGATCAGGTGCAGAGCCTGCTTCCGACAGATGTCGGAATGCTGTACGCGGACCAGTACTGCTCCAAGGAAGCCAAGGACGAGGTCACAAAGATCGTCATGGATGTCCAGGATGCCTATTATGAGATCATTGAAAACAGTGACTGGATGACAGAAGAGACCAAGGAAAAGGCACTGGAAAAACTGGATACGATGAAGATCCATGTGGCTTATCCGGATAAATGGTTCAACACGGAACAGGATGCTGAGATCCTGATCAAGGATGACGGCGGAACTGCTTTTACAAACGCCCTCAACATCCTTGTTGCAAGCAGAAAAGCCACATTTGAGACAGCCAAGAAACGGGTTAACCGGAATGAATGGATCGTAACTCCGCAGACCGTAAATGCGTTCTATAATCCTTTACAGAATGAGATCTATATCTGTGCGGCGATCATGCAGGGTACCATTTATGATCCGGAAGCGGATTACGATACGAACCTCGGCGGGATCGGCTTCGTGATCGGACATGAGATGTCACATGCTTTTGATTCCAACGGCGCAAAATATGATGCGGACGGGAACCTGAACATGTGGTGGACAGAGGAAGACTGGAAGGGCTTTGAAGAGAAAGCACAGAAGGTTGTTGATTATTACGGAGGTTATAAAGTGATCCCGGACAGCGATATCTGCGTCAACGGAGAACTGACGGTCAGCGAGAATCTGGCCGATCTCGGCGGCGCGAAAGTGATCGAAAAGATCTGTGACGGGGACAGCGCAAGATATGAAAAGGCGGCCACGAATCAGGCAAAAGTCTGGGCTACCAAGATGACGCCCGATTCATTTCAGATGCGGCAGGATACGGATGTGCATGCACCGGCCAAGGCGAGGGTCAACGTTCCTCTGCAGATGACGGATCTCTTCTATGATGCTTTTGATGTGAAGGAAGAGGATGGCATGTATGTAGCCCCTGAAGACAGGGTCGGGATCTGGTAAGATTTCGAAACAAAACCGATAAGGTGTGAAACAGAAAAAGCGGATTGCTTTTTCTGTTTCTTTTTAAGGAACTTGTAAGTTCGATAATGGTCACAAAATGAATGGTAAGAGGATGATGAAAAGAATGATGAAAAATCGTTCCCTGTACAGAACAGTTGTGCTGCTGCTTGTTGCGCTGATGCTCACCGGCCTTTGCGCCTGCGGCAAAAGATCAGATGATCCTGCGCTGGATGCGTTAAAAGAAGGCTTGAAAAACGCGGGAGAAAAGCAGGAAGCGCAGACAGAAGCGGATACGGATGAGAAAGAGCCCGAAAACGGGAAGGACGATGAGAATGCGCCGGATGCGTCCGATACAGGAAATGCGGAGGGGCTGAACCCTGAGGCACCTGATCTTTACGGATTGTCAGACATTTATGTCGCAAAACGGTATGACGATTATTATTCGGACCAAAGAGATCTTGAAGTCGATTTTAAATATGAGACCTTTTATATCACCGACGAACTGAAAAGCGCTTATCCGGAGCTTGCCAATACGCTGATGGTGATCAACGACCGGATCGCAACGGAAGAGGGACATTCTTACCGGACGACTTTGAGTCATCTGGAAATGCAATCCGATGCGGAGCACCAGAGAGCGATGGATGCCGGGATTTTTCCGTTTGAGGAAGAGTGGGAGATCTATGTCAGAAGAGCGGATGAGGATTATGTAAGTCTTGTGACAAGACACCGCCAGGCGAGTGATTTTGACTATGATGCCTATTCTTATGTGGGCTGCTGTGTAGACACGAAGACGGGAAAAGAGATGAAATTATCGGATTTCGTGAAGGATGAGGATGCGCTTTTTGCGCTGGTCGGAGAGAAGGCTTACGAAGCCGTCGCCCCACAGGGCGGGGATTTTGTGGAGGATGGAAATCCGATACCGGCACAGGATCTTGCAAAGATGATCAGAGACAGTCTGCGGGACGATCTGTCCGGCTGGACGCTGGATCCGCAGGGCCTGACATTTTGGATCAATTCGTTTACGGCCACACCCTGGTCATATCAGGTTTCGGTGCTGTTTGCAGAGGATACTGACGGCCGGATCTTCAGGGAAGAATGCAAGGACCTGATCCCCGAACGCTGGGTCATGGAAGTGCCGCTCATCGATACGACTTATTTTGATGCGGAAGATGACGGCAAAACGGATCAGATCCGTATTTATGAGCTGTTCGACTATTATGATGACGGTTACCGGACGATCAACGCATTCTCGATCAATTTCAATGAAGACAGTCTCGATGAAGACTATTCGGAGTATGAAGCGTATGATTTTAACGGGATGCTGCTGCACTTTGACAATCGGACCGTTCTTCTTGAACAGCACAACGAATATGATGATCATTTTATGGACCTTTACACATTAAATAATGGCAAGGCAAAATACGCGAGCTACGTGGATGCGTATGTCGAAACGCTTCCGTATGAGCTGCTTTCCGACGAGTATACGGTTGTGCCGAGGCATATCCCGGCGGACCCTGCAAACATGCATCTTACGGTTTATACCAACCTGCTTTCGACCTGTGAGTCTGCGGGTGATTTTTCCATCACGGAAGAGGGGAAATGGGTATCGGAAGATAGGTTCTATACGATTCTGGAGTCGAGCCGTTATACGATCACTTTGAAAATGGCGATTGGGGAAGTGCCGATTGTGGATGAGAATACATTCGATGTTATGTCAACCAAAGCCGATCTGAAGCAGGGAGACAAACTCACGATGGAATATACGGATGGCGAGTCTTATGTGGATTGCAGAACAAAAGACGGGAAGCTTGTCCGGATCTATGTGCATGATGATGAGGAACTCTACAGAAGCATTGAGATCAACGGGAAAAGGTACGGAATCTACGATGTGTTCGAGGATATGATGTTTGCCGGGTGAGGATTTCCGAGGCGCACCGGAATTTGATGATAGAAAAAGGAAAAGAAACACGGTATGGGTATGTGGATCATTATTTTAATCGTTACACTGGCTGTCGGCATGGCCGGGCTGATCTATCTTGCTACGCGGTTTATGCGCTTTTTTCCGACCGGAAAATGGGGAAAGCATGAAAAATGGCTCAGGCCGCTGCTTGGGATCGTGGCATTGAGCATCGTTCCTGTCGCGGCTTATCTGGCGTTTGGCGTCACGAATATGATCGTGATCGTGATCGTTCTTGCGTTTGTCTGGATCCTGTGCGATCTGGTTGCACATGTGGCAAGGCCTGCAAGGCAGCGTGCATCAAGGGGAAACAAAGCGTCGCAAGTGCCACAGGAGCTACGGGCGCAGGAAAAGGCGCAGGAACCGGCTGCGTCGCAGAGGGTGCGAGAACCTGCAACTGCACAGGAAAAGAAAAAGAAACCGCATGTGTATGTTACCGGACTTGTGGCGATCGCTCTGACCATTCTGTACCTGATCGGCGGCTATTTTCAGGCACATAATACCTGGGAGAAGGATTACCGACTCGGAGTCGATTCCTCTAAACAGCCGCTGAAGATCGCGATGTTAGCCGATTCACACATGGGAACAACATTCCATGCGGACCGTTTTGCAAAGGAACTTAAGAGGATCGAGGCGACAGAACCGGATCTGCTGGTGATCTGTGGGGATATGATCGATGATGATACATCCTACGAAGATATGCTCTCAAGTTGTGAGGCTTTGGGTGATTTTCAGTCGGAATACGGGGTATTTTTCTGCTATGGCAATCACGACAGAGGCTATAATGCGCTTGGCAGGGGATATGACGGGGATGCTTTTGCAAAAGCGCTGACGGAGAACGGTGTGCATATCCTTGAAGATGAGGTTTACAAGCTGGACGCTGATTATACGCTGATCGGACGCGCGGACGCATCCGTGGAACAGATGGGCGGTCAGAGAAAAAGCATGGAGAGCCTGCTGGAAGAGGTGGATCCCGACAGCTATACGATCGTTCTCGACCACCAGCCGAATGATTATGAGGAAGAGGCAAAAGCCGGCGTCGGTCTGGTCCTTTCCGGGCATACGCACGGCGGGCAGATGTTTCCGATCAACCGGATCGGCGAACTGATCGGCGCAAATGACAGCACTTACGGGTATGAGAGGCATGACAGAACGGATTTTATCGTCACCTCGGGGATCGGATCCTGGGCGATCCAGTTTAAGACGGGATGCAGGTCGGAATTTGTAGTGGTCAAATTAACACCGGAAAGGGGAGGAGCACATTGAACGAAGAAATCAGCATGAGCGTGTCACCGGCAGTGAGTCCGAAGGGCGAAAAACTGATCTATGTGCTTTTTTCGGATGGGAAGAAAAGCGCGGAGCTGACAGCGCCGCAGGGCAAGGTGATCACCAATAACGGATTTGATGAAGAAGAGATCCGGAAACTGGCCGATTATGTGCAAAATGAGTACCAGACGGTCTTAAGCCTTGCAAAACAGGTGAATCCGATGCGTGCGTTCTTAGACGGCCCGGTGCGTCCGAAAGAATGAAAATTGTTGACAAACAAGGATATTCGCGATATGATATCACTTGCGTCAGGTGACGTACGCGGAGGTGTCGGAATTGGCAGACGAGCAAGACTAAGGATCTTGTGGGAGCAATCTCGTGTGGGTTCAAGTCCCATTCTCCGCATATTTGTTGGAAGCTCAGAAAGTTTGAATTTTCAAGCCTTCTGAGTTTTTTCTTTTGGAAAATCGGATCAGGTCAGAGGTGTCTTCTGCGGCCTTTTTATTCGGCCGGATGTGAAAAACTGCAATACCGACTTTTGTCGGTATTCAACGGAATCATAAATAGGTATAATGAATTCAAGGTATGGCATTTAGTCATCATTTTGGAACTCATTTTCAGTTGTATTGGTGCCGTAGCAGGCGCGTCACCAATCGCATAAAGCCTGTGGTAAGGTACACGAAATGAAGAGATTGCTGACGATGTTTTTATCCATGACACTGCTGTTTTCCGGCATAGGTGAAGTGCCCGTTTATGCGGCATCTGCCGAAAATCAACCGGTGGAGGCAGCGCAGGAAGCGTTAATCAGTTCACCGGCTCAGGAAACACAGTTGACAGAAGAGGCAGAATCTGTCGACGAAGAGAGCATGCCGGAAACAGAAATCATCCCGGATGCCGATGTTACAGATGATGACAGTGTAGCAGGTGATGACGAGCTTCCGGTTGAGGAACCCGGGTTATCTGATGAATTCCTTCTGTCTGAAGAGGCGGAAGAGGCGGATGAGGCAGATGACGAAAGGCTTATGGCTACCTATTCGATATCCGGGAATGTCAATGCTTCAGATCTGGAAGAAAACGGCTACTACATATTGACCGATGATACGACCATCACCATTTCGGAAGGAGATAACATAGAGATAGGGGGGATCTGGAATGATCCTCTTGGCGCAGGAGTTAATCTGACCATACAGGGAGATACGGCAGGGATACTGAAGGTCGGATATATTGAACTTTCAAATACAGATCAGTCGAAAACATTGATGATTACGGGAGGAACGGTTGAGTGTGAGAGCAGGATCAAGAACGATAGAAAAATCATCATATCCGGAGGCCATATAAGCGCTTCTACGATTTCCTCAGGATCAGACATCGAAATACGAAACAGTACGGTAAAGGTGGAAAACCTTTCCGACAATCCCTATGATGGCTGCATCAAAAGTAATAATGGAAATATCATCATTGAAAATTCAAAGGTGACCGCTACATGTAATGCATCTGCAGCAATATATGCCGGAAATGATCTTACGATCACAAAAGGTGCAGTAAATGCGCGAAATATTGGGGGCACGAATGCCTATGGCTTGTGGTCCGTCTCGGGTAAGTTATCGCTCTATGACCCCCTTTTAGATGTGGAGGGTGGAGCAGCTGCCATCCGAAGCGTCGGATCAATTGAAAGCTGGAATACAACAGCAGTTACCTATCCGGCCGGTGGAACGTTTGGATATGGGGCGGATTCGGGATTTTGGACCGTTTTAGATAGTGAGAATAAGACTGCGAAGAAGGTACATATTGAATCAGGCAATACCTTCAACACATATGGTATTTCAGCGGATCAGACAGAACTTGATTTTGGAACCTCTGATTATGGCGTAACGCCCCCCGAGGCTAGAACAATCGTGATCACTAATAGCGGGAATGCTGCGATCCGGTTAGATGAGATCGATACAAGTACAGCTACAGCATTTACGATCACCCCGCTTTCGGATACATACCTTCTCTCTGGAGAAACCGCGACATTTACGGTCCGTCCGAAGGAAAATCTGACGGCCGGTGAAGAGTTCGACCAGCAGATCGGTGTATATACAAACAGGTCCGATAAATTCATATCGCCGATCACATTGAAATTTAAAATCAACGCATTCCAGTATAAGCTCACACCGGAAACAACTGAGGTAGACTTTGGGTCATTCAAGGAAGAGAACTATCCTGATGAGAAGAAGACCATTTGGCTGCAGAATGACAGTTCTGTAACGAATGGTACCCTTCACTTAAAGAGTGAGGATTTAGATAATTATTTTGGCCTTCAAAAGTTTACTCTCGAGTCTGACGGCAATCAAATTACCAAGGGAAATCACATCAACTTAACTATTCGTCCACACTACGATCTGGAGCCGGGAGTACATACGGAGACGCTCGTTATAGATACGGTTGAGGGCGCCAAGGCAACGATCAATTTAAAAATTGAGGTTGTGGCGTGGGATTATACGATCACTGCAGATAAGACAACGCTTGACTTTGGAAGGGCAAATATCGGATATACGACTGCGCCCGAAGCGCAGGACATTGTGATAAGAAATGAGGGCGAAAAGGCGGTAACACTTTGTGATCCGGCAACTTTTTCGTCCAGATACGAGATCTCTCTAAAGAGCGGCAGTTTAGCTTTGGGAGTGGATGAAACGCTGACACTCAGTGTACGTCCGAAGGTCGGACTGTCAGGGGGCAACGAAACTATTAAGATCAAAACGGTACAGGGCAGTGAAGTCTCCGTAGAGGTCAAGTTCAAAGTTGGCCATTATCTGAAAGGAAATGTCAATGCCTCCGATCTTATCGATAATGAATATTATTATGTGATCGGCGATACGACGATCAACATCGCCCCCGGAGATGATAAGAAGTTAAGAGGGATCTGGGGTGAACAGACTACGGATGAATATAACCTGATCATACAGGGAAGCAACACAGGAAAACTCAGTATCGAAGGTCCTGTATACGGAAGTTATGATGATGGCACGAAAACTCTGAGCGTTAAGGGTGGTACGATCGAATGCGAATTCATTCAGGCAGGAGGAAATATTGATATATCGGGAGGAGATGTAACCGCACAATATATCCGGTCAAAATCAGGAAATGTTACGCTAAGCGGTGGCGCAGTGAAAACAGAGCGTTTTGAGGATGGGTATTCGATCACGGGCAAGGATATAGTCATAAGTGGTGGCTATATATCGGCATCTTGTAAAACCAGAGCCTCAATCTATGCCACAAATGACCTGACGGTCACCGGTGGTGTCATCAAGGCAAAAAGCAGTGAAGGAGAATCCTCGTATGGGCTGCAGGCATATGATGATCTTTCGATTGAAGGAGATGCCTACATAATTGCCGAAGGAGCAAAGGAGGCAATACTTGGAGATCCTGTTTCGATCGCTGAAGGATTTCAGATGAGATCCGGATCAAATGATGTCCATATCAGCGACAGTTCGAGCCACTGGGGACATTTGGTGACGGAAACGGATGAACTTGTAAAAAGTGTCACCATCGGCAAGGATATTCTTGGTGAAAGTTCCGGAGAATTCAACAAGGAAAACTTTGATTTCGGAACTGTTGTGATAGGTGGAGAAGCGGTTGAGGCACAGGCGGTTCTGATCAGGAACACCGGCTCGATCCCCCTTGTGATCGAGAGCATCAGTACCGAGAATTATATTGTTGAGGATCTTTCCTCAAGTATTATCGGGGTGGGCGGAACGGTTACCTTTAAGATCCGTCCGGATCTGGAAAAATCGAAATTTTCAACCGCAGGTGAGAAGACTGAAACGATAACGGTTAAGTTTTCCGACATTGAAATGGAAATTACGGCAAAGATCCGGATGGTCGAAGCTGCACCTGCAATTGCCGCTGCTCCTGCTCTGCTCGATTTTGGAACCGTGCCCAAAGGCTATACCGGGTTATTTGATACAAAAACCGTGGTAGTTACCAATACGGGAAATATTGCGGTTACGTTGAATGAGCCTGCTATTACAGGGACTGTCTTCGATATGGGTGTATTAAGCGGATCGCATCTTGCACCCGGAGAGAGCGCCGAACTTACCATCTCCGTAAAAGACGATACGGCTGCAACAGCAGGTGAACACACGGGAACACTTACCATTACAGGAGAACATAGCGTTACTTCTTCCGTTTCCCTAAAACTTGTTGTAGAAGATGTCGGAGATAATATCTGGATCGAGGACATCCCGGATCAGGACTATGTCGGGGTTGCGGTCAAGCCTGAAGTGAACGTCTATTTCGGAAGCCGGAAACTGACGGATCAGGATTATTCGGTAAGCTATAAGAATAATGTAAACGCAGCCGGCAAGGACGACGGCACCGCTCCCACGGTGGTCGTAAAAGGAAAAGGGAATTATGCCGGAACTGCTTCAAAGACCTTTACGATCAAACCGCTTGATATCAGTCATGCGGATGCATCGGACCTGCTTTATGCATATAGCTCCAAAAAGGCACAGTTTGGCAAGACCAAGGTCACATATGACCTCGGCGGCAGGACGGTGACCCTCAAAGAAAACACGGATTTCACCTATGAATGGGAAGCAGAAAAAGATTACAAAATTGCCGGTACATACACTACGACCATAAGGGGAAAAGGGAATTACAGCGGAACAAAGACATTCCATGAGGTCATAGCAGGTGACGGCAAGACCCTGATCTCCAAGGTGTCGGTATCCAAGATCCCGGACCAGCCGTATCAGGGGAAGAAGATCATTTTGGCTGGCGAACCGGAATCTGATGAGACCTTAGCAGTTGATAAAAAAGGTGACCCGTATGATCTTGTCATCAAGAACGGCAGTACACCGCTTATCTATGGAACAGACTATACGTTATCTTATCCGGATCCTGTTAAATGCCGCGAGATCGGAACGGCTGCCGTGACGATCACCGGAAACGGCAATTATATTGGAAGCCGCACAGTGACCTTCAAGATCACGGGAACGGCGCTCAGCAAGGCAAAGACGGAGGACTTCGTCGCCTCCCTGTCATATACCGGAAGCGAGCGCAAACAACCCATGAAATTCTATGTCATGAAGAAGAATTCCGAAGGCGTAAGCTATAAGGACTACCTGACGGAAAACGTGGATTACAGGGCAGACTATACGGACAATACAGAGATCGGAACCGCTACGGTGACTTATACCGGGATCGGCGCTTATACAGGGACCATGAAGAAAACCTACAAGATCACCGGCACCGCGATGAAGGATGTCACGATCCCCAAGGACTTTACCGCGACAACAGGCAAGTTTGCCTATACATCCTACATGAGCGAGGACTGCTATGATGAGCAGTCGGGTTCGTTCATCTACACGGGAGGCGCGTTTGAGGTGGCAGGTCCCGCAGATGCCGCATCAGAACGACCAAACAACGGCGTTCAGCTAATCCGTTATGATAGGACTACGGATACAAACATTGATTATAAAAACGGTGTTGATTATACCGTAACGTACAAGAACAATATCCTGCCGGGAACAGCGACCGTGACTTTTACCGGAAAGGGACGCCTGACAGGAAGTGTCAGCAGGACCTTTAAGATCGTTCCGTACAACATCTCTAAGGATTGCGGAAGCCGGACTACGACGGCGACCATCCCGGAACCGGGCAGTTATACTTACACAAAGGGCGGCGTGAAACCGGAACCTGTTGTCACATGTAAATGCTTTGACCCGGTAACAAACTCGTGGAAGGAGATTACCCTGACCGGTGAGGCATACACCCTTACGTATTCCGGCAAAACGGATGAGATCACCGGAACAGCGAAGCCTGCGGTTACGGTAAAGGGAAAAGGTGCGTTTACCGGATCGATGGCACCGCTCGAATACACCATAACCACTGCTACCCTTGAATCTGATGCAAAAATGTCGGTAACGGATGTCGTATACCAGAATAAAGCGGGCATCTGCAAACCGGTGATCACCGTTACAGATAAGAAGTCGGGCGCAGTTCTGAAAGCCGGCACGGATTATGAAAAGACCGTGAAGTATACCTATGCAGAAGCCCGTGATGTGTCGGTAAAGGGCAAGACGACACTTGAACACAGGAATGTTGATGACGAAGTCGGCGCAAAGGATATCGTTCCCGCCGGAACGAAGATCAAAGCAACGGTCACGGGAATGAAGAAATACATCGGATCCGATCCGACGGATCCTTCGAAGCTTTCTGACACGTTCCGGTTCATAGATCCGATATACGATCTCTCTAAAATGAAGATCACGATCCTGCCGCAGACCTTCACGGGGGAGAAGATCACGCTTACGGGAGAGGATGTTGTCTTTGATACGGAAGGAACGGATCCTGCCTTTGATACGGATTATGAGATCCTCTATGATGATGCTTCCGGGTACACGGATAAGGGAAGCTACAAGGTTACCATCAAGGCAAAACCGGACAGGCCTTTCGGAAACAGCAAGACCGTCAGCTTCAATATCACGGCAAGATCCATGGATTACACGATCCATTATGACGGAAACGGGGACGCCATGGCGCAGAAACTTTATGAGAAATACGGTGAAAGTGAGGGACATGATCTTAACTGGTATAAAGGAAACTACCGTCTTACTTCGATGAAGGATTCCGTGACCACAAAGGGAGGGAAACTGCCCAAGAATACGATCGCTGTACAGAAGAAGACGGTAAGGAGCGGCAAAGAGACATGGACCAATGTGCCGGCTACGGTGATAACCTTTGATAAATGGACGCAGAACCCTGGTGGCGGAGCCGCTTTTGAAAATCAGGGCATCTTTCATCCTTCATGGCTGACGATCTTCACATACGGCAATGAGTTTACGCTGTATGCGCAGTGGAAATAGGATGGTCCCCTGGGGACGGGGTTAGTGGTCCGCTTTGCGATCAAAAGACTAAGGATCAGGAGGGATTCGGAGCCAAAATGAGAAAATACGTGATGATTTTCATTCTGCTGATGTCGCTGCTTCTTTCCGGATGCACCCGGATGGCGCAGACGCAGAAAGAAGGCACGACTGCTCCGGCAGCGGAAGAGAACATAACGAAAGAAAATGCGGCCGGAGAGACCGAAACAGGAGAGGAAGAACAGATGAATCAGGAAACGGAGTACGAAATGACACCGATGGCGATCGTTGCAGTAAGAGTGGGGGATCGTTGTTTTACGATCGATCTTGCCGATAATTCGTCTGCGGAAGCTTTTTTTGAAAAGATCAACGGAGAGGATCTCGAGATTCACATGAGCGACTACGGCGGGTTTGAAAAGGTTGGGGATCTGCCCTGGGATCTGCCGACAAATGACGAACAGATCACTACCAAACCCGGTGACATTATTCTTTACCAGGGAAACAAGATCACGATCTATTATGACGAGAATACCTGGAATTTCACAAAACTCGGGGAACTGAGAGGCGGCACTCCGGAAGATATCGAAGAATGGAAGGAAACCTTTGGCGGGAAGGAAGATATCACCGCGACCTTTTTCACAGAATGGACAGAATGAGCCCTTGGGGACGGGGTTAGTGGTCCACTTTTCAAAGAAAGAAAAAATACTGGCCGGCATCTGCCGACCAGTTTTTTTTACGCCGGTATGCAGTTTTCAGTTTCATGTCACGGGTGCCGGTGTTGAAACCGTTCGTGACACGCCGCTTTTTAGCCTGAAGCTTCTTTTGGTTCTTCTCGACCATGATTTTTCCTCCTTATCAGGTAGTTGCAAACGGGTTTCCCCACAAAGATATTATCGACAAAACATACGAAAAATCAAGCCGGATATTTCAGCAGGAGCGTTTGGCGATCTTGCTTTAGGGATCAAAGCCCTGTCTGTTGCAAATCCTTGAAAAATGCTATAATGAGACAATGCGATTCCGGGTTGGGGATCGGCCAATGCAAAAAGGACCGGTAAGATGATGAAGACTGACGAAAAGAAACTGTATTTTGCCTCTGATTACATGGAAGGAGCGCATCCTGCGATCATGCAGAGGCTTGCGGAAACCAATCTTGAGAAGAGTGCAGGATACGGGGCGGATGATTTTTCCGAATCCGCAAGGAACAGGATCCGAAAAGCCTGTGGAGCTGCGGATGCGGACGTGTATTTTCTTGCAGGAGGCACGCAGGCCAATGCGGTGATGATCGATGCGATCCTCCGGCCCTATCAGGGTGTGATCGCCGCAAACAGCGGACATATCAGCCTGCATGAGGCGGGCGCCATCGAGTTTTGCGGGCACAAAGTCCTGCAGCTTGAACATGAGAACGGAAAGATCACGGCTTCCGCGATCGAAAATTTCGTTGATGCATTTTGGCAGGATGAAAATCACGAGCATATGGTGATGCCCGGCATGGTCTATATTTCCCAGCCGACGGAATACGGAACGCTGTATACGCTTCATGAACTGAAAGAGATCAGCAGTGTCTGCAGGAAGAACAAGATCCTGCTGTATATGGACGGCGCCAGACTGGCCTACGCGCTGGCCTGTCCGGAAAATGATGTGACACTGAAAGATATCGCTTCGCTGTGTGATGTGTTCTATATCGGAGGCACCAAGTGCGGTACGCTGTTCGGAGAGGCGGTCGTCATTCCGAAGCATGACCTGATCCCGCATCTGTTTACGATCATCAAGCAGCACGGTGCTCTGCTTGCAAAGGGCAGGATCGCCGGCATCCAGTTTGACACGCTGTTTACGGACGGACTTTACGAAGAAATCGGAAAAACCGCTATTGAAGCAGCGGACAGGATCCGTGCGGCACTGGCGGAAAAAGGATATCAAACGGCCTTTCATTCCCCGACAAACCAGATTTTTGTTGTTTTGGACCGGGACCGTTATGAAGCATTAACAGCAAATGTGGAACTGGCATTCTGGGAGCATACGGATGAAGACCATACCATCATGCGAATCGCGACCAGCTGGGCAACCACGCAAGAAGATGTCGACAAACTGATCGACCGCTTGTGAAAATGGACCACTAACCCCGTCCCCAAGGGATCACCCCAAGGGACCATCAGGAGTGATATGAAGAAAAACAGTTCGTTCAGTAATCTGCTCTATGCGCTGAAGCAGGTCTGGCTTGCAGACAAACTGCTTCTGATCTTCACGCTCTTCAAGAACTCGATCGAGCAGATCTTCTATGTTTTCTTTTTTGTCTATCTGACAAAATATATTTTCAACTGCATTGAAAGAAATATCCCGTATACGAACCTCTTCCGGTTTCTGGTGATCGCTTGCTCCCTCCATATCGTCGTTCACTTTATCTGCGGCTGGTATGAGGCGTACCGGAAAGTCAAAACGCCGGCGGTTTACCGTCAGATCTTTCATCGCGTGATGGATATTTCCGATGATCTGGAGCTGAAGGACTATGAATCCCCGGATTTTTATGATAAATATGCGAGGGCGCTGGATCACTGCGTGGATGATGCGATCGATCTTGCCATCAAGACCGGAGTATATATCGGGAACGTGATATCGACGGTCATGTCGCTTGTCATTGTGATCTCCGTTGACCCTGCCTTCGTGTTTTTCCTGATCGTTCCGATCTTTTTCAGTTTCTATTTCGGCAGGAAAAATTCCCGCACGCAGTATGACAGAGAGCAGAGTATCACACGCGACAAGCGTATCGCCGACTATGTGAAACGTGTGTATTACGAGAAAAAATATGCCGCGGAAGTGAGGCTGTTCGATATCAATTCCCTGATGCTTGAGAAGCAGGAAAACGCTGTCTTACAAATGGAAAAGGTTTCTTTGAAATACCGGCTGAAATCAGCTTTTTATTCCTTCCTGATGAAGGGCAGTTATTCTATTCTGGCGGGAGTCCTTGCGTTTTTCTATGTCATTCTGAAAGTCAGGTACGGCAATGTTACGGATGTATCGAGCTATGTTGCCATGATCACGGCCATGGCTTTCTCAACCGACCAGTTAAAGGCAGCGGTCGAAAACAGGATCTTTTTAAGTAACGGCGCCAAACTGTTCCAGAATCTAAGAGAGTTTTTGGAACGGGATCCGAAGGAAAGATCAGACAGGCTTAAAGTCAGTGAGATCGCATCGATTGAACTGAAGAATGTATCGTTTACCTATCCGGGAGCAAAGGATCCTTCCATCAGAAATGTCAGTTTCCGATGGAACAAAGGCGAAAAACTGGCGATCGTCGGATACAACGGGGCAGGAAAGACCACACTGATCAAACTGCTCATGGGACTATATCCGGTCACGGAGGGACAGATCCTTGTGAACGGCATGGATATCGGTCTGATCGATCCGGAATCGTACAGGAAGTGTTTTGGCACGGTTTTCCAGGACCTGCAGGTTTTTGCAATGACGTTATCCGAAAACGTTCTGATGCGGCGGCCCAAGGATGAAAACGATCATGAAACCGTCAGGACAGCGCTTCAAAATGCGCAGTTTGATATCGCGCATCCGGGACTTACAGGCGGGCTCGATACCGTGATCAGCCGTGAGTTTGACGAGGAGGGATTTGTGCCTTCCGGCGGACAGTCGCAAAAGATCGCGATCGCAAGAGTGTTTGCGCAGAACCCGGATATGGTGATCCTGGATGAACCGTCTTCCGCACTGGATCCGCTCGCCGAATATAACATGTACAACAACATGATGAAACTTTCGGAAGGAAAGGGTGTCGTCTTTATTTCGCACAGACTGTCCTCCGCAAGAATGGCCGATACGATCTATCTCATGAAAGACGGCTGCATCGCAGAGCACGGCAGCCACGAGGAACTGATGGCGCAAAACGGCTTTTATCATGAGATGTTTTTGCTACAGGCGCAGAACTATCAAGAGAGCATCCCGGAAGAAATGCTGAAAGGAGCGGCGGCCTACTATGGATAAAAAAGAAAACACCGTATCCTTAAAACGTATGATCTCCAACACGATCTTCATGATCAGATATGCGGCGCGCTATGACAGACCTTTGCTCGTAAAGATCATCCTGCTCTACGTGTTCTCGGAAGCAGGCTGGGCGCTGAATGCCACCTTTATTTTAAAGGCGATCATAGAAGGTCTGACCGGTAAAAAAGAGCTGAAAGGGATCGTTCTCATCCTGGTCCTTTCCCTGATCCTTGTCACGATTCTTGAGTGGATCGACCAGCTGATCGCAGAATGGTCGCAGGCCAAGCTGATCAGGCTGAGCGGGATCATTCAGAGAGATCTGATCGAAAAAAACAGTCACATGGATCTTCTTTATTATGATGATCCGGAGTACTATGACACCTATGTGATCGTTGCAAACAATGCGGACAGCGCGATCGCAAAGACCGTAACGATCGTCAGCCATATTCTTGCAGGAATTGCGGGGCTCAGTGTTGCCGCCGTGTTGATCTTTGGCGTCAATCCGGTGCTGGCACTTTTCCCCGTTGCCGGTTTTACTGTCAATCTGCTGACAAGATTCAAGATCGAGAGGCTGGAATACCAGTGGGATATCGCAAATAAAAAAGCGCTCCGGAAAGCGGACTATTCCAAAAGAGTGTTCTATCAGCCGGAGTTTGCCAAAGAATGCAAGCTGACGGATGTCAGGACGCCTTTAAGAAAACAGTTTGACGAAGCGCTGCAGGAAGCCTCCGATGCCGGAAAGAAATATGCGCCCGCATTGACCTGGGTCTCGCTGATCAACTGGATCTGCGTTTTCACGGTTTTCTCCTTTTTCGCGGTACCGGCTTATCTGGGCTATCTGGCGCTGGTGCTGAGATCCATTGCACTCGGAGAAGTGGCATCCGCGAACAATGCGTCCAATTTTGTCAGAGGAAATCTGAACCGGATCAACTTCTGTCTGGTTGATTTTCAACAGATCGGACAGTATGCGGAAAAATTCCGGGCTATGCTTAATTACAAGCCGGTGATCGAAAAAGCAGACGGCCTTACGCCTGATGCAGGGCCGCAGGAGTTGGTCCTTGAAAACATGAGTTTCAGATATCCGCATGCAAAAAAGAATACGCTGAACAATATCTCGCTTACCATCAGGCCCGGTGAAAAGATCGCGATCGTCGGCGAGAACGGCGCCGGGAAAACGACTTTTGTAAAACTTTTGATGCGCCTTTATGACGTGACAGGCGGAAGCATCCGCTATGGTGGCCGGGATATCCGTGAATATGCGACAGAAGAGTACCGGAAAAAGATCAGCGCGGTCTTTCAGGATTACAATATCTATGCGGCTACGCTTGCCGAAAATGTGCTGATGAGAAAAGCCGGAAAAGAAGATGAGTTAAGAGTGGTCGAAGCACTCAAAAAGGCTGACTTTGGCGGGAAACTGGACAAACTGAGCGATGGGATCCATACAAGACTGACCAGGGAATTTGACACGGACGGAACGAATCTTTCCGGCGGAGAAAGCCAGAAGGTTGCGATCTCGAGGATCTTTGCAAATGAGGGGGAATGTGCGGTCTCCATTCTGGACGAGCCGTCTTCCGCGCTCGACCCGGTTTCCGAATATCATCTGAACAGGAACCTGATCGAAAATGCAAAGAATGATACCATTATTTTCATTTCGCACAGACTGTCCACGACACGGATGGCAGACCGCATCTATCTGTTTGAAAAAGGGTCCGTCAAAGAGCAGGGGACCCATGAAGAACTGATGTCTTTAAACGGCCGTTACCGCGAAATGTTTGACCGGCAGGCCCGGAACTATATCGTATGAGCCCTTGGGGACGGGGTTAGTGGCTCATTTTCAGAAAATTCACACAATGGACCCTTAACCCCGTCCCCAAGGGCTCACCCAAGGCTTACAGGTACTTTTCTTCAAATTCACTGATCGGGATGGGCTTGCTGAAATAGTAGCCCTGAATGACATCGCAGCCAAGCTCCCGCAGCCTGTCCACCTGTTCTTTGGCCTCAGCGCCTTCCGCAAGGCAGACAAATCCGAGCTCTTTGGCGAGCGTGATGATATGCCGGATGACCGCGATATCCTTGGCGCACTCGTCTTTCGTGGCAACGCGGTCCACAAAGCTTTTGTCGATCTTCAGCGTGTTGAGCGGCATCTGCGTTAATAAGGACAGCGAGGAATAGCCGGTCCCAAAATCGTCCATGGAAGTCTGAAAGCCTTTCTTCCTCAGTTCTCCGAGCACGCGGATCATGTTGTCCGTGTTGTCATATGTCGCACTTTCGGTCAGCTCAAAATCGATCAGCTCGTGACTGATCCCGTAGGAATCAACGATCCCTGTCAGATGGTCGACCAGATCCGCATCGTACAGGCGGGATCTGGAAAGGTTCACGGAGACAGGATGAAGTGATCTTCCCTCTTTCTTCCATTTTGTGAGTGCCTCGCAGACCTTTTCAAGAACAACATCATCGATCTTGCCGATCGATCCGTCTTTTTCAAAGAACGGAATGAACCGCGAGGGCGGCAGGAATTCCTTGTTCTTATAATTCCACCGGATCAGAGCTTCCGCACCGGCCACGCTGCCTTTATCAAGATCGATCTTCGGCTGTAAATAAACCATGAATTCATCCTGCTTGATCGCCGTTTCCACATAAGCCTTGATATAACTGGCCCAGGATACATCGTTATCCATCTCATCCGTATAGACCGTGATCTCCGTACCGTAACGGCCGGTCCCGAGCGCCTGCGCCATTTTTCCTGCATCGGCGACACGGTTCCCAAGCTGCAGAGTACGCTGCATCGGTACCACGCCGCACCGGTAGAAGATCCTATAAGCCGGATCTTCTTCCAAACGCCCCAGATCATCGAAGAAAGCCGTCAGTGTCCGGATCATTTCCTCTTCAGGCATGTCCTTGATCATCATCGCGAAATTGTCATTGTGGCAGCGTGCGCTGGTATACACGAAATCGGCATGATTCATGGCATCGATCACCCTGCAGAGAACTCTGTTTGCCACATGATGTCCGTAAACTTCGTTAATGACTTTGAACGATTTGATGTCAAAATGAGCAAAAGCGTAATCCCTGATCCCGTAATCCGCCGGTGTTTCCAGAAAGGCCTCGATGTGATTCCAGTTATAGTGCGCGGTGATGGGTTCGAAAAACGCCATTCTATACAGATAATCCTTGTCGAAAGCGTCGATATCATCATGTATGACACGCTTCGCATCATTCCTGCAAAGCTTCCATTCGTGCTGGACCCGGATCTTTTTGTTGTCATAAAACGCACCGATGACCTTGGGATCTTCCTCGATGGTCAGATCGCTGTAGGTCCGCTTTGCATTGTCTTCTTCTGCGATCGAGGCAAAGGCAGCACGAATGACTTCAAGCGTGATGTTATGCTCTTCATCGATCTCAATGGAATAGAAATATGCGCCGGGAAAAGTCATGGTTTTCAGACCTTCGGGATAAGCAACCTTCGGATCGTCCGGCCTGAACTCGATGCCGATCACTTCTTTGTTCAGAACGGGGAGATAGAACACGCCTGGGAGATCGTATGCCCCGTATGTGCCCGCATAGTTCCCGATCTGTGCAGGGATGTTTCCTTTGTAAAAATCATGGATATCCGCCTCTGTGGCATCCATGTAGTATAACGTTCTGTCCGGTTTGTAGATCTGGATCATTTTGTTTATGACCATGGCATTTCCTCCGCTTTCTCCCATTATACCATAAATGGTCCCTTGGGGACGGGGTCAGTGGTCCATTGTGTGAATTTTCTGAAAATGGACCACTGACCCCGTCCCCAAGGGACCACCCAATGCAAAAAAATTAAAAACCTATTGACATACTGAAAAAGTAGGTGTATGATATGCAACCATAAAGATGTTTTCGCTACATCACCGGAACATCTTAGGACTGAAGAAAGGAGACATGACAAGATGAAGGCAACCTACATCGGAACGCAAATGTGTTGTATGTGCTGTCGAATGCTTTACTCCCAGGCAAGTAATATGGCCGGGTGTATGGCTCATTTGTCATGCGCCCACAGAACATGATCTGTCATTTCAGATGAGATAGCCATTGCCTGGGAGGTCATCCCGGGCATTATTCATGTTTGGGAGTATTTAAGGGTAAAAATCATCGTTAGCAACAATCAGGAGGAAAAAATATTATGAGAAGATCATTGTTTACAAAACTGACAGCACTGGCTGCAACATTCACACTGGCGATCGGTGCACTTACGGGCTGCTCCGCAACCGCTACCACAGGAGGAGCGGATCAGGCACCTGCAGAAGATACCGGAAACAAAGTCTACAGAACCCTGGATGAGATCAAGGCAGACGGAACGGTCAACATCGGCGTGTTCTCCGACAAGAACCCGTTCGGCTATGTGGACGAAAACGGAGAGTATCAGGGTTATGATGTTTATTTTGCGGAACGGATCGGTAAAGATCTCGGCGTGAAGATCAATTACGTTTCCACAGAGGCAGCCAGCCGCGTGGAATACCTGGAAACCGGAAAAGTTGATATCGTGCTTGCAAACTTCACCGTTACGGAAGAGAGAGCGGAAAAAGTTGATTTCGCGCTTCCGTATATGAACGTGGCGCTCGGTGTCGTTTCGCACGAGGACAACGTGATCGAAAGTCTCGACCAGATCGGCGCGGATGATCAGGTCATCGTCATTTCCGGAACAACGGCAGAGACTTATCTTGAGAAGAATTATCCGGACATCAAACTGCAGAAGTTCGATACCTATGCGACCGCCAAGACATCCTTCGAGAACGGAACGGGCGTTGCCTGGGCAAACGACAACACGGAAGTGATCGCATATTCCCTCGAGAACGAAGGGTATGTGGTCGGCATCCCGTCTCTCGGAAGCCAGGACACGATCGCACCGGCGGTTTCAAAAGGCAACAGCTCCCTGCTTGACTGGCTGAACGAGGAAATCAAGGCACTCGGAACTGAGAATTTCTTCCATGCGGATTACGAAGCAACACTTCTTGATACCTACGGAAAAGACTATGAAGATACGCTTGTCGTTGAAGGCGGCGTGGTAGCCGGCGCAGCAGAAGATACGGCGGATGCCGCAGGGGCAGACGGTCTTAATATCCCTGACGGAAACGGTGAGGTTATAAAAATCGCGGCCTCCACAACTCCGCATGCGGAGATCTTAGCGCAGGCAGCAGGGATCCTTGAAGAACACGGTTACAAACTGGACGTCGTGGAATTTGAAGATTATGTGCAGCCGAACCTGGTCGTGGAATCAGGGGAGTTTGATGCAAATTATTTCCAGCATATTCCTTATCTGGACAGCTTTAATGAGGAACAGGGCACACACCTTGTCAATGCCGGCGGGATCCATTATGAACCGTTCGGGATCTATCCCGGCACAAAATCGGATCTGAAAGATATCGCTGACGGAGATTCGATCGCAGTACCCAATGATACGACCAACGAGGCAAGAGCGCTGCTGCTGTTGCAGGATAACGGCCTTCTGACCTTAAAGGACGGCGTCGGACTTACGGCCACGGTCAACGACATCGTGGACAATCCGAACAACATCAAATTTGTCGAACTCGAAGCTGCGCAGGTCGCAAGAGTTGTGAACGAAGTGGAGTATGTGGTGCTGAACGGCAATTACGCGTTGGAAGCAGGCTATTCCGTCGGGAAGGATTCGATCGCTTATGAGGCAAGCGATTCCGTAGCTGCCAAGACCTATGTGAACATCATCGCGGTAAAGGAAGGCAATGAATCTTCCGACAAGATCAAAGCCCTTGTACAGGTGCTCAGAAGCGATGAGATCAAAAAGTTCATCGAAGATACCTATGACGGAGCGGTCGTGTTCTTTGAATAAGGCGCAGAACCGAATAAGAACAGGGAGGGCCTTTGGGTCCTCCCATTTACGGTTGAAGGGGACGATATGAGTGAAATAGAGATCCGGAATCTGACAAAAAAATTTGAAGTGAAGGGCATGACCGTTACTGCGCTTGACAACATCAGCCTGTCCATTGAAAAAGGCGATATTTTCGGGATCATCGGGATGTCCGGCGCAGGAAAAAGCACCCTGGTGCGTTCGATCAATTTCTTAGAGAAACCGACCGACGGGCAGGTGTTCATCGACGGAACAGATCTTGCAACACTTACCGAAAAGGAGTTTCGAAAGAAGCGGAGCGAGATCGGCATGATCTTCCAGAACTTCAATCTGCTCGAGCAGAAAACAGCACTCGACAATATCTGTTTTCCGCTGGAGATCGCCGGTATGAGACGAAGAGAAGCAAGGAAAAAAGCCAGGGAACTGCTTGCCACGGTGAACTTAAGTGAGAAGGAAAAATCATACCCTTCGCAGCTTTCCGGCGGGCAGAAACAGCGAGTCGCCATTGCGCGCGCCCTTGCGACGGGCCCGAAGATCCTGCTCTGCGATGAGGCAACCAGCGCGCTTGATCCGCAGACAACGGAATCTATTTTAAGCCTCTTGAGGGAGATCAATGAAAAACTCCATATCACGATCGTGATCATCACGCACCAGATGTCCGTTGTCACGCAGATCTGTAAAAAAGTGGCGATCATCGATAATGGCGTGCTGGTGGAACAGGGAGATGTCGAGCAGGTGTTTGAAGCTCCCAAAACGGATGCGGCCAAGGAACTCCTGTTTGACAAAAAAGTCAGGTATTCGCCGCTTGATATTCTGCATGAAGCCAGAAAGATCCGGATCGTGTTCAACGAGAATTCTTCCTATGAGCCTGTGATCGCCAACCTGATCTTAAAGTTTCAGACACCGGTGAATATCCTGAAAGCCGACACGAGAAATGTCGGCGGCAGGGCAAGAGGAGAAATGATCCTGGGACTGCCCGAATCACAAACGCTGCAGGAAGAGATCATATCAAGCCTTAAGGAAAGAGGGCTTACGGTAACGGAGGTGGAGGAAGATGTTTGATGCAAAAGTAGTGGCCATGATCCTGACAGGGATCAAAGACACCCTGTATATGACGCTTGTTTCAACGTTTTTCGGCTATGCAATCGGGCTGCCTTTTGGTATTATCTTAAATGTGACCCGCAGCGGCGGCCTGCATCCCAATAAGGTCATCTACGGGATCGGAGATTTTATCTGCAATATCGTAAGGAGCATTCCGTTTCTGATCCTGCTGATCCTGCTCATTCCGTTTACCAGGCTCATTGTCGGACAGAGTTACGGCTCTACGGCAACCATTGTGCCGTTAGTGATCTGCGCGGCGCCCTACATCGCCAGAGTCGTCGAAACGGCCCTCAATGAAGTGGATGCCGGCGTGATCGAGGCGGCAAGGGCCATGGGGGCAAGCAACCTGCAGATCGTGTTTAAGGTCCTTTTGGTGGAGGCAAGGGTATCGCTCTTTTCCGGAGCAACGATCACAACGGGACTTCTGCTCGGCTACTCGGCCATGTCCGGAACGGTCGGCGGCGGCGGCCTCGGCGACATTGCAGTCAGATACGGATATTACAGATGGCAGACGGACATCATGATCGTAACGGTCCTTCTGCTGATCCTGATCTTCCAGATCATACAGAACATCGGAACAAGATTTTCCACGCACATCGATCACAGAAAGCGATAGGCAGAACATGAACACAGAAGTATTGCGATCATATCTTCCGTTATTTACCGAAGCATTCCTCCTGACCGTTAAGATCGGCTGGATCGGGATCGCTTTGTCTTTTTTGATCGGCTTTGTCTGCGCGTTTATCCGGTATTTTCGGATCCCGGTCCTGACAGGGATCGTAAAAGGCTATGTGGAACTGTTCCGGAATACGCCGCTGCTCATACAGCTGTTCTTTATTTACTACGGACTGCCGGCTGTGGGGATCAGGGTATCGGCCGAAGTCTGCGGCGCGGTCGGGCTCGGACTCCTTGGCGGCAGCTACATGACGGAGAGCATCCGCAGCGGACTTGAGGCGGTTCCCTATATTCAGACGGAAAGCGCGCTGAGTCTGGGGATGACAAAAACCGCGCTCTTTGTGCATGTGATCCTTCCGCAGGCGCTTTCCATCAGCGTTCCGGCGCTTGTGGCAAATCTGATCTTTCTGCTCAAGGAAACCAGCGTGTTTTCCGCCATCAGTCTGATGGATCTGATGTTTACCGCAAAGGATCTGATCGGATTGTATTACAACACCACGGAAAGCCTGGTCCTTCTTGTGCTGTTCTATATCCTGATGCTGCTTCCGGTATCGATCGCGGGAAGTCTGATCGAGAAAAAAGCGCGCTTTAAGATGTTTGGAGATTAACAGATGGGATTTGAAGTACTCTTCAAAGGTAAAAATCTGATCCGGCTCCTTGGCGGCGTCGGCGTGGCCATGAAGATCAGCGCGGTCTCCGTGCTCATCAGCATCGTGCTTGGGATCGTGATCGGGATGATCATGACTCTTAAAAATCCCGTGATCAGGGCTGTTACCAGAGTCTATCTGGAGATCGTCAGGATCATGCCGCAGATGGTGCTGTTGTTTATCGTATTTTTCGGCGTGACCAAACTTACCGGCCTGAATCTTTCCGCGGAAGCCGCCTCCATCATCGTGTTCTCGTTCTGGGGAACCGCAGAGATGGCGGACCTTGTCAGGAGCAGCATGATCAGTATTCCCGTGATCCAGTATGAGAGCAGCGCCGCTTTGGGACTTACCAAGCTGCAGACTTATCTCTATGTGATCATTCCGCAGATCATCAGAAGGCTGCTTCCGCTTTCGATCAACCTGATCACGAGAATGATCAAGACCACGAGCCTGATCATGATGATCGGGATCGTTGAGGTCTTAAAAGTCGGGCAGCAGATCATCGAGGCGAACCGCAAGAGTTCTCCGCATGCGGCATTCGGCGTGTTCGCTGTCATCTTTTTGCTGTATTTCCTTGTCTGCTGGCCGATCAGCAAATTGGCCGGATATCTTGAAAAGAAGTGGGAGAACTGATATGAGTGAGATCCTTCGCGTGGAACATCTGAAAAAGAGCTTTGATGAGCTGATGGTGCTTGACGATATCAACCTGAGTGTGCAACGGGGCGAGGTTGTGGTGATCGTCGGCCCGAGCGGCTGCGGCAAGAGTACGTTTTTGCGCTGCATCAACGGGCTTGAGGAGATCCAGGAGGGAAGAGTCCTTCTGGGCGATGAAGTGATCAATCCCGCGCAGAAAGGGACAAATAAACACCGGGAGAAGATCGGAATGGTCTTTCAGAGCTATGATCTCTTTCCGCATAAGACCATTTTGGAGAACACCACGCTTGCTCCGCAAAAAGTTTTAAAGAGAAAGAAAGACGATGCGGAAAAGGAAGCGCTGGAACTTCTTGACAGGGTCGGTCTTGCATCCAGAAAAGACAGTTATCCGAGGATGCTTTCCGGCGGGCAGAAGCAGAGAGTGGCGATCGTCAGAGCCCTGATGATGCATCCGGAGATCCTGCTTTTTGACGAGGTGACGGCGGCACTCGACCCGGAAATGGTCAGGGAAGTGCTCGACGTGATCTTGGATCTTGCAAAGCAGAAGCGGACCATGCTCATTGTCACGCACGAAATGGCTTTTGCAAAGGCCATAGCGGACAGGATCCTGTTCCTCGACGGCGGACAGGTCATCGAGGATGGCGACCCGAAACAGTTCTTTGAGTCCCCGCGGACGGAGAGGGCGAAAAAATTCTTAAGCACTTTTGAATATGACAGATCATAACGTATCAAACAGGGAGCGATCTATGAAAATCAGGATCATAAGCATCATGACCACCATAACCGTTCTTTTATCCGTACTGCTCCCGCTCACGGGCTGCGCCGCTAAAGACGGTCTGCAAAACGTGATAAATACCGATGACCACACATTTACCTGCACATACAAGGGTGTTGCGCACACCTGTATCCTCGATTTTCCGAAAGGCGGAGAAAAACCGGAAGGCACAGGAAAGGCGGCAGACACGAAAGGGGCCCCTCTTATCGTCATGCTGCACGGATACGCCGAAACGCCGGAAGGCTTCCGCACTAAGACTAAATTCCACGAAGCGGCCTGCCCGCGTGGGTATGTCGTTGCCTATGTATCCGGCGCAAGCGATCCGAATGACGGCACTTCAGCAGCCGGCTGGAACTCAGGCATCGGTCTGCCGGGTAAAGGGAAACAGACAAACCGGAAAGATCAGGAAAACAAAGGAAATACAGATGAAACCGATGGTGGAAATGACGATACCGGCTTCCTTGTTGCCCTTGCGGAACACCTGAAAAAAGAGTATTCTCTTGACAGGAACCGTATCTATGCGGTGGGCTTCAGCAACGGAGCGTTCATGGTGCACCGGCTTGCGATGGAAGCGAACGATACCTACCATGGGTTTGTCAGTGTCGCGGGCATGATGCCGGAAAAGATCTGGGAGGAAAGAAAGGACGATCTGACGGTCAGCTTCTTCCAGGTCACCGGCGAAAAAGATGACCTGATCCCCAAAAACAGTGACGGAAGCGCCAAATATGCCAAGGCGCCTGCGATCGAAGAGGTCATGGCGTATTATGCTGCGGGACTGGATCATACAGAGACTTATGAAGTCGGAAAATCGTCGCTTCTGACCACGTATACCGATGAGAAGCATGACAGGCGCATCTGGCATCTGTTCATTCAGGACGGCAGACATTCCTGGCCGGATGAAAACATCACCGGGATCAGGTTCAATGACATGATCCTTGATTTTTTCGAGGCTGAGTAAGCCCGCAGCCTTAGAGCGATCATATGAAGAGGACGAAAATATAAGCCCGCAGCCCGGAACGGTCGTATAAAGAGAAAGCGGACTTAAACCGCAGGATCTGAACGAAAAGCGGTTCCGTATCAAGAGTTATTTTAGGAAAGGATGAGAGGGGAAATCATGATGAAGAAAGTAATCGCAGCAAGCCTGGTCTTAACGCTTGTACTGACCGGTTGTTCCATGACCACAACGGTGAGCGCGCCGGATGACAAAGAAGCGGCCGCAGCAGAGGAAACCGCCGGAACGGAAGATACGGCAGACACAGAGCAGACAGAGGCAGAAGATGCCGGGAACATGGTCGGCATGGCAAATCCCTGGAGAGAGACCGATCAGGAGGAAGCGGAATATAATGTTCCGAGGCTGTTCTCCGTACCTTTGGGCGCCGAAAACGTAACATGGCGTATCATGGAGAACAAAGAGGCCGGAGAGGACGATGCGGTCCCCGGAGCACTTGTGGAACTTGATTTTGACTTGGACGGCATTTCCTATTGCGCCCGCGCGCAGTACGGAGTTGAAGATACCGACATTTCCGGCATGTATTACGAATGGAACGAACCCGAGACCGTGAAGTTTGCGGCCTGGGGCGGCGGAGAGATGGAAGGGAAAATTTTCCGCAGCACCGGTGAGGAATCCGCTGTTCTTTGCACCTGGTACGACATCGAGATCGGGATCGCCTATTCGCTTTCGGCCGTAACGGATGAAGCGGAAACGCTTGATATCGCGGCTGTTGTGGATTCTATGGCGCCCGTGGACGAATTCATGCCGTCCGATTTTCTGCAGGAGCGTGAGCATAAAGAATCCTTTGAGAGCGAGGAGGAGATCATTTCCGCGCTGCAAGAAGGCGAAGGATACACGCACCTGAAACTGACCGGATCCGATGCAGAAGTCCTTGGGATTACGGAAGCGGTAGTGGAAGAAGACGGGAAGATCACGGCAAGAGACATTGCAATTTATGTAAACCGGGATGGGAAGTATTTCAGCGCCGGTAATGCATTCTCTGCAGAAGGCGGAGATGCAATCCGTTATGCGGACGGGATCCTGATCTTACTCGGAGAGGACTCGTATGAATCGAATTTCCTGACTTCCGACGGAGACGGCCTGATGGTGAAGGATTACATTTACCGCGACGACAGTGACGGAACGGAAACGTACGGCGGATTCTTAAGAGAGGCCAATGATTTTGATCACGACGAGGATGTTCCCGAAGACGGAAAGGACATTTTTGACAGCTTTATGAAAGAGGGTGAAAAGGCGCCCTACCTTGAATTTACGGCTGTGGAATAAAAAGCAGACTGCCGTGACCGCAAAGAAAAGAAAGCAACAAAGTAACAAATAACATGAAATAATAAGATCACGGAATATAGATCAGTGCGGTCCGTCTGAGTGATGAAATGATCCGCAGGATCGCGGAATAAAACAGACCGATCGCATAGATCACGGCCACGGTGTTGGGACTTTTGATGTAAACGAAACAGGCAACGCCGATCAGAACATCGAAAACGCCGTGCGCAAATTTGAGCTTGTAGTGTCCCTTGTTCTTTCTGGCTTCCAGAGCGCGCAGGACCTCCACGAATCCCGCAAACGCATGGACACCAACCAGATAGAGCAGAACATAGAAACGCGGCATGTCATAAAGAGAGCCCGCAAAGATTCCAAGGTCGAGCAGAATGATGCCTTTATATAGCGTCATTCTGCCGTCGACCATAAAGCGCGCCATCGAAAAATAAAAGATCAGCTCTTTGAGACCGTAAACGGCCAGACTCAGCGTAAGAATTGCAAAGACAAGATAATAGCCTTCCTGGGGGATCAAGACGATCAAAACAGCAAACAATAGTTGGATCAGTCCTGTCAGCACACCCTTAAATTTCTGAAATTTTGTCATTTGTCTGCCTTTCTGAAATGCAGGATTTTTTTGGAAAATCCCGCGAGAATGTTTCCGGAACTGAAGATCCTGTTTGTCACCATGCTTTTCTGCGCGATCGCGGCAGCGCAGAATTTTCCGATGAAAGACATATCCTTTTCTTCCGCGGATGCATCCCTGTACTCCTGCAGGTATTTTTCAACATCAAAATCACAGATCTCCTGTCCGGACAGTTCTAAAGCAAACTGTTTCCAGTCAGCGCATGCATTTAGCTGACGTTTCTTAAGGATCTCATCGATCTTTTCTTCCCACGAAGAGATCGCTTCAAAATCATAAGTGTCCTTTTGAAATTCCCCGATATCCCCACGCAGATATTTCAGCGCATGGATCATCTGACAGAATGCATGTTTATAGTCGGAGGGATTGTCTTTTACGATCTCTTTGTATTCTCCCCAGGACGGCAGATATCTGTAGGTGATAAAACTGTAATCCGGCAGATGGCCGCATCTGCCGTGTCCCAAGTTCATGATGGAATTTTCATTACTTCTGTAGATCGTATTTGTATAGATGCTGTTTTCAAGATCGTCGGGCGCAGAAGCACTGTGACGGAACGTGATCTTTTGCTCACGGACCTCTTCCCCTTCCCGGATCAGTTCAAACGTGTCGTAGGAAAGACTGTTCATCACAAGGGACGGCGTGCCGGCAAAATAGCGGTGCGCCCAGGTGTCTGCCAGCACATGCATGGCGATCCCCACAGCCTGCAGAGTTTTGTCTTTAGCAAGAGAAACCGTGTCGACCAGAAGATCCCCGTTCGGACCGCAGATCAGACGGTACTTGTACATGAACCGCTTTGTGCGGTGCTTTTTATTTACGTAAAGATCCTGCGGCAGAAAATGAAACGCGGACCAGATCCTTGTGATTTCCTGCAGCCCGATGATATCCGTCACGGTATCCATCAGCTCAAGCTTCAGCTGCGTCGTGGCAGCATTCAGAGGTGCATGGATCCCGGAAAGGAGTGACTTGGAACAAAGGTCCACAAACTGTGCACTGTATGCGATATCCAGACTTTCCGCATGAGAATAGCCGGCGATATAGGCGGCGCAATAGGTCGCGTAATAGTGAAAATCTTCCTGCATGTTCGGAACCCGTTTCTATTTATTCTTCAGCTTTTTAAGCCGGTGCGACGATGACAGAAGATCAATGACGATAAAGATGATCGTGAAATCCACAAGCATGGCGGCAAAACCGGTATCCGATATTTTGGTCGTATGATCCGCAAAAAAATAAGACGGGAGACCAAAGATGTTGATCAGCAGAAAAACAACGGTCCAAAAATAATAAATTTTCGGCATTGTCCTGCCTTTTCCCGCCTTGATGGCACCGGAACCGACGTAATAATGGTAGAGCCAGATCAGGAGAATAAAGATAAAGATCATGACGGATGCGATGATCTTTATGGTCAAAAAGATCTGCCCCGGAAGCGCATAGGAGTTTTCGATCGAACGGATCTCCTCTGCCATGATCACAAAAACTTTCAGAGCACTCCAGAGCCCGAGAAGGATGACGCCCATTCCGTCGATGTACATATTATGCTGTAAACGTCTGATCTTTTCCTGCATGTTTCCATGATAATTCAATTGTGTGCGTTTCGCAAGGGAGGGGACCGGCCGGCGGTCCCCAAACAGACTTGGTTAGATGCGGATCAGTTTCAGTTCCCCGAACGAAACCGTGCCAGCGATCTTACAGGTGATGGCATCGGAAGGAAGCGAAGTGTTGTCGCAGCGGTCGTCGCAGTGACCGAAGGTTGTGGATACACGGTTCTCGACTTTCCAGTCCTTCGGGATATAAAGATCCATTTCCCCGAATGCGACCTGGCAGTTGATGCTGACGCAATCCTGTGAAACTTCCGCACCGTCAAAGAACACGCTCATCTCACCGAACTGCGAGGACAGATCCGCGGTGTGAAAGTTCTGCGAGCGCACATATTTGGTTGTCGAACCGAACTTCATCGAATGTGTGATGTAGCCGTTTTCGTCATCGGAAGAATACTCGGTGAACTTATCCGAATGAAACTCGCGGCGTTCACGGCCGCGATGCCATCTGTGCTTTTGGAACAGCATGCCGAATGCAATGGTGAGCAGGATCGCCGCAACGATCACGACCCACGGGGTAATGGCCGTGATGCCTAAAGGCTCGTCAAAGATGATGCAGATCACGGCAAGCGGTATGAAGATTCCGCCGAAATTCAGATCGATCAGGCTGTTCACGATGATGATCACCATGATCGCCGAAACGATCAGCCCCCAGGTGCTGACGCCAAGAAACGCCATGGGCAGATTCAACACATTCAGTTTCCAAAGAACGAGACATACGGCAAGGGTGATCAGAAGCACCCCGAAAAATATTTTTCTTGCTCTGTACATGATTTTTCTCCTTTATGGTGTGAGGATTTCTTTTAACGCTTTATAGTAATTTCTGGAACAGTAAACGGTTTTGTAGGTTCCCTGAAACTCGATCTTGCTCGCACCGGTAAGATTCCTTGTGATGGAATACAGCTTATGGGTGTTTAAGATCGTGGATTTGGAGATCCTTAAAAAATACGGCGGGAGCTTTTGCTCGAGCTCATAGAGCTTGTATCCCGTTTCGAATTCATCGGCTGCGGTATGGGCCCTGATCTGACCGCCGTCGGTCTCGAAAAAGAGGATGTCGCTCAATGAAACGAAAAACTCCGCGTCACCTTTTCGCAGGGTGATCAGCGCCGGTCCGGAAGCGTTTTCCGATAAAAGCTTCTGCAGCCTGACCACCTCGTCATCGACCGCTGCGCACCGGATGGTCACTTCACAATCAGGTGCATTCGGGTCGATCTCAATTTTGACCTTCAAACTGTTCATGGCTGTATTATACAACAAAAAAACCGCAAAAAAAGGGGTTTTACCCAAGAGGTATGAAAATCACGGGTAAGAGGTAAATGCGTGGCAGCGTGAGGTAAAAAAATCCTGCAGGATGGTCCTGCAGGATCCTGAATACATGATTTTTGAGCCAAACATTAACCAGACACAAAGAGGTTACGAGTTGATCTTCTCGATCACCTGTTTTACCGTTCCCTGCATCTCCTCGATCTCTTTGTAGAGGGATTCGGTCAGTTCAAGCTGTGTAGCCTGTGACGTAACCTGCACATCCAGATTTTCCTTCATCAGGTTGATATCTCCGCCGAACTGTTCGATGATCTCAAGGATCTTTCCGGATGCATCCTTGATATCGTTGGCAAGCTTGTTCATCTCGTTGGCAACAACGCCAAAGCCTTTTCCGGCTTCGCCGACTCTTGCAGCCTCGATGGAAGCGTTGAGTGAGAGCATGTTGGTCTTGCTGGAGATCTTCTGGATGGAATTTGCGAAACTTTCCACATCCGTCACGTTCTTGATGATCCGCTCCGTGGAATCGTTGATCACCGCACTGCTTTCCTTGATAGAATCATTGCACTTTTTGGCTTCGCCGATCTCACTCTGGATCTTTTCTGCGGATTCGAGCAAACGGTTGGACGCCTCCGTGGTGTAGGTCTCATTTTCCATGCTGATGGCAATCCCCATGGTTCCGACGATCTCGGCGCCGTCTTTGATCGCGATCGTGATGGCTTTGAATGCGAAACCGTAGACGTCGGCGGGACAGATCTGCTGGAGCTTTTTACCGGTCGTAAAAGAGGTCCACATCGGATCTTCATGGGAAAGCGGATCACCTACGTGAATATCCGCCACCATCTTTTTGCCCGGCCAGTATGCCAGAAATTGGTTTCCGTCGGTGATACTCATCATGATATCCATGCCGAAGGCGTCTTTGATTACGGGGATCGTGTTGATAAAGGACTGAAGAACTTCGTTCATAGCGTTACTCCTTTTTATTAGACGTATGACCACAGGGTCTTATGGACCCCCGAAACTGTCATCTTGTATATTATACCCCTTCACAGCACGTTTGAATAGATTTTCCGGACGAAAATGGTATAAAAATCACGGGTAAGAGGTAAATGCGAGGCGCCGTGAAGTGAAAAATCCTGCAGCATCTGTCTGCAGGATCTCATGTCATATGTTTATGAATGCTTCTTATGCGAGGCTCACAGTGTGAAAGTCACGCCGCTTACGGTTGCCATCCGGCGTTCCCTGTTTTCGTCAAACAGTCGTGCCCATAATCCGGCAAAGCCTGTTAAAGAAGCGTTCCTTTTTGTGCTCATGTTTTCTTTCTTTCTGGTATCCTGTACGTCGTTAAATCTCATCTTTATATCCTCCTGTTTCTGTCTGCTTCTGTTTTGGTTTGTTTCGGTTTCTCTTTACATGTTGCATCTTATCGTAAATTTCCGTATAATAACAACAGATTCATTGGATAATCTATAAATTCATTTGGTAAGTGAGAGAAGACGAAAAAATGGGAAAAGAGCAGACGCTACAGGGATTGAAACAAAAGCAAGATGCGCTTAAGAAGCAGCATGAACAGCTCTTTGAACAGATGGATCAGTCCCTGCACGAATACCTGTTCCGCCAGCGAGAGGACAGTTTCGAGCACGCCACCTACAGCCAGGAAATGGCGACGGTACAGCCGGTCAAGGACGGCGATATCAAAGCGGTGGCAAGGATCATCAAAAATCATAAGAGTTTCAACCTGCCGAGCCTTTCTTCCTCTCCTCTGCAGAGCAGGAAGTTTCTGTTTGTTGCAGATATAACAATGGTCTGCAGATTCTGCATCGAGGGCGGGATGCCTTCGTCGGAATCCTATGGTTTATCCGACCTCTATATCCGGGAAACGGATCAGTGCAAAACGGAAGAGGATGTGGAAGAACTCTACGGGAAAATGATGATGGATTATGCCAAAAGGATGCAGGTCTACAGGCAGAAGGAAAATGATCTTTCCCCGAAAGTGCTGCTTGCCATCAACTATATCGAAAACCATCTGCATGAACGGATCAAGGTTGCAGATATTGCAGAAGATCTGGAGATGAACACGGCCTATCTTTCCACGCTGTTTGCCAAAGAGACGGGCCGCAGCGTTTCCGACTATATCAGGGACAGGAAACATCAGGTCGCGAAACATCTGCTCACTTATGAGGAATACAGTTGTACGGATATCGCCGAATATTTAGGGTATTCCGGTGAAAGTCATTTCTCAGCACTTTTTGCCGCGCGGGAAGGGGTCGCGCCGACGGAATACCGTAAAAGAGAGTACCGGAAACATTTTGAAACCGTAACGGGAGGAGAAAGATGAACAGGGAGCGCATCTGCTTTGCGCCGGGGATCAACGGCGCGGAACTCATGAAAAGCCTTGCGATGCAGGGCAGGAACAGTTTCAATTTCAGGATCGTAACAGCGGGAGAACTTGCGCGGATGGCTCTGATGCGGTCGGGCGTTTCCGTAACGGAAACATTCTTAAGCATCAGTGAAGAGACGGCTGTCATCGCACAGGCGCTTCAGGGTGAGCCATATTTTGAAACGGCGACATATTCCGATATCAGGAACGTAGCGGGGGCCGTCCGGAAAATGCGCAGTCTTGTTTCTGCTAAGGATGAAGAACAGGAACTGGACAGGATCCTGGCGCAGGGCGATTTTCCCGAAAAGAATGCCGCGCTTTTTTCTGTATATAAAAAATATATGAAGATCCTTGCGGACAAAAAGTACATCGACTACGTTTCGCTTGTGAAGAAAGCGATCCGGGATAGTCAGCCCATGGATGCTGATTTTTACATCTTAAAAGAGTATCCGTTAAATCCCATGGAGTGCTTACTTCTTGAGAAACTCTCCGGCGGCAGCCGGAGTGAGTCATCGCTCCTTGAACAGTTTGGGGCGGAAGAGAAACCGCTGAAGATCGAAAGCTATCAAAACTGCTACGGAGCGCCCAACGAAGTCGAGACCATCCTGACGAAGATCTATGAATCCAAAAATCTGGACCGGTGCACCGTGGCGGTGACGAATGCATCGATCTACGGGCAGCTGTTTTTTGACTACGCGCTGCTTTATGACATGCCCATCACGCTCGACTGCGGCGTGCCCATTTTAAATTCCAATCCGGCGAAACTCCTTACGCTGTATCATTACTGGATGACAGCCGGCTTTTTCGGCGCGGCAGCGATCGGTGAACTGTTAAGCAGCGACGCGTTCAACAGAAAGAAACTGTATGAACTGTACCCCGAAACGGATGAGAACTTTAATTGGGGCGTGCTTTCCGATGTTGTCAGTTCGATCCGGTTTACGAATGATGCAGCGATCAATGCAAAACGGATCGCAGATTTTGAAGCGGCGGTTGATGCAGCGCAGAAACAGGCCGATCCGGCAGATGAGGAAGCTGCCGGGAAGATCCGCAGCAAGAAGCTCTGCATTCCCTATCTGAAGGTGCTTGCGAAGGAACTCGCGCTCGAACCGGAAGAATTCATCTACAAGTATTCCTATCTGCGGGAGGGAAGAAAGACCAATTCCGAACAGCTTCTTTCGCTGTTTGACCACGCATCCGTCAATGCGATCTATGACGAACTGAAAGTCATGCGGCAGTCGGGAATTTCGCAGGCTACGGAGGATATGATCCGGCATGTTCTGAAACTGACCGTTTCCGTTGGCGGCAGTCAGCCCGGGGAACTCTATGTCACGGGCATCGACGGGGCACTGACAACGGTCAGGGACAATCTGTATATCGCGGGACTTTCGGCTTCCAATTATCCGGGTTCTCCCAGAGAAGACTATCTGCTGCTGGATACGGATCTGGAACTCTTCGGGGAGGGGGCTAAGCAGCTGACCTCATCCGGCAGGATCGAAAAGAAACAGAGCAGGCTGCTGGCGCTTGCGCGTCTTTATGCTTCCCTGGGGGCTTCGATCCATGTTTCCTATGCGGGACTTAACGTTTCGGAACTGAAAAGGGATAATGCGTCTTCCCTCATTTTTGAACTGTACCGGGAAGAAAGCGGAAAGAATGTGACCTTACAGGAACTCGAAGATCATGTGATCAAGGTCGGCTATTTTGAACCAAAGATCCTTGCAACGAGAAAAGTCGGGGAAGCCTATAACGAAGGAAAACAGATCCTGTCGCAAGATTCAACGGCAAAAGATCCGGTGCCGGAGATTCATCCGGATCTGGACAGAGCCTATTCGCCTTCCGCACTGTCGTCCTATTTCGGATGCCCGAGATCTTTTCTGCTCGGCAAGCTCCTACGGATCCCGGAACCGCAGGAAGAGAAGCCGTTTGAAGTGATCGCTTCTACCGACTTCGGGACGCTGGCTCATACACTCATGGAGGAACTCGGCAATTCGACGATGAGCGTGGAAGATTTTCTGAAACGCGCGGAAGAAGTCTTTGACAATTTCACTTTGGAGCATCCGCCGCTTGTCGCAAAGTACGCACAGGGCAAAAAAGAAGAGTTCCTCGAAATGATGGAAAATGCTTACCTGATGGACCCGCACAGGGAAGTCGTCCTGGAAGAAGAAGACATCGCGTGCACGCACGAAAGCGGTGTGAAACTGCACGGGTTTCCGGACCGCGTCGAGAAACTGGATGATGGTTCTTACCTGGTCGTCGACTTTAAGACCGGAAGAAACAAGGCACATGTGGAGAATGACATCGCCACCTGCCTGCAGGTCGTGCTCTATTCGTATCTGCTCGAACAGAAAGGATACAGGATCGCCGGCGCGGAATACCGTTACCTTCGCCTCAACGAGACCGTGACCTGCAAATACGATACGGAGATCAAGGACAAACTGAATGAAATGCTGACCGACTTTAAAAATCACATGGCGGCGGCTGATTTTCCGATCCCGGACAATGCCTATAAAAATAAGAGAGCGGATGGGGATCCGGATCCCTGCGAGTACTGCAAGTACGGCATGATCTGCGGGAAAAACAACTGTATGGAGGGCGCCGATGATGAGTGAACTGACAAGCCTTGAAAAAGATACTCTGTCAAGAGAGAGGATCGTATCAGAGATCAATACCAACTTCTTTGTGGAAGCGGGAGCAGGATCCGGCAAGACGACGATGCTCGTTTCCCGCATGGTGGCGATGGTGGAAGCCGGGATCCCGATCGAGAAGATCTGTGCGATCACATTTACGAAAGCTGCGGCCGGAGAATTCTACCACAGGTTCCAGAAACTTCTGACCGAGCGGAGCAATCCGGATCATGTGTGGGAAGACAAAGGCCAGGCCGGACAGTTGAAGGAACCGGATGAAGAAAGCAGGGAACGATGTGCAAAAGCCCTGAAAAAGATCGATCTGTGCTTTATGGGGACGATCGACAGTTTCTGTAACATGATCCTGTCGGAACATCCGTCGGAGGCACAGATCGCTTCCGATGCAGGGATCATCTCTGATGAGGATGCCGCGATGTTCTTCAGGCAGCAGTATGTCAGGATCTGCGAAGGCCTATGCGGGAGTGCGCTGCAACAACAGGCTGATGTTTTCAATTCCTTCCACCAAAATGCCGAGGAAGTGTTTGTCGAGGGCATCACGCTGCTCATGAAAAACCGCAATGTTACGTTTCACTACGGGGATCCCGTAACAGTTGACATTGACCGAGATTTTCACACACAAAGGGATGAACTGATCCGCGCCGTGAAGTGCATGGCAGAACATCCGGAGATCATTTCCGTGACAAATGACGGCACAAGAGCGGCAAAAGAGAAGATCGCGGACATTTACCGTGCGATCAGAAGAAAATGGAGCGCTGATTTTTCCAATGTTTTATACAATCTGGGCGTTCTTGCAAAGATCCGCGTGCTTCCGGACGGCATGCAAACCTATGGTGCCTCTCTTGGGAGTCTGTTTGAAGAAGGGAAAGCAAGGGACAAATCCTTTGGGATCGTGATCGGGGAAGAAGGCAATCTGATCGAAAAGATGCAGAATGTGAAATATACGGCCTGCATGCAGTTTCTTGACGCCTGTGTTCCCGTGCTTGAGAAGGGAATGCGCGAGAAGGGCTATATGACGTTTTTTGACTGTCTCTACGGTCTTCGGAACATGTTGAAAGCCGATGCGGGAAAAGGCGGCAAGCTCATCCGTCATATCAGCAAGCGGCACAGGTTCTATCTGATCGATGAATTCCAGGATACCGATCCGCTGCAGGCAGAAATCTTTTTCTATCTTGCAAGCGATGCACCGGTGGAACAGTGGAGCGACTGTGTGCCAAGAGACGGGTCCTTATTCATCGTCGGAGATCCGAAACAGTCCATTTACCGTTTCCGGGGCGCGGATGTTGCTTCCTTCCTGAAGGTGAAAAAACTGTTTGAAGATCAGGGCGCGATCCTGACCTTATCCAGAAATTTCCGCTCCACAAGCAGGCTCTGCACGTATTTTAACCGGGTGTTCGGGACGATGCTTCCGCAGGAGACCGTAAACCAGAGCAAATTTGAAGAGATCCCGATCCCGGACGAAAAAGATGATGAATTCCAGGGCATCTATACCTATACGGCCTATACCGGAAAACTTGAGGAAGAACATCCGGAGGAAACTGATCCGAAACAGATCGCAAAGATCATAGAAAGACTGGTCGGCAACGACAGCATCAGGATCCGGACGGAAGGGGACAAAGAGCCCAGAAAGATCCGTTACAGCGATATCATGGTCATCACTTACGGCAAAAAGAAACTCGGGCCGATCCTTGCCCTGCTCGATGAGATCGGAGTTCCGACCAGGGTGGAAGGTCAGGTTCCGTTCAGCGAAAATGAAGCGTTAAACGAGATCTTTAAGATTTATGCCGCCGTAGCGGAAGATGCCGGGTTCTACTTATATGCAGCACTGACATCTTCTCTGATCGGGCTTACCCGGGAAGAGATCTTTTCCTACAGGGAGCATGGCGGAAAACTGTCGCTGTATTCTGCGCTTGAAGGATCCTACACGGATCAGACCGCTCTTCTTGTTGCAGCAAAGATCGGGGAACTGAAGAAGCTTCATGAGATTGCAAGGACTCTGTCGCCTGCAGCACTTTTTGCAAAGATCATGGACGATCTCAAGGTCTATGAAACGATCGAGGCCAGGAACTTAGAGGTCGTTTATTACACACTCGAACTGCTCCGCAACGCGGAAAGATCAGGTCTTGTCGTTACACTCGAAGACGGCAGTTTATACATCAGACAACTCCTTGACGGGGAAAGCGGAGAGGAGAGATGCTTAAGCTTAAATGATGAAAAAGATGCCGTTCACATGGCAAATTTGCATAAGGTCAAAGGACTTGAAGCGCCGGTTGTGATCTTGGCGGCAGCCCCATCGTTTATGAACAGTAATTCTTACCGGATCGAGCACGGAGAGGACGGTTCGGACGGATATGTGTTCAATCTTCCGAAGAAAGATGAGGACGGAAATCCCAGGGGAAGCCATTTTGAGACGAAATGTTTTTCGGAGAAAAAAGAACTGGAAAAAGAAGCCGGCGCAGCGGAAGGCTTGAGACTTGTCTATGTTGCGGCAACGCGTGCCAGAAATGTGCTGATCCTCAGCGACAGCATTCAGGCAGGTAAAAATAGCGATTATCATAAGACAGCCTGGAAACCGCTGATGGAAGACGGACTTCCCGACATTTTTAAGACTGTTGCAGAGAATGCTTCAAAGACGCCCGTTAAGAAGGAAACTGCGGATGCACGCGCTCTTTACGAAGAGGCTGGTAAGACCTGCGTGCTGAATGAGCGCAGCATGGAGAACGAAACCTATGCAGTTGAGACGCCCAGCCATCAGCACGTCCCTTCCAAGCTGTCAGAAGAACAGGAAACGACGGTCGTGGTTGTACAGGATGGAGGGAAGGATGCGAAAATGCCTGCTTCGGAAACAGTGGATATGGGATCGCCGGTCGCCCGGAAGAGCAGTATCTCTCACCGATTCCCTGCGCACCTCGGGACCATGACGCACAAACTCATGGAAATGCTCGTATCCGCAAAGAACAACGTGAATACCGACAACGCAGTCAAAGAGATCCTTGGCGAATACCTGACGCCGTCCATGGAAGCGTATGCGGGTGATTTTGAAAAGGATCTTAAAAAAGTCGCGGAAAAGATGCGTGCCGGCGGTTATGCACAGACAAACGGACTTGCGCAGGATCTTCTGAACACCTTGCTTAACGCCGATCAGGTCTGCTGCGAGGTGCCGTTCTGCTATAAGGAGGACACAAAAGACGGGGTCCTGCTCTGGAACGGGGTCATGGATGTGGTCTACCGGTCGGAAGGAAAATGGCACATCGTCGACTATAAGACCAATGCCGACGGAAGTGATCTGGATAAGAAGTATCAGGCACAGCTTGAAGCCTATATCAAGGCCTTCAAGGAAACGACCGGGGAAGACGCAGACGCGCTGACCTACCATATCGATATTTAAGACGAAGACCGCAAAGCGACCGATCTTGCAGGAAACGTATAGCAGAATCTATATAGATTTACATAAATAGTTTACATAAACATCGAATAGAATAAGTCCTTTAAATGGGACACGTCATCGTTTATCCTTGGAATATACAGAACTTAGAATGCAAAATTAAACCTGTACTTTGACAACTGAAAATTCGCCTAAAAGGTCTTGTTTACTGTTGCAATGGCTTCTGTTAAGGTTCATATGTCG
>CACZBD010000004.1 GCA_902779305.1 uncultured Lachnospiraceae bacterium | reverse complement strand
GATGGACACCCTTGCTGTTCAGCTATGTACTTCGTCGTTGCCTACGCGTACTCGGGACTTCCACCCGTTAGAGCGCGCCCATGGCGCGCAAACCAAAAATCATGCCGGCCCCACCTTACGGCGAAGCCGGCACATCATATGAAAAGAGAGCATTGATATGATATCTTTATACCGCTTCCTGATCTTCAAACAGCCTTTCCATCTGCTCCTCGCTCAATTCCTCATGGTATTCCTTTCTTTCCCGGAATCGCTTCTCCTGAAGCTGATCCATATATTTCTTATGCTCCAGCTGCCTTTTGTGCAAAGTTTCCACGATTGCCTTTTCATCCGCTTTTTTCTTCCTTGCCCTTGCTTCCTGACGCCGTCTTTCTTCCTGTCTCCTTGTGGCACTGTTTTGGCTTCGGTTGTCCGATGTGCTGATTTCCATCGTTGTATCATCCCCGCTGACCTTTATACCCTGACCATTTTGTTTCATGGACAGGTCTACATGCTGTATTGTACCTGCTCCTCCGCTTTCACGAAGAAATACTCCTGTAGATCTGATCACTCCATCTCTGTACCCGTCTGCTCCGCCAAGCGAAAACTCCGTCTGCTGTTCTCCAAGATATATGGCTCCAATGTCTGCTTCCTTCAGGTCCATAAGCACATCATTGCCGTCCTCATCCTTGCACCATACCTTTAGTTTTGAGAATATCTCATCGTTCTCATCGATCCATCCGTTCCCGTCACTGTCATATTCTCGAAGCTCGCCAAATCCGTCACCGCTCTTTGTTCCGAACAGTTCATTGCCATCATCTATTTTTCCGTTGTCATCCTTATCCAAAGCAAGAAAGCCCGAACCCTTGCCAAGCATGGATATTTCATCCTCGATCCCGTCGGCATCAAGATCAAACCTAAAAGTCTGATCCCGCACATCCGCTGTATTAGATCCGACATTGACAATCAGCGGATCAAACAGCGCATCGGCCATAGTCGGAACACTCACGTTCATATATTCCATATAACTTCTGCTCATAAGAATATTTACGTTAAAATCAATTGTCCTGCCGTCCTCGGTACACGCTCTTCCGCAGGCCCGAAATCCCGTCTCTTCGATTTCCTGATATGTAACCATGCTCGTGGAATATCCGCCAATACCTGCGCCGCCCATCATCCCAAAAGATGCAAATCTCTTAAACATTGCAGCCAACGTATTGTTTTGAAAAGCGGAAGCACCCGCGCCTGTTCCAAACAAACTTCCGGCAGTGATTTTCCCGAGTCCTTTAAAATACCCGATATCATCCATATTATACGCACCCATCCCGTCCTGATCCTTGCCCGGTTGATATGTGTCCTTTGCAAGAGAAGGATCTTTACCGGTTCCGTACCTGTTGAGCATTCCCATGAAACTGCTCTGATAACCGGCCAATCTGTTATTCATTCCGGTCTGCGTAAAGTTTCTTCCTGATAACATCGTTACTGTGCTGTCTGCAATTCTCATGTTTTTTCCTCCAGTCTTTTTCTTATCTGTTTGTACTTTATTTGAAAATAAAGCTGCGTCCAAAGTTCAATCCTTTGAACGCAGCCACTTTCCTTAGCTTATGATTTTGTTGTCTGATCTGATTATCGGTTGTTCCCGGAAGTACATTATATAGCCGGCATAAACAGACCATAAAATATCATAAAACGACTATAAGATGATCACGACAGTAAACTCTTTTTCATTACAGGATAAACGAAATCCGTTTTTGAATCTTACCCCATTTAAATAACATAAAGGAATCATAACAATAGATACACAATACTGTTTCCAGAACACAAATGATCAAAAAAACCATGCGATCATCTTTTTTTTCCTACGTACAACGCATACTCCTGTTTCACCTGCTTATATCTGGCTTTTGGTACTGATATCTGTCTGTCGTTATCAAGCGTCAGGATATAACTGTTGATATTTCTGATATGCTCCATGTTCACAAGAAAACTTTTATGCGTCCTCAAAAAGCCCTGCGCCTTGAGACGTTCCTCAAGTTCTTCCAGTTTTTCATAGATCTGATATGTCCGATCCTTCAATTGGATCAAACACTTATGTCCTTCTGTTTCGATCAGGATGATCTCTGATGTCTTCAGCCGAATATTTCCTTCAACGCAGTCAAAGCAGATCGTCTTAGATCTTCTTTGCAGTTCGTTGCAGATATCATCCATACATTCTGAAAATGTACAATCAAGATCATCCTTGATCAGAAAGCGGCTCGCCCGCACCTTGTATCCGTCCAATGCAAAACTCATAAACGATGTCACAATGATAATCGGAACATCTTCCAGTCGCTCCCGGATTCTTTTGGCTACTGTCAGACCATCCATCGCGTCCATATTGATATCCAAAAAAATGATATCCACAGTTTTCCCTTTGCGGATGGCATCAAGCATTTCGACACCTGATCGATATCCTGATACCGCAAATTCCATATGATTTTTCCTGGCATATTCGTCAATAAGCGTTTTCAGCCTTGCAATGTCCTCTAAATCATCGTCACAAATAAAAACCTTCATAATCTCCCCGCTTTCATTTTTCTGGAAAATTAAACAGCGCCGGTCTCAATGCTCAATCCATTGATCTGGCGCCATCCATAGCTTCTGAACCATATATAATCTATTTATTCTATCGTCTCAAGATTTCCTGAAATAAACCCCTATTGCGTGAATCGACTATAATATGACATAAAACGACCATAACATGAAAGTCGAGCCACAAAAAAAGTGGCCCGACAGTATATATGGAATGGCAGTACCAAACAATGCATGTTAAAAGAAGCTGTTAAATCCGAAACCGGAATATAGCCCGCCATAGCCGCCGTATCCGTCAATACCGCCAAAGGCATTATAGTAGGATCCGCTTCTTCCGTATACACTCCCGCCATAGAGTTGCTGCGTTGTGGCAGACAATTGAACCCTCGCGGCAGAGGAAGATACGATCTGCGCGTATGATCCGTTTCCGTTGAACAGTGATTTTACCGTACTCATATCAGCTTTTTTGAAAGCTTCTTCATCAATCGACAACTTTCCGTCAACACCCACGTTGATTCCTGCTGCCGACAGACTGTTCTTCATGATCCCGGTCATTCTTGTCATGCCGGTGCCGGTTGTGCGGATATTTGCATTGTCTGTTTTCGAAAGCGCTGTAACCGTATCATTGTAATCGCTTACAAAATCAGAGACTGCCTTATAAGTCTTGTCGGCATCATAGGCATCCTTGTAGCCAAAGAGACTGTTCTTCCCGGTGTCGGTAAGAACCTTTGCGGATGATGTAAGCTCAGCTGCCTCATTTCCAACGGTCCGTATGGCTGTCTGGGCATTATTCACAGGCGTCCTTAAGCGATTGTATGCGCTCATGTTTTGAAGCTGCTTGTTTCCGGATGTTTTGGAATAAGCTTTTGCCAGCTTCGAATAAGCATTGGCTCTAATACCGGACAGTTGAGAATAACTGTTGAAGATGGAATTTCCATATCCGCCGTATCCAAGAATCGCCCCTATATTGCTGTTGGTTCTGAACATATTCTTTTGCCTCCCTTCTGTAACGAATTCAGAAGCGCTTGTAGCAGTGCCTCTGAAATAATAATCGCCCATTTTTGAATGAAATCAACTGCTATTACGTGAATCGCCTATAAATTGACGTAAAAAGACTATGGTGGACGTTTGTTAAGCGTCGAACGGTTTTTTGAGATGCCCTTTTTTCGCCATCTCTCACGTGGTAAAATGCTGTTAGTCATATTTTTGTGAGGATTCATATGCAGGAAGCGAAATCAAAAGGTCTGCCGGAGTGCCCTAAGACGAACTCCAGTACTGTCACAAGTGCTATCCGCTATATCAATGATCTGTTTAAGGATAACGCTGACGGCCATGACAGGGATCATTCCCTGCGTGTGTATCATAATGCCATGAATCTTTCCAACAGCTATCCAAAATGCGACCGCATGATTGTGGCTCTGGCTGCCTTGCTTCATGATGCAGATGATCACAAACTGTTTCACACAGAGAACAACGCTAACGCAAGATCATTCTTAGGCGGACAGGGACTTGATGAGATCATGATCGAACAGATCATAATGATCATAAATGAGGTTTCTTTCAGTAAAAACAGGGGAAAGAAGCCGGGGAGTATCGAGGGAATGATCGTTCAGGATGCAGACCGACTCGACGCCCTTGGTGCTGTAGGGATTGCAAGAACTTTTGCTTATGGTGGAAAGAACGGAAGGGCAATGGAAGAATCCATTCAGCACTTCCATGACAAGTTGTTGCTTTTAAGGGATGAGATGAATACCCCGGAAGCAAGAGAAACAGCGGATAAGCGGCATGCTTTTTTAGAGGCTTTTCTTAACGAATGGAATGAGGAAACGGCAGGATGAAAGATTATATCTTATTGCTGCCGATCCTATTTATCTTTCATGATATGGAAGAGATCATCGGATTCGGGCGGTTTTTTAAAAAGAATCCGGATTTGTTTGAGCGCTTTCCAAAGATCACGGCAGCATACAAGAACTATCATACAGATGCTATGGCGATTGCTGTTTATGAGGAATTCATTCCTTTCTTTGGAATTAGCCTGTTGACATACTTTTTTCCGGGAAAGATCTTAAATGCCCTGTGGTTTGCCATGATGCTCTCCTTTGCGGCACACCTTGTTATACATCTCGGGCAAAGCATTTATATCAGAAAATGCATTCCTTCACTTATCACAAGCATCATATGTCTTCCGGTAAGCGGGATCATTCTGATCAACTGTATTCCTTATATGGAATTTGACGCACAAACAATGATCTGCATCATTCTGGGCATTGTGTTGATGATAGCAAACCTTAAGCTCGCGCACATGCTGATGCACTGGTTTAATAGAAAACATCATGGATCTGAAACAATTTGACAGAGAATGCCGGACAATTGTCACGATTACGCTCCAATGCCCCGATCAGTTCTCATACGATTGATACTCTTTGCAGAATTCTTGATTGTCGTGTGGAAGACATTATGACCTATCATCCCGATAACGATGTCTGACGGGCAACTGACTGTTCGATCCTCTTGACAGCTGTCAGATTGCGTACTACGATCTTGTCACCGGCAGAATTAGAGTGCTCTATGAGAACGAAAGCCTATCACCGCCGGCATTTGATGCAGGAACTGCCGGAAAATGAAAGAGGCACAACTTGAAACCGAGATCGAAACGATCCTTTGTTCGGTCAGCGGCTAAGGAGGCATGATAAAAATGGTTGGCATCTATATGAGTGGAACAGGTAATACAAAGCATTGCATCGAAAAGCTCCTTTCCCTGTTGGATCCATCTGCACAAATCATCCCCATCGAAAGCGCACATTCCGCAGCTGCGCTTAAGGATCATGATGAAATTTTTCTGGCTTACCCCACGCAGTTTTCCAACATGCCTTTTATGGTTCGGGATTTCATCCATCGAAACAAGGAAGTCTGGGGTCGGAAAAAAGTATTCTGCATGACGACAATGGGAGCCTTTTCCGGAGACGGAACCGGATGCTGCGCAAGAGTTCTGAAGAAATACGGCGCTCAGATTTTGGGCGGTCTGCAGATCCACATGCCTGATGCTGTCTGTGACAGTAAATTGCTGAAAAAATCTCTGAAAGAAAATCAACAAATCATCCGAAACGCCGATCAAAAAATCGAAAAGGCCGCAGACGAAATCTTAAGATTGAAGCAGTACCCCCGGGAAGGGCTTAGCTTCATGAATCATCTTGCAGGCTTGTTCGGCCAGCGGTTATGGTTTTACAATAAGACGACCGGCTACAGCAATAAACTCAAGATTCATGATTCCTGTATCGGTTGCGGACTTTGTGCAAACAACTGTCCAATGAACAATCTGTCTATACAGAACGGTATAGCCGTGTCCGCAGGGAACTGTGCCATGTGCTACCGGTGCATCAGTTCCTGCCCGAAGCAGGCGATTACACTCCTTGGAAAGCAGGTATACGAGCAATGCCGATATGAGAAGTATTGCACTGAAACCCCATAAAGAGCCCGGACAACCAAAAAGGGCATAAATACAGGCTTTGAAGAATAAAAAAGGAACCGGAAAACCGGTTCCTTTTACCAGGGCTAGGAGGATTCGAACCTCCAAATGACGGAGTCAGAGTCCTTTTACGAAAGCCCCGTTAACCGTTGAGTTTACACATTAATTACATATGATATGTTTTTGAGGTTACCTATAAAGTTACCTATTGGGTGTGAAATAAAAATGTATGAAAAAAGAACACCCGTAAGTGTTCTGATTTCTTCAAGTACGGAATTGATGCAGGCACCGCTTCCGCTGAAAACCTCGAAGGTTTTCGTTCGTTAAAATCATTATATCTGCATTAACCACCCAAGTCAATCATTTTTTTAACACTGGTTTATTACGGCAATTCTCCAAATACTCTATGATTTGACATATATATCTGTAATCAGAAACCAAAACATCATTCTTGGCGAAATACTCCTTATTATTGTTTCGTACCATCGTATCAAAGAATAGACTCCGCACCTCTGCCATCCCTCTATCACGCATGCCTCTGTTACCTACTGTGTTAAGTGCGTCATAGTAAACGAATAATGTAACAACAAAATCATGTATAACCGGATTCTCCATTTTCTTCTTATAACTAGTCTCAAACTTCTTTGACTTGGATAGCGCATCCATGATATCCATACATTTATTAATCTTTATCGGATACGGTTTCCTCAACGAATTAAGCAAGCACGTATTATGAGCCGCTGCATTTCTTAAGAACTTTACACTCCCAAGATAAGATGAATACGAACTTCCCCCATATACACCATAATAAAGGTCGTATAACTCTATAAACCTGCCAAAAGGAAGAACCTCCACCAACTTCCATACCGGAATTTCTTCCTCATTGTCTTTAATTTTATCTATTAACCCTTTTGCTGCGGATTTATCCCCATTTAAGTATAATGCTGCCAATACCGAATAATCCTTATCCACATATTTTTTTACGATATCATATCCATCCTCTTCAGGATTATTCGAAATATCCCTCATAAATCTTGTTTTGATCACATGTTCAATATCGAGGCATAGTCCAACAATAACCCTTCTAAAATACATATCTAATGAACTGAGTTCAACCAGATATGCAAAATCAAGATTTATGTACTGATTGTTCTTCTCAGCTTTACTATACTTCGTATAATTTTGCGCATATGATTTCAACTTGAAGTAATAGTTATTATATTGTAGATACTTCTTGGCTTCCTCTATATTGTAAAGCTCAAACTTTATGTTCTTTGCTTTCAAATCCTCAATCTGCTCTTCTATTGTTAGTTTCTTCTTTATCATTAATCGCCTCTTAAAATATATCGTTTTCGAATATTATATTTGTAGATTGTTGTATAGTCAATTAGGGACGTCTGATTGGGACGTTCTGTAGTGTCCGTTGATTTACTCTTCGCTTCCGCATCTCTTGATTTTTTTACCGTTTTCTCTTTTTTTGTGTCATTTTTATCATCAGCGGTTACATTTTTTCTTTTCTTTGCCACAGTAGTGCTGGCTGATGACTCTTTTTTCTCTACTGTTTTATCTTCAACACTCATTTCTTGAATCTTATTGTTTTGCGCCTTCTCATATTGTATCGATCCAAACACACATAACCCGGAAATCAAAGCTATCAAAAATGTTATGGCTAAAATCGGAGAGTTCTCAAGAGGTACTTCTTCTACCTGTTTTCCCGTATTTAATTCGGCTTTTGATTCGCTAACACTTATTTCCTCGTCGTTAATCGAACCCATATTTACAGGATCGTTTCCCCCACCACAATACAGGCAAAAAGAATTGTGAGCAGAAATCACTGCACCACATTTTTTACAATTCATAATCAAGTCCTCTATTCCTGCATCATCGGATATCAAACATATCCTACCACAGATTTCTTGTGTGAATCAATACAGAATCGCTCAAAAACCGCGTATTTCAAGGGTTCCCGGGCTTCTTGATTCCTTATATATAATACGTAATCAAACTCTTTTCCCTCCCCGATTTAGGAATATATTTAGAAATTTTAAATAAAACAAACTGCCTTTCGAGCATAACAAAAGGAACCGGAAAACCGGTTCCTTTTACCAGGGCTAGGAGGATTCGAACCTCCAAATGACGGAGTCAGAGTCCGTCCGTACCCCTTCCATGCCCATTGCAATATCAACGATATCTGAGCTCTATCATCGACTTATTGACCTATGAATTGACCTATCTTCTATTTTTTCATGACCAGCCCGTATATATCGCCTATTACTGTTTCAGCAAAACAGAAATACTTAATATGGACTTTCTACTCTAAACAACGCGCTATTCTTATTCCTTCTATTGTTGCTTGCATTATTCCTTGCGATTCTCCTCCACAATCTCCTCCGATGTAAATTTGTCTATTCTTTATTCTAAAACTATCATCCGTTTTTATCCTCATCCACATTCCCTCAAGTTCAAGTCCTATAACATTTGTGTGTCTCTTAATATCATCAATAGAGCAATCAGCATATTGGGCAATTACACCAAATGCCTTTTCTGCGACATAGCAATAATCCAAAATCATAGGATCGAACAACTCCTGTACTGCTCCTCTTTTTACATATTGTGCACTTATTGTACTATAATCCACAGAAGTAAGACCATTTTTAAAATCATTATAACTCTGAAATATGGGATTTCCCCGAAATTTGCATATATAATTTGATATCAATGCATCAGATATCACCTTTACTTTTCCCCTTTCCTCGCCATTCATAATCATCTGCCTAAGCAGTGCAAAATTAGCATATTTCGACTTTGTGTCTGTTTCAGTCAATATGTGTCCATCAAGTAAAACGTAATCCCCATAATTGACAAACTTTAATCTTCCTCCATGCTCTCCTCCACAGTAACAAAAAGATTTATACTTATAGCCTTTATACTCCATTCGAAATTTAAAATCCGGATGTAGCCGCCCCAAAGGAATCATATAATCTCTAGGCATCTCAAATCTAAACCCCACTGTCGAAACAGGCATCTCATATTCAAAATTTTTAACGGACGCATTTTTCTGTATCCAATTGATTCCATGGCGTCCCATAGCCAAAACTATGTATCTACAACGAATAATTGTCTTATCATTACAACAAACATCTATTTCGTTCTCATGTTCGTAGAAATCCGTCATCTCACAATTATAATATTCTATCCCAGCGTTATTTATTTCTGCCCACTTTTCTTCTATTACTTTTTTTATTTCTTCGCTGTTAATAACCCTAACTGGAAAAGCTTTTATTTCAAACGGTTCACCCTCGGTAGAAATATGATTATCTACGAATTCATTTATATTTACATTCCAGAATAGACAGGCCTCTTCTAAAATTCTGTAATAATCCTTTGAGATTTTATTATATAATTCTTTCCCACTTGGATAATATGACAGTTTTGCCGAATCACCATAATGAACGCAACCTCCAAATCCCGAAGCAACGTTACATGGTGTGCATTTACAACACTCACCACCGTAATCAACCAAACATTTCCTTCTACTATAATGCCGCCCACATTCAATTAAGGCAACCGATAGCCCTCGCTTCTTAGCATATAGAGCACAGGAAATCCCACAGGGACCCGCGCCAACAATACATACATCAATCATACTCAATAACCGCTATCTGATTCCTCAATTGTTTAATATTAGCAAAATAGATATTGCCGCGAAAATAATAGCAATGACACTAATATAAATTGACTGCATATTTCTGCTCTCATATTTAAGTTCCTCAATCTCTCTCTTCAGTTCGCTCATGCCACCTTGCATAGCGTTAGCCGGTAATACATCAATAATATCTCGTTTTTCTTGATAACGGCCATTATAATTACGGGCAAAATTATGCATTTTAGCAAACTCAATAGTTGCATAATGGGCACCCCTCTTAATTGTAACTGCCTGATTTGATGTATTAAATAACAAACAAAAGAGTCTCCCTCTGAAACCCGGATCTACTTGCTGACCATTAGATAGAATAATCCCTTGGCAAAAGAGGCCTACTGTAAGGCCAAAATGAGCAATCACATCTTTAGGTAGGCATATTTCTTCTTTGCTTGAAACAAGAGCATAATCGTATGGTTCTATAGTTAATCTTAGATTTTTATCCTCTAGTTTCATTATCTCTCCACGGTAATAATATTCGTCTCCCAAACGAAGATCATAAGATGCTCCTTTAATATTATTCTTTTCAGCTCCACTTATTAACATTCCATTTCGAATAAACAAATCAATTTCTTTCTCTGATAAAGCTGTAGACACTCCATACAGTTCGACAAGTTTATCAACAATAGCAATAGTATCTTTTAAAACAAGATTTTGGATAATATAGTCAGGCGAGTCTGAGAACTGTCTGTCGTCACATCTCCTTTTTTTGTCATCATCTGTTATACGCTTACCATCCCTATTTATTAATCTCCTGTCTAGTTCATCATCATTCGCATCAATGAAAAAACTAATAAACCCCTCTAAACTATTATCTCCCGTTCTATCACCTTGACTTTCTTCCTTCTTCATTGCAGAAAAAGACTCAGGACTAACAAGTAGAATCGGGATTTTTCCTTCACTAAATGCCTGTGAAATTTCAAATTGACCATATGCGTATTTCGCATTCCGGTATGTAGCAACCGAAAAGAAAGTCTTTCTACTTTTTTCAAAATCTAAATCATTAATATAAATATAATGGTTTTCATCATCGTCTCGCGGTTCTCGAGTAGTAATAGCTTGAATCATTTCATATTGAGGGTTCTCTTCTTGCAGTCCTCGTGCTAATACCGTTTTCCCCGAGCCACTTGTACCCGTAATAATTATGCCTTTTATTATGCTCATAGTTTCTCCAATATGATAATTTGTTCCTGCCTTAGCGATGCCCATTTAATATTATTACTTCTCTGCGTTCCCGGAATACATCGTTTTATTCTATATTCCTCCTTCATTCCACGACTTATACAATTATATAAAACCTCATCAACAGCTTCTTTTCTGTCACGATCCTTTTCTTTTGAAAAATCAGGGAGAACGTAGCATAAATATCCCCCTTTCTTTAATGAAGAAACCATCTGTGTATTGCATTTCTTCATTGAATCAATATAAGAACAAATCGTATTCGACTGATTTCTTCTTGCCCTAGCGCCTATTTCCGTTGCCAATTCAGAGGTAAATTCTCTTTCTTCCATATAAAATGATAATCTTTGTGATTTAACATAATCAATCATTTTAGGGTAAGGCGGTGAAGTAATAATCAAATCAACGCTTTCTATCATCTTACTCATGTCAGCCATTGCATAGTCTGTGCAAATCACGTTATCAATCTTTTTCCACTGATAAATAAAGGATATGCTATCACCCAATTTCTCTTTATAATTCCTAATACTTTTTTCGCAAATATTTATATTCTGGAGAAATCTTTCAATTGCGTTTTTCTCTTTCATCTTGTCTGCTTTAGGTCTGACATTGTCCGCAATATAAGCCCATCCCCCATTTTGACTACAAACAGTTGTAAGCAGATTAGAAAGGCACAAATGGAATAATTCTATCACTCCTGGCGTTCCTTGACTCTTTTTGGCTTCTTCATACTGTTTAAGTAAAAAAGCTACTTGGTTTAGTGTTTTTTTTTCATACCAAGGTTCCAGATTTCGACTAAAACTAGATAGTGAAGATCCATAATCCATGTTCTCATCATAGGTACGAACGACTTGACTAATTCTATCACGAGACCTTTTTATGTCGACCAACGGATTAAATAATACAAAAAAATCTCTTGTTATTTGTGATGCTACTGAATTATTATCAATTGAAATCGGTATCCTTTTCTGAATCAACGCCTGAACCAAGGTTGTTCCAACCCCTCCAAATGGATCCATCACAACAGCCCCTTCAGAAGACAATATTTCTATCAATGTAAAGGGGATTTCAGGAATAAATGTTGCTGGGTATGAATGGTATTTTCGATTATTGAATGGGAATACCTCATCATTGTTCACCACCAATCGTGTTCCAAAGTCCCAATTAATATGATTAAGTCTGTTTTTTAGTTCAGTTTTCAATGCATTTTGCCTCACTATACATAGTATGTTCTCTGCTATCGATACCTTTGTTTAACAAAAAATCATGGATAAGGCTAACAATTCTATCTCGTTTACTCGAAGGTATTTCATGATGTTTTAATCCATAATTTAGGCTTTTAACAAATACACCTATTATTAAATCGTGAGTATTAGTTCCAATTTGAAACAATTCCCCTGACTCCAGCCTAATCTCAAGTTGTCTATTTGTTTTATTTTTGTCAATGATCCCATGAAAACTAATGAGAAGATTCTTCACTCCTGTTTTTTCGATACAATAATTACATTCCATCTCAAGTTGGTTCTTTTTTTCAACATTCGTAAACAAATCGTAATACTCTATTTGTTTTGAGACAAATATTCCTATACAACCATATAGGTCACCACTCATCAATCTTGTGGCTAATGCCTGTGGGCACGTAATAATTCTTCTTCCTTTTTTATACAAGGAACCATCGCAGAATACGTATTCAGTATTATAATACGAAAAAACAATACTCTTATTATTTCCTTTAATAATAGCAACCTTCGCTTTATCAGATATCTCTATTCCTAATCTATTCATAGTATCTCTGATGCTATTTTCATTTTCAAAATCTTTTGATATTAATCCCTCATTTAAAGAGATCGGAATCAGTGCATCTTCTTTCCAATACTCTCCTTCTATACTTCTTATTCTTTCCATTAATTCGGAATCAGTAAATTGCCACTTGATAATATCCTTCTCACGAATTAGTACGTTTTCCATTAATTCAGAAAGCATACATTTTGCTGCAAAATCCTGAGGATTATACAATAGCATTAGATATAATTTCTTTCTCGTTTCATACCAGTCATATAAATAAGGAATAGCACTTTCCTTAAAATAGATTGTGTTATCAATACAAATCAAACCCTTTGCCAACTCAATAGGTGCTCTTTTATCTATGTTTATCCCCATATGAAATGCCATTCTATAAACATTATCTATATTGTCTATATCAATTGATGAAGATAGGATTTTACTACAATAAGGATTCTCCCCCCTTACAATCTTGTCAATTGTATAAATATCGTTCTTGTTAAGTATAGATGATATTTCATTTTGTAGCCCTAGGTAGAAGGGTTCGCAAGTACCAATTTTTCCATGTGGCCCAGTTTTAATCCCAAGAATAACATCAGCTATACTCTTTTCCGGATCAAAACCCTGTTTCTGTACAATATATTCATAAGAATGTCCAAAAGGTCCATTCCCTAAATCATGAAATAGAGCCGCCAAAACAAATGCCTCTTCATATTCTCTAGGAAATGAAGTTTTATTTGCTTCGATATTCACCTTTGCTAAATATGCTGTTCCAATAGAATGCTCGTATCGATTACTATTTGCACTGCCTGTGAGGCATAACGAATTGATATTCCCCAACCTAACCTCTCTCAAACGTTGCATTTCCGGACTTAGCATACATCTATATACTTTTTTTTTAAAGTCTATTCTCCCGTACAAACAATCTATTATATACATTTTATTCCCCCAGCCTAATGTTTATAACTCGATAAATTGAATATTCATCATCAAAAGATATCCATTTTAAATCTGTATGTTCTATATCATTATAAATATATGATACAATTACCGGTATGTTTTTTGAATCCTTTGAAACAAATCCCAGTTCAAATTTCTCATTGCTAAATACTTTTATAGAAAACCCACCAACCGAAATTTTAACTGGAGTGATCAAAGGTTTCTCATTCTCATAGACATTAACAATCCCTACCAACTTACACTTATGTGGAAAACACATCTTTTCTGAAAAAGAAGAAATAATAGGAACTTTATTAGCGAAATTTGATAAAAAAGCAACTAGAAAAAGAATCACACAAAGCACAAGAATAAAATACCTACTCCCTGACAAAACATGATTTTTAAATTTATTCTTTCTTTTTCTTAGTGAAATAATCGCTTTTTTATTTCTGTTAGACATCTTTCAACTTTTCCTTATAATAATATTGTGTTTTTGTCTCAATTTCTATCATCCAAATATATTGAATTATACTTCTCGCATTAATATATTATACTTTTCACTATTACGCCGCCATATTAAATAACCTTCCAATAACCCACTTTATTTGACCCCCTCCTCTCTACGAGGTTCTTTTTTATGAGCGTCGCAATTATCCTCTGTACAGTCTTCTCAGATTTTCCTATCCGAATCGCCATTTCTGCTTTAGAGATACCCAAATTCTCATTTATAAGATTATAAATAATCTGCTCCTGTTCAGATAATTCCACATCTATCTGGACATTTAACTGGACATTTGTCCTAATAAACTCAAAGAAAAACCCGTAGGCTTCTTTTCTAAAATCCCAAGAAACATTTTGTTTTTTACAATACTCGTTTACCCTCTGAAACCCTGTCCCCGATTTTTCAACATCTTTACTCCTAAAAAGGACATCTAGAATCAATCTATTTCTCTTATATGATGGAAGATTCCTGGAAATAAAGTCCAACGGCGTTAACCCATCCGGAAAAGTTCCCGGATTATACACTTCTATCTTTCCCGGGTGAATCCCTACTTCTATTTCAGGAAGCGTTTCATAATCCGCATGCGCAAAAGCATTAACTATTATTTCTCTTATAGCTTTTTCCGGTATTTCCGGTATTTCTTTACGTTTGCGAGATCCTATCTCGCTTCTCCAGTTTATTCGGTTTAAAATATAGTCTAATGCAGTATTAACTAAATCATAAACATTTCCCTCGACAAGTTTTAAATCCGTGAAAGTAACTTTATTGTCCGTCGCATATGATGCTAGTTTTAATGACACCTTAGATTCTTTTCCAAAAAGGACATATCCGGCATTCTTAATCTTTCCATCCTGAATAATATCTATAACGGAAAGCAACTTTTCTTTGTTATACTCTTTCATGTCAAGTCTTCCACTATCCTTCGCAGAATGAAAGAAATCTAAGAGCGCCTCATCATCTAAATCCTCAGAGGTATAATTTGTCAGTTTCTCCTCCCATTTTGATGAATAGTCCTCATTCTTAATGAGTCGCTTTAACTCATCTTGCGACATCCTTCGATTCTCTGTGCCTGTCCTGATAACATATCTTCCATTAACGGCATAGGGTCTATTATGTCCAGAAAAAGATACCTTTATTATTCTCCGCTCATCAACCTCTATCACTTCTATTGAAGGGGTAATTCTTGGTTCAATAGAATCATATATAATTCTAGAAATGTCTTTTTTAGTGGAATCACTGACTTGCTGCCCCCTAACAAAACCCGAATCATCAACTCCAAAATAAAGTGTTCCACGACAGTGTTTATTTAATATAGCAACTATCGCCTCCACAGCTTCTTTTTTTTCGCCTGTTGTCAATTTAAACTCTACGGTCTCGCTCTCTGTCCCTATTATCATTTAGTATGACCTCCGCATCTTCATAATATAGTGTAACATGGACAGCCTTGCTTGTCCATTTATTTCGCTTTGTGATTGTCCATAAAAATCGCTTTTGTGAAGCTCAGTATTATACGAGCAATTTAAGCATGTATTTACAAAGTAAATATTCTCGATCAAATATAATGTATGCCTTTAGATTGGCTTCGTTTATCACTTAAACTTAAGGAGGTTACTATGAACGACTTTAACAAAACTGTAAGTACATATCTCGAATACTGTGCGCATCAAAAGATGCTTGATGGAAAAACAATTCGCGCTTACTCAATCGATCTTAGACAACTAGGTTCCCTTATCTTATCAACAGATTTGTCTAGTATTTCCCCAGACATTTTAGAAAGATACATTAGAAATCTTCATGGCAAATACAAGCCAAGGACAGCTAAACGAAAGATTGCATCTATGAAAGCATTCTTTAATTATCTTGAATTTCACGAAGTCATACAATCCAACCCCTGTTCACGTATACAATGCAGATTCCGTGAGCCGACCACTCTCCCCCGAACCATACCATTAAATACCATTCATATAATTCTCGCCTTTATATATAGACAAATCCTTGATGGGAGGACGCCCTACCGGAGACGCAACGCTATCAGAGATGTGGCAATTTGTGAATTATTATTCGCAACCGGTCTTCGTATTTTTGAGCTCTGTTCCCTTTCTCCCAAAGATATCGATCTACTCAATGACATCATAAGAATCAAAGGCAAGGGCGCTAAAGAACGGATTGTTCAAATTGGCAATAACCAAGTGCATGATAGTCTTGTAGATTATAAAAAAGAGTATGCTAATGAGATTATTCAAAGTAATCATTTTTTTGTTAATCAAAAAGGACGTCCTTTTTCCGATCAGTCAGTGCGGCGTATGCTCAATTACTATACTGATCTTATTGGTATTGATTTGCATATCACACCTCATATGTGGCGTCATACATTTGCAACATCACTGCTTGAAGCAGATGTCGACATTCGTTATATTCAGGAATTGCTTGGTCATAGTTCTATACGGACAACCGAAATATATACTCACGTTTCCATGTCAAAGCAAAAATCAATACTCTGCAACAAACACCCTCGGAACAGTTTTACAATTTCTTAATATAAAAGCACGCGGACTGCACAACAATGCAGTCCGCCATTTGCTATTATCCTTTAAGGTTTTAATGATGTTATCGGAACAATGTATATACAGGATTCCATATCCATCGCTATCGCTTCCATATGGCCAACTATCACATTGCCATTCTTGTTGTGCACTTTTCAAATGTTTTGATGTGCTCTATTCAGTGTTCCTAGTGCCCACAAACCAAGACAATGATTGATAATAGTAGATTATCACTTAGGAAAGTGGGTGTTACATATGATTACACAAGAGAATTCTTCTGGAAAGCCTCTTGCAGATGCAGAATGGCTTAATAATCATCATAGGGCAAAGCTTCCTGAAAGAAAAGCGTTTGCAGAAAAGTTAGTAGAATATAACCCCAAAACCATTGTGGATCTCGGCTGTGCTTCAGGGCTATGGCTAGATGTTTTCGATAAGGTTATGCCAAATGATTGTTCTTTTATTGGGATTGATAGCGATGAAGAGAGCTTAGAACTTGCAAAAAAACATAGTAGAGCGTGGGATAGAACATCATCTTTTATGAAACTTGATATAGAAAGCCAGACATCCCTAATTCCGCCAGCTGATCTTACACTAGCCTTTAATATTTTTCCATATATCAAGGATCTTAATCTCTTTCTAAAAGCACTATTCAATAGATGTCCTTGGGGAGTGTTGGCAATAAGGCAATATGATGGCGCTTCAATTAGATTCGGTCCGATGCCCACAGGTAAACGTCAAGCTATAGAATCTTCTTTGAGAGTGGCTACTGAAAACAGCAAAAAATTTCGGCATTACGATCTTGATAGGGCCTACGAGGCACTAAACAGTTCACCATATAAAAAAATGTCTTACTCCTTCGAGTTATTCGAAAGAACAAGCCCATTTTCTGAAGACTTCATACCATATTACAGAGATATGCTACAATGGACATGCGATCATATCTCTGACTCCGCTGCCAAATATCTTTCGGGATGGCTCGATGAAGACGCTAATTATTGTATGAAACGTTATTTCTTTGAAGTTGACCTTGTTGCTGTTTTATCATAGGGGATTGAACCCTCTCTCCAAAGACCGGTGTATTGCGCAGCAAACATATCAAAAACATCTTTATCACGTGACAGCAGTACAGTTGGATCCTGTGGGATGTCTCTGAAATCCCAGTTAAATAGAGCCTCCTTTGTTCCATCTTTATAGGTCAAAAGAATGAAACCTATTTGCGGTTCGCTCTGTGTTATAAGTTTGTAGAGATATTCTCCGTTAGTTTTTTTACTAACAGCAGCATCAATCTCTTCAAATCTTTTGGAAGCAGATTCATCTCCAATATCATGCCATTGAAGACCTTTGTTAACATGTTCCGCAATTGTTTTTGCTGATTTTAAATATGATTCATCGTTATAAAGCCGATATTGCGTTTTCTCTATCTCCTGACCAAAGTTAAAAGAAGTATTCTGTACATAGTCGAATTCTGGTAGCCTCTCCATAATATATTTCCATGCTTTTTTGGGTGTGCCCAGTTTTGTAATATGCAGGCTGTCTCGCATTGTTTCACAGACAATCTCTGTATTATCCGACGTTTTGTCCACTTCTATTTGAACATCTATTATCTGTCCTAATAGTAGAGTTATCACTGACAACAAAAAACCAGGTAATGTAGAAAACGTATTAAAATTAAAAGGATCCCAAAAGTAACTGGTAATAAAAACGGTAATGGCTGCAATAAAACTTACTACAAGCGAAATGTGCCTTTTTATGTATTTCATTTTCTTTTCTCCGTAGCAATTAGTATGTATAAGTGAACGATAATCTACTATTATCATTCATATTCTAATACTTGATACTATAATAATTCTCCAATGATTATTCAGCTATACAGATTCATTCTTAACAGATATCTAATTGTCAACGCATGATAACTCGCTTCGATTCCAAGAAAGAATACTTAAGATAACGCTAGTTCCCCTCCATCAAATGAATCCGCTTTCTGTCGATACATAGGAAAAGAATATGTAATTGGTTTTAGCCTCACGCCTATATACTAAGACACCTGTGATAAAAGCCCATATAATGATGATATTGATTCATGAACATTATACATTATTGTCTTCAGATCATTCAATATCTCTATCTGTATACTGCTCCATCAATCCCTATGGCAATACATAGTTATGCCGGCTCCGTCATATGACGAAGTCGGCATATATGAAGAAGGGATTATTGTAAAAATCATATTGTTACACTGCTTCCTGATCTTCAAGAAGTTTCTCCATCTGCTCCTCACTCAGTTCCTCATGGTATTCCTTTCTCTCCATAAATCGCTTTTCCTGAAGCTTATCCATGTATTTCCTGTTTTCCATCCGCTTTCTGTACATGGCATCCGCAGCTGCCTTATCATCAGCTTTTTTCCTTCTTGCCTTTGCTTCCTGCCGCCGTCTTTCTTCCTGTCTCCTGGTGGCATTGCTACTACTTCGGTTATCAGATGAGCTGACATCCATAACCGTTTCATCACCGCTGACCTTTGCACCCAGACCATTCTGTTTCACGGACAGGTCCACATGCTGTATTGTTCCGGCACTTCCGCTTTCACGAATAAATACTCCCGTGGATCTGATCACTCCGTCTCTGTAACCGTCCGCTCCGCCAAGCGTAAACTCCGTCTGCTGTTCTCCGAGATATATTGCTCCGATATCTGCCTCCTTCAGATCCATGAGGATATCGTTACCGTTCTCATCCTTGCACCATACCTTAAGTTTTGAGAATATCTCATCGTTCTCATCGATCCATCCGTTACCGTCACTGTCATATTCCCTAAGATCACCGAATCCGTCACCGCTCTTTGTTCCGAACAGCTCGCTGCCGTCATCGATCTTTCCGTTTCCGTCTTTATCCAAAGCAAGGAACCCCGATCCTTTTCCAAGCATGGATATTTCATCCTCACACCCGTCGGCATCAAGATCAAACTTGAAGGTCTGATCCCTCACATCCGCTGTATCGGATCCTATACTGACAATAAGCGGATCACACAAGGCATCGGCCATGGTCGGGATCCTCACGTTCATATACTCCATGTAGCTCCTGCTCATCAGGATATTCACATTAAAATCAATCGTCCGGCCGTCCTCGGTACACGCACGTCCGCAGGCATGAAACCCTGTCTCTTCGGTTTCGGAATACGTGACCATACTAGATGAGTATCCGCCGATACCGGCGCCGCCCATCATTCCAAAAGATGCAAATCTCTTAAACATCGCGGCCAGCATGTTGTTCTGAAAAACCGATGCACCAGCTCCCGCTCCAAACAGGCTCCCGGATGTGATTTTTCCAAGCCCCTTGAAATACCCGATATCATCCATATTGTAAGAGCCCATCCCGCCGTTATCCTTGCCTGACTGATAAGTGTCCTTTGCAACAGCATTATCCTTGTTGCTGCTGTATCTGTTGATCAATCCCATAAAACTGCTTTCATAACCGGCCACCCCGTTCTTCATCCCGGTCTGACTATAGTTTCTCCCCGATACCATGTTCACTGTACTGTCTGCTATTCTCATAATCATTATCCTCCGGTCCCATTTTTATGTCTGTTTGTACTTTGCCGATAAAAAAGCTGTGCCCAAAGTTCAATCCTTTGAACACAGCCACTTTCCTTAACTCTAATTATGATTCGACTTGAAAATATTGACGAAACTTTAGAACGCACTCATTCCCATGATTTTTTCTATAAAACGCTCATAGAATACTTTCTCCTTCTCCCTCGCTGCAATAACCTTTGAACTCCTTGTTGTATCAGGCTCGAGGGGATGGGTAAGAGCGTAAAGAGCGTCCTGAGCCGTCTGGATGGCCGAGCTAATCGAGTTTCCAAGAACATCATCCGGATCATATCCGTTATACTGGCGGATAAATCGCTGTATCATAAACTGCGGGATATGATCGAGCGTACCGGCGGCCGATAAACCATGTCCATCCATCCCGATCTCATCCGCCGCGTCCAGCCACGCTTTTTTTACACTTTCCGGAGCATACTTTCCGATACCCTTAAATGCCTGTTCTCTCATTGCGCGGACTTTGTCCCCGGAATCTGTGGACGTTTTATCTCCTGTACTATTTATACCCAAAACCTTCTGATTTGCTTCTATCTGAGCATGCCAGTTATCCCACATTTCCTGCTCCGTAAATACCTTGCCGATAAAATGAGTGTTGTTGATATACTCAGCAAAAGGCTCGGTCAAAAGATCTCCCAGATTTTTGCCCTCTTGTAATCCCTTCTCAACATTTATCTTTCCGTTATCGGTAGAATCAAAATATGCACGGAATCCGTCAATATCAAAGTCATCCTTCATGAAATCCTTCCAGAACTTCTCCTGCGGAGCGAATGTAAGATTTTGATCCTTAGAAAAACTCTTTAGGAACTTCTGAACCTTTTCATAACTGTCCTTAGAATCATACGAAAGTGTCCATAAATCCCTCTGCGATATCTTTCCCCCAACATCCGATATTTCCTTACATGAAATCCCCCGGTCCGTATAAACTGTAATATATTTGATATTCACGGGAACAATCTCTCCGGTATCAGGATCCGTGTACTGATTATATTTTGAAACAATTGTTTCGGATACCGAATCGGTAGTGTTGTCAGAATAAGTATATCCGTTTTTGAGCGCACTGATCTTTTCCCTGGTCTCAACATCATCGAGATCCGCAAACAAGAGTGAGAATGCTTCTTCAGAAAATCCGCTTCCCCTCATTGCTCTGTCGAAAAAAGTATTAATGGCGTCAAATATCTTATTCGCAAAACTTGCAAGTGAAGGCTCCGAATCACCATACTCTTCAGCATACCGACCCAACAGGCTGACACGATCACCTCTGTCAAATATTCCGTCGAAATAACTTGTATCCGTAAAATAGCTGCTTGCTATCAGATCAGCAGTTTCATCCGTTTGTCTGATATACATGCACATTGCCGCAAACTCCGGATAATCCATATCCTTCGGATCCAGATCATACGGATCAAATGCTCTTTCGAACTCTTCTCCGTTTTCGTCGATACCCTTTATCGTGTATGTTTTATCCTTACCGTCGGAATTGATGATGATATTAAATGACTGTTCGGTCTCTCGATATGAATAGATCACTTCTCCGTTGGAATTTTGCTGTACATAGGCTTCCTTAGTCTTAATATTAGCAGTAATACACCTGGTATATGCAGCCGGATCTCCGTATCCTTTGCTTGCAATCGGGATGCATGTGGCATCCATATCACTCGACACCTTGCTCTCGCGGGATACTTCTGTGATCATGTTCGTGCCATTATCAAGCCTTGTTTCTGCCCAACGATCAAGTCCGGCAACAATGTTCTCACAGTTAAGTCCTTGATCATATGCCTGCGGAATTCCTAAAAATGTCTCTTTTGCATTTTGCAGTATCGCGGTCCAGTCTCTGTTCTTTGTCCATGCCATATCAGGATCGGAAAGATCACTGCAGAATCCGTTATATTCCGCCTGTGCCCCATACGCTGTCATTTTTCCGAACAATTTCATGCCGGTATTATCGATAAGCCCCTTATCATCCATATAACTCATCAGTGCGAACATCTCCACTTTTGTAGCATTATGCGGATTAACATCATTCACTCTGACCTCATAATCCCCGACTTTAATGATCGGATCCTGCTCTGTCGATGAGTCAGCATATTTGGCAATATACCCTATGTTACCAATCGTCATAACTCCGATATTTTTACCTTGGTCAGATGAAGCAGTTCGCGAAGTAGCGCTCCCCATGAATTCTTGCCCGATAGAGTCCTCTCCACGATTTGATTTCGAGCCAAAGCTTCCATACTGGTACGTTTGATTAAAACTTGTTTGTACTGCAAATGACATATTATCCCCCTTTCCGCAGCTCATCTGTCAGTCAGAGCTGCACCGCTGTCTACACTCCGTTTCGGTCCGCGCATGACCGACATCCACCGGATGTCGTGCGCCCGGAAAGGTCCGAGCGGTATATTATTGTTAGTTACAAAAACGGCCGTGATCAAGGTTCAATCCTTTGAACGCAGCCGCCATCCTTAGCTCTTATGATATTTTGATAGTTTTATCGTCGTGTCTTTATAGCCACTAAACCCTCACTGCATAAACAGACTGTAAAATGACACAAAACGACTATTTCAGTTTGTGGTATTACCCTCAACGACTTTTCCCCCGCTTATATCCAGAAACGGATTGATCATTACCGATAGACCTTCCGCCTCCCTTTCACGGATCTCTTCACTTATTTCAATGTGCTCTTCAAGCCGATTTTGACGCCTGCCCCAGAAGCCCTCGTCTTCATCCTTATGAGTCTTAGGCATCATACTGTCCTGACCGTTTGGGAAACCGGCTCGCTCCATTGTTATATTAAAATCGGATTCTTTCTCTCTAAAGCGCATTATTATAAACTTCCCGCCCGATATTCCGCTGAACGGATCATTTGCAGAAAACATGGACTTGACTTGGCCTATAACCCACTCCTCATATCCGGGATCCCTCATCATGCGACTAATACCTGCATCCGATATGGATACCATCGTTGTGTCCATTCTGTTTGATGAATCAAATGACAGGTTCTGAAGCTTATTATTCAAGTATGTCCGATATTCATCTACACTCCGTATAGTTTCGTTATTCGGGAGACTCTGTTTATCCACTTCTTTTTGAACACACTCCTCAAAAGATGCTCCGCTTGCATCATTGTTATTTGGTCTGCGAACCGGTGTCTGTCGGAACGAACGGCTCATACTGCTGATCGTGATAATATTATTCATACAAAATGCTCCTAAAACATTTCAGCTATATCAGATGTCATAAATGCCGCTTCATAAAATGCCATACCGCTTGCCATAGAAAGCTTCGGCGCATGTGATGTGTTGCTCCGCGACCCTATCATTTCAGCCGCAGTGCGAGATCGTTCGAGTTCCATATTCTCGTAGAGTTTTCTTTCATACATTCCATCTATTCGCTTCTTCTGGTAATACCTGGCCATGATTTCTTCATCAAGCTGTTCTTTTCTTTTGCGCCTCTTTGCTTTTCTTCTCTCTTCCCAGAGATTATAGTCTGCCGGTGGCTGAAGGTCTGCCTGCGGACCACGTGTCTCTATGCCTCCTGTAGCCTTCGCCGAGTTATACATCGAACGTGCTCCTGCGGCAGTACCACCATATATCTTGCTAAAGCCGACTCCATGATAGTCCTCCGGAGATGCTCCAAAATGCTGCACAATATAACTTCCCTTATCTCCCATAGCAAAGAACGGATTTGCAAAGGATCTGTCTTCTTGAAGCAGGCCTACTACATACGCAGCATAATCGGGATCCTTCTTCATGTTTTCCCATCCCTCTTCGGAAATAATAACTGTTTCTTCATCATATGGTCTTGTAGCGTGATGCGGAATCCCGGCAATGACCTTGCTCATCACATCCTTAAACTCATTCATGAACATGTCTTCCATGTCCTCGGCGGAGATTCCGGCACACTTTAGAACAACATAACCGCCATCAACCCGTTCTTTTGTCCTCTCCTTGTACTGCGGCTTTTTCGCATAATACTCTTTCATGACGGTTCCTCTCTGAGACTCCTGTTTTTGGAGTTTGTCACTTTTGACATCAATACTGTCGGAGAATGATACTCCCTCCTTATTCTTGCTTGAGGTCTGGCAACTTATGTAACTGCTGTAATTGAAATATGATGCTACTGTTGTTCCTGTCATGTTTAATCCCCCTTTGATCCCGTCAGGTCATCTGTCATAAAAATATTAAACACATATCATCCCGAAATAATCCGAGTGCCATAACCAATCCGGTGTATTATTAACTGATATTCCCAGTTCGGCCAGGCTCCTGTGTAAGCTGTTTCTCTTTTCTATGTGTCCTGAAATGCTGTGGCTGTTTCTTTCCATTTCTATCCGAATGTTATGATCTTTACTATCATCCGCCTTAAGAAGCTTGTTTTCAGCATACTCTTTGATTATAGACAGCATCCTGTTATTCCTTTGTTCTTCGCCCAGCCTAATGCTTGCCTCACAATATACAAATCTCTTATCGGGGACAAAATCATGAGCTAAGAATTCTATATCATCCATAGCGTGATAGCGATTAGTCTGCAATGTTTCCTGATTCCAAATGCCATTATAAGTGATTCCTCCGTCTATAAATGTCCGGCTCTCGTTCAGCCTTTCATAGTCCGGCGAACCTACTCCGTACTTCTGTGCCATTTCATTAAGAGTATTCTTGATGACAGTCTGTATGTTTTCGCAGGCAAAATAGTGATCAGAGTTATAGTATATGATCCCCTTATGGTTACTGTAATAATCCTCCGTATCCTGCCTAAGACCTGTTTCCGAAAAGAATCGCTCCGCTTCCCGCATGTTCTGATTGACTGCATTTCTCGTGTTTGCTCTTGACATGTGTTCATATATCGTTGACAGCGAATTGGATATCTGAGATTTATCTGCACTACCAAAAGAGCAGAGACTTCTGATATAGTCAGATACATCATCAACCGTAGTATTCCCGGAATAATAAGCCTTCGCCACATCAAATGATTCATGAAAAAGAGTATTCCAACCAAGCGTTGCGGATCCCATTCCCAAAGGCTTCAGGTTGTTATAGTTCTCGCACGGCATGGGCGCTTCACTTGTTTTTACTCCCTTGAATTCCATCAACTCTGTCTGCGTTCCGTCATCGTTTACCTTGGCGAGTCCGCCCCTGTCATCTTGTCGTAACGTTACAGACTGCTTGTTACCATATCTGTCATAATAACGAAATCCATATGTGTCATTTGCCCCTGTTGTTTGTAACATGCTTCCTCCTCACAAAGACAGCTGTATTCAAAACTCAATCCTTTGAATACAGCTGCTATCCTTAGCATATTTATTTATCTGATATGATTATCGACATATTTTTCAGCTCAAATTATAAGGATGTCATGATTCGACTGCAAAATGTCATAAAACGACCATTTGGCATTTAGATTTAACTGTTTCTTCTTCTGGCATTTATATTGTTTCGGACGAGATTCTTCATAACCTATTTGTTGTGAAACGTAGTTTTATTGTCGTGAAATGCAAAATCGGGCCACGCTTTCCGTGACCCGACCGATCTATATTGAATGGTAGTACCAATTCAATCAGACCCTGTAATTCATGGCATGATATTTTATCGCATTAAGCATATTTGCTATCTGCGACCGGAATCCCGATACATCTTGTCCGAGTATTCCTGCAAGATCACTGCCACCATAGTTTCCGTATGCCATATATGCCGGTGTTACAAGTTTTTTGTACTTCTCCATAAGATCATCAACTGATGATTTATCTGTGATATCAGCATTTGAAAACGCATCACTGATTTTTCCTATTAGTTCCTTGTTTGTAGCAGAATTGGTCGCAGATATCGTACCTCCGGTCAACTTTCCATCGGTAACACCCATAGTGCTTCGAACATGATCAAGTACATCTTTGCTTATGGGCTGGCCCATTCCATAATACTCGGATGCCCTGGTTCCCGTCACTTGTACGGCACCCGCTCTTGCAAGCGTATCCTTTTCAAGCTGAACCAAAGCCTCATTGTATTCCTGCATTGCCTTATTTACCACAGCGGCCTGCTTCTCTGTAAGATTCTGACTCGCATACTCCTTAACCGCATTTACTGCAATACCCATCTCAGCATAGTTCTTATATGATATGTTTGCGTTCTTTCCGATCCCGCATCCGATACTGTCGGCTGCAGCCTTCAATACGGTACGGCATTCCTCGAGTTCTTCTTTTGTAAAAATCTGACCGCCAACAGTATAGTTTCCCTCACTGTCTGTTATAAGAGGCATATCCTTCCTGAAGAAAGCATCACTTGAATAATTACAATACGCTCCTTTGCCCGCCTTGATACCCTCAAGACCGGCACCTTCAAGTGAGACACTTTCCCTATAGGATCCGTTCTGCTTGGACTCCTCGATCAGATTCTTAGAAGACGCTTTCGTCTCATCCCAGTTTTCCTTAATGGCAGACTGGTTGATCCTGTAAGAATAATTCGTATTATTGGCTTTCTGGGGAACTATTTCAGTAGTTTCTAATGAATATAAATTAATCGACATGTTTAACCCTCCTTGGCTTTCCTTATAGCCTCTCATTCCTTTGAGAGATACCCGCCGATTTTCACTTCTTTTAGACGCTATTAACGCTTATCTGAAATATGTATCGGCATTTCTTTGTAAAATGTTTACAAGTAGTATGATTCATTATGCCATAGCATCAAATCTACCTCCTTCCAATATGTATTCCTCAATAAGTTCTTCGTTCTCCGCTTTTCTCTCTTCACGTTTTTCTTCAAGTTTTTTCTGTTCTGCTTTCTTTAGTAATCTTGCCTCTTGTTTCTTCTTTTCCGCACGTTTTTTTGTAAGCCTCTTGGAGAAAATTCAAAACAAAGTGTTGCATGTATTTTGGGGGAGTATAATCTGTCGAAAATGAAACTATACGTTTGGGAACTAAAAGAATTTTCCTTTTTTCAACAACAAGTCTTCATTACAGCTTACCACATCAAGCACTTCTGCATTTTCCTCTGCGGCTTTTTCTATCAATTTATCATAATTTGTTGTTACAATTGTTCCTGCGTTTATCTTTATCAATTCTTTATGAATAGGGTTTAAATCTAAATCTTCTCCTGATCGGAATATTTGACGCATTAATTGTGTATATTCCTTTTTCCCTCGAGAATTATAATAAAACTGAGGTATTCTTAATGTGTCTATTCTTTCTTTTTTTTCTATATCTAATCGATCTGCTATCATGTTTATAGCAGTTTCCCAAGATGGAATACCAGAATCTATAGAAGCACCAGCTCCCACAAACAGTACCAACTGCTGTTCTTTCTGAGCCTTTTTTATTATTCTTTTAGATTCTTCATATGTCTTTTTTATGTTTTCTCTTATTTCTTTCAATGATTTCTCCCATTCTATCTGTAAATTACAAGAATACGTTTATATACTTAAAGCACTTTATACTTCGTATATTTCCCCCCACAGAACTTATACATCTTCCCTTCTTTAATCAGTTTCTTTATTTCTGAATACGCCTGTTGCGGAGTTATCTTTAATAGTTCTGCTACATCCTGTTTTGTAATATAACCATCTTGTGTATTGGCCAATTTTATTATAAGTTCCGGGAAGGCAACCTTATCTATTCCCGTCTGTCTCACATACTGGATGCTCTTATTGTTTTCCTTATACACTTTTTCGGAAAGATGATACGATCTTGACTTACCGTTTCCAACCCCCTCGACAAGATCATCTTCTATAAGATTTTCTATCGAACCTCTTAATTTTCCTTCCGACAAATGTGTCAATTCGGTGATCCGATCAATTGTAAGTCGTCTCTCATTCTTTAGTATAGACAAAATCATCAGTGCATATATTGATAGCGGTCTACCCAATCTATTCTGTTCATCCGAAATAAATTTGGTAAACTTCTCATCTGCTTTAGCCCTTTGAATAAACAGTTTTACATTTGTACTAGTCGTCTCGGAATAATCCGGCCACGGTCTTCCATACAATATAGATCCTTCATATATACGATCAATTCCCCGCCCGGTTTTCTCGGCTAGTCCAATTCTTTTTAATGCATCTGCCAATGCCGGATTTTTTCCATGGGGCTCCACCGTAAGAAGATTATCCAGCGTAACACCGTCTATAAATCCTCCCGGACTGCTAATAGTCATTCCTTCATCATCAATTAGAACTCTCACGGTTCCAAGCATCGTATAATCTCTATGACAGAATGCATTTATTAATCCTTCCCTAAATGCGGCTTTATCAAATTCAGGAATTGCAACCCTAAACATACCATACTCTACTTCTCGTTCGGGATTCCATGCTTCAGAATATGTTTCGAATTTTTCAAATACCTCCAGTAAAGGAGCCGTTGTCTCCGTATTTACTCTAACCTTCGTTCCCTCTAACACTTGAAACGATGCTTTGGCAGTAGGCATCAACTCTGTGATTTTGTTTTCTCTTCCAAGAATTAGCATACCTGTCACTGTTGGATATGTTTTCCCATCTATCTCTGTGGTAAAGCGTAAAGCCTTGTCTAATTCTTCATCTGATAGACTAAGCAGGTTTTTTTCCCCGCCAGGGTTCGTCTGTATGATGTTTCGCAATCTTAACCTTTGACTTGGATCAAAATCGTTGATAGTTGCCCCCGCAAGTGGACCTGCCGAAAAATCTAACAACTTTAATTCCGATAATCTGGTTACGATCTCATAAGAAAACATCGGTATAACTTCCGGCAACCCATCTGCTTTTAGTCTTCGTTTTAACATTCTTCCGGAACTAGTAGACACCACTGTTCTACTTATCGGTATTTCTATTTTTAGTACATCTTTCCCCTCTTCTGTAACAATATCTGCCCGAACAGATACTGATGGAACTGTTTTATTTGCAATAAGTGCTGTTACACCAATAGCATCCTTATGCATATTGCTGACTCCGGTTATTTTTCCATCATCCTCTACGCCTAAGTATAGTGTTCCACCCTTTGTATTAGTCATTCCTACTATTTCATCTATTAATTCATTATCAGGTAGTTTTTTTATATCGCTTTTAAACTCGACTGTCAGATTCTCTTTGTGTGGTATTGTCCGCATTTTAACTCCTCCTTAATTCGATCTAACTCGATTTTAACTCGTTAAATATATTTTGTCGAGTTAAACTTGAATTAGATTTGAGTTAAACTCAAATTAGCAAATAAGCCCCGTTACCTCGATTGACCTATAATTGACCTCTAAATTGACCTATCTTTCAGAACAACATCTGATTTTGGAGTTTTTGAGGGAAACATGTCCTGATTTTTCCTGTCAGGAATAGCCAGAATAAAGCAGGAAAATGATTTTTCAGAAGTGCGAAGATGCGCATAAACACAGGCTTTGGAGCAACACAAAAGGAACCGGAAAACCGGTTCCCTTTACCAGGGCTAGGAGGCTTCGAACCTCCAAATGACGGAGTCAGAGTCCTTTTCCGAAAGCCCTGCTAAGTATTGAGTTTACGCTTCTATTTCACTTGATATACTTCTGAAGTTACCTATATAGTTACCTATCGCTCGGATCAGTCAATTTTGTACTCCCTGCACTTTTCCTCTAGCAGCCCAAAATCATTACATCTTTTTGCAAGCGGTGTACTATCTACGTTCTTTATCTTATGGTTGTATAACAATCTTGCATTCTTCCAGATACGCTCCCGAATCATCTTTATATATCGGTATTCCGCTCGGAGAAGATCCCTGTATTTGGGATTCTTCTCTTTCGAAAAATCTACTTGCTTACATACCGACACTGGAACCGGAATCATATTGTTGAGATTTATGACTGCATAATTCTTTACTCGTATAAAATCCAGTCCCTCTTCCATATATTTATGTTTCTTCTTGGCAGATGACAATGGAGCAAAATAATCCAACTCATTTATATGCAAAACAACTCCAATATACTTTCTCTCATTATTCTGTCCCGGTTGCTTATTTCCATACAGATGCAGTGCAAACGGCAAAAGATAATCAATGTATCTAGGATCTATCTCATAAAACCGGATTTCATCTTTCTTATCCATACCTCACACCTCCGTAACATAGAATCAAGGGCAAGTACTAGACTTGCCCCTGTTAAACTCGCACTTATGAGTGGCGAAACACTCACTCGTAAATTTCTTGTTATGAGTCAAGAGAAACTCACTAATAACTTTCTCACTTAAGGGCTGAGATACACCCTCTGTTACCATCTTCATCATAATCGATGGCGAAACCCCTGTCAATACTCGTTTTTACCCTTAGAAATAATATCTTTCATTTAGGATAATTTGTTTAAATAGACTCCCATCATTTCCCCATTTGCTTAGTATCTATAAATCAATATGCTCAAACAGCGACGGAATACAGCGTTCTCCACTTTCCATTCTTTTACATTCTACGCCAAATGCCTTTAACGTATTCATCTTCTCTTCAAAAGCTTTCTTCTTCTCTTTATTAGCTTTAATGCACTTTTTCATACAAGATTCCCCTGTATCATATTCATTATACAAATATACAATCTTATTCTTTATGGGAATTCCTTGTTTTATAAATCTTATTCTCTTATTGATCAGCCACCAAATATCTGTTTCCGAGAAGTCCATACCAAAACATGCGATATATACATTCGAATTAAAAAACAGATCTATCCATGACATATCGCTATAATCATCAGCCTCACACTTATCACGCATCGGTTTTACGCTCTCTGTTGCATAAGTACTAGAATTATATTTCCCCTTCAGGTAGCTATCAATCTTTGCTAGAGCTCCACAATACTGATCAAATCCAAGTGAAACAGAGGCTATATTATCTATATCCCCATGTATTTTCCAGATTCTGATTTCAGAATTTCCTCTCTTAAGCATTATATTTCGTCGAATACTGTATATTTTTTCACCATAGCTTTTTTCGATATTTGGGGGCCACGCTTCTTTATAACCATTTCTACCGCAAAGGATGTTTTCAATTCCTTTATCATAATTAGTTGTAATAATATTCTGAATACCGTGTTTTTGAAGCAACTTACCAAAAGAATCTATATTAAGAGCCTTCTTTCTAATATTATCCAATCCTGTATATGAGCGAAGCTTATCTACCATAATACGCTTGTACTGATTGTCAGAATTTTGCTTTTGAACAAGATTCATTTCATACAACAATGTATAATTATGATTATCTATCAGTCCAACGTTTTTATCATAATATAATGATTTCCAATCCGGTGCATTTGAAAATATAGAAAGATTGAAGCCATTTCCCAGCATTAATGTATTCTTAAATTGTTTGTTCATTTCTCAAAATCTCCAACAATCTATATCAAAGAAACGATCTTTCATATAGCACCAAAGTTTAACTATGGATAATCATTACTACTTATCCTTTGTCATCCTTTGTCATCCTTTCCAATGCTCTGTAATCTACTTTTCCTCGTTCTGTTCTTGGAAAATCCTTCCGAAACTCAATTTCCTCAGGAACCATATATTCCGGTAAATTTTCTTTGCAAATATCCATGATGTTTTTCTCTATCTCATCAGATGGTTCCTTCTGTTTCAGTACTACAAATGCCTTGGGATAGTTTATGCGTTCTTCGTCCGGCACCCCTACCACGCAGCATAATTCCACATTTGAATTAGAACATATCGCTTTTTCAACTCGATCAGGAAACACCTTGGTTATCTGCTTATCTCGCCCTTTTGTCATAAAAATACGCTTAACACGTCCCGTAACAAAAAGCACGCCGTTTTCATTCATATAACCCAGGTCTCCAGTGTGTAACCAACGCTGACCATCGGGATGTTTTTTTATAATGTCGCTTGTATCTTTCTCTTTGTTGTAGTAGCCCATCATGACCGTGGGACCGGAAAAACAGATTTCTCCAGTATTTCCATAGGACGCTTCTTCCATATCAGGCAATGCCAGCTTACAATTTATCTTTGGCAACGGAATACCAACACTTCCAATGGTATTAAAATCATAAGGAGTAAGGGTTGCTGCAGAAACTAACTCTGTTGCTCCCAAACCCTTCGCCAAACCATTGGGGGCACCACACTTATGAAGTAGCTGATTAACAGCCTCTTCATTTACTGAATTCATTGCTTCCCCACCATAAAAAGGACATCGAAGAAATGATAAATCTGTCTTTTCAATGTTTTTAATTTTCAGTATCGCTTCCCAGTACGCGGGTATTGAACTTATATATGTCGGTTTATACTTTTTAGCATATTGGGCAAACAATTCTGGTTTATAATCCGGGATCAGAATGGATGTATTACCGAGTCCTATAGGCTCTAGCATCGCATTCACAAGGCTGTAGTTAACAAAAGGAGGTAACACTGCTAGCTGGCTTTCCTGACGAACAACCGAAAGCAGTTTCCCAATTTGCCATATCATGGCATTTATACTATCATCAGATAGCATCACACCCTTCGGCTCACCTGTCGTTCCACCAGTATGAGAAATAATAGCCATTTTGCTACTATCTTTTTTTCCAGTTGAAACAGTTATTCCCTTTCCTTTCGCCAGAAACCGTTTCCATGTAGAAATACTATCATCAACTATTACACTCCTAGCTTTCAAGGAATACAGCAGCTTCAAGCCAGTGGGCAGGGAATCTCCTACTGTAACTACAATACCTTTCTTTAAGCTCGTTTTTCCAATAGAACTTTTGATTATCCGATACGTCCCATCGAATAAAAAAGCAACTTTGCTTTCTACTTCATTAAGGTAATGTATGATTTCATTCTCTCCGGCCAAGGGGTGAATCATATTCGCAACTGCGCCTATCTTATTCAATGCGTAAACAATATAAAGAGCTTCTGGAATACTGGGCAAAGCAACAGTTACTATTTCGCCCTCCTTTACACCTAATGCCTGTAATGCGGAAGCTGTTTTATCTATGCTCTCGAATAGCCTTCTGTAACTTATTCTTTTCCCGAAATAGCTAATAGCAGTATCGTGAGGATAATTCTTATTATTCTCATACATATATTCATAGATACTGCATTCCGGTAATTTTCCTTTTATCACTTCTTCTGAGTAATGCTTTAACCACGGTTTATCAACAGAAGGAAAACCTGTATTACTGCTCTTCCCTTGGATCGTTGTCATAATACTCTCTCCAAACAGACTGATTAAAAAACTATTGACATTCAGTGAATGTCATTGTTTTTTACATTCTATCAGAAAATACCTTTGATGACAATCAGTGAATGTCAGAGGTGAATGCATGTTTATTAACAAAACATTTGATGGAAGAAATAATATATGCGGAAGAACTGTAGCTACTTACAGAATGTCTATGAGTATATCTCAACGTGAGCTCGCGGATCGACTCCAGGTTGCCGGTTTGGATATAGACAAAAATGCAATTCAGCGAATTGAATGCGGCAAACGATTTGTTACCGATATTGAACTGGTAATACTATCCCAGGTTCTTAACTGTAGCTTAGACGATCTGTTAAAAACTTCTCCTTGATTTAGAGTGCAATCACTGTTTATCCTCCTGTGCAAGCAGGGCATCGGTATATACCGCCGCCTGTTTGCTGCTTGTGGGGGTACTCCCCAATCCCCTTGAACCTCGCTTTTGCTCGGACCCGGATTTTCCCTTTTCTTTTTCTTTTTTATTCCGAAAACCTTTTGGTATTTCTGTTTCGTAATTCCTGCATTTACGATTTTCGTATATTTGTTAGAAATGCCTTGTTTTATTGTGATTTGTGTGCTATGACTTGTTACAGATTTACAATTTTCGTATATGAGTTGTTTACTAAAGGAGTGAATTATGGGCGATGGGAGCAAATTAAAAGAGTATCTGGATGTCAAGGGTACAAATGTCCGCAGAATAGCAAAAGCGACCGGAATAAGCGCTACAACGCTTTATTCCATTATTCAGAAGGATTCAAATATCCGGTTTGATTATGCCTTGAGACTGGCAAACGAGCTGGAGATCGATGTTAATGAGATATGTTCAGCTATGCCGTTTTCCGGGGAGATCAAGGAAGAGGAGATATATCCTACCCTCCCTGACGGCCTTAAAGGCAGCCTGGATGCCTCAAGAGTAAAGACCTATATAAAGTACTCTCTCTATCCCTTAATGCACCTATATGGCAAGAACAGCATGCCTGACGTGGACAATCTTCTCACCTCATTCTATCAGCTTGACGATGAATCCCGAAAAGAGATAGTGGAAACGATCAAATTCAAGCTTCAGTACCACAAGGATCCCGAACGCGCTGAACAGATCAAACAGATAAAGGGATGGTAGAAATCACTTTTTTGTAATAATCAATTATATATGTTGAACCTTTTTTATATCTCACTACGTCTTAATAAATGTAAGGGGAATTAGTGCTGAAATGATGAGGACGCAGAGAGTATAAATAGTTATACATTTGTTTGACATGTTCAAACGTAATTATTCGACTCTCTGTATAGGGAGTCCTTTTTATTGCACAATAATTCGTATATTAGAAAATGGGAAAAATGAATAGATGATAGCATAATAAATAAGATTATTAATTATATTGTAAAAACGCGTCATCTGTCTCTACATGACGCGTTTTTAATTGCAAGGAGGATAAATATGAAAAAAAGAGAAGGCATGCATTTCTACATTAATATTAGCAATTTTGACGACATAGTAGAAAAAGAAGAACTTGATAGCGGAAATGTTAATCATTCTATCCATGCTTTAAACACGTTTTTTTCGTCCATAGAATGGTTCGGTAATAATAAATACACGGATGTTTTTGTTACGGAAAAAGTTACCGGATCACGCATACATATGTATATTCTTGCCGATGTTCAAGAATCGTTTAAGATTGTTAAGGACGTGTCTATGTATGCATATAGACTGTCATTATATCTTAATAACGATGTTACAAAATATAAGAAACTAAAGTGTTTTAATATCAAAGTTGGCGCATGCTATGGCAGATTTTATGATTTCGTATTTCGAGATAATGATTATGAAGAAGAAACAACCATAGGTTTTGCTGCAAACTATGCTGCTAAACTTCAGATGCTGAGCGGTGATGGTTTTATTTCTATAGATAGTTCGATATATGACGTCCTTGACGTAGCAGATAGTGAAATATTTAAAAGGATTAATAGTTCACAGATTTCAAAATACAAAGAGTTCCGGTATTATACGGCACCCATACGGCTTCTCACTATGGATGACGAGGATTATAGAGAAGAACTGAATCATGCCTATGAAATTGTACAGAAGACAAACCTTGCAGATATGAACAACGAATCTGCTCGTGAGATGATCTCCCCAGATCGTTTGTCAGTAAAAACAATTAAAAAAGTTATCGGGATTCCTTTGTTTGCGGATGTTCGTGGGTTCACGCAGCAATTCGACAAAGATGATGCAAATCTAGAAGAAATGGCTGATAAAACTCAGAAAATACTAAAATCCTTGTATTCAGCAGTAAAGGGAAAAGGTGTTCATATTCAGTTTCAAGGCGATCGAGAGTTTGCTCTTTTTCACGATATAAAGAGTCAAAATTGTGCTCAAGACTCTATTATTACTGCCATGAGAATAATTGATAAAGTCAAGGAATTCAATGTCAATATTGGAGTAGGAGAATCAATCGGAACCGTATTTGCATCGCGGATAGGTGCTAGGAATAGTAAAGACAATATTCTCATAGGAAGAACTGTATCAGATGCAGATCGATTTGAGGATGATTACGCCGGCGAAAACCAATTAGTTATCTCACAAAAAATATTCTGCATTATCGAAGACGAGAATCCGATCCTTGCAAACCAATTCGAAAAGTTGCCTAATGGATGCTATATGACGCAGACCGGCTACAAAGAATTCTGTGAGATTGTGGAGGATGATAATCTTGAAAGAAACAATAAGACAAAAAACTACAATGCTGCTTGGGCCGAATCGTAATGAGGAACTAGATTATTCAAAATACTATACTGCTGTATATCACGATTTTGCCGAGTTAAAAAAAGAATACCCTTATTCATATTTAAGTATTCCTCCAACATCGACTCCTTCTTTAGCTCAATTAATAGTTGTGGCTGTAAATGCATGTACTATTGCATATACTCGTGGTTCAATTGATGACTTCACCGAATCATTCAGTAGAAAACTAAGAGTCGAAATACCATTAAACTATCAACAGGCAGGATGTAAAGTATATGGTGGAAAATGGATAAACATCGAAAAAATCAAAAAAATGTATCGACACTTCAATGGATCTGCTGATAAAGCTGGAAATCACTGCTTTTGCGTAGGTGTTCCTGAATCATTTATAACAATGGATAACGTTCTATTGGAATGCGTACGAACTGCGGATAATATGCTTACTGCATACAGAAAGTATTTATCTGGAAAAACAAAAGGCTTAGACTTATTAGCTTATTCACATGGAACCAAAGGAGAACTAGAATATGAACAATATCAGAAGAAAAAAAGAAAATGTAAATAAAACCGATCAGATCTCATCAAAAAAACATCTCTCGGTCGATGAGCATGAATTCGTTCTCGAAATGGTTAACATGTGGATAAACAATGCAGATTCAAAAGTGAGTACATTTTGTGCCGTATTTACAATAGTATTTGGTGTTATAGCGTTAGCTGAGAGCCTCATTGGAATAAAAATAGAAATATTTAAAATGATTGATTCAGGATCACGCTATATCGCATTTTCCATGCTATGTATCGGCCTAATCGCTTTTGCTATTTCAATTGGGTTTTGCCTTCATGCTATATCACCCAAGCTAACTGGCATGTTAAAGAAAAAAGAATTAAAAGCAACAGCACACCCTGATTACAGTATTTTCTATGGTAAAATCTCTCAATTCAAAGATAAAGATACATATATTAAAGTAGCAAACTCGGCTTTAGAAGAGGATTATATAAATGAAATACTAACGGAAATCCATATCAATTCCGGAATATGTACGAAAAAAATGAGAAAATTTCAAATAGGTATCTTGATGTCATATATAGCAGTAATATCAGAAATCGCTTGTTTTATCTTCCTGTTTTTCGCTTATTCTTCAATAGATTGAAGATTTTGAATGATAATGTGTCCCAAAAGAGCTCGTGGAAACGATCAAATAGATAAAGGGATGGTAACCCGGAATCGAAAAAGTTACCTATCGATCTGAAAAGTTACCTATTTTGACCCTTATATCAGAAAAAACTTCCTGATTTTTACTGTCAGAATCAATCAGTAAAATCCAGAAAGTTGTTTTTTGCCGATCCTCGAAAGTCGCATAAATACTGGCTTTGAGACATTAAAAAAGGAACCGGAAAACCGGTTCCCTTTACCAGGGCTAGGAGGATTCGAACCTCCAAATGACGGAGTCAGAGTCCGTTGCCTTACCGTTTGGCGATAGCCCTATATCTCGTCAACAAACGATATTATAAACTATGAGGTCAGTGTTGGCAAGCACTTTTTATGCACTGCCGTGTCTGCTCTCTCAGATCCTGATCCAGTTCTTCAGCTTGATCTCTTCCGAATCCTCATCCTTAAGACATGCGGCAGGATAGACCGTCACATGCTCCGGATTCCGGTTTAAGATCGCAGCCCACGCCGAAAAAGTGGAATTTGCAATGATGTTATGCTTGCAGAGGCTCATCAGCTGCATGTCCCGGTAGCTGTCATCCCCAGTATTGTGATCAACGATCACCTTGTCCTTGATCCAGTCAAATTCGCGTCTGATAAACGCGCTGTCATCCGAGAAAATATAAAATTTCGGAGTGTCGCAGACCTTTTTGATCTCCTCCACCGCTTTTTTGTAATAATCATCCGAAAGTGCTTTGAACTGTCCGGCATAAGTTGTCAGATAATCACCGCGTCTGACATGGATCGAAACGGATTCGCTTTCTCTGATCGAACGGATCAGTTCCTGGTTTTTCTTACCGTAGTTTTCATCAAAACAAAGTTCCTTCTGTAGCGAAGGAATACGATCCCTCCAATAAGGGGACTCAATCCAGAAGCCGATCAGATACCAGTCCTTTGCAAGGTCCAGATGCAGAACGGTTTCCATGCTCACATCCTGCTGCAGACGGTCGAGGGTAAATGGCGCACGCCTTTTCTGTGTGAATTCCCTGAGGATCCGGTTCGGATATCTGCGGAACTTCTCAAAGCCCCGCCCGTGATTTTTACTCATATTCGGAATGAGCCCGGTGACCCGGAACAGCTCCCGGTAAGTGGCGCATTCTATGGAAAAAGCGGAATCATCATGCGCAAAGCACTTTTCCAATTCATATCCGTGATGATCGTTATGGGCATAAAACCAGGTCAGATCGGCCTTTACCGGTGTATCCGGATAGGTTTCCTTCAGAAGACGGTAAAGATTGTACTGATACATCTGGTTTCCAAGACCCGATGTAAATCTTACGATGATCATGACTTGCTCCCGTTCAAGGAAAGGATCAGGTCGCAGATCCTGTCCACATCTGAAACCGTCAGGCTTGCGGACATCGGAAGGGTCAGCACGCGGTCCGCGGTCCATGCGGCTACCGGCACATCCGCATTCTTAAATCTGCCCTGGTAGCAGTCCATTTTGTTCGTCAGCGGATAGAAATATTTCCTCGCGTAGATCTCATGTTCTGCCAGCAGGTCCTTGATCTCATCTCTGGTATGCCCGAATTTATTCTCATCCACAACGAGCGGAAAATATGCATAGTTGGGGCTGACATCCTTCTGCGTTTCACTGATGATCAGGCCTTTTGTATTGCGCAAGCGCTCTCTGTACCGGTTAACGGCAATTTCCCGTTTCCTAAGTTCTTCCTGCAGATGTTTCAGGTTGCAAAGTCCCATGACCGCCTGAAATTCGTTCATTTTGGCATTCGGTCCGATGACATCCACAACTTCTTCATCTTTGATACCAAAATCACGGCGTTTGTACAGGTCCGATACAAGTTCTTTCGATGCTGTTGTGACCGCGCCGCCTTCGATCGTATGGAAGACTTTTGTGGCATGGAAGGAGAACATCGAAGCATCGCCGAAAGAGCCGATCCCTTTTCCTTTATAAGTCACACCGAAGGCATGGGCCGCATCATAGATGACTTTCAGACCGTGCTTTTTTGCGATCGCATCGATCTTTTCCACATCACAGACATTTCCGTACACGTGGACCGGAATGATCGCGGAAGTTTTCTCCGTGATCAGGGCTTCGATCCTGTCGGGATCGATCGTGTAAGTCTTGGGGTCGATGTCGGCAAAGACCGGTGTCAGGCCGCTTCTTACGATCGCCTGCGTGGTAGACACGAAAGTAAAGGGCGTCGTGATCACCTCGCCGGTCAGTCCCATCGCCTGGATGCACAGTTCCAGCGCCAGATGGCCGTTTGTAAAAAGCGATACATAAGGCACCTGCAGATACTTAACGAGTTCTTCCGTCAGTTTCTCGTGATTTTCACCCATGTTGGTCAGCCACACGCTGTCCCAGAGCGGGCGGATCATTTCGACATATTCTTCAAATTCCGGCAGGGAAGATCTTGCCACCAGGATCTTTTTTTCATTTTCCATGCTTTTTCTCCGTTGGATCTGTGATCGCTATTTTCCGGTGAGTTTTTCCCGGATGGCGCGCAAGCTGTAGGCAAACAGGCTGCTTTTTTGATCCGATAAGACCACATGCGTGATCTGGTAATCGTACATATCCTTTAAGAACTGTTTGTTTGCTTTATTCGGTTTTTTCAAAAACCTTGACAACGCAAGATTGAAACTGCGCTTTGCGACGACCTGAGCGTATTTATCCAATACACTGTTTTCTTCGATCCATTGCATCATGGTCTTGCTCAGATAGCAGTCGTCTTTGGCAATGTCCCTCTTTACCGCAACGCTTGTCCAACTTCCGCTTTCCTTTTTCTGCACGAATCTCCAGGCGGACATCACATCATCCATTCTGTAAATGTCTCCCTGCAGCAGCAGAAACAGCAGGATCAGCGCATCGTCCACAAAATCGTGCGCCCTGTAGAGGATCGTATAATCGAACTTATTGTTATGATAGATATTTCTTGAAACCAGCGAAGCATAGTGTCCGGGCCATTTTTTGCTGTATTGGAAGTCATGATAGGTAAAGGGCCCGCTCCAGTCATATAATGACAGGGCCTGTATTGCCTGCGGATCTTGATTTTCATCTCCGTTCTCATCAATGACCATGCTTTTATGGGTCACACCGATGAATTTCTTATGTGATCTTAAAAAATCAACCTGCTTCTGCAGTTTCTTCGGATCCGTCCAGTAATCGTCGCCTTCCAGGTAGGCGAGATACTCTCCCCTGCATTCCATCGTCGTTTCGTAGACATTTAAAGTCGGACGGCCGAGATTTTTCTCGCGGAACAGAAACCGGACCTCGTGCTGCGGATACTCTTTTGCGACACGCTGCACGATCTCTCTGGTGTTGTCCGTGGAGCAGTCTTCCCCGATCACCACTTCAAACGGAAAGTCCGTTTCCTGCGTAAGCACGGAGCGCAGTGCTTTCTCCACATATTTTTCATGATTGTAGGTAATAAAGATCACACTGAGGAGCAACCGTCATTCCTCCGTTACCTGCAGGGTTTTCGGATCCACGGGGGATACTTTCCCGAGATCCACACGAAATACCAGATTGCAGTTTTGTATGGTCGTGATACGGTGCGCGATGATCAGAAGCGTTTTCCTGCCGGCCAGGTTGTCGATCGCTTCCATGACTGCGCTTTCCGTTTCCGAATCAAGCGCGGATGTAGCTTCGTCCAATACGAGGATCTCCGGATTGTTGTACAGTGCCCTTGCGATCCCGATCCTCTGCCGCTGTCCGCCGGATAAGCGGACGCCGCGTTCGCCGACTTCAGTATCCAGGCCGTCCGGAAGATTTTCGACAAACTCCTTGAGCTGGGCTTCACGGAGCGCATCCCAGACCTTTTCCTCGTCGATCTCCTCTTCCTCTATCCCGAATGCCACATTATTGCGGATCGAATCATCGGATAAAAAGATCGCCTGCGGGATATATGCAAGTTTTTTGGACCACTTCAGTGGATGCTCATGCACGTTCATTTTCCCGTAATGCACACTTCCGGATGTCGGCGTCAGAATGCCGAGGATGATATCCGCAAGGGTTGATTTTCCCGCGCCGCTCGGACCGATCAGGCCGACCGCAGCCCCGAGCGGGATCTGAAACGAAACATTCTTTAAGACATTTCTTTTTGTATGCGGATACCGGTAGCCGAGTTCCCGGATCTCGATCGTCTGCGGATGATCGTTAGCAAAATATTCATCCGGAACCTGCGCATCGGACAGTTCGAAATCCCGCATGTCTTCGGTGTCCTTGATATCGCGGTAGATGAGGTCCACGGAAGGCTTCAGGAAAATGATCAGATTCAGGTAGTTGTTGATCTTGCTGACCGAGGGCAGAAGCTTGAAAGCGCTGATGGCAAACGCGGAAAGCTGCGGGATCATCGATCCGAGGTCCTCCCCGCGGTAGATCTTGTAAACAATCACCAGTAAAACGGCGCCGATCGTTACGGTCTCGATCAGATATTTCGGGGCCTGGCCGAGCACGTTGTTGTTTCTGACGGCCCGCATTTTCTTTCTTCCGAATGACAGAAAAGCGTTGGAGAAATACTTTTCCCGGTGCAGGATCTTGATGTCTTTGACAGCCCCGAGCGCCTGGTTGATCGCCTGATGCATCTTGCCGTCATAGATCTGGTTCGTCTGTCCGTATTCTTTGGCTTTGTTACGGAACAGAAGCAGATAGATCACGGAAAACAGGCCGAGGATCCCGACGACGGCAACCGTGATAAACCAGTCCACCACGACCAGATAGACGCAGAGCAGAACGGATACCATCGCTTCCGACAGCAGCAAAAAGATGCTCAGAAGCATCTGGAAGAAGCGTTCGGAATCGAGCATGACATTTCTGACCATTTCCGCGGAGTTCTTGTCCAGATGATAGGTGTAGGGCTTCTTCATGTAGCAGTCGATCAGACGGCCCGACAGACGCAGCTGGTTGTTGAACACAAAGGTGTACTGCACATAATTGATCCAGAGCAGATACAGGTTCTTGATCAGATAGACAAGGATCAGCCCGACCACGATCCACAGGAAAAAGACTCTGTCAGTTGTGACATGAAGAAGCGTATAGACCTTCTGAAGAACCGGCGTCGTATGGATCTTGGACGGATCCGTGATCAGCGAGATCAGCTGGGTGATCAGCGAGATGCCCGCCAGTTCCAGCAGGGCGCCGATCAGCAGACCGATGCACAAAAACACGGACTGCACTTTCTGTTTTGTTGAAAAGATGTAATTGATTTTCTTTAAGATCGTCATATGCTTATGCGTGCTTCAGCACGGCTCTCTCCCATAAATACGGATACAGTGCGGACCAGGCGTTTTCGCCCATCGCAAAACTTGCCTTAGGATCATGGATCACCCCGTCTACCATTCCGCGTACCTTTCCGGCATCGATCAGGTCACAGTTTTGAAACTCCTGTGAAGCAATGATGTCCGAGAAATATTCTTTCAGAGGTCCCTGCATCCATTCCACGATCGGGGTGTTGAAACCGATCTTTGTCTTGCGGTACGCGATTTCCTTAGGCATATAAGGCGCGATCGCATCCCTGATGATCGCTTTGGAAAATCCGCCGTGGATCTTGGCCCTGTAATCAAGCGACAGCGCATAGGTCACGATCCGGTAGTCCATAAACGGCATGCGGATCTCCACGGAATTCGCCATGGAATAGCGGTCATAATTGCGAAGCAGGGTCGGCAGGATCGTTTCATGGCTTGAAACATACAGGATCCGATTAAGTGTATCCATCCTGCGGTATCTCTCATCATCCTTTGCGCGCACCTGCCTGTAGGGTTCTTCTCCCTTTTTGATAAAGTCTTTCAGCCGGCGCTTGAGATAACTTCTATATACGGCACTCTTGGATGCTGACTTTAATGCGATATTGGATCCGTCCTTCGGAAAGCTGTCCACATAGGCCGTCAGGATCCAGTCTTTTTCCTCTTTGGTCTTCGCATCCTTCAGCGCATGGATAAAATCAAACGTGTAACCGCCGAACAGTTCATCCGCGCCGTGCCCGTCGATCGTGACATAGGTGCCGTGCTTGTAGAGGCTGCCGTATAAGAGCATCATCGGGATCGGGCTGGTTAAGTAAATATCCTCAAACAGATACAGGAATTCATCGATCTTATCAACGATCCCTGCCGGATCGATCTTAGTGAATGTTGCCGGGATCCCCAGAAAATCCGTAACCTGTTTTGCATAGACACTCTCGTCCATCGTGGTGTTCGGGAACGTCGCGACATAGGCATGCTGCCAGTCTTTGTTCATGCGTTCTTCCGGATCGGAAGCCGCAAGGTGCGCCATGGCGCAGATCGTTGCGGAAGAATCGAGGCCTCCGGAAAGCGCCGTTCCGATCGTGACATCCGAACGCATCCTGAGTTTGCAGGCATCAAGGAACAGTTCCCGAAGTTTCTCAACCTGTTCTTCGTAGGTTTCGGGCACCTCTACCAGGTGATCGAGAGTATTCCACCATTTTTCTGTTTTCAGTTCTTTTCCGTCATAAAATGCGCAAGTCCCTGCAGGGATCCGCTCGATCCCCTCGATCACGCACTCTTTTGTACTCTCGTAATACAGGATCCGCTTCGGATCACAGACCAGAGAACGGTTTGCTCTGACAGTGATCAGCGGCATCAGCGCTTTCATTTCGGATGCAAACGCCAGAAACGTTCCGTCAAAGGTATAATAGAGCGGCTTTACCCCGAACCGGTCGCGGCTTAGGAACAGTTCGCGCTTTTTTCTGTCATAAACGGCAAAGGCCCACATGCCGTTGAATTTATCCTGGCAGGCTTTGCCCCATTCTATATATGCGTTTAAGATCACTTCCGAATCACAGTCGCTGAAGAACCGGTATCCTTTTGCCTCCAGTTCCGCCCTGATCTCTAGGAAATTATAGATCTCCCCGTTATATACCAGCAGGTACCGCCCGCTTTCGTCTTTCATCGGCTGCGCGCCATTCTCCGAAAGGTCCATGATCGCAAGACGCCTGTGTCCGAGAGTTACATCCCCTTCCTGCCACAGTCCTCTTCCGTCGGGTCCCCTGTGTTTGATCTTATCAACACAGGTCCACGCAAGCTCCTTAGAAATCTGTTTTCCGATGACACCAAAAATTCCGCACATAGTTTAAAACTTCTTTTTCAGTCTGTAGAGCGCGACGGTAAACAGCTGTCCCGCCCGAAGCGCCCTGTGATCGTACAGGATCCGCCGCGCCTTTTCCACGCGGGGCTTTTGCCCTGCGGATTTCAGATCATACAGGAAAAAGTCCTTTCCCTTCAGATCCGCAAAGATATTTTCATCCAAAGGACGCAGCTGTCTCGCATAACTTTTCAGGATTTTTTTGGGAAGCGCACGCGAGGACAGAAGATAGCGCGTGTCTGCGCCGTCTGCGCGGTAGCCGTACAGGTCGATGGTCACATCCTTCTCTGCAACATCTTCCCCCGTGATCTCCTTGAGTTCCCCGGCCATGACGCGTTTCAGCGGAAGGTTTTCAAAAAATGCATCGTAGACACTTCTTGTCCCGCTGATCTTTGCAAAAGAAAACGGAAGGTCCTTCTCCCTTCTTCCCGATAAAGGCACCTGCAGGTCATTGACCGCTTCCGATGCATGGGTTCCCTCATCCCCGAAATTTGTCGTATAGGAAACAGACGGATAGAGGAAAAACCGGTCTGTTTCGATCAGATATTTGATATAGTATTTCAGCCAGGATCTGTCCGACCAGGAAGAAACGTTTCCCGGCACGTCCTTAGCTGCAAGTTCCGTATTGTCGTGTATTTCCAGCCAGGTCCTGAACCCTTTCCACTGCGTATCCGTAATCGCCTGCCCCCAGGAGGATGCAAACTGAAAATACCAGTTGTCATACGGTGTATGGATCGCAGCAAACGGCTCTCTGACATGCACGTTCAGAAGATGGTTATAAAGCGAGATCCCGCCGATCCTGTCATCCTGTCCGGCAAAAGCAAGCGCTTCCTTCGCAAATAAATAGAATGCAGGGGAAACATACAGATCGTCTTCCAGGAGGATCACCGACCCGTATTCCCTGCTTAAGTCCCCGCAGGATAAGACATGTTTTTTCAGTCCCAGATTCTCATCGTGAAGGATCAGCTGCTTTTTCCCATGTTCCCAGGAAAAATCTTCAGCCAGTTTCCTTGTCGCTTCCCCGGAACCGTCCTTTGCCCGGTCTACAGAGATCACAAGCGTGATCTCTTCATCCGGATAATCCGCAGCCGCGACGGAATCCAGCAGACGCTTCAGGGACCTTTCCCTATTATATGCGATTATCACGATCGCAGGTTTGCTCATTTTATCCCGGTCAGCTCCTTCACGTCACTGAATTTTGCGATATTCATACGGATCCAGTCCTCGCCTTTTTCCCACCATTTCATGTTTAAAAGCGCTTCGATCGTGACATCATCATAGCGTTTCCGGATCAGTTTTGCGGGAACGCCCGCATAGATCCCGTAAGGCTCCAGATCCTTTGTCACAACTGCGCCGCATCCGACCACGGCCCCGTCTCCGATCGTAACGCCGGATAAGATCTGCACGCCGTTTCCGATCCAGACATCGTTACCGATCTCGATCTGTATGCCGGCCTCTTTATCCGTAAAATCATCCGGCTCAAAGGTCGTTTCCTTCACATAGGTAAATCCGAGCGGCGCGGAGGCGTCATAAAAAGCCGTATGAAGCGCCGCATGTTCATTAAGCGGATGGATTCCGATCGCAGTCTTCACGTCCGTACCGATGGATGTATATTTTCCGATCCGCGTATTGGTGAAATATCCCCTGTCGTTGATCTGGGAGCCGAATCCGAGGACCGTATGGTTCAGCACGGCTCCTTTTCCCACATAATTCCTGCCCGCAAGCACGCTGTGGCCCCTCAGATACGACTTCTGCTTCAGGATGCTTTTTGTCTTTCTCTCCAGATGCATCCTGACAAACGGAAAGCAGAGATTGCGGTAGATTGCGGATCCGGCTTCTGTCAGTTTTCTCTTCAGCATAATCAGCCTCATTCCATGACATACTCCATATAAGTATAGTTGATTTGTCCCCTAAATTCAACTATACTTGATGTAAGCACACTTTCTTAAAGGACTGATTATGGCGCTGTTTTCCATCATTACAACCTGCCGCAATGCAGAGGATTGCATCGAGAAAACGATCCGCTCTGTTCTGATGCAGGATTTTCGTGATTTTGAATACATCATCATGGACGGCCTGTCGGAAGATCACACCCTTTCGATCGCCGAGTCTTTCCGGTCAGATTTTGAAAAGGCCGGCATTCCCTACCGCATCTACAGCGAACGTGACCACGGCATCTATGAGGGCATGAACCATGCCGTTGCACATGCAGAAGGCGAATATGTGAATTTCATGAATGCGGATGACTGCTTATTAAAAGCAACGACGCTGACAGAGGCAGCCGCATCCGTATCTAAAGCTCTTTCGGCAAAAAAAGATGACAATCCCTCTGTATTTTACGGCGGCGCGATCGCCATTGAATTCGGACAGCCGTACTATTATGCCAGGGATCTTTCCCTGATCGAGAAACGCATGCCGTTTTCGCACCAGTCGGTCTTTGCCCCGCGATCCCTTTTGGAACGGCACCCTTTTCAGGAGCGCTACCGGATCGGGGCCGACTATGACTTTCTGCTGACGGCTTACCGGGAAGGCTGTGATTTTTACGACCTGAACATCATGGTCTGCAAAGTCACCCTCGACGGGCTTTCCTCTCTTAATCTGCTCAAAACCTTCACGGAAACCGTCGAGATCCAGAAAGATCACGGGATCGAATGGTATTCCGACAAAAAATATCAGAGAAAAGTCCGCTTTCTTGTCCTCAAGCAGTTCGTCATGGACAGATTCCCGAAATGGACGATCCGCCTGATCCGGAAGATCCAGCGGATCAGCAGAGGGCAGAACGCACATCCGGAAGCAGACTGAGCGGATCTGTGGTACAATGATAAAGATTTCGGAAGGATTTAAAATAAGATGAAGATCGTTATGATCGGGCCGGTTTATCCTTATAAAACCGGACTGTCCTATTATGTATCACTGCTGTACATGCAGCTGAAGAAACATCATGAAGTCACTCTGCTGAGCTATACGATGCAGTATCCGAAACTGCTGTATAAAAAGCCGCAGAAGGATTATGAGGACGATGCCTTAAAGATCGATGACGCGGAATATGTTCTCAATTCCGCAAATCCGTTCAGCTGCCTGTCAACGGCTGCAAAGATCAACAAACTGCAGCCGGATCTTGTGATCTTCCAGTGGCTGCATCCCTACTTTGCGCCCTGTTATACGATCATCACAAGGCATCTGAAAAACACGAAGATCCTGTTCATGTGCCACAACGTGTTTCCGCACGAACGTTTTCCCATGGACAAAAAGCTTACCCGGATGACCTTAAAGCACGGGGACTATTTTACCGTACATGCGCTCAGCGATGCGGAAGACTTAAGATCCATTCTTCCTGATGCAAACCTGCAGGTCACAGTTCATCCGGCCTACAACTTTTTCAAACAGAAGGATCTTTCCAAAGAAGAAGCACGGTCCATCCTGTCGATCCCGGATGATGCCCGTGTGATCCTGTTCTTCGGGCTTGTCAGAGAATACAAGGGATTAAAGCATCTTCTGAACGCCTTAAAGATCTTAAAAGAACAGGATCCGGACAATACGCGCGGTCTGAAAGTGCTCATTGCCGGTGATTTTGCCGGTTCCAGACCAGAATATGACGACATGATCGGGGCAGCGGGGATCGCGGATCTTCTGATGATCGAAGACGGGCATATCCCGATCGGTGAAGTGGAGAAATTCTTTGCTGCCTGTGATCTGGTAGCGCTTCCATACGAGAGTGCCACGCAGAGCGGCGTGATCCAGGTTGCATACAGTTTTGACAAACCGGTGCTTGCCACGAGAGTCGGCGGTCTGCCGGACGTTGTCTTTGACGGTGAGACCGGATATCTGGTCGATCCGTTTCGTCCCGACCTGATCGCGGAAGCCATTTTGGACTTTTTCGATCATGACCGGGCAAAGGCGCTGGCGGAAGGCATTGAACGTGAAAAATACAGATACTCCTGGGAGAAGATGGAAGAGGTGATCCTGGGATTTCAGGCAAAAGTTTGAGGTACAGTAAATGATCATTACGCAGACCCCTTTCAGAATGTCGTTTTTTGGCGGCGGAACAGATATGGAATCCTTTTTCAGGGAGCATGGCGGCGCGGTATTGTCAACGACCATCGACAAGTACTGCTATGTCAATGTGCGCCACCTGCCGCGGTTTTTCGATTATTCGACGGAACTGGCCTATTCGAGGATCGAGCGGGTAAAATCCGTCGATGAGATCCTGCATCCTGCCATCAAAAATGCCATGCAGATGATGGACATGCATGAGATCCGCCTGGATTACGAAGCGGATCTGCCGGCAAGGAGCGGTCTTGGCACATCCAGTTCTTTTGCCGTCGGCATGATCAATGCATTTTACGCGCTGAAAGGCAAATATGCTTCCAAGCAGAAGCTGGCGGATGATGCGATCTATCTCGAACGTACGCTCTGCAATGAGGCCGGCGGATGGCAGGACCAGATCGCGGCCAGTTACGGCGGACTGAACCGCATCAATTTCAGCGCCGAAGGATATGAAGTCCTTCCGGTGATCATTTCCCCGGAACGCAAAAACGAGCTGAACGATAACCTGATGATGTTCTTTACCGGGTTTACGCGCTTATCATCCTCCGTGCAGACGGCTAATGCCGCATCCGTTAAAAACGAGGACGAAAAGATCGCAAGCCTTAAGAAAATGCTTGAACTGGTTGACAGTGCGGAACAGATCCTTGTGAACAAGCACACGGATCTTGCCGAATTCGGAAAGCTGCTCGATTACACCTGGAAGCTGAAACGCTGTACCGGCGGCATGATCTCCACAGACAAGATCGATCTGCTGTATGAAAGAGGCATGAAGGCCGGTGCTCTCGGCGGAAAACTGCTCGGGGCAGGAGGCGGCGGATTCCTGCTGTTTTATGTCGAAAAAGACAAACAGGCAGCCGTAAAAAAGGAACTTTCCGACCTGCTCTACATCCCGTTCCGGTTTGAAAACGGCGGATCCAAAGTCATTCATTTTACGCCCGAAACTTACGAGGCGGCACCGCAGGAAACGGATTAAATCATCATGAAAACAGTGATCATGGCCGGCGGCGCCGGAACAAGGATATCCGAAGCATTTCCAAATATCCCCAAACCCCTGATCCCGATCGAAGGCGTACCCGTGCTGGAACGTGAGATCCGCGGATTAAAAGAACAGGGGTTTACCGACATCATTCTGACGCTTTCGCATATGGCGGATCAGATCATCTCTCATTTTGGAGACGGATCGAAGTTTGGCGTAAACATCGAGTATTATGTCGAAGAAACGCCGCTCGGAAACGCCGGCGCGCTGTATGAGATCAGAGACCTTTTAAGCGATGATTTTCTCCTGCTCAACGCCGACACCGTTTTTGATGTGGACTTTAACAGATTTGTTGATTTTCACAGAAAAAAAGATGCGCTTGCAACGCTTTTTACACATCCGAATGACCACCCTTATGACAGCGGGCTGATCGTTGCGGGTCAGGACCTCGCCGTCACAAAATGGTATGCCAAAGAGGATGACCGGCCGAAGTACTACAAAAACAGAGTCAACGCCGGCCTGCATGTGCTTTCCAAGCAACTGATCGGAAAGCGGCCGGATACCGCAAAAGTCGATCTGGACCGGCAGCTGTTAAAGCCACTTGCCGGAAGCGGCACCATGTTTTGTTATGACAGTCCCGAATATGTCCGCGATATGGGAACGGTTGACCGCTTTAAAAGCGTCTGCCGTGATTTTGCAAGCGGAAAAGTCAGCAGCAGGAACTTAAAGAACAGACAGCGGGCGATCTTCCTGGACAGGGACGGAACCATCAACCGCTATGTGGGCTTCTTAAGATCCGAAGAAGAATTTGAACTGGAGGCAGGTGCTGCCGAAGCGATCCGCCTCATCAACGCCTCTGATTATCTGGCGATCGTAGTCACAAACCAGCCTGTGATCGCAAGAGGCGAAGTAACTTTCGAAGGACTTGAGAACATCCACAACAAGATGGAAACGCTTCTCGGCGACGAAGGAGCTTATCTGGACGGGCTCTATTTTTGCCCGCATCATCCGGACAGCGGTTTCCCCGGCGAGGTCAAGGCCCTCAAAACGGATTGTATGTGCCGAAAGCCAAAGCCCGGCATGCTCTTAAAAGCGGCGGATGATCTGAATATCGACCTAGGCGCCTCCTGGATGGTCGGCGACGGGGCAAATGATATGGAAGCGGGACGCAGGGCAGGCACAAAGACCGGCCTGATCCTGACAGACCGTGAAAAATGCGAAGACATGGGCGATCTGAGCGGTGAAGATCTGCTCGATGTGGTGAAACAAATCTTAAGGAGATAAAGTCTTGAACGACCGGGATCAAAAAATCTTAACGCATCTGGATGAAATGATCGGACGCTATCCGGCCATTGCCGGCTGCAGACAGGCGATCGAAAAGGCATATCTTGTCTTAAAGGATGCCTACGAAAACGGACATAAACTTTTGGTGGCGGGAAACGGCGGTTCTGCCGCAGATTCGGAGCACATTGCCGGAGAAATGATGAAGCGTTTCCGGCTGGCAAGACCTGTTCCCGAAGAATTTGCCAAACGGCTCGTGAAGGCGGATCCTAAACGGGGCGCAAAGCTTGCCGAAAATCTGGAGCAGGGACTTCTTGCGATCCCGCTTGTCACACATGAAGCACTGACCACGGCCTATATCAATGACGTGGACGGTGTCGGTGTTTTTGCGCAGCAGTTGTACGGATACGGAGAAACGGGGGATGTGTTCTTAGGGATCTCGACTTCCGGAAACAGTGAAAATGTGATCCACGCAGCGGTATGCGCCAGAGCGCTTGATATGAAGGTGATCGCGCTGACCGGCGAGGGCGGCGGAAAACTTGCATCCTATGCAGATGTTACGATCGCCGTGCCCGAAAAGGAAACCTATCTGATCCAGGAGCTGCATCTTCCGATCTATCACTGTCTTTGTTTAATGCTGGAAGAACATTTCTTCGGATCTGAGATCTGAGCGTGTGTGCCCATTCTCTTATAGACCGTGTAAAACAGCGCCATAACAGCAGCCAGACGGTGTTTCGTCAAGATCACCGGGATCCGTTTTGCAAACGGCAGTTCTTTGAGATCCACGGATGCCGCTGCCGATCGAAACGGTTCTTCGCCCATTTTATCCTTCAGTTCCAAAAGCCGCTTTCGAAGCGGCTTTTCATTATCCGGATGCAGGTAGTCCATATCCATTCCCGAAAGCAGAAAATAGATACAGCGCATATAATAGACCTGATAGAACAGCTCGGGCTTGTGATTTTCATCCAGAAATTCCTTCAGCGCATGAAGTGCCTTCTCAAATACCGCAATCCCGCCGTCCCGGTAACGGTATGTCGCGGAATCCGCCAGCTGTCTGTAATAATAGAAAAACCGGTGCAGATAGCCGATCCTGTCTGCCTTGTCAAAAGCGCGGATATTGAAGTTCACATCTTCGGAGCGCTCGATCCCGACGGGATAGACGATCTTTTCCCTGTTCAGATATTCCCTTAAATACAGCTTCGCACAGCAGGCGCCCGAACCCCAGGGCGTGCAGCGCCTGTCGTAGACGGGAAGGTCTCCGGCCATCGTCTTCAACATCAGATCCCGTTTCAACCTTTCGTTCAACAGCGGGATCGTTTCAATGAACGGCATGTATTCTTCCATCCTGTCCGGGAAGCATTTATAAGTTCCCCAGACGGCGACTTCCAGTTCATTTTTCTCGGCAAAAGAAAAGACCGCCTTCAGATTATCCTCTGCGATGTGATCATCGGAATCCACAAAAGTGATGTACTTTCCGACGGCGTTTTTGATCCCGGTATTTCTGGCCGCGGATGCTCCTGCATGTTCCTGCTTAAAAACATGCACCCGTTTGTCAACGGATGCATAATGATCGAGAATGGCAGCGATCTCATCCGTGACCCCGTCGTCAACGAGAAGGATCTCAATCTCCTGAAGGGTCTGGTGCAGAACGCTGTGAAGGCATTCCCGCAGGTATTCTTCTTTGATCCGGTAGACCGGAATGATCACGGAAATCTTAACGTCTGACATCGGTCTTCCCTGCTTCTTTTTCCTCTTCGTGATAATCCAGCCGGCGTACCCTGTACTGGATATCTTCCAGCAGTTTTCTGTTATTGGCGATGATATCCGCCTGAAGGCCCAGAATGAACGTCATGAATCCTAAAAGCAACAGTGTGCTTGCAAAGATCAGGGACTGAACGTGACCGCCGCCGGCGCCCATGAACAGATAGACTAAGAATCTGATCCCGAGCGCAAGGCCCGCAACAAACGGGATCAGGCCCAGAATACTGAAAAAGGTCAGCGGACGGTACATCAGAAACGCCCGGATGATCGTCAGCATGGAGCGCTTCACATACCCGAACATGCTGTGGAACAGCCTGGATTTGCGAAGTTCGCCGTTTGTGCGGATCGGAACGGAATCAATCGCCATACTGGTCCTGCCGGCCTGCACGATCGTCTCCAGCGTATAGGTATAGTTGTTCATGACATTCAAATGCATGGCAGCTTCCCTGCTGTATGCCCTGAATCCGCTTGGCGCATCGGGAATGTCGGTCTTGCTCGCAACACGCACCACATAACTGCCGAAGTGCTGCAGTTTCTTCTTCAGCGGAGAAAAATGTTCCGTCTTGTCGATCGGACGCTCGCCAATCACGATATCCGACTTGCCTTCTAAGATCGGGCGCACCAGTTTCTCGATATCCTCTCCGCAGTACTGGTTGTCCGCATCCGTGTTCACGATGATGTCCGCGCCGTTTCGTAAGCAGGCATCGATCCCTGCCATGAATCCTTTGGCAAGGCCCTTATTTCTCGTAAAAGTGACCACATAATTCACGCCCCAGTTTTTGGCGACTTCGACGGTATTGTCCGTGCTTCCGTCATTGATGATCAGATATTCGATCTCATCGATTCCGTCAATGTGTCTGGGGAGATCGTTCAAGGCGATCTCAAGAGTCTCAGCTTCATTCAGACAGGGGATCTGTATGATCAGTTTCATGTTATTCTTCTTCCTTTGCAATATAGATCGGGCGGTTTTTGGTCTCTAAATATGTCTTGGTCAGGTATTCCCCGAGGATCCCGATACAGAACAGCTGCACGCCGCCAATGAACACAACGATACAGGCCAGTGACGGCCAGCCGGGCGTCGGGTCTCCGGAAACCAGTTTTCTGACCACGATGAACACGATCATGACAAATGCCAGCAGGGTGAAAAAGAAGCCCATGAAACTGGCAAGTCTTAACGGTGTTGTGGAAAATGCGGTGATCCCGTCGATCGAATACATCAGCAGTTTCCAGAAGGACCACTTGGTCTTTCCGGCCACGCGTTCGACATTCTCATAGGAGATCCACTTGGTCTTAAAGCCGACCCATCCGTAAATTCCTTTGGTAAACCGGTTATATTCGCACATCGAAACGATCGCTTCTGCCATTTTCTTACTCATGATCCTGTAATCTCTGGCACCGTCAACGATCTCGGTCCTCGACATTTTGTTCGCGATCTTATAAAAGCATCTGGCAAAAAACGAACGGACAGGGGGTTCCCCTTTTCTCGTCGTCCTTCTGGTTGCTGCGGAATCATATCCTTCTGCGGTGACTGCCTCATACATTTCCGGCAGCAGCGATGGCGGGTCCTGCAGATCCGCATCCATCATTACCACATAGTCCCCTTTTGCATTCTTAAGGCCGGCATAGATCGCCGCTTCCTTTCCGAAATTCCGGGAAAAAGAAATAAAATGGATCCGTTCGTCATTTGCGCGAAGGTCCTTGATGACAGTAAGTGTCCCGTCGGTGGACCCGTCATCCACAAACAGCACCTCGAAAGTCACCTCGGGGTATTTTTGCGCAAACACCTCCATCACCTTTTTCAGTTCCTCATGGAAAAAGGGAATGGCTTCTTCTTCGTTATAACATGGTACTACAACCGATAAGAGCATCTGATCCTTTCCTTTATCTGAATCTGAATTTACGCTCAGAGAGCGTCTTTTGTGCTTTTTATGCGCAGCAGATCCTCTGTTTCACAGGGTCTTTCCGATGAAAGCGTCACAAACAGTTTCTGTTTCGGATGCGGCGCGCTTTCCTGTTCCGCACCGGTTTCATCCCGGATCCCAAGCACGGTGGCGCGTACAAAGCTTCCGTCCGGTTTCATGATCTCGATCTCATCGTGCACGCAGAACTTGTTCTTCTGCTCGATCAGGGCAGCGCCGGTTTCATCCACACCCAAAACGGTTCCCAGATACGTGTATTCCTTCTCGTAGGTGTTGCTGTCATAGATCTGCGTTTCTTCGTTCGGCTTTCCGAAGTAAAACCCGGTGGTAAAGTTCCGGTGCGTGCAGGCGGCCACTTCTTCAAGATACTGCGGGATATGCTCCCGATAGCGTTTTTCGTCTTCAAAATATGTATCGATCGCCTTGCGGTATGCGCCGGTAACTGCCGCCACATACAGGGCCGTTTTCATCCTGCCTTCGATCTTGAAACTGTCGATCCCGGCATCCACAAGTTCCGGTATATGGCCGATCATGCAAAGATCCTTGGAATTGAAGATGTAGGTGCCTCTCTCATTCTCGTATACCGGCATGTATTCGTTCGGTCTGGTCTCTTCGACAACGGCATATTTCCAACGGCAGGGGTGCGTGCATTCTCCCTTATTGGCGTCTCTTCCGGCGAGAAAAGCGGACAGCAGGCAGCGTCCGGAATAGGAAATGCACATGGCGCCGTGCACAAAGCATTCGATCTCCATGCCGGCAGGGATCTGCTTTCTGACCTCTTTGATCTCTGCCATGGACAGTTCCCTTGCCAGAACGACACGTTTTGCGCCCTGTTCATGCCAGAATCTGCAGGTTAAGTAGTTGGTGTTGTTGGCCTGCGTGCTGATATGGATCTCTATCCCGGGACAGTATTCCTTTGCCAGCATGACCATTCCGGGATCCGAGATGATCAGCGCATCCGGTCCGATCTCTGCAAGCTCCCTAAAATACGCCTTTGCCGGCGCAAGGTCGTCATTATGCGCCAGGATATTGGCGGTCACATAGACTTTTGCGCCTCTTTCATGGGCAAAAACAATGCCCGCTTTCATTTCTTCGATATCAAAATTTTTCGCCTTGGCGCGGAGTCCGAAAGCTTCTCCGCCGATATATACCGCATCGGCCCCGAAGATCACCGCCGTCCTTAATACTTCAAGACTGCCTGCGGGGATCAGCAATTCCGGTTTTTTCTTTTGCATGATTTTCCCTTTATGAAAGATCCGGTTCCTTTAGCACAGTGACTGCCACACCGTCGCCGACAGGCAGAATATCCGTGACCAGATTCTCCGTATGCGTCAGCACATACAGATATTCGCGCATCCTGGAATGAATGGTCCTGTTTCTTCTTGTCACGGCAAAACGGGATTCGAGCACATCCCCGTCCTGCAGCACATTGTCGGAGATCAGCATGCTGCCCGCATGCATCATTTCTTTCACCGGTTCTAAAAACTGCAGATACTGTCCCTTTGCCGCATCCATAAAGATCAGGTCAAAGCTTTTCTGCTGCTTTGACAGTTCTCTTAATACGTCCGTCGCATCGCCCTCGATCAGATCGATCCGGTCCTTAAATCCCGATCCGGCAATGTTTTCTTTTGCAGCAAGGATCCGTTTTTCATAATTCTCGATCGTTGTGATCCTGCAGGTTTCCGGCGTATTCTCGGCCATCAGGATTGCCGAAAAACCGACTGCCGTTCCGACTTCTAGGATGGTTTGGGGCTTTTGCGTTTGCAGAAGCAGGCGGAGCAGTCTCTGCGTCGGGCGTTTGATCACGGGCACGAGGTCCTTTTTGGCCTGCGATTCGATCTCGTCCAAAAAGGGGGTGTTCCCGGTATCCAGAGAATCCAGATAGGTTTCGATCCGCTCCCCCGTGATCATTCTTCTCCACCGCCCTCAGTTTCCCCTGCGGTTGCATCCTGCAGGTCCTCAGAAGTATCCGTTTCCGTGACTTCCTCTTCTTCCGGCTCTTCCGGAGGCGGCGCGATATCGGCAGGCGCTTTGGGCGCGGCCGCATCCTCTGCTTCCTCCTCTTCTTCTTCATCATCCGACTTCAGAAGAACGGCAAACATCTCCTCTGCCGTCATTGATGTGTTCAGCGTGAAGATCCCGGGGTGGATGTCTCCGTCATACATGGAAACCTTTTCCTGGATCCTGAACAGTTTCGCATCGCGGATCAGACCCTTTTCTTCCAGCACCTTGGCGACTTCCTTGATCCCGTCGCTCTTGGATACCGTGATCTGGATATCCCTGCCGGGCGGTTCGCTCATCGGCTTTTCCGTAAAGATCCGGAATCCGAATTCATAAGCCTTGCCGCCGATCTTATAAAGCACGATCGCAAGGATCACCAAAATGACGATCCTGATGACCGTTCCCAAAAAGGAATAAGCAAACTGCTTCCCTTTCATTTCACAAAAACCTCCCTACAGATCCAGTTCCGAAGCCATGACTTCTTCAATTTCCTGAAACAACCGGCAATAGTCCGTCTCCGCCTGCATAAAATCACGGATCCTGATATCGGCGCTAAGATGGTCATACTCTGCTCTGAGATGCTCTTCCGTTTCCGGATCCGTGACTTCCTGGATCAAAAGATTGATCTCGCGGAGTCTGTAAATACTTGCCTTGAGTTCCGGGAATTTTTGGATCTTTTCTTTTTCCTGCAGATAATGCTGATATTCTTCGCATGAACGCAGACTGTCTATCATACCGGTCATATCTCCACTTCCGTGATCACCGATAAGATCATGGGCTTCCGTTTCATCTTCTTCCAGACATAACCGGAAAGCGCATCCCTTAATGCATTTTTGATCTTACCCCAGTCGGTGATGTTTTTCTGCAGAAGGTCTTCCGTGGTGTCTTCCAAAACCTTCTGCATCTCTTCGAGCAGTTCATCGGATTCCTTCACATAGATAAAGCCTCTCGTGATGATATCCGGTCCCGCAAGCAGGCGGTTGCTTCCTTTTTCCATCGTCAGAAGGATCAGGATCATGCCGTCCTGGGAAAGGATCTGCCTGTCCCGCATCACGGCGTTTCCGACATCTCCGACACCGAGACCGTCCACAAAGACCGCGCCAGTCTTGACGGTGTCCGTGACTTTGCATTCCCTGCTGTTGATCGACAGAACGTCACCCGATGAGAGGATCTTGATGTGATCCGAGGGGATCCCCATCATGCGCGCAATGTTTGCCTGCGCTTTCAGATGCCGGTATTCTCCGTGTACCGGGATCGCATATTTCGGTTTTACGAGGGAATAGATCAGTTTGATCTCTTCCTGACAGGCATGTCCCGAAACATGCGTGTCCTGGAAGATCACGTCAGCGCCCTTCTGGCACAGCTCGTTGATCACCCTGAACACCGCTTTTTCGTTTCCGGGGATCGGATTGGAAGAAAAGATCACCAGATCTCCCGGTTTGATCGTGACTTTTTTATGGATATTGGTCGCGATCCTCGAAAGCGCGGCCATGGATTCTCCCTGTGAGCCCGTCGTGATGATGACCGTTTTTTCATCGGGATAGTTGTCCAGTTCCCCGATATCGATCAGTGTATTTTCCGGGATCCGGATATATCCGAGTTCCGATGCCGTCTGGATGATGTTGACCATGCTGCGGCCTTCCACGACGACCTTGCGTCCGTATTTATGCGCAGAATCCATGATCTGCTGTACCCGGTCCACATTGGAAGCAAACGTGGATACAAGGATCCGGCAGTTCGTATGGTCCGCGAAGATCGAATCGATCGCAGTGCCGACCGTTCTTTCGGAATTGGTGAATCCCGGCCGTTCCGCATTTGTGGAATCGCAGAGAAGGGCAAGAACGCCCTTCTGACCGAGCTGTGAGAATCTGGCAAGGTCTATGGGATCGCCGTATACCGGCGTGTAGTCCACCTTAAAATCACCCGTATGCACCACACAGCCGACAGGGGAATGGATCGCCAGCGCGCTGGAATTTGCGATGCTGTGGTTGGTTCTGATGAATTCCACCCCCAGATCGCCCAAATGCACCGTATCCCCGTAGTCAACGACATGGCATTCCGTGACATCGTACAGTCCGTGTTCCTTCAGTTTTCCTTCGATCATCGCCACGGTCAGCCTGGTGGCATAGACCGGGACGTTCAGTTCTCTTAACACATACGGCAGCGCGCCGATGTGGTCTTCATGTCCGTGCGTAATGACAAAGCCCTTGACTTTGTCCGCATGATCCAAAAGATAAGTGATATCCGGGATCACCAGATCGATCCCGAGCATCTCATCTTCCGGAAAAGCCAGTCCGCAATCCACGACCACGATGGTATCCTCGTATACAAAGGCCGTGATGTTCATCCCAATCTGCTCAAGTCCGCCGAGCGGGATGATCTGCAGGCTTTTCCTGCTATGTCCGTTACTCAACTTATTCCTCCTGTTCAAGGGCAATATCGCCGATGTTCTCCTCAAAGACTTTTGCGAGCGCCTGAAGCTGCTCATCATCGTCCACGATCTCGTAAACGCTTTCGGTCTCGCTTTCGGCCGAGGTGTCCTTTAAGATCAGCGCTTCCGCCTCCTCTTCCATGGAATCGGAGACCAGCAGATAATTGACACCGCCGATCCTGACCTGATCAAGCACGTAAAATTCGGCTGTTTTGTCTTCATCATATGTAAAGGCGATCTTTTCCATTCCGGCTCCCTTTATTTTCCCGCCGTGGCATCCAGATAACTCTGCAGGATCAGCATGGCGGCGATCTCATCAACGTATTTTTTGCGGTCTTCTCTTCTGATCCCGCTTTCGATCATGGCATTTTCCGCTTCGACCGTAGTCAGCCTTTCATCCCACAGCACGACTTCAAGGCCTGTCCTTCTCTCCAGGCTTTCCTTGAATTCCTCGGTTTTCCTCGCGCGTTCCCCGACGGTGTCGTTCATGTTTAAGGGATATCCGAGGACGATCTTTGTCACTTCTTTTTCCTCGATCAGCGCTTCGATCCTTGCCAGGGTCTTTCGGATCTTATTCTCGGAATCGCGCCTGATGATCTCAACGCCCTGCGCGGTGATCAGAAGCGGGTCGCTGACGGCGACGCCCACGGTTTTGGAACCGTAGTCCAATCCCATGATCCGCATTCAGTTCCACCCGTTGTGCTTGATGTACTGTGTCAGCAGTTCTTCCACCAGCTCATCTCTCTCCACCTTCATGATCAGGCTTCTGGCATTGTTGTGGCTGGTGATGTAGGTCGGATCGCCGGACATGATATATCCCACGATCTGATTCACCGGATTGTACCCTTTTTCGGTCAGTGCCTCATAGACCGTTGAGAGTACGACCCTGACGCCGGTCTCCGGTTCCGCCTGCACCTGAAAATATTGTGTGTTGCCCATATCCTGCATGATCTGATCCTCCTTTATCCGACACATTTTTCGGCTGATTCTTTGCCCGAAAACAAATGCACATACTTAAGATAAGTTTACTACTTATCGGCGCAAACTTCAAGAATATCGTCGGTCAGGAAGCCCTTGATCCGGCCGCTTATGATTTCCCTCTCTTCGTCTGTTCTGATGGCGCAGCGGATATAATTTTTACTGAATCCTTCCAGATAAGCGGTATTGTCATGCGCCACGAATTCTTCCGCAAGGACTTCAACGCTTTTTCCGATCTGCTTTTCAAGAAAATCATGTTTTCTCTTCATCCCGTCTTCGATCAGGATCCTCGAGCGCGCATTTTTCACGCTTTCCGTCAGCTGCCCCTCCATCTTGTCGGCAACGGTCCCTTTCCTTCTGCTGTACTTAAAGACATGGACCTCGTAGAAGCCCGCCTTTGTCAGAAACTGCCTGCTCTCTTCAAATTCCTCTTCTGTTTCCCCGGGGAATCCCGTGATCACATCCGTGGTCAGCGCAGCCGCCGGATAAAACGAACGGATCAGGGACACCTTTTCCAGATATTCTTCCGCCGAATAATGCCGGTTCATGCGCTTTAATACGCTGTCGCTTCCGCTCTGCAGGGAAAGATGAAAATGATCGCAAAACGCATCGGTTTCTTTTAATGTCCTTAAGAACTCTTCCGTGATGATCCGCGGTTCCAGCGATCCTAAGCGGACCCTTCTGATCCCCGGGATCTTTGAAGCCTCCGTGATCAGGTCGAGCAGTTCCCTGTTTGTAAATGCGCATCCTGCTGCCATCTCGTTATAAGAGGCCGCCTTTTTATCAAGGTCAATGCCGTAAGAGCTTAAGTGAATGCCGGTGAGAACGACCTCTTTGTAACCTTTGGATGCAAGCGCCGTGATCTCTTTTAACACATCTTCTTTCTTTCTGCTCCTGCTTCTCCCTCTTGCATAGGGGATGATGCAGTAGGAGCAGAACTGGTTGCAACCGTCCTGGATCTTGACCGATACCCTGGTATGCTCCATGGTTTTTTTCAGGAACAGGTCCTCATATTCCGTCGGTTTGGTCAGATCGTCGATCACCTTCCGCTGGGATCTTCCCTCTTTCAGTGCCTCTTCCACGATCGTTACGATCTCTTTTTTGCGGTTGTTTCCGACATAGAGATCGACCGCCGCATCCGTCCGGTCTCTGTCTGCTGTCTGCGCATAGCACCCGGCAGCCACGACCAGCGCTTCGGGATTCCTCTTTTTGGCCTGATGGAGCATCTGGCGGCTTTTTCTGTCGGCGATATTGGTGACCGTGCAGGTATTGACCACATAAATGTCCGCGATTGCAGCAAATGGCACAATTTCATACCCGTTTTTTTCGAATTCCTGTTGCATATATTCCATTTCGTATGAATTTACCTTGCAGCCGAGGTTATGAAAAGCCACTTTTTTCATCATTTTCTCCTGTTTTTTTGTGATGTTTTGTATATTGACTTTTTATTTTTCGGGAATTATGATAGGAACTGTAAAAATTATGTAAAGGAGGAATCATCATGAAAACAGTTCAGATTTCGTTAAACTCTATCGATAAGGTAAAATCTTTCGTAAACGACATCACCAAGTTTGATAACGATTTTGACCTTGTATCCGGTAGATACGTAATCGATGCAAAGTCGATCATGGGTATTTTCAGTTTGGATCTTTCCAAGCCCATCGACTTAAACATCCATGCAGAAGACAATGCAGATGACGTTTTGGCTGTTATCAAGCCATACATGTTATAATCTGTATTTGGCCGGCTGGCAACCAAAAGGGCATGCAAATGTCCTTTTTTTGTGTCCTCATTTCCGTTTTACGCCGACCACATGGTCCCCCGCCTCATAGCAGACAAGATCCGGATATGCGGCCTCGGAAAAACCTTCCTGTTCGAACACATAAACCGCATCCTCCCTTGCCTGTTTGTCGCTAAGTTCCCGCAGATATTCTTCTTTTTGCATATCGATCCGATCGTCTATGTTCCTTGCATAGTAAAACCGGTTTATGCTCATTCCGTGCTTCATGGCATAATAAGCGCTGTCCATCATCAGCTGCGTTGAGGAGCCGATCAGGATGAACTCCGTCTTATCCCCCATGATCTGCTGCATGATTGCATTTTCCCAGACACAGGTATGGCTCTGTTCCCTGTTGAAATAGGCCTGTTTTTTTACAACCTCCGGAGACAGATCCAGCACCTGGATCAAAAGTGAGAGGACCACGGCAATGATCATCACGCTCTGTCTCATCATACGCTCCGTGCACACAAAGATCGCGAGCATCAGAAGATACAGCGATACCCAGATCATCCTCCCGTTGGAACGGAAAATGTCCGCGATCTTTCCAACGATCCCCGGAAGCGGAATGGCGATGATCTTATGCGCATTCCAGGTTATGATCGGTCCTGATGCCAACAGGATAAACAGCAGAAACAGCAGCAGGATCAAAAACTGACGGTGATGGATCTTAAAATATGTCACGATCTTTTCTTCCGGCCGCTTTATGATCACAAGCCCGATCCCGCCGATGAGGATTGCAAGCAGCAGCATCAACAGGCCGAGTCCCAGATAGGCAAAGCCCTCATACTGAAAATCATAATACAGGGGTAGAGAGATCCCGGTGATCCCGCCGCCGAGCGGATTGTAGAAGGTGTTCAGATTGCTTTCAAACGTGCCGATCCCGCCGCCGATCGCGGAAGCGCCCCCGTAAAATCCTCCAAGGATCCAGAGATTGAAGAGCGCGGCCAGACAGAAAGAGCCGATCTGGAAGATTCCAAAGGTCACATTCCTTTTGATGTTTCCGCCGGTCTTTTTTGCCGTGATCACCTGTTCTAAAATGCAGAACAGCATGACGGCGCCCGTCATCGGCAGGAAATAGGAATGCACGGCCACGCAGAGAAATCCCATCAGGCCCCATTTGATGCACTTTTTATAAACCGGCGTCCCCTCTTTTTCGTAAAACCAGAGCAGAAACGACAGCAGGATCACCCACTGCGAAGCAAGCGCCGTGTGATAGTACATTCTCTGCAGGATCGGAAAACTTAAGATAAAAAAGAACGTGCCAAGGACGATCAGCCATCTTTTGTGCAGAAAACGTTTTAAGAGCAGCATCGCCGTTCCACCCTGCATGGCAAAAGAAAAGCAGCCGTAAAGTCCGAAATACTGAAATGTTTCCGGCAAAACGGGTGATAAGAACTTAAAGAAGACGGCAACCGCCGGAATGGAATCGGTATAGATCACGGACATCGGATAGGGCTTTGACAGCGTAGTGATCAGTCCGAACGGAAAGCTCCACGGGCTGTTCCTGAAATGTCCCCAGCCGATATAATGCTGCATCAGATCGATATCTCCGTTTAACAGCCAGGCATCATAGGTGACATTCAGGATCTTTACACCGTAAACCCCGGCAAAACAGAGGATCCCCATCAGGCATCCCGTCAGAAAAAATGCGATATTACTGTTTTTCTCCTTTACGGATCCCACGTTACTCACAGTCCTTTATTATGATCAGTTCCTTCGTTTCGATCGCCTTTGCAAACAGCTCGTCGATCTGTTCCTCCAGATGCTTCTCGTGTCTTTTGATCACCTTCAGATTCGGTTTGGTAACCGGGTGTTTTGCCACAAAGATCGTACAGCAATCCTCAAAGGGCAGGATCGAAGTCTCATAGGTATCGATCTTTTCGGACACCGCAACGATCTCCTGTTTGTCAAAGCCGATCAGCGGCCGGTAAACAGGCATCGTGCAGACCTCATCGGTGGAGGCTAAGGACTGCATGGTCTGGCTGGCCACCTGGCCGATGGATTCGCCCGTGACAAGTCCCAGACACTCCGTTTCTTTTGCGATGTGTTCCGCGATCCGCATCATATACCGGCGCATGATGATCGTCAGCTCGTCATGCGGGCATTTTTCATAGATATAGAGCTGGATGTCCGTAAAGTTGACAACGTGCAGGTAAATGGTCCCGGCATACTTTGCGATCTGTTTTGCCAGATCCACCACTTTCTGCTTGGCTCTCTCGGAGGTATACGGGGGCGCGTGAAAATAGACCGCATCCAGTTTTACGCCGCGTTTGCTGATCATATAGCCCGCAACGGGCGAATCGATCCCGCCCGAAAGCAGCAGCATGGCCTTGCCGTTTGTGCCGACAGGCATTCCGCCTGGTCCCGGGATCACATGGGAATAGATAAAGATATGCTCCCTGATCTCCACCGTCAGCATGATCTGCGGATGATGCACATCCACCTTCATGTTTTCAAACCGGTCAAGGATCACGCCGCCCAGTTCCATGTTCAGTTCCATGGAATTCATGGGATAGTTCTTTCTGGCGCGTCTGGCATTTACCTTAAAGGTCTGATCCAAAGAAGGATAAGCTTCTTCGAGATAGCGGATCACGTCTTTAGCAAGTTTTTCGAATCCCTCGTCTTCCGTTTTCACGACGGGACAGATCCCCGTGATCCCGAAAACGCACTGCAGGGCAGCGACGGTCTCGTCAAAATCATAGTCCCCTTCCACGTCAACATAGATCCTGCCCTGATTTTTCGTCACGGCAAAATCACCGTCCACGCGCTTTAAGACCTGCCGGATGCGGCTTACCAGCGCATCTTCAAACAGATACCTGTTTTTTCCCTTGATGGCGATCTCCGTATATTTGATCAGAAATGATGAATAATGCATGTTTCCCCCTGTTCAGTGTCTGGTGTATTTGCGAAGCATGGGAAGGATCCTGCTCAGACTTTCGAATGCATGATCCAGCTCTTCTTTCGTGGTATCCGTGCTGAAGCTGAAGCGGATCGTGGAATCCAGAAGATCCTTTTTCACTCCGATGGCCTTCAGCGTTTCGGAAACGGCAGGTTTGTTGCTGGCGCAGGCGGATCCTGCGGAAACATAGACCCCCTGCTCTTCGAGCGCGTGCAGAAGCACTTCCGAACGCACTTTGTCAAACGAGGCGCTGACGATATGCGGCGCGCTCGCCCTTACGCGCTCAGGCAATCCGCTTCCTTCCCCGAGTCCGTTAACGGTGACCGCCTCCAAGGTAAGGAGCTTGCGGATAAAGTCTTCTTTCAGGGCATACAGGTTCTCCGTTTTGCTCTGCAGGTCTTCGTATTCCAGTTCTGCGGCTTTGGCCATTCCCGCGATCGCCGCCACATTTTCCGTGCCGGAGCGCAGGCCTTTCTGCTGCCCGCCGCCGTAGAGGATGGGAGTGATCTTCACATGCTCATCCACATACAGAAATCCGATCCCTTTCGGCCCGTGGATCTTGTGTCCGCTTACCGAAAGCAGGTCGATCCCCATCCGTTTCGGAAGGATCCTGAATTTGCCGAAAGACTGCACGGCATCCGTGTGAAACAGGATGGAAGGCGCATATGCTTTTGTAAGACGCGCAAGTTCTTCTATGGGCTGCACGCTTCCGATCTCGTTGTTGACATGCATGACGGAGACTAAGATCGTATCGCTTCGAAGCGCCTTTTCAAGGGTTTCGGGATGCAGAACGCCGTTTCCGTCCACATCCAGATATGTGACCTCAAACCCTTCCTCTTCCAGGTGTTTCATGGTCTGCAAAACGGCCGGATGCTCGATCCTCGTCGTGATCAGATGCTTTCCCGCCCGGCTGTTTGCGCGTGCACAGCCGGTCAGGGCAAGATTGTCCGATTCCGTTCCGCCCGATGTAAAGCAGATCTCTTTTTCCTTTACCTTCAGGATCCCCGCCAGCGTTTCTGACGCTTCCTTTACATGATTTTCCGCCAGAACACCCATGGCATGCATGCTGGAAGGGTTGCCGTATGTCTTGTCTTCAATTGTTCTCATCAATTCCCGCACGTCGTCAAACGGACGTGTCGTAGCGGAATTGTCCAGATATGCCTGCATGTTATTTCTCCAAAAGATAAACCAGCCAGGACAAAAATGTCAGGCCGGCCGTTTCCGTCCTTAAGATCCGGCCACCAAGCGTGATCGCTTCGATCCCTTCCTGCTTTGCGGCCTGCACTTCCTCTTCGCTGAAGCCGCCTTCCGGGCCGATCAGGATCCCTACGGATTCCCCGGGTCTGACCGAAGATAAGATCTCTCTTGTCCGCTCCATGCCGTCTGCATGTTCGTAAGCCATAAGCCGGACATCCAGAGCAGACAGGGCCGCAAGCGCTTCCCGAAAAGTCATGACATGCTGCACCGTCGGAACGATACTGCGTTTGGACTGCTTGGCCGCAGCCTCCGCGATCGCCTGCCAGCGCTGCGTCTTTCCTTCCGCTTTCTTTGCATCCAGCTTCACCACCGTATGTTCGGTCTTTACGGGAATGACCGTGGAAACGCCCAGTTCCACGCACTTTTGCAGGATCCATTCCATCTTGTCGCTTTTGGGAAGTCCCTGGAACAGACAGATCCTGCAGGGAAGTTCCGCATCGTTTTGAAGCTTCTCTTCCACGATACAGTCGATCTCCTCTTCACCTGTCCCGGCAATACGGCAGATATAAAGATCCGGATCCTCCTTTTGCACGATGCGGATCCGGTCTCCTTCTTTCAGACGAAGCACCTTCCTGATATGATTGACGTCCTGTCCCGTAATGAACGCATGTCCACTCCGGACCTGACCGTTTTCCACAAAAAACTGAAACATTACCTGTCCTGTTTCCGGGCGCTGATCCCGACCCATTCGCCCTGATGATGGATGCTTAAGATCTCAAAACCTGCTTCTTTCAGGGACTGTACCACGACCTCTTCCTTATCGTCGATGATCCCGGAAGTGATATAGACCCCGTTCGGTTTCATATGTCTTGCGATCACCGGTGTCAGTTGGAGTAACACCTCCGCAAGGATATTGGCGCAAACGATATCGTACCGTTCATACCCGGCCGCATCCTGTATCGCGGGATCGTCGATGATATTGCCGATCAGAAGTTCGAAGTTTTTATCCGCAAGGCCATTAGCTTCCATATTGTCCTTCACCGCATCGATCGCGCAGACATCAAGATCCGTGCCCAGGGCATAGGCCGCTCCGAACTTATAGGCCATGATCGAAAGGATCCCGCTGCCGGTCCCGACATCCAATACGGAGCTTTCCGGCGTCACATATTTCCTAAGTTCCCGAATGCAGAGCTGTGTCGTCTCATGCATCCCGGTCCCGAAGGCCGCGCCGGGATCGATATGGATCACCATTTTTTCCGGATCTTCCTCTTCCACGCTTTCCCAGGAAGGCGTGATCAGGATATCATCCACATAAAACCGGTGAAAATACTGCTTCCAGTTGTTCAGATAGTCTTCGTCTTTTGTCTTCGAAGACGTGATCGTAAGCGGGCCTGCATCCATATAGGACGAGATTTCCTTAAGAGCCGATCTGACATCTGCAAGCAACGCTTCGTTATCCTGCTCTGCATCCAGGTAAAAACTCAGATAGGCAACTCCGTCATCTTCGGGCGCATCCGGCAGGATATCCACAAACATCCCTGCCTTTTCCTCTTCCGTCAGCGGGATCTTATCCACCACCTCAACACCTTCGATCCCAAGATCGTAAAGTGTAGAGGTCACCACATCCTCTGCTTCTGTTGTTGTCTGTACAGTGTATTTTTCGTATACCATATCCTTGTCCTACAGGTATTCGTTACGGTTGCAGATCCTTAAGTTTTCAAGGACCTTTTTGATATCGCCGGTAGAGGCCTTGTCGCAGATCAGCGTTGCATCCTCCGTATCCACGATCACAAGGTCCTTAAGGCCTACGGTTGCGATCAGCTTTCCCTGCGCCTGTATGATACAGTTTCTGGTATCAATGGTGATCACGTTTCCGCTGACGATGTTCCCGGATTCATTGGACTGCCGGATCCTTTCAACGGCCAGCCAGCTGCCCACGTCATCCCATCCGAAAGCGCCCGGGATCGTGTAGATATTCTGTGATTTTTCCATGATCCCGTAGTCGATGGAGATCGACGGAAACATCGGAAAGATCTTCTGCAGCGTTTCTTCTCCGGATCCGTTCGCAAAAGCTTCCTGCAGCTGTTTCGCCCCTTCATAGACCTCCGGCATCAGTTCCCGGAACCGTTTCATCACGGAAGAGATCTTCCAGACAAACATTCCGGAATTCCAAAGATAGTCATTGCTCGCAAGATATTCCTTCGCCTTTTCCAGCGTCGGTTTCTCGACAAAGCTGTCCACCGCAAATGCTCTTCCCTGTGCGCTTTCTCCCGCAAAACGGATATAGCCGTAACCGGTCTCGGGGTGATCCGGCGTGATACCGATCGTTACCAGATTGTCGCCCTTCTCAGCCACTTCGCAGGCTTCCTTCAGCGTCGTCTGAAACATTCCGTTGTAGCGGATCAGATGGTCACTCGGAAGCACCATCATCAGGGCATCTTCGTATTTTGTCCGGATCAGGGCCGCGCCGGCTGCGATACACGGCGCCGTATTCCTGCCCACGGGTTCTAAAAGGATGTTGCTTTCGGGGATCAGTGGAAGCTGTTCCCTGATCAGCGGCAGATAGTCCCTGTTTGTAGCAATATAAATATCTTCCTGCTCGACCAGCGGAAGGATCCGTTCCACCGTCAACTGTATCATGGTCTTTCCGTCATCCGTAAGCGACAGAAACTGTTTGGGTAACTGCTTCCTGCTGCGCGGCCAAAAGCGTTCGCCTCTGCCCCCCGCCATGATCAATGCTGTTTTTTTCATGCTCCGGTACCACCTGTCCTTATCGTTTTTTGCTCCCGGTCCGGCTTATAAAAATGTTTCTGCCGGATGGAAAAAAATCCCGATTTGCCTTGCAAACCGGGATGACTTTTTCTTATTCGATCACTACGTTATCCATTTCGGTATCCTGCACCACGCAGATAAATGTCTTTCCGTTGTTGATCTCGATCTCATTGCCATCCATGTCATAATACCGGATCGCGCTGAGGTCAAAATTCTCTTCGTTGATATCGCGCTGCCACATCCCGACAACCATCTTCCCTTTTGTGAAGTACTGGATCAGTCCTCCGGAATGGCAGTCAAATGCGAGATAATCTTTTTCATCCAGCTGGATCCATTTGTTATATTGGATGATCACGTTATCAAAGGAGATCTGCTCTCCCGTCAGATCATCGATCTGGGGTCCGTCGTACTGGTATCTGTCATATTTCCCCGTCTGTTCGTTATAATCAAACCACGGTTTGTTGATCCTGTATTTCGGTTCGATATGCGTTGCGGGCTTGCCGCCGTCATTCGTCACAACCTTATTGAGGTCGCAGAATTTGAATTTCCCTTTATATCCTTCGTAATGGTCTTCGCGGTATCCGAGTTTCTCGATACCCGCCTGGATCCCCTTCGCACTGGTATAGACATTGTGCGGTGCCTGTCTGTCAGATGTACGGTAGAAACAGGTATCGCCAGCTTCTCCGAGTCCGTTCAGGTTGTTCACATAGTCTTTGCCAAGCAGTTCGACCGCGTATGCAGCCTGTCCGAAATGCATGTAGATCGCGTCGAATTCCAAAGCAGTGTATACAAAGTATTCGCGGCAGCTTCTGACGGAACCGATCTTGTCAAGATCGTCGTAGTTCTCAAACACGCCCATCAGTCTGGTGATCGCGCCTTCCACAACATATTCATATACAACGTCCGCATAGCTGACACCGCTCATGGGCTGTGCAGCTTCGAGGTTGTTCAGCATGATCGCAACAGGTCTTCTGTTTCCGATCTTCTCATCCACCGGCAGGCCGCTTAAGTAACTGCGCATCTGGCCGGGCTCAAGGGCATTGGGATCCTCTTCTTCCACATCCTCTGCCTCCGGTGTGGGTTCCACGATCACCTCCGTGGGCTGGTTTGCCGGCTGAACGGGCTCCGCTTGCGGAGTTTCCTCATTCCCGCATCCCGAAAGCGCGAGCAGGCATACGGCGCCAAGAATGGCGGCTGCTATTTTTTTATTCCATTTATATCCCGGATTCATAGATCTTTTTCTCCTAAAACAAAATACAGGGTGCTCATGGCAAGCTCCCTGTATTATAGTAGATTTACCCGTATAAATCAAGAAAATTATGTCTTTCTTTGTTATTTGAACAAACCTTTCTTCTTCTTTTCCTCCGGTGCTTTTTTGGTATAAGCATCGGCTGCATGCAGAGAATCGCCCGTCAGTTCGTCGAATTTACGCAGCAGGTCTTTTGCTTCCGCATTCAGGCGTTCCGGTGTCTGTACGATCAGCGTCACATACTGGTCGCCTCTGCTGCCCTCGCGGTGAAGCACGGGGACTCCTTTTCCTTTGAGCCGGATCTTGGTGTCGGTCTGTGTTCCCGCCTTGACCTCGTAGATCACTTTTCCGTCCACGGTATCCAGCACGACCTCTCCGCCGAGCGCTGCCTGCGCATAACTGATCGGCGCCGTGGAAAAGATCGTCGTTCCCTGTCTCTGGAAGATCGGATGTCTTGCAACGATGATCTCGACCAGCAGGTCTCCTCTGGGACCGCCGTTCGTTCCGGGTTCTCCCTTTTCCCGGATCCTGACGCACTGCCCGTCATCGATCCCGGCCGGGATCGAAACAGAGATCTTCTTCCTGCTGGAGATATAGCCGTTTCCGTGGCAGTCCGGGCATTTGTCGCGGATGATCTTTCCGCTTCCGTGACAATCCGGGCAGGTCTGCACGTTTCTGACCATGCCGAAAAGGGACTGCGATGTATAGACTACCTGTCCTTTTCCGCCGCACTTGCCGCAGGTATCCGGTTTGGATCCCGGTTTTGCGCCGGACCCGTTACAGGTCTGGCACGGATCCTTTAACGTCAGTTCGATCTCTTTTTCAACGCCGAACACGGCCTCTTCAAAAGTGATCCTGACACTGGTACGGATGTTTGCGCCTTTCATCGGGCCGTTGTTTGCCCTGCCGCGGCCTCTTGTTCCGAAAAATTCACCGAACAGATCCCCGAACAGATCGCCGAAATCCATCTGGCTGAAATCAAATCCGCCGCCTGCGCCGTTTTCAAAAGCCGCATGGCCGAACTGGTCATACTGCCGCTTCTTCTCAGGGTCCGATAAGACCGCATAGGCCTCGGAAGCTTCTTTGAACTTCTTTTCGGCATCAGCATCACCCGGATTCATGTCCGGGTGATACTTCTTTGCCAGATTTCGATATGCTTTTTTTATGGTGGCTTCATCGGCGTTCCTGTCAACGCCGAGCACCTCGTAATAATCTCTTTTTGCTTCAGCCATGATCTCTGTCTTCTTTAACTTTCAGATCTGTTATACTTCCTTGTAGTCACCGTCCACAACATCGCCGTCAAAATCATTGTTGGACGTATTCTGCTGTCCCATGTCGGGACCCGCTCCGGTAAATCCGGACATATCCGGGCCCGCGCCGGCGCCCTGTGCGGCCTGTGCGTTCTCGTATACCTTTTCGAAGAGCTTCTGTGCGCCCTGCATAGCCTTTTCCTGTGCGGCTTTCAGTTCCACAACCTGTTCTTCCGTCATGGTCTCGGGATCCATTCCCGCAGCCTTATCCTTTAACTCCTTCAGTTCCGCTTCCACTGCAGCCTTATCGGAAGGATCCAGCTTGTCGCCGACTTCTTCCAAAGCTTTCTCTGTCTGGAAGACAAAGGAATCCGCATCGTTCTTGGCATCGATCGCTTCTTTACGTTTCTTATCCTGTGCCTCGTATTCAGCCGCTTCCTTCACAGCCTTCTCGATATCCTCATCGGACATGTTGGAGCCTGCCGTGATCGTGATGTGCTGCTCCTTGCCTGTTCCGAGATCTTTGGCGGATACATTCACGATACCGTTGGCATCGATATCGAAGGTAACCTCGATCTGGGGCACACCGCGTCTTGCCGGCGGGATACCGTCCAGACGGAACTGTCCGAGGGACTTATTATCTTTTGCAAACTGTCTTTCACCCTGTACGACGTTGATATCAACAGCCGTCTGGTTGTCGGCAGCCGTCGAGAAGATCTGGCTCTTCTTCGTCGGGATCGTGGTATTTCTCTCGATCAGTCTCGTTGCCACACCGCCCATGGTCTCAATGGACAGGGAAAGCGGCGTAACATCCAGAAGCAGGATCTCACCGGCGCCGGCATCGCCTGCTAACTTACCGCCCTGAATGGAAGCACCGAGTGCCACACATTCATCCGGGTTCAGCGATTTGCTGGGCTCTTTTCCGGTCAACTGTTTTACTTTATCCTGTACGGCAGGGATTCTTGTCGAACCGCCGACGAGAAGGACCTGACCGAGTTCCGATGCGCTTAAGCCGGCATCCTTCAGTGCACGCTGTACGGGCTCTGCCGTCATCTCTACCAGATCGTGTGTCAGTTCGTCGAATTTCGCCCTGGTCAGATTCATGTCGAAATGCTTCGGACCTTCGTTTGTTGCCGTGATGAACGGCAGGTTGATGTTCGTGGTCGTCGCGCTGGAAAGTTCCTTCTTGGCCTTTTCCGCAGCTTCTTTCAGTCTCTGCAGCGCCATTTTGTCGCCCGAAAGATCGATACCCTCGTTCTTCTTGAACTCGGAAAGCATATAATCCGTGATCCTCTGGTCAAAATCATCGCCGCCCAGTCTGTTGTTACCGCTTGTAGCCAGAACTTCGATGACACCCTCGCCGATCTCGATGATGGATACATCAAAGGTTCCGCCGCCAAGGTCATAAACCATGATCTTCTGTTCTTTTTCATTGTCAAGGCCATACGCCAGTGCTGCTGCCGTCGGCTCGTTGATGATACGCTTTACATCCAGGCCTGCAATCTTACCGGCATCCTTGGTCGCCTGACGCTGTGCGTCGTTAAAGTATGCGGGAACCGTGATCACGGCTTCCGTGACTTTTTCTCCCAGATAGCTTTCCGCATCCGCTTTCAGTTTCTGCAGGATCATCGCGGAGATCTCCTGCGGGGAATATTTCTTGTCATCAATGGTTTTTTTCACATCGGAGCCCATATCTCTCTTGATGGAAGAGATCGTCTTCTCCGCGTTCGTGACAGCCTGTCTCTTGGCCGGCTCACCGACCAGTCTCTCGCCTGTCTTCGTGAAAGCAACAACGGACGGTGTTGTCCTTGCGCCTTCCGTATTTGCGATAACGGTAGGCTTTCCGCCCTCCATGACCGCTACGCAGCTGTTGGTTGTTCCTAAATCGATTCCTATGATCTTACTCATCTCTATTTCCTCCTGTTGTTTTGATCTTTATTTATTGCACGACACTGACCATGCTGTGTCTGATGACCGTGTCATGATACATATAACCTTTTTGCAATTCCTGCGCCACAACGCCCGAGTCATATTCATTGCTCTCGGTCTGCATGACGGCGTTATGGAAGTTGGGATCGAATTCCTTCCCGAGCGCTTCGATCGGCTTGACCCCGATGGCTTCGAGCTCACCGGACAGCTGCTTGTAGATCATCTGCATTCCCGTTGCAAGTGCCGAATCCTGTTCGTCTTCGGGAATGGCGGCAAGCCCTCTTTCGAAATTGTCGATCACCGGTAACATCTTTTCGATCACGGATCTTGCTCCCATTTCGTACATGGAAGCTTTTTCTTTTTCGCTGCGGTTCCTGAAGTTCTCAAATTCCGCCAGCTGTCTCTTTACCTTATCTTCCAGTTCCGCGATCCGCTCGTCGCGCTTGTCTTTCTTTTCTTTCTTTTTCTTTTTGTCTTTTAAGGATGCTTTATCGTCTTCCGAAGCTTCTTCCGCCCCGGATGCTTCCGCTTCTTTCGCTTCCTCAGGCTGTTCTGTTTCTTCCGCCGTTTTTTCCGGTTCCTGCTGCATTTCCGGATTGATGTCTTTCTTTTCCTCTTCCATTCCTACTGTCCTTTCCTTCACCGCCTATTCCCGTTTATAGAGTGTATCCAGCTGGTTCTTCAGCGATTTCAGGGTCTTTAATACCTTATCGTAATCCATCCGTTTGGGACCGATGATCCCGATGGTTCCCTGCATGCCCTCTTCGAGTTCGTAGGTGGCGGTGACAATACTGCAGTCTTTCATGCTCTGCATGGGCGTCTCCTCGCCGATATATACCTGAATGCCCTGCGGGCCTTCCTTGGCAAGTGTTTCCTGCACGATCTCCGTCAGCTGCTTCTTCTCCTCAAATGCGGAAATGATCTCGCTGGCTTTTTCATGATCGGAAAGTTCCGGATATTTAAAGATGTTGTTTGCGCCGCTCGTGTAGATCTCCAGATCTTCATCCGCGCGGATCGCATCCGCGACGGCATCGATCACGTCATTGACGATATCGGAATGGATCCCCGCCTGCTCCTTCATCTTGGCGATCATGCCAAGGGTGATCTCTTCGATCGACAGACCGTTTAAATTCGTGTTGAGCAGAATGTTCAGCTTCAGGATCGTTTCATCACTCAGCTCGCCGTCCACATTGATGATCTCGTTCTTGATGATGTTGCCTTCCACCACGATCACCGCTACGATCTTGTCGACATCCATCCGGCTTAACTGGATGAATTTCAGCTTATTGCGTTGGATCTGCGGCGCGGAGATCATCGTCGCATAATTCGTGTTCACGGCAAGGGATCTGGCGGCCGTCTTGAGCATCTGCTCCATCTTGTCGGCTTTCTCGATGAGGATCTCTTTCATCTCATCGACTTCCTTTTCCTTGTCCGCCATCAGCCGGTCCACATAGAACCGGTATCCTTTGTCGCTCGGGATCCTGCCCGCGCTGGTATGCGGCTGCATGATGTATCCCATCTCCTCAAGATCGGACATCTCGTTACGGATCGTGGCCGAGCTCAGATTCAGATCCGTATATTTGGAGATCGTTCTGGATCCCACCGGCTCGCCGGTTTCCAGGTATGTTTTGATGATCGCAAATAGGATTGTCTGTTTTCTAGCGTCCAGTTCCAAGGATTCCGCCCCTCTTCCTCTGTTGTTAGCACTCGACAAAAAAGAGTGCTAACATTGCCTGTAACTAAAATAGCACCGCCACAGAATGATGTCAACACTCTAATTTGTTAAGTATTTCTAAACAAAAAATGAAATGCTTTTTCAGAAAACGAAAGGATTTCGCCTGTTTACGACAAAATGGAAAAGCCCAAAGCCTTGGAATCCGACGCAAACATCTGCACCGTTTCCAAAGACAGCTGTTTTAAGTCCTTGCCGAGGTTCGGCAGTTTTGCCAGAAGGTTATTGGTCACGGTAATGATATCCGTACCGCACGCATCGGCCTGAATGATGTTGTAGACCTCCCTGCAGCTTGCCCAGAGCGAAAGCGTTCCGGGTTTTTTCCTGCAAAGTTCGGTCGCTTTTTTCATCACAGGTACGGCATCCACTCCGGTATCCATGATCCTGCCCGCAAATACGGAAACAATGTTCTTTGTTCCGGGGCAGAATGCATCCACGGTCTCTTCCACCTGCTCAAGTGTCAGGATCGCCGTAACATTCAGCTTGAGTCCCGCTGCGGACAGTTTTTTGATCAGCGGAATACTGGATTCTCCCCTTGCGTTGGTGATGGGGATCTTCACATAGACGTTGTCGCCGAGTTCACTCAGAACATGCGCCTCTTTTTCCATCACGTCAAAGTCATCCGAAAACACTTCAAAGGAAAGCGGAAGATCCGGGATCTGTGAAACCGCTTCTTTTGCAAAGGTAATGTAATCCGTAACGCCGGCCTTCTTCATCAGCGTCGGGTTGGTCGTGAACCCTTTCACATAGCCCTTTTTGTATTCTTCCTTCATTCCTTCGATATCGGCGCCGTCCGCATACAGCGTGATCTTCAGATCTTCAAATTTCATCTTCATTCTCCGTTTCTTCTATAACTTATGCGTTTAATGCATTGACCATCAGGTGCCAGATCACACCCTGCCAGCCCTCGGCATGCGGTGTGATGCGATCGTCGGACAGAACCGGGATCAGCACACAGGAATCGCTGACCTGCTTCGCGTAGCCGCCGGTCCTCGAGACGATGGAAAGTACTTTGCTGCCGCGTTCTTTTGCCAGTTTCAGTGCATTGACGATATTCAAAGAGGTCGTTTCGCTCCCTCCGCCAACGGAAAAGACCATGACTGCGTCCTTCTCGTTGATCTTTGAAGTTTTCAGCCACTCCGAAAACGTGGTCTCCCAGCCTTCGTCATTGGTCCTTGCGGTCAGTTCCGAAACATTGTCTGTCGGCGCATAGGTCTCGATCTTTCCGATCTTGCGAAAATCATTCACCGCGTGAGACGCATTCGCCGCGCTGCCCCCTACTCCCAGAATAAACAGGCGCCCCTCCTGCGCTCTGACATCCTTCAAGATCCGGATCCCTTTTTCGATCTCTTCCTTAGAAACCGATTCTGCGATCGTTACCGTTTCCTTCAGATACTGATCAATGTAATCCATGCTCATGTTTGCTTCCTCCTTTGCTTAGAACAAACACTATATTACTTCAACAAACTCCGACAGGTCTTTTAAAATGTAGTCAGGTTTGTTGTAGTCAAGTCTTTCGCATGCGTCGCAGCGCATGCCGCCGAGCAGAACGGTCTTAACTCCCATTGCCCTTCCGGCCAGAACATCCGTAAAGGAATCGCCGACCATATAGGAATTTTGCAGATCGAGATGATATTTTTGTGCGGCCCTCTCAAGCAGTCCCGGCTTTGGTTTCCTGCAATCGCACTTCCTGATCAGATACGGCTCCCGGCTCATCGGCTGTGCTTCGGGATAATGCGTACACATGAACACCTCGTCCACATCCGTTTCTTCGCACAGGAACGTATTGATATCGTAAAGGTTGCACAGGGTGGTCTTTCCTTTGGCTGCGCCCGGCTGGTTGGTCACCACAAACACATAATACCCTTTTTCGCGGATCTTTTTGATCGACTCCGCTGCATAGGGGAACATATGAAACTGGCTGACATTGGCCGCGGAGTCCAGGAGCTCCGTGTCTTCATTGTAAACGATCTCGTTGATCACGCCGTCTCTGTCCAGAAAGACCGCGGGATGCGCTTCTTCAAACCGGTAGCGGACATAGGATTCGAATTCCGAAAGGCTTTCGGGACTTCCGATCTCATAAAAGCGCCTGGTCACCACATGCGCGGCCAGTTTTCCTTCTTTGCTGAGTTTCGTCTGGATCTCGGCGATGTCAAACGCGCTGTCTTCTTCGTAGGCTTCAAACAGAGAACGCTCGTACATGCAGACCCCGTAATCGATGTAGTTCATCTCGGGCAGCGTATGATGCTTGTCATAAAGCACGATCTTATCCCCCTGCATGATCACGTTGCTCTTGTCAAAACGGTCATTGTTTTTAAGCACCGTCATCAAAGCCCGCTGCCCCGTTTCTTTTCCCTTAAAATAGCGGTATACGGTTTCCTCGTAATCGATATCCATAAAGGAGTCGCCGTAGAGCAGCAGAAAGTCTTCGTCGAGATACTTCAGGGCATGCCTGACTGCGCCGCCGGTCCCAAGCAGTTTTTCACCGTCCATGCAGTATTCTATGGAAATGCCCCTGTCCGATCCGTCGCCATAGTATTCCTCGATCATATCCGCATGATAGCCGATCAGAAAGAGAAAACGACGAAAGCCCCGTTGTTTCAGCAGGCCCAGCTCGTAATCAAAAAACGGTTTGGACAAAACCTGCACAAGGGACTTCGGACATTGCTTTGTATGCTCTTTTAACCGGGTACCCAGGCCGCCCATCAGAACGACGACCTGTACATCCTCCAGATTTTTCATTGTAAACGGTTTCCCCTACTCTCTTGCCGAAAATACCCAGGGATTGGCGAGCAGATATTCCACCGTCTTCACAACCCCTTCTTCGATGGTCGCCTTCGGCTTCCAGCCCAGAGACCTGACTTTTTTCGTGTCCAGATAGATAAACGGATTGTCTCCGATCCAGCCGCGTTCTCCGCCGGCATAGGTAAATTCCGGTGTGACGCCAAGCTTTTTACAGATCCAGCCAACCGAGTCATTTACTTCGCAGTACTCGTCCGTTCCGAGATTGAAGATGTTGACTTTCTCTTTGGCGTTACGTATAACGGTCAGGATCGCTTCCATGCAGTCCTTCACATACAGGTAGGACTTCCGCTGCTTTCCGTTCCCCAGAATGTGCAGCTTCGTCGGATCCGCCTGCAGTTTTTTTACAAAATCAAACACATGGCCGTGTGTATATCTCTCGCCGAGAATGGAAACAAAACGGAAGATATAAACCTGATAGTCAAAGCCTTCCGCATAAGCCGCAAGAAGTCCTTCACAGGCCAGCTTCGACGCTCCGTAAAGAGAGGTCTGGACCGGAAACGGTGCATCTTCCGGTGTCGGGATCACTTCGGCCTCGCCGTAAACCGAACCGGTGGAAGAAAATCCGATCCGTTTGATCCCGTTGGCGCGCATGGCTTCCAATACATGAAATGTCGCGATGGTGTTCTGATTCAGATCCTTGGAAGGATGCTCGGTGCCCATCCTGACATCCGCATTGGCCGCAAAATGGAAGACAAAATCACAGCCGGCCATGGCCTTTGTCATGGCTTCCTCGTCAAGCGTGTCGCCCTCGGCAAGCGTAAAGCGCGGGTTCTTCAGCGCTTCTTCCAAAAATTCCCGTCGTCCCGTCGAAAAATTGTCGTACGCAACGACCTCGTTTTCAGGTTCCGAAAGCAGTCTGTCCACCATGTTGGAACCGATAAAGCCGGCTCCTCCCGTTACGAAATATCGCATAAGTCGTATTCCACCTCTTCCTCTACGCGTTCTTTAAAGAGAATTGCATCTCTTTCAAATTCTTCCTTTTTATACTGAAGGCTTCCGATCTTGACTTCGACGCGGATCGATGTCTGCGCGATCCCGTCAAATGCAGCCGGATCATCCAGTTTTTTCCGAAGTCTTCCCTCTACCAGTTTGGCCCCGTTTCTGTCACAGGTTAAGAGCACGCCGAGAGAGCCTTCCTCGTCTATGACATAGACTCTGTCCTCAAGACGCACCGTATCGACCACGATCTTTGCCAGACGCACGCGCACTTCATCGTACTGCGCCTTCTTAAGCACACTCTTTAATTCTTTCAGATAACGGAGTTTGATGATCATCAGAGAGATCGCTTTCCCGTTTCTCTCTGCATAAGAGATCTGCGTCTGAATATCCATGAACATGCTGCGCAGATTGTAGAAACCGGTCAGGGGATCGATCATGATCAGTTCTTCCACCTGCTGCTTTAAGACCTGATTTTCAAGTCTCATCTGCTTCAGGCCGCTGACATACATGATCGCGCCGGCTACCGCCATCAGAGTAAGTGCCACCCAGCAGAACGAGATCGGGTAGACCTCGGACACGCCGGTAACATAGGAATAGATCTTATAGGCAACAAAAGCAACCGTCTGCAGGCCCGCGATCACGATCGCAACGGCAGTCAGGCGGAACGCAGCAAACAGGACAGCAAGAAAAATGCCCGCCAGCATAAGCAGGCCTTCAAAATACTGCTCTGTTGTCGCGGCAAGCAATACAGCGCATAATAAAAGCGCTACCAGCAATATGGTGATCCCGATATCCTGAAGCGCTTTGCCGGTTGTTTCCTTCTTTTCCATGGATACCCTCTGTTTCTTACACCTACGCGCCCATTATACCACAGTCGTCTGATTCTTGTAAAATCGGAATTTGCCCCAGAAAAAGGGAGGATGCCAGGTGATCGGTCACCTGGCATTTATTATGAAAAAGTATTCATAGTACAAACTGATGTTTTCCTGTTGATAAGGTTAGTATATTTTTCATAAATGACCAGAAAATGATTATCGCGTAAAAGTTTTTTGAATAACTTATGAACAAACCGTGAACCTAAACATCCTCCCCCGTCAGTCCGTATTGTTTCATAACCGCCGCCATTTCGCGCTTTCTCATCATATCGGACATATACTTCCTGTCCTCCTCATCCGTGATCTGTTCCAGATCCTCTTTTTCGAATATACCGCCCGGGTGGAACATCAGCTCAATATCGTCCCTGAATTTTTCACGGTGCTTTTTGATATTTCCAAGCAGCAGGTCCAGGTTCTTCTCCGTCATGACGCCCGAGAGCAGGATGCTTGCAAAATCCGACGTACCGCGTTTATAAAGCGCAGGCTGCCGTCTTTTGTCCACGCGTCCCAATGTGTTCAAAAGCACGGCCTTCACGATATTGATCATCCGGAAGTTCTCCGTTTTGGAGATATTTCTGTAGAAGGCGGGCTTTTCGTGAATGATCCGGATGTATTCCACCGCAAGACCTTCTTCTTCGATCAGCTGCGCAAGGGAATCAAAAACGACCGGGACCATGTGAAAATGCCTGTGGCTGTCCAGACGGATCTTTGCGCCTTCCGGATAATAAGGGAGGCATTTTTTGATCTGCAGAAGAAGTTCCTCCTTGATCTGCCTCATGTAGCGTTTTCTCATTCCCGGAAGGACCGATGCCAGCAGCAGTTTTTTGTACGAAACGCAAAAAGAACCGTCAGGGCGCACCAGATCCGGCAGTCTGCCGGGGTCGCCGAGCGGTCTTTGTGTCATCAGGTTCAGGTGAATGGCCATTTTGATGTCTCTTTTGCATTCCCTTTGCAAAAGTTCCATACATTCTGCAAAGCACGGGGCATTTGGCATCAGACTGATCCCGTTGATATTTCCTTTTTCAATGCATTCGATGATCCTCAAAGAGGACGGCAGGGACATCCCGTAATCATCCGCGTGAAACTCAATCATGCTCTTCTCCCGTCTCATCGCTGATAAAATACCTTGGCCTGCTCTTTGCTTCCATATAAGTGCGGCCTACGTATTCACCGATGATCCCTAAGGACAGAAGTTGCACGCTTCCCAAAAACCAGATGGAGATCGTCAGGGTGGACCAGCCGGGTACCGTGACACCCCGTACATGGTCGACGAGCGTCAGGATCATCATTACAACCGAAATGACGAATACGAGGATCCCGAGCAGGATCACCCAGCGGATCGGCTGGATGCTGAACGAAGTGATCCCGTCGATCGCGAGCTTCAGCATCTTTTTAAGCGTATACTTGGAACTTCCGGCCTCCCGCTCTTTCACATGAAAGAATACGGTATCGCTTTGAAATCCCATCTCGGGTACCAGCCCGCGAATGAACAGATTGCTTTCCTTATAGGAAGAAAGGGCTTTTACGGCACGGTCGGAAAGCAGACGGTAATCGGCGCTCTGTTCGATCAGATCACAGCCGAGCAGCCGCATGATCTTATAATAGATCGTTGCGGATGTCCGTTTAAAAAAGCGATCCGTGTCTCTCGAATCGCGTACGCCGTATACGACATCGCAGCCTTCATAATACTTCTCAAGAAACCGGGGCAGTGCATCGATATCCTGCTGAAGGTCCGCATCGATCGTTACGACACAATGCGCGCCCTGTGAAACCGCATAGTCCATGCCTGCATAGATGGCGATCTGGTGCCCTTTGTTTCTGGAAAGCCTGATCCCGCAGAAAACGGGATCCTCTTCATGCAGAGCGGATATGATCTCCCAGGTCCTGTCTTTCGAGCCGTCATCAACAAACAGAATACGGCTTTTTTTGCCGATCTTTTTCTCGGCCAGCAGTTCCCTGTATTTTTCCAGAACCGTTCTGGCACTCTGCTCAAGGATCTCCTCCTCATTGTAGCAGGGGAGTACGATAAAGAGTTTCGCCGGTTTGCGCATTCCTTTCATCACCTTTTAGACGCATCAATTGCCGCGCAGATATGCTTCCACGCCTGCAAGCGCTTCTTCCTCGTCTTTTCCGTCCGCCGACACAACGATCCTGTCGCCTGCGGAAAGCACGAGTGTCATCATTCCCATAATGCTCTTTGCATTGACCCGTTTTCCTTCGGATTCAATGTAGATCGAGCTCTCATACTGGCTGGCAACCTGTACCAGAAGTGCGATCGGTCTTGCCTCAAGCCCGTTTTCCAGCCGGATCTCCACTTCTTTTTTGATCATAATATTTCTCCTCCTGTCTGATGGGACCGCAGCCTGTCCGCGATCTCACTCAACTTTCTTAACCGGTGATTCACGCCGGATTTCCCGATCGGCGGCGTCATCAGTTCGCCCAGTTCTTTTAAGGGAACGTTCGGATACTGCAGCCTGATGTCAGCCATTTCCTGTAACGGCTTCGGCAGTCCGGCGTATTCCCCGCTCTGTATGATCAGCCTGATGTCTTCTGTCTGTTTGACGGATGCCGTCACGGTCTTTCCGATGTTGGCCGTCTCACAGTTCACCCTGCGGTTGATGGAATTCCGCATGTCCTTGAAGATCCTCGAGTTCTCGAAATCCATCAGGGCATGATGCGCGCCGATCACATTCAGTGTATCGACGATCTGCGTTCCTTCTTTCAAATACACCACATGGTTTTTCTTGCGGATGACCTGTCTGGCATCGATCTCAAAGGTCGAGAGCAATTCCCGAATCTCATCCGCCCTTTTCTGGGAATGACAGATCAGTTCCAGATGATAGGACTTTTCGGGATCGCTGACAGATCCTGCTGCCAGAAACGCGCCTCTCAGATATGCTCTCCGGCAACATGATTTCTGCAAAAGACTCGGGCCCCGGATGGCCTCAAAAACCTGCTCTTTTTGCTGATGATACAGCGCAATATCTATATTAAATGTTTTTTTTAGCAAAGTAAAGTATTTTCTGCGGACCGTTTCGTTTTCGACAAGCGTAAGATCCGCTGTCTCATCCCTGCCGTCCGAATAAAACTGCAGGGCCGCGATCTCCGCAATATTGCAATGCCTGGCCTGTGAGATCAGGCCGGCAAGTTCTTCTTTGACGCTTTGGGAAAAGGACATCTTTCCTACTTCTTTCTGAGGGAATCTTTGTCTATATCTCTGTGCTCGATCTTAAATCCGTAATCTTCATGGCTTTTCAGCCGCTCATAAAGCGCATTGGCAAGTGTGACGCTTCTGTGTTTTCCGCCGGTACATCCGATCGTCACCACGAGCCGGTTCTTGCCCTCCAGGATGTATTTGGGGAACAGGAACCTGAGCATGTCTTCCAGTTTGTCAAGAAACTGGCCCGCTTCCGGAAAGCCCAGAACATATTCCTGCACTTCCTGATCGTTTCCGTTCTTGTTCTTCAATTCGTCAAAATAGTACGGATTGGGTAAAAACCGGACATCGAACACCAGATCCGCATCCGTCGGGATCCCGTACTTGAATCCGAAGGAAACGATCGTGACAAACAGGCTCTTGTAATAGCTCTGATTGCTCACGAAGATCTTATCGATCTCTTTTTTTAAGTCCCTTGTGAGCATCTGGCTCGTGTCCAGGATATAATCCGCCCTGCGCTTGATCGAGACAAGGAGTTCCCGCTCTTTTTCGATCCCGTTCTCGACCCTTCCCTCTCCGGCAAGAGGATGCACGCGCCTCGTTTCTTTGTAGCGCTTGACTAAGATCTCATCGGAAGCCTCGAAAAAGAGCACTTCAAACGGCATGCCGTTCTTAGTCATTTCGTCCAGCACCCGGTCAAGTTCCAGAAAGCCCTGGCCTGTCCTGACGTCCACGCCGATCACGACTTTTTCGATCTCGGAGTTCGGTGTCGAAACCAGCTCCGCAAATTTTTCGATCAGAGGTACCGGCAGATTGTCGACACAATAGTACCCTGCATCTTCCAGCATATGCAGCGCGCTGCTCTTTCCGGCGCCGCTCATTCCCGTCACAACCACAAATCTCATAATGTAAGGTCCTCACCAAGCATACAGACTTCCGGCTCTAAAAGGATCCCGGATCTTTCATATACCTGTTCTCTGATCTTTCGGATCAGGGTAATGATATCCTGCGCCGTCGCATGATCTTCATTGATCACAAATCCCGCATGTTTTTCCGATACCATCGCACCGCCCACACGGCACCCTTTCAGTCCGGCCTCTTCGATCAGCTTTCCGGCAAAGGATCCCTCCGGTCTTTTAAATGTGGAGCCTGCGCTCGGATATTCCAGGGGCTGTTTGGAAGTGCGCTTTTCTCTTAACTCTTCCATCCTCTTCAGGATCTCTTCCGGGTCGTCTCCATGTAACCGGAAGGCTGCGCCAAGCACCGTGTACATACCCTCTTTGACCAGACTGTGGCGGTAGGAAAAATGCATGTCTTCCCCGGGAATTTCCACGATCTCTTTTTTCTTCGCATCAAACAGGCGGACCGATGTGACCACATCTTTTATTTCGGATCCGTACGCGCCGGCATTCATCGTAACGGCGCCGCCCACGGTCCCCGGGATCCCGGAAGCAAATTCCAGACCGGCAAGTCCCGCTGCCTGCGCGCGGGATGCAAGCCTTACAAGCAGCGCACCCGCCTGTGCGGTCAGTTCCTCCCCGCGGATCTCGCAGCCGTCCATATTCCTGTCGATCAGGATCACGGTTCCTTGATAGCCCTTGTCGCTGACCAGCAGATTGCTCCCGTTTCCAAGTACAAAAAACGGTTCCTCACAATCAGAAAAAAGGCGGAGCAGAGCAGCCGCCTCTTTTTCGTTATGTGGGATCAGAAACGTTTCCGCCGGTCCGCCGACGCGAAATGTCGTATGATCTGACATCGGTTCCTGATATAAGATCTGATCCTCCCCGATGATCCGGAGGATCTCTTTCTTCAGGGTTTCTTTCATCTTATCCTTCCAGAATCAGTTTTGCCGCGCCGTAAATGCCGGCATCGTTTTCCAATACTGCCAGCGAGAACAGCGCGCCCCTGTTGGCATGGAATACATATTTCTTATAGTATTTCTGTACATAGGAAATGAGCACATCGCCTGCTTTGGAAACGCCGCCGCCGATAACGAATACTTTCGGGTTGCTGACATCGGCAATGATCGCAAGGCCTTTCCCCAGATATTCGCCGAATTCTTCGGCCACTTCCATCGCCAGCTCATCCCCTGCCTTTACCGCATCAAACACACTCTTTGCGGAAACGGTCTCATGTCTTAACACACTGTCCTTATCGGAAGCGCTCAGTTTTCTGTTTGCAAGCCTTGTAATGCCCGTTGCGCTCGCATACTGCTCTAAGCATCCGAAATTGCCGCATCCGCAGGCTTCGGTCTCATTGTCTTCCAGATGGATATGTCCGATCTCGCCGCCGGCTCCGCCGGAGCCTACCAGCATTTTGCCGTTGATGATGATCCCGCCGCCGACACCGGTGCCGAGCGTTACGAATACCATGTCATCACAGCCTTTGCCGCCGCCTTTCCACTGCTCACCGAGCGCCGCGACATTTGCGTCATTTCCGGCTTTGACCAAAAATCCCGTCAGTTCCTGCATTTCATTCTGCAGATTGAAATTGCCCCATCCGAGATTCACGGCCTGATAAACCACGCCGTTCTTGTCAACAGGTCCGGGAACGCCGAGTCCGACGCCCAGAACATCCGCTCTCGAAATCCCTCTGTCCTTCAGCTTCTGTTCGATCGCTGCGGCAATGTCCCGCGTAATGTTCTTTCCCTGTTCGCTTTTATCCGTCGGGATCTCCCAGTTTTCCAGAAGGTCTCCTGACGAACTGAACAGTCCCATTTTGATCGTTGTTCCGCCGACATCGACGCCAAAACAGTATTTACCCATTTTCTCTCCCACCTATGATTATGCTTCATCCTCTCGCTGCTTCAGGGAATTCTGTACTCTTGCATACAGTTCCTTTGCAGCGTTATAACCCATCTTCTTCTGACGGTAGTTGACCGCGGCCGACTCGCAGATGATCGCCAGGTTCCGGCCGGGTCTGATCGGAATGTTATGGCAGACAACCTTGTTGCCCAGATACTCGATATATTCTTCTTCGAGTCCGATCCTGTCGTAATTCTTGTCTTTGTCCCATTCTTCCAAACGGATCACCAGATCGATGGACTGTGTGTCTCTGACCGAAGAAACACCGAAAAGCATTTTAACGTCCACGATCCCGATCCCGCGCAGCTCGATCAGATGCTTCGTGATATCCGGCGCAGAGCCGATCAGGGTATCGTCGCTGACTTTCCGGATCTCCACAACGTCATCCGTTACCAGACGGTGTCCGCGCTTTACGAGTTCGAGCGCCGCCTCACTTTTACCGATACCGCTTTCACCCGTGATCAGAACGCCTTCGCCGTAAACATCGACCAGAACTCCGTGTACGGAAACGCAGGGAGCGAGCTTCACGTTCAGCCAGCGGATGATCTCCGCCATAAAAGCGGATGTCGGCTTGTTCGTGGAAAGCACGGGAACGTTTTTGCTTTTCGCCACTTCCAGAAACATCGGATCCGGCTGCAATTCCCTGCAGAACACAAAACAGGGCGCCTCTTCGCAGATCACCTCGTTGTAGCGTTCCTTCCTTACCTCTTCGGAAAGGCTTTCCATATAGGAATATTCGACGAACCCGATGATCTCGACACGGCTTCTTTCAAAATGCTCCGTGTATCCGGCAAGCTGCAGGGCCGGTCTGTTGATATCCGGCTGCGTGATCTTGATCTTCTGCACGTCGATCTCCGGCGTCAGATTCGTCAGTTGCATTTTTTCGATTAAAGTACTAACAGCTACAGTTGCCATATTTTCCCCCGCGGTTCATTTCATGTCTGAACTTTATTGTACCATAGAAAAATCATCCCGCACAAGAAGCACTTGTCAGGATTCCTGTTTTGTCTCATGGAAAAAATCGTAGATCGACCGGGCCGCTCTCGCGTTCATCCCCGGAACCTTCATCAGCGTTTCCTGATCCGCTTCCTTCAGCTCTTCAATCCCCTGAAAATACCGCATCAGTTCGAGACGTCTCTTCTTCCCGACCTGCGGGATATCATCCAGAACGGAATGTACCTGCTCTTTGCCGCGTAAAGACCTGTGGAAGGTAATTGCAAAGCGGTGCGCCTCATCCTGGATCCTGGTGATCAGTTTAAATCCTTCTCCCCTTGTATCGATCGCGATCTCTTCGTTTTGAAAATACAGGCCTCTCGTTCTGTGCCTGTCATCTTTGACCATGCCGCAGACGGGAATGTCCAATCCCAGTTCTTCCAAAACGGAGGTGGCAATATTGACCTGTCCCTTTCCGCCGTCCATCATGATGAGATCCGGGAATTTCACAAAGCCGCCCTCTTTTCCTTCTTCCCGTTCTTTCAGGCCGTGAGAGAACCGTCTCGTCAGCACCTCTCTCATGCTCGCGTAATCATCGGGGCCCTCAACGGATCTGATCTTAAATTTCCTGTAATCGTTCTTCTTCCGGTTTCCGTCTTCAAACACGACCATGGAACCGACCGCATTGAACCCGCTGATGTTGGAAATATCGTAGGCTTCGATCCTGTCGATCGGATCGAGCTTAAGGAGGGTCTCTAACTCATGCAGCGCGCTTTCTTTTTTCCGTTTTGCGTTTTTGATCTTTTCGATGTCCTGCTGCAATACGATCTTTGCGTTTTTTTCCGCAAGTTCCACCAGTTTTTCTTTCTTTCCCTTGACCGGTGTTGTGATCGCAACCTTTGATTTTTTCAGATCCCGAAGCCAGTCCTCGAGCAGTTCCTGATCCGTTACGGCAGAAGAGACGATCAGCTCTTTCGGGATCTGCGGGGAATTTGCATAGTACTGCATGATGAAGCTTTTCAGGATGTCCTCTGCCTTCTCATCCTCGGTATGCTTCATGTAAAAATGTTCCCTGCCGAGGATCTTGCCTTCCCGGACAAAAAAGACCTGCACGATCACGGACTGTTCGTCGCTTGCGAGCGCGATGATGTCTTTATCGTCCCCTGCAAGATCCGTGATCTTCTGTTTCTGGGCGATCTGCTGTACGGCCTGCAGCCGGTCCCTTAACTCCGCGGCTTTTTCAAACTCCATATTTTCCGAGGCTTCAAGCATCTGTTCTTTCAGAGCGGAAAGCAGGGGCTTGTAGTCTCCGTTTAAAAACTGCAGGGCCTTTTTGACGTTTTCGCCGTATTCTTCCCCGGAGATCTTTTTCTCGCAGGGCGCATCGCACTGTCCGATATGATAATAAAGGCAGGAACCTTCCTTAAGGTTCCTGCACATTCTGATCTTGTAAAGTTTCCGCAGCAGATCGACCGTTTCCCTGACGGAAGCGGCAGATGTGTATGGCCCAAAATACCTGGCATTGTCTTTTTTGACCTGCCTGGTGACCAAGATCCTCGGATACGTTTCCTGAAGGGTGACTTTGATATACGGATAGGTCTTGTCATCCTTGAGCATGGTATTGTACTTGGGCTGATGTTCCTTGATCAGGTTATTTTCTAATACCAGCGCTTCCAGTTCGGAGTCCGTTACCACATACTCGAACCAGTCGATCTTCGATACCATCTGCGCGATCTTTTCGGTTTTTTTGGTGCTCTCTCTGAAATACGAGCGCACACGGTTCCTGAGAATGACGGCTTTTCCCACATAGATGATGTTGTCATCCTCATCATGCATGATATAAACGCCGGGTTTCTTCGGCAGTTTTTTCAGTTCCTCTTCGATGTCAGGCCGTTTCATCTTCCGTGTTTTCTGCCGCCTTCTGTTCTCCCAAACCTGCTTCTTCGGTCTCTTTTTCTTCAGCGCCCTTTTCTTCGGTCACTTTTTCTTCGGAGCCTTTTTCCTCAGCGCCCTCTTCTTTCGTTTCGTCCTCTTCGTCGGGGATGCCCTTGCTCCGGTTAAAGATCTTCATAAACTCCTTGCCCGTAATGGATTCTTTTTCCAATAAGAACTCGGCAAGCTCATCCATCAGCTCGCGGTTTTCAAGCAGAAGCTTCTTTGCTTCCTCGTAGGCGCCTGCCAGCATCCTCTGTACTTCCGTGTCCACATCCGCTGCCGTCTTGTCGGAGCAGTTCATGACCGTGCGTCCGTTCAGATACCGGTCCTCGACGGACTCGATCTGTACCAGTCCGAAACGCTCGGACATGCCGTACTGCGTGATCATGGCGCGAACGGAATTCGTTGCCTGTTCGATATCGTTCGCAGCGCCGGTCGTGATCGAATCCTTTCCGAACACGATCTCCTCTGCCGCCCGGCCCGCAAGCGCCGTGATGATGCGTTCTTCCAGTTCTTTCTTGGAGCGCAGGTGTTTCTCTTCATCCGGAACATACCAGGCATAACCCAGCGCGCCCATGGTACGGGGCACGATCGTGATCTTCTGGATCGGATCGGTATTTTTCTGCAGGGCGGAAGCCAGCGCGTGCCCGATCTCGTGGAAGGATACGATCCGCTTCTCTTCCTTGCTCATGACGCGGTCCTTCTTTTCTTTTCCCATCATGACGACCTCGATGGCCTCGAGCAGGTCTTTCTGGTTTACGGCTTCCCTGCCGTTCTTGACCGCGTTGATCGCAGCTTCGTTCACCATGTTGGCAAGGTCGGAACCGACCGCGCCGGAAGTGGCGAGCGCAACTTCGTTAAAATCAACCGTTTCATCCATCAGCACATCCTTGGAATGCACTTTTAAGGTATCCAGTCTTCCTTTCAAGTCCGGCTTGTCCACGATGATCCGTCTGTCAAAACGTCCGGGACGGAGCAGCGCCTTGTCTAAGATCTCCGGCCTGTTGGTCGCAGCCAGGATCAGGATACCCTTGGAAGTATCGAAACCGTCCATCTCCGCAAGGAGCTGGTTCAGCGTCTGTTCTCTTTCGTCATTTCCGCCGCCGTATCTGCTGTCACGGCTCTTTCCGATCGCATCGATCTCATCGATGAAAATGATACAGGGCGCGTTTTTCTGCGCATCCTTAAAGAGGTCTCTCACACGGGATGCGCCGACACCGACATACATTTCCACAAAGTCGGAGCCCGCCAAAGAGAAAAACGGCACATGCGCTTCTCCGGCGACCGCCTTTGCAAGCAGCGTTTTTCCGGTTCCCGGAGGTCCCACCAAAAGCGCGCCTTTGGGAAGCTTGGCACCGATCTTGGCATACTTTCCGGGATTGTGCAGAAAATCCACCACTTCCTGCAGGGATTCCTTGGCCTCATCCTGTCCGGCAACGTCCTTGAACGTGATCCCGGTTTCCTTTTGGATATAGACCTTCGCGGTGCTTTTTCCGACACCCATGACACCGCCGCCCTTTGACATGCGGCGCATCACAAAGCTTAAAACGATCCACACCAGAACGATCGGCAGAACATAGCTGACCAGGATCGAAACGATCATTTCGGATGCGTTGCTTTCCTTCTGCTCAAATTTGACCCCTGCCTTCAGCAGTCTGTCCGGCAGGTTGTCATCCTCTACCGGCACCGTATAATAGGTCTGCGTCACATAAGGATTGGTCTGTTTTTTGGGCGTCACGGTGATCTCATCCCGGCTGATCTCCACGCTTTCGATCTCGCCGTTATCCACCTTGGCCAGAAATTCATCATAGCTGATCTTCTGGTTTGCCGCTCCTGCCAGTGTGGTACGCATATAGGAAAGGATCAGCAGCATCACAAGAGATGCCACCAGCAGGATAAAAATGGTCTGCCGGTTGCCCTTGTTGTTCTTGTTCTGATTCCGGTCGTCTTTATTGTCCATGGTCTTCTCCTTTTTGAACCGTCTTTCACAATTATATGAAGAGTTTGCCGATAAATCAATAATCTGAGTATGAAAAAGTCATAAACTTCCTAAACATATTCTGTAGATTTTTATGAACAAATCCGATATAATGACATCGAGGGTGAGTTGTATTTACAGGGGTTTTTTCATGGTATTTAATTCGTATTCCTATATTTTCATCTTTCTGCCGCTTGTTGTGGCAGGATTTCATTTGCTGAAGCGCGCAAAGAATCCCCTGATTCCCAAGTGCTTTTTATTATGCGCTTCTTTGTTTTTTTACGGCCTTCACAACTTAAAAGCCCTGGCCGTACTCTGTGTCAGCATTGTCCTCAACTACCTGATCTCCCTGCTCTGCCTGAAGAAAAAAAAGCCCGCGCTCATCCTTGGGATCGTCCTGGATCTCGGCGTTTTGGTCTACTGCAAATACCTGCTCTTCTTTGAAGGGATCTCCAATTCCCTTTTCCATACGACGTTTACGTTTTCTTCCCTGATCCTGCCGCTCGGGATCAGTTTTTACACCTTTTCGCAGATCGCTTATCTTTCGGACTGTTACAAAGATCCAGGTAACCGCTGTTCCTTCCTCGATTACGCGGTCTTTGTTTCGTTTTTCCCGAAAGTCACGGTGGGACCCATTGCGCTGTCAACCGAAATGGTTCCCGAGATCAACCGCGCGATCCGAAAAAAGATCGATTTTGACAAATGGTCCAAAGCCATGATCTGCTTATCCTTCGGCATCGCCAAAAAAGTGCTCCTTGCCGACACGCTTTCCAAATATGTGGACTGGGGCTATGCCAATATCGACGCGCTGGGGACGACCAATGCGTTTCTTGTCATGCTGTCCTATACCCTGCAGATCTACTTTGACTTTTCCGGATATTGCGATATGGCCCGCGCGGTCTGTCTGTTTTTGGGTTTCGATCTGGTCAGAAACTTCGACTCGCCTTACCGTTCCCTTTCCATCGCCGAATTCTGGAAACGCTGGCATATGAGCCTGACCAGGTTTTTCAGGGTTTATGTCTATTTTCCGCTCGGCGGCAACCGCAAAGGGAAAGTCCGCACTTACATCAACCATATGATCGTCTTTCTGCTCAGCGGGCTCTGGCACGGCGCATCCTTAAATTTCCTGCTCTGGGGCGCCATCCACGGCGCCGGGATCATCTGCAGCAAACTGCTTAAGCCGTTCAGTGTCAAATGGCCGAAAACACTCCGTTTTCTGCTGACTTTTGCCTTTGTCAATCTGACCTGGGTATACTTCCGCGCCCCGGACTTAACGACGGCGCACGCCTTTTTTAAGGAACTGTTCACCGGCGGCCTTGTTCCGATCAACATCGAATTTATCGCTGCGGCCACGCCTGCGGAATGCAATATCCTGCAGTGGCTCGTCATGCGCTTTACAACGCTTTCCACCTATTATACCGGCATGGTGATGATCCTGTCGGTCCTGCTGTTTGCGCTGCTTGCCTCAATCTTTATGAAGAACACGGACGAACGGACAGACAGCTTCAGGCCTTCGCCGAAACTGGCCGCGGCCTGTACAGCCCTGCTGGTCATGGGGATCCTGTCGCTTTCGGAGATCTCCAAATTTATCTATGTGAATTTTTAACAGGAGCCGGTCATGAACACCAGACAGTTTTTCCTGCGGACAATCACATATACTCTTTCCGTTCTGGCTTTGATCGCGCTTCTGGTCATCGTCATTGACCCTTTTTTGCACTATCATGCCCCCATCGGAAAGCTGCAGGCCGTGGAAACCGATGAGCGTTCCGCCATGGCCGGTGTCGCAAAGCACCTGACCTACGATACGGCCCTGATCGGTTCTTCCATGAGCGAGAATTTCCGCGCATCGTGGTTTGAAGACGGTGTGTTCGGCACTTCCTGTATCAAACTCTGTCTGCAGGGCGCCCATTTTTCCGATTATGCGGTCATGCTTGATGAGGTCTGCTCGCATCAGGAAGTAAAGAATATCGTGTTTTCTCTGGACAACTACCTGCTCACCAACAATCCGGACCGCTACCCCGTCACCATCCCTTCCTACCTTGCCAACAACAATGTACTCGACGATCCTTACTATGTCTGGAACAAATCCGTTGTGCTCGAATACATTCCGAAGTTTCTCATCAACAATGCGACAGAGACCGCCGATGATGCCTATATCTGGGCGGATGATTACCAGTTTTCCAAGTATATCGCAAGGGGCGTCTACACTACGCAGCGTGTTCTTGTTCCGGAAGAGGAAAAATCATATGATGTCTATTTTGCCTACGCGGACAGTTTTCTGCATTCGATCGAGCCGTATCTGGAAGAGAGAAGCGATGTGACCTTTTATTTTTACGCAAGCCCCTACAGCATCTATTATTGGGATGACTGTGTCAGACACGGCAACCTGACCGCGGAGATCTGCACGCTGGAACGCGTCTACAAGCAGCTGCTTACCCACGAAAATGTCCGGCTCTTCTATTTTCAGGACGACTTCGACCTGATCACCGATCTGGACCACTACCGGGATTATTCGCATTTCGACCAAAGCGTCAACCATATGATGTATGAATGCATGCGGGACGGCAAAAAAGAAGTGTCGCAGGATGATTACTACGACACTTTACTTGGCATGAATGATTTTGCCCTGCATTATGATTACGAATCGGCCTTCCACTGACCCTCCGCCTTTTTCAGGTCCTTTTACGGCCAGAGGATTTCCGGATAGATCCCCTGTTCCTTTAATTCACGGATGCTTTTCTGCACAAAAGGCTTGTCTTCCTGGTAGGTCACGCCAAACCACTGGTCCTGTGACTGAAGCACTTTCACATCCGCTTTTCCTTCCTTCAGCAGTTCGTCCACGACAAACGGCAGATAGAATTCCGCCTTCAGCGGGTTAGCGGGAACGGTTTTACGGAAGAATGCTGCAAAACGCTCTTTTGCTTCGTTCAGAAAGCTTACGGAAAATCCCCACATGTTCATGGATACGATGCAGTCTTTGGAAAGCGGAAAATAATGCTCCCCGTCTTCCGTATAGACGATCCTGTTATCCTGTCTCAAAATCTTCGTCCGCTCGACGATATCTTTCAGAAAACCCTGCGCATCCGTTTCGCAGACGCCTCTGGATACGGATCCGTTTTCGGTCAGTGTGTTCTTCAGGGCATATCCGACCATGGCGTACCGGTATTTGTCTGTATCCCGGTTTTCCATCAGGTAATCATGGATCATCCGGAAGGCTTCCCTTCCGTAAAAATCATCCGCATTGATCACCGCGAACGGCCCGTTCAGAAGATGAGAAGCGGATAACACCGCATGACCGGTGCCCCAGGGCTTCACCCTGCCGTCCGGTACACTGCAGTCCTCCGGGATGTTTTCAAGTTCCTGATACGCATATGCAATCTCTATCCGGTTTCCGATCCGGTCACTGATGCAGGATCTGAAGTCCGCCTCATGTTCTTTTTTGATCACAAAAACAACCTTTTCAAATCCGGCCCGGATAGCATCATAGATACTGAAATCAATGATCTTGTTGCCCTGTTCGTCAACCGGATCGATCTGTTTTAAGCCTCCGTATCTGCTTCCCATGCCGGCGGCCATAATGACCAGTGCTGCTTTTTCCATCTTCGGCCTCCGTTAATATGTCGTCTTGAATTTTCTGACCGGCTCACAGGTCAGATCCACGCCGAGCCGCTTAAATGTTTTGATATCCACTTCCGAAAGCATAACGGAAGTATGAACCTGGCAGCCGCGCAGTTTCGGCAGCTGCGTAATGGCGGCCTTGGCATTTTTGTCGGTAAGCGCCGCAAGGGAAAGCGCAATCAGCACTTCATCCGTATGCAGTCTCGGGTTTTTGCCCCCCAGATATCTGACTTTCAGTTCCTGGATCGGTTCGATCGCATCCGGTGAGATCAGGTGCGTATCATGATCCACATTTCCGAGATATTTGAGCGCATTCAGCAAAAGCGCGGCCGAAGCGCCGAGAAGGTCTGTGGTCTTGGATGTGATGATGTGGTGGTCGGAAAGCTCGATCGCAGCCGTCGGCACACCGAGTTTTGCCGCCCTTTCGTTGGCCGCGATGGTGACCGGTCTGTCATCCGTCGTGATCTTGGCCTGTTTCATGATCAGTTCGATCTTGTAAGCCTCATTCTCCGTAGCCTCTTCGTTGACCACGCGGTTCATCGTCGTATAGTATCTGCGGATGATCTCCGCTTTGGACGCCTCGCAGCAGGCTTCGTCGTCGACAATGCAGTTCCCTGCCATGTTGACGCCCATATCCGTGGGAGATTTGTAAATGCATTCCCCGTAAATGCGCTCAAAGATCGCGCTGAGCACGGGGAAGATCTCAATATCGCGGTTGTAGTTGACCGTCGTCTCTCCGTAAGCCTCTAAATGGAACGGGTCGATCATGTTGATATCGTTGAGATCGGCAGTTGCCGCTTCATATGCCAGATTGATCGGATGTTTTAAAGGAATGTTCCAGATCGGAAAAGTTTCGAATTTCGCGTAGCCGGCTTTTACGCCTCTTTTATTGTCGTGGTAGAGCTGGGAAAGGCAGGTGGCCATTTTTCCGCTTCCGGGTCCGGGAGCCGTGATCACCACCAGGGGTCTTGTTGTCTCGATATAATCGTTTTTGCCGAATCCGTCGTCGCTGACGATCAGTGGGATGTTGTTGGGATAGCCATCGATCATGTAGTGCAGATAAACCTTTACACCCTTTTTCTCCAGGCGTTTCTTAAACAGGTCCGCGCTGCCCTGTCCGCTGTAATGCGTCATCACGACGCTGCCGACATAGAGCCCGCGGTCGGAAAACTCTTTCATCAGGCGTCTGACATCCACGTCATAGGTGATGCCTAAATCTCCCCTGATCTTGTTTTTTTCGATATCGGCCGCATTGATCACGATCACGATCTCTGCCTGATCCTTCAGCTGCAGCAGCATCTGCAGTTTCGCATCCGGTTCAAATCCCGGAAGCACCCTGGATGCATGATAGTCATCAAACAGCTTCCCGCCGAATTCCAGATACAGTTTGTCCCCGAATTTGGAGATCCGCTCTCTGATATGCTCAGACTGCATGATCAGGTACTTGTCGTTGTCAAATCCTTTCTTCATGTTGGCCCCTCTCGTTTTACGTTTTCTTCAAAAGCACAAATTACTTTTCTATTTTATCACTCCATGCTGCCGATTAACAGAAAAAAATCTCCCGTACCGGAACAATTCCGATACGGGAGATCTGTTTAAAGCTACTTCTGTATTTACGATCAGTCGAGACGGTTGACTTCTCTCTTTACATAGCTTGTATGCAGAAGATGATGTGCCTTCTCGCTGCCCGGCTTGCCAAGGAACTCCTCATACAGTTTCTTGATCTCCGGAACTTCGTGAGATTTTCTGATCGTTGCCTTTTGATCCAGATCATAGAGAACGGAGGCTCTCTTCGCGCGTACATCAACGGTATTGCGCACATAACCGGGAACCTGAGGCTGTCCGCCGCCGTTTACGCAGCCGCCGGGACATGCCATGATCTCGATGAACTGATAATCTGCTTCGCCCTTGCGGATCTTGTCGAGCAGGATCTTTGCATTGCTTAAGCCGCTGGCAACGGCAACCTTCACATCCATGCCTGCAACCGGATAGGTCGCTTCCTTGATGCCGGCCGTTCCACGCACTTCCTTGAAGTCAAGCGCTTTCAGTTCTTCGCCTGTCAGCGTCTCAACTGCGGTACGGAGTGCTGCTTCCATAACACCGCCGGTAGCACCGAAGATCACGCCCGCGCCACTGTGGTCGCCGAGCGGATGATCATATTCTTCATCTTCCGGAAGATCGTTGAAGCGGATCCCTGCCTTCTTGATCATGCGGGCCAGTTCTCTGGTCGTTAATGCGATATCCACATCCGGCAGACCGTTTGCATCCTGGTCGTCACGTCCGATCTCGAATTTCTTGGCGGTACAAGGCATTACGGATACCATCACGATCTTTTCCTTGTCCACGCCGACCTTCTCGGCAAAGTAAGACTTGGTGATCGCGCCGAACATCTGCTGCGGGGATTTGCAGGAAGACAGATGATCGATCAGATCCGGGTAGTAATGCTCGCAGTATTTAACCCAGCCCGGAGAACAGGATGTGATCATCGGCAGAACACCGTTATTCTGCACACGTTCGATCAACTCGTTGGCTTCTTCCATGATCGTTAAGTCAGCGCTGAAGTTGGTATCGAAGACTTTGTCGAATCCGAGGCGGCGCAGTGCTGCGATCATCTTGCCTTCGCCGTTTGTTCCGATCGGATTGCCGAACTCTTCCGCAATGGCTGCACGAACGGCGGGAGCCGTCTGTACGACCACATATTTCTCGGGATCCGCGATCGCCGCAAATACCTCATCCGTAAAGTCTTTCTCATACAGTGCGCCGGTCGGGCAGACCGCGATACACTGTCCGCAGCTGACGCAGCTGGTGTCCGCAAGATCAAAATCAAATACCGATCCGATAAAGGTCTTGAATCCGCGCTCATTTGCACCGATCACGCCGATGCCCTGTGTCTTTTCGCAGGCAGCCACACAACGGCGGCAGAGGATACATTTGTTGTTATCCCTGACCATGTGTGCAGCAGACTCATCGAGTTCATACTGCGGTTTCTCACCGTCATACTTGTTCTCGTCCTCGATCCCGTAGTCCTTGCAGAGTTTCTGCAGTTCGCAGTTCTCGCTGCGGATACAGGATAAGCACTTCTTCTCATGATTGGAGAGCAGCAGTTCCAGAGTCTTCTTTCTGGACGAAACAACCTTCGGGGTGTTCGTGAATACTTCCATGCCCTCGGTGATCGGGTATACGCAGGCCGTAACCAGCGATCTTGCGCCCTTTACTTCCACAACGCACATTCTGCATGCGCCGATCTCGTTAATGTCTTTCAGAAAACATAATGTAGGAATCTCAATCTGTGCCAGTCTGGCGGCTTCCAAGATCGTAGAGCCTTCCGGAGCAGATACTTCTACATTGTTGATCTTTAAAGTAATATCTCCCATTTCGGTCTCCTCCCGTTATTTCTTAATGATCGCGCCAAACTTGCAGTTATCCATACATGTTCCGCACTTCACGCACTTCTCGATGTCGATCACATGAGGATTTCTGACCTCACCCTTGATCGCGTTCGCAGGACAGTTCCTTGCGCAGAGCGTACATCCTTTACACTTGTCCGGATCGATGTAGAAGTTGATCAGGGACTTACATACGCCTGCAGGACACTTCTTCTCTTTGATGTGTGCCACATATTCATCACGGAAATAACGGAGCGTGGAAAGAACAGGGTTCGGAGCCGTCTGTCCCAGACCGCAGAGTGCGTTTTCCTTGATATAGTATGCCAGATCCTCAAGTGTATCCAGATCTTCCATGGTGCCTTTGCCTTCGGTGATCTTGTCGAGGATCTCCAGCATTCTCTTGGTGCCGACACGGCACGGTGTACATTTACCGCAGGACTCGTCAACCGTAAACTGCAGGAAGAATTTCGCGATATCTACCATACAGTTGTCTTCGTCCATAACGATCAGACCGCCGGAACCCATCATCGAACCGATGCTTAACAGGTTATCGTAATCGATCGGAATGTCGAAATGCTCAGCCGGGATACATCCGCCGGAAGGGCCGCCCGTCTGTGCCGCTTTGAACTTCTTGCCGTTCGGGATGCCGCCGCCGATGTCTTCGATGACCGTGCGGAGCGTGGTACCCATCGGGATCTCCACAAGGCCGGTGTTGTTGATCTTACCGCCGAGCGCGAAGACCTTGGTTCCTTTTGATTTTTCCGTACCGACGGATGAGAACCATTCGGGACCGTTTAAGATGATCTGCGGGATATTTGCCCATGTTTCAACGTTATTTAAGATGGTCGGCTTGCCGAACAGACCTTTGACTGCCGGGAAAGGCGGACGGGGTCTGGGTTCACCGCGGTTACCTTCGATGGAAGTCATCAGCGCGGTTTCTTCACCGCAGACGAATGCGCCTGCACCGAGTCTTAAGTCAATATCAAAATCAAAGCCGGTTCCGAAAATGTCTTTGCCGAGCAGACCGTATTCTCTGGCCTGTCCGATGGCAATGCGCAGTCTTTCGATCGCGATCGGGTATTCGGCACGTACATAGATGTAACCCTGGTTGGAACCGATCGCATAGCCGGCGATCGCCATAGCTTCCAGTACAACGTGCGGATCGCCTTCCAGAACGGATCTGTCCATGAATGCGCCCGGATCGCCTTCGTCGGCGTTACAGCAGACATATTTTTCAACATTGCCTCTGTTGCCGGATGCAAATCTCCATTTCAGACCTGTCGGGAAACCTGCGCCTCCGCGGCCTCTTAAACCGGAATCCAGGATCAGCTGGATCACTTCGTCCGGTGTCATCTCGGTCAGAACTTTTCCGAGTGCTTCATAACCGCGTGTCGCAATGTACTCATCAATATTTTCCGGATTGATCACGCCGCAGTTCCTTAATGCGATACGGGTCTGCTTCTTGTAGAAGTTCGTATCATTTAAGGATACTCTGCTCTCTTCCGGTGCATTCTCGTCATAGATCAGTCTTTCGACCGGACGTCCTTTCAAAAGATGCTCGGAAACGATCTCCGCAACATCTTCCGGCTTTACTTCCGAATAGAAGACCGCGTCCGGATATACGACCATGATCGGGCCTTTTGCGCAAAGGCCGTGGCAGCCGGTTTTTACAATGGCGATCTCGTCTTCCAAGCCATTTTTCTTTAATTCTGCCTCAAGGTTCTGAAGGATCGCCTGACTTCCCGATGAAGTACAGCCTGTTCCTCCGCATACCAATACGTGAGAACGATACATAATAGCCAAACCTCCAATTTATAATTTGATTTTATTCAGTGTGTAGTCTTCAACAACAGTTCCGCCAAGCACGTGTTTCTCCAAAACCTCAACAGCCTTGTCTGCCGTCATCTTCACGTAAGTTACCTTCTCTTCGCCGGGTTTGTAAACCTCAACGATCGGCTCATACTGGCAAAGTCCGATGCAGCCGGTCTGTGTAACGGAAACATCCGATAACTTCCTGTCGTTTACCTGCTTTACCAGTTCATTCAGAACAGGTCTTGCGCCGCTGGCGATCCCGCAGGTTGCCATGCCGACAACAACACGCGTGCCGTTCTCATTTTCGGAACGGACCCCGACCTGACCCTGCATCTTCTCGCGGATTGCTTTTAATTCTTCCAGTGATTTCATTGTTGTTCAACCTCCAATTGATTCTCTGATAAATACGCTCTCAGAAACGATGTAACGTCCGGATTCTGAAAGGAAACATCGCCAAGGATTTCTCTGATCTCTCTGGTGTCCAGTGTAAACTGCCTGTCATTCACCTTGTATGTATAGGTAAAATCAAGCTGTTCGTTGATCGTCACAAGGGAAAAGATCGTGCTGTTGATATCCCCGAGCGGCATACAATCGATATGATCCGTATGAAATGTCGCTTTTACCTGCGTTCCCACGTCCTTCTCGGACGTGATCGAGAAATCACCGCCGCTGGCCTCTGCGGCCTGTTTCAGGAACGGAACGCCAAGACCGATCTTTCTGGTAGAGCGGGATGTAAAAAAGGGGTCTATCACATGCTCAAGCTGCTCTTCATCCATTCCGCAGCCGTTGTCGGTGATCGAAAGCATCAGACGCTTTTCTTCCGGCTTCCTCGCCACTTCGATCTCGACAAGCGTTGCCCCGGCTTTTATGGAATTCTGCGCAATATCCAGCACGTTCAGAGAAATTTCAGGTAACATTATTTGTACTTATCCAATATGCCTTTTACCTGATCCGGCGTAACCTTGCCGTATACATCCTCATTGACAAGCATTACGGGAGCAAGTCCGCAGGCGCCGACGCATCTGCAGGTATCCAGAGAAAACTTGCCGTCGTTTGTGCACTCGCCGTCGGCGATGCCAAGCTGTTTTTCGATCTCGTCCAGAACAAGACCGGAGCCTTTTACATAGCAGGCTGTACCAAGACATACCGAAACGGTGTTTTCACCTTTCGGATTCAGATTGAACTGGGCATAGAATGTTGCCACACCGTAAACTTTTTCTACGGGGATGCCCATTTCGTCAGAAATGATCTTTTGCACTTCATAAGGCAGATATCCGTAAATATCCTGCGCCGCCTGCATGATCGGCATCAGGCTGCCCGGCGTATCTTTCAGATCGCTGATAACCTTGAGAAGCTGCTGTTTTTGTTCTTCTGTTCCCTTGAAGGGAATGCCTCCACTGTTTTTCACGCTTTACCTCCAACCGTATTTCTAAAATATTAACAATCATTACAGACAATATGCTATAATAACTGTAACGTTTTGATTTTATCATGTATTGGGAAATGTGACAAGAAATAAATCGGGAATCTGACAATAATTTAACAATTATTTTTCAAGATCCGGAATCTGATTTTTGGGAGGTATCACAATGAAACTTGGAGAGATTCAGGAACTGCTCCACGCATCCGTATTGACCGAAAATTCCAACCTGGACACGGAAGTGGATTCCGCATTCTGCTCGGACATGATGAGCAATGTTCTGGCCTATGCGAATGACAAATCCATTCTGATCACCGGTCTTTACAATGCCCAGGTCTTAAGAACGGCGGACATGATGGGAATGGCCTGCGTCGTATTTATCGGCCGCAGGGATCCCGACCCGGCGATCATTGAGCTGGCCAACGAGCTGGAGATCTGCGTCATGCTGACGCGTTCTTCCATGTTCACCACCTGCGGTCTGCTCTTCTATAACGGTCTGAACGGAGGTGTCCCGAGTGAGTACCAGCGATAGTCTGCATTTTCAATATACCGTTTCCAAGGATGACTTTACACATGCGGGATCCGCAAGCTCCGACGTCAAGAACAAGTTAAAAAAGATGAATGTCAGCGCCGCGGCGGTACGCAAGGTTTCCATTGCCATGTACGAAGGCGAGATCAATATGATCATTCACGCCTACGGCGGCACCATTGACGTGGACATTTACGAGGACCGCATCGTCATGTGCTTAAAAGACACCGGTCCGGGTATCGCCAACATTGAGGAAGCCATGCAGGAAGGGTTTTCCACGGCACCCGCCGATGTCATCAACTTAGGATTCGGCGCCGGCATGGGTCTTCCGAACATGCGCAACAATACCGATGAATTTCAGATCGAATCTGAAGTCGGCGTCGGCACCACCGTAACCATGACCGTTTATTTCTGATCGGTTTCACCGGCATCCGTTGACCCACGATCCGGGAAAAACAGGAGAAATGATCTATGGATGATAAACAGAAATTCTTCCATTCCGTATATCTTGACAAGGATAAGTGCCGCGGGTGTATCACCTGCATCAAGACCTGTCCAACGCAGGCGATCCGCGTCAGGAACGGAAAGGCGCATATCATCAAGGAGTTCTGCATTGACTGCGGGGAATGCATCAGACACTGCCCGCACTATGCAAAACAGGCAAACTTTGACCAGATGGATGCGCTTGATGCGTTCAAATACAAGGTGGCGCTTCCGCCGCCGTCTCTTTACGGACAGTTTAACCACCTGGATGATGTCAACATCATTCTGACCGCGCTGACCATGATCGGTTTCGATGATGTCTTTGAGGTCGGCGCCGCAGCGGAGCTGGTATCCGATGCCACCAGAAAATATCTGGCCGAGCATCCGGATCCCAAGATCCTGATCTCTACCGCCTGTCCGACCGTCACGAGACTCATCCGGATCCGTTTTCCGGAACTGCTCGATAATCTGCTTCCCCTGCAGCCGCCCGTTGAGGTGGCAGCCCAGATTGCAAGGAAGCGCGCCGTTGAAAAGACCGGCCTGAAACCGGAAGAGATCGGCATCGCCTTTATCTCTCCCTGTCCTTCCAAAGTCACGGCGCAAAGAGATCCTCTGGGCATGAAGGAAAGCAACATCGATGCGGTGCTTGCCGTCAAGGATGTATATCCGATGATGCTTTCCGCCATGAAAAAAGCGCAGAAGGATCCTCTGGATTATTGTCTTTCCGGCAAGATCGGCGTCGGCTGGGGGCACACGGGCGGAGAAGCCGCCGGCGTACTTCTGGACAACTACATCGCGGCCGACGGCATCGAAAATGTGGTCCGCGTGCTGGAAGATCTGGAAGACGAAAAGTTCCAGATGGATATCCGTTTTGTGGAACTGAATTCCTGTCCGGGCGGCTGTGTCGGCGGTGTACTGAATGTGGAAAATCCGTTTGCGGCAAGCTCAAAGCTCAAGCACCTGAAAAAATATCTCCCGGTCGCGCTGTCCCATCCCGAGGACTATACGCAGAACCCGGAAATGGAACTGACGGAAAAGATCGCCTACGAGCCCGTTTACATGCTCGGAAACAGCATGCTGGAAAGCATCAACAATATGGTCCGCATGGAAAAACTGCTGCGGGTGCTCCCGGGGATCGACTGCGGCGGTTGCGGCGCACCGACCTGCAAAGCGCTCGTGGAAGACCATATCCGCGGAAAAGGCGATATCCACAGCTGCACCGAACTGTTACGGCGTTATTACCTTTACGGCGAAGATGCGTTTGAAGCACTGGAGGAAGAAAACAACCTATGACCATCAAAGATTTCATTGACACGAACACATTTACTCTGGTAAATGACGGCAACAACCATGACGTTGAGCTGACCGGCTGCTACTGCTGCGATCTCTTAAGCATCGCAATGGGCCACGCCCCGCAGGGATGTGTCTGGGTGACCGTTATGAACAATGTCAACACGCTTGCGGTTGCTTCTCTTGCGGAATGCGGCTGCGTCGTTTTAGCCTGCGGCGTCGCCCTTGATGACGTCTTCCTTGCCAAGGCAGCGGAGCAGAACATCACCGTATTCAAAACAGAACTTCCTGTTTTTGAAGCCGCCCTGAAAGCGCACGAATTATTATGATCCCGATCTCCTATGACATGCATCTCCATTCCTGTCTGTCCCCCTGCGGCGATGATGACATGACGCCGGGCAATATCGCCGGCATGGCATCGCTTCTGGGGCTGGATGCGGTTGCGCTGACGGACCACAATACCGCCAAGAACTGCCCTGTCTTTCTGGATCTGGCCGAACAGTTCGGCCTCATCGCGATCCCCGGCATGGAACTGACCACGGCAGAAGAAGTGCATGTACTCTGTTATTTTGAAGAACTGGACGATGCGCTTGCTTTTGATAAGTATGTGGAAGAGCGGATCCTGCCCATTCCCAACAATCCGCAATACTTCGGCAACCAGATCCTGATCGGGGAAAATGACGAACCCGCAGGGACCTTTGACACCCTGCTGATCTCCGCCACCTCCATCTCGTTTGATGAAACCTATGATCTTCTGAAAGAGTATCACGGCATCATGGTGCCGGCGCATCTCGACAAAAGTTCCACGAGCCTGTTGTCGAATCTGGGCATGATCCCGGAAAATTCCAAATTCCGCATTGCGGAGTTAAGGCACCCGGAAAGATATGACGAGCTGAAAGCCCTGCATCCGTATCTGGAGAAGTGTCATATCTTATCCAGCAGTGATGCCCACCGCCTGGATGCCATGAACGAGCCCCGCAATTTTATCCATGCGGAAGAAAAATCACGAAAAGGACTTTTTTCGGCTTTACGGAAATATGAATAAGAATGATTTTCTGATCAAGGATCCCGACAATCACAAAGAATATTACGGCGGCAATCAGGCATGGTTTCCCAGAAACACACAGGCGCACAGCGGCTGCGGGCATATTGCCGCGCTCAATTCCTATCTGATGCTGACGCACCGGTTTCCCATCGACAAAGCAACCTATGTGCGCTATATGAATGAAATGTACCGTACCATGGGCGCTTTTGAGATCCCGATCCTGCGCAGGATCTATGACATGAACAAAGACGTACGCATCTGCAGGCGCATTCCGCCAAGCTTTGGCCAGAGTTCTCTCGGATTCATCCTCGGCATGCTGCGGTTTGCCAAAAAAAGAGGCCTGTCCTTAAGATCCCGTTTCAGGATGACCTTTCTGTGTTCCTACAGGAGCGGTCTGCGCTTTATCAGGAGGGGCTTAAAAGAAAACGGGGCTGTCACTTTACTGACAGCCCGTAATCGTACTCCTCTGACACTGTATTCCGATTTTCTGAATATCAGATCCAATCCGCAGGGTGCGCAAAAAATGCACAACCATTTTGTCACGATCACAGGGATCGATGAGACTTCCTCAAAAGTAAAACTGCTCATCTCCACATGGGGCAGGATCGCTTCGATCGACTATGACGATCTGGTGAAATCCTGGCATACGCCGGGAGCCCTGCTGTCCGCCATGTATTTTTTCAGTCCCAAATCCGTGATCTTAAGGTAATCTCTTACTGCTCCAGACCCTTTAATTCTTCCGCTGCACGGATCATATCGTCCACGACTTCCTGTACCTGTTCCACGGTACGCTGGTTCATCTCGGTTGCGGAACACGTTGTTGTGGAATGTGCGGAAACCTCTTCGGTGATCGCGGAGATCGTCTGAATACTCTCCACGATCTCTTTATTTGCACCGGCCAGCTTGCTGACAACATCTTTGAGTTCATCGGAACCTGTTCTGATCCGTCTCGCGCTTTCCACGATCTTATCAAAGCTCTCGGAAGTGACATTTGCCGATTCATTCTGGATCTTATTGCTTTCCACCAGAGAATGGATCGCGCTGACCACTTCCCCGATCTCTTTGGAAATACCCGCGATCAGGTCATTGATATCTCCCGTTGCCTTCTGTGTCTGCCCGGCCAGGTTGGAAATCTCTGTCGCCACAACCGCAAATCCGCGGCCGGCTTCTCCGGCTCTTGCCGCTTCGATGCTGGCATTTAATGCAAGCAGGCTTGTCTGGGATGCCACATTCTGGATCAGCGATACGATCGTCTCCATCTGTTCCGTGGAGGCTTTCAGACCTTCTACTTCCTGGATCGCGCCATTCCCGGCTTCTTCGGAGATCCTGGACTGTTCGATCAGTTTTCCGATATTGTCACGACCCTCACGAATGGCTTCCACGGCGTCCGAGGTATTGTTGCCGATATTCTCGGATGTTTCGGTCACCTTCTCGATCTGCGCCTGGATCTCTTCGGTCTTGATCAGCTGGTTCTGTACGGATTCCGCGGAATCCGTTGTTCCGGACTGCACTTCCTGCATGGAGGAAAGCGTTTCCTCGCTGGATGCGGATAATGTGGTCATCATCTCGGATACTTTCGAAACATCGTCGATCAGTTTCCCGGAGATGTCAACGATCGATCCTAACATCTTCTCGTTCTTCTCACCGGTCTCATTGATCGTTTTCACACGTTCGGCATTGATCTCGGAGATCACTTTATTGACCACAATGGAGAAGATGGATGCTACGATCATGATCAGGACTTCGATCTCCAGATCCGCAACTGCGCCGCCTTCCCAGTTCTTAAGGGAAGCAAACCGTACCGCGTGGATCGCAGCGATCAGGGATACGCCGATCCCAGCCGATACCGAAAGCCGGAAATCATTGTAAAGCGCGGTCAAAATCACCGTCGGGATCGCATAAACAAATACGAGAATCGTATTTGTCGTGATAAAGCAGACGATCGCATAAAACAGACCGTACCCGATCGCGATCACATGGCGGATCAGTTTTGTTTCGGGATTTGTTTTGTAGAGGATCCATCCCAGGATCATCGGCCCAAGGTCAAAGATCTCAACCGGAATAAATTTCTCCGGACCCGCTTCGCCTTTGACCAGCTGGATCACATAGGCCAGCGCAATGATCAGGGTCAGCGCCGTAAACAGACTCATGGCGGTCTTGTTGACGCGGGCATCATTACTCAGTTTCTTTGTTTCCATACGTGACAGTCTCCTTTCGATGGCTGTACAGCAGGACTGTTACAGCAGTGAATAACCGAATCCGTTACAGATCGCATCAAGCGGTACTTTGGCTTTGCATAACGGACAGTTGTCAAAACTATAGCCGGCATAATCCGGCAGGTCTCTTGTAGAATAAAGGGAACGGATGGGAATATTGTTCACCTGGGTCGCAACGGAAAAGATCGCGGAAATACCGACAATGCTTCCGTTATAGAATCCAACCGAGCGGATCGCGCTCTGCAGCGTTGCACCCGTTGTCGCGGTATCGATTAAGATCAGCACCCGTTTGCCGCGGATCATGTGCTGATTGTTGTCACGAAACATGATCTGTCCGCTGGAATTGTATTCCGGGCTGGTCACATACATGGTCTTATGGGAATTTGCCGAAATGATCCCGGCCTTGGTCAGCTTGTTGGCAAGATATGCGCCGACAACCTCCATGCTGTTTAAGCAAAGGATCGTGTCGATCACATCGGAGCTTAAGTACATCTCCGCCAGTTCCTCACCGGTTGCCCTTGCTTCTCTTTGTCTGGACTTCATGTCCGTTAAGTCCATGTAATAATTGACGTGGGAATTCGGAGTCACAAAATGCCCCGGAATATATCGGAGCACCACATCTTTATTCTTGGAATAATCGATTTTTTTGTAATCCTGCATCATTACACCCCCCGATGTTTTTTAGATATTCTTATTCTACATGGTTTCGCGGATACTGACAAGAAAAATTGTCCATAAAATGAGGAGTGCCCGAGTGGATGAGAGTCACTCGGGCAATATTATGAAAAAATCATCCTAACGTCAGTTTCACTTGTTCCTTGCAAAGTCTATCCTAGCAACCGATTATGAACAGATTGTGAACAAAATGTAAAGGAATGGTTAATCTGCACAAAACAATATCGGATTTCGCCGGTTCCATGTGCAAAATGCACAATGAGCGGTTTATTCTTCTTCCGACTGCGCTTCCTGGATCTCTTCGTTCAGCGAGAGCATCATGTCGTCCAGCACGGAAACCATCTGCGCGCATTCATACAGCTGCTTTTTGATATGTTCCGGCGCGTTTTTTTCGAACTTGTAATTCATCTTGTGCTCGAGGCTGGCCCAGAAATCCATCGCAACCGTGCGGATCTGCACTTCGACTTTTGTATCCACCACACTGTCCGAAAGATAGATCGGCACGCTGATGATCATGTGATAACTCTTATAGCCGCTTTCTTTCGGGTTCTCGATGTAGTCTTTGACACTTAAGACCTTCAGGTCACTCTGGTTCGACAGCATTTCCGCGATCCGGTAGATATCCGAAGTAAAAGAACAGATCACGCGGATCCCGGCGATATCGTTCACATACTGCACCATGTTGTCGATCGTGGATTCGAGTCCCTTGTTTTTCAGTTTCCGGACGATACTCTCCGGGGATTTGATGCGGGACTTGATGTGTTCGATCGGGTTGTACTGATGAATGTGCTGAAACTCATCATTTAAAATCTCAAGCTTCGTTCCGACTTCCTTGAGTGCGGAATTATATAAAAGCATCGTGGTCTGCCAGTTATCGACCTCTGCTTTCCCGTTTTCTTTGAATTCCAATGCGGTTCTCCTTGGGTTTGGAAATATGTCAGCGTGAAAAAAGCGCTGCGTGCCATGGAACTTTTTTCATCGTTATCATTTTACCATATCCTGACCCTTTTTTGTTCAATTTCACAAAAAGTTAATAGAAAAATATCAAAAAAATGTCACTTATGCTATACTGTCTTTGATCAAACTCCGAGGTGTATGATGTTTCGTCTGTGGGGAAGAACTTTTCGCGACAATCACATGATCCGGGATATCGTCATTACCAATGATTCCGACGATACCCGCACACATAAAGTCTTTGATGCGCTCGAGCAGATCTGCTATGCGTTTGACTTAAGCAAACCGATCTGGCTCGACTCGGTGATCGGCGATTTCAAGCGCACTTCCTGCGCGCGTTTTTATCAGGACAGCTTTATCGATTCCATTGATTTTGACTATCTGGAGATCAAGATCATAGAAGAAGACTGAGCCCCGCCCAGTCTTCTTCTGCCGTTTGATCTTTTTTTACATTCCTTCAGGCTCTGACCAGATCCGCCTGCTGGATGCTGCCGATCCCGCCGTTTTCATAGAGAAAGATTCCCGTACTGCGGATATAGGCATTTGTTTCATTGGCCGCCTCGCGGTTTAGGGAAAACTGCGTCCCCACGTTCATCAGCGCGATGGCGCCGATCCCCTTTTCTTTCAGCGTATAAAGCACTGCATTTCCGTCGGTGTCGAACCCGTAGATCTTCAGCTTGTCAAAGATCTCATCCGCCTCATCGATCCAGCCGTTCCCGTCAAGGTCATAAGCGCGAAGGTCCTCAAAACCGTTGCCGCTCTTTGTCCCGAACAGCTCCGAACCATCGCCGATCCGGCCGTCTTCGTTTCTGTCAAGAGCGAGAAACCCGCTCCTTTGGCCAAGCATAGAGATCTCGTCTTCTGCACCGTCCGCATCCAGGTCAAAATAAAACTTTTGATCGGACACGTCCGCCACATTACAATCCAGGTTGATCACCAGCGGATCGATCGCCTGCACCTTCTCATAAGATAAGGAATATGCGCTCTCAAAGCTGCGGCTCATGGAGATTTCCATGGAAAAATCGATCTCCCTGCCGCCTGCGCATACGACCTTTCCCTGCGCGCAAAAGTCAGTCTGCTCGGATTCACTGAAGGAGCATTCCTCCGTGTAAGTGACTCTCATATAATTCTGACTCATGCCGCCGCCGTTCTTTTCGACAATATACCGGTTCAATTCCTCGTTGTCGAGTCCGAACAGCCAGCGCAGCAGGTAATTGATGCACTGCGACTTGATCCGTGACAATGCGTCAGCCTCCAGTTTGCTGACCGGGTTTGTTTTTTCGATCAAAACGGACTTAAATTGCTTCACATCCGTGCGAACAGAAGTATATGTTCTGGCAGAATCCATTCCTATACTACTGTTTGATATGATCAATACTCTCCTTCCGACCGCTGTTTTATTTCTCTTCCATGAAAAATAAAAAACGGAGAGTTCACCGGCAAAATCCCTTTTGCCCATGTTCCCTCCGTGGTCATTCTGTTTTGTATGCATTCTCTGCAGGGGATGCATACGGAGCAAACGGCCAATCTGCTCCTGTAAAGAATATATCGGACCCGGTTATGAAAAAGTTAATATCAGCCTCTGTAATAATTGATCAGACAGCCCTTTAAGATGATCTCGCGCTCCGTATCCGTAAGGTCACCGAGACGAAGCGTGAACTCCTTAAGCCCCTCATCGCCTACTGCATAAGCCGGGATCTGATCCAGTTTCCCGGTTACGGCCTTTCTGATGTGCGGAATGAACAGGAACTGTCTGTTCGTAAACGGCAGATCGCCTTCTGCGATCACGAAAGGCAGCATGCCCCAGTTGATCAGATTGGACCTGTAACGTTTGGTCGCGTACTCATTGGCGATGTTCGCCCAGCCGCCAAGGACTTTCTGACAGGAAGCGGCCTGTTCCCTTGCGGACCCGTCACCGGGTTTTACGGCAAAGATCGTGGAGCCGAAACCGCAGTTCTTACTGGAAGCGTCCGGGAATTCCTTCCGGATCTGTTCCATGACCGGTTTGATCGAAGGATTTACCTTGCAGGGTTCCTCGCCCCTTACCCTGGCTTCTTCGACCGCGCGGATCTCCTTGGCCAGTCCGACATAAGCGGGATCTTTTCTGGAAAGTGTGAATTCCGCAAGTCCCATCGGATTGGAGCGGTAAGAGGATGTCTCGCCCGAAGGAATCAGCTCGTCCGTTGTGGTAACGGGATCGTGGATCTCGGAAACCACCTTTAAGACAAGGTTTTCGGGAAGCGCTTCCATTTCCGGCCAGTCCTTGATGTTAGGGCCGAACCGGATCTGCGTTTCGGGATCGGCCTTTCCGTGACTGTCAAATACCCGGTTCTTATAAATGGATGCATCAAAGAAATATTTGTATTTCTGCAGTTTCACAGCTTCAAGCGTATTGACGGCGCTGGTCAAAAAGCCTTTGTTTCTTGCGGTTGCGGCAATGGATCTGGCATCCATCAGTGCAACCGATGCGATCTGCTTATTCTGCAGTTTGGAACCCTCGCGGTTCGGGAAGTTTCTGGTCGAATGCCTGATCGAGAACGCATTGTTTGCGGGTGTATCACCTGCGCCGAAGCAGGGCCCGCAGAATGCCGTTTTTAAGATCGCGCCTGTTTCCAGAAGTTTTGCGGCACAGCCGTTTTTGATCAGCTCCATATAGATCGGTGTGGAGGCCGGGTAAACACTGAGCGTGAACGCGCCCTCTCCGATGCTTGTGCCGTTTAAGATATCCGCAGCGGCGCAGATATTTTCAAATCCGCCGCCTGCGCAGCCTGCGATGATCCCCTGTTCCACATACAGTTTTCCGTCAACGATCTTATCCTGAAGGGAGTAATCCACCTGTCCGTCCAGGCTTACCAGGGCACGCTTTTCCACGTCCGCAAGGATATCCTTCAGGTTCGCGTTCACTTCATCGATCGTGTAGGTGTTGCTCGGATGGAACGGCATGGCGATCATCGGATCGATACTTCCAAGATCCACCTCGATCACACCGTCATAATATGCCGCATCTCCCGGCTCGAGTTTTTCGTACGCTTCTTCTCTTCCGTGGATCGCATAGTATTCACGGATCGTTTCGTCGGTCTGCCAGATCGAGGATAAGCAGGTCGTTTCCGTTGTCATCACATCGATCCCGATCCTGAAGTCGGCGCTTAGGGAAGCTACGCCCGGGCCGACAAATTCCATGACTTTGTTTTTGACATAGCCGTTTGCAAAGACCGCGCCGATGATCGCAAGCGCCACGTCCTGTGGGCCGACGCCCTCTTTGGGACTTCCCGTCAGATAGACGGCGACAACTTCCGGCATTTTGATGTCATAGGTGCGGTTTAACAGCTGCTTGACCAATTCGGGTCCGCCTTCTCCCATGGCCATGGTGCCGAGCGCCCCGTAACGGGTGTGGGAATCGGAGCCCAAGATCATCTTGCCGGCGCCGGAAAGCATTTCCCTTGCAAACTGATGGATCACGGCCTGGTGCGGAGGCACATAGATGCCGCCGTACTTTTTCGCACAGGTCAGTCCGAACATGTGATCATCTTCGTTGATCGTGCCGCCGACCGCGCATAAACTGTTGTGACAGTTGGTCAGAACATAGGGGATCGGGAATTTCTCCAGTCCCGAAGCGCGCGCCGTCTGAATGATCCCGACGAATGTGATGTCATGGCTGGTCAGTTTGTCGAATTTGATCTGCAGTTCTTCCGTATTGCCGCTGACATTGTGCGCCTGCAGGATACGGTAGGCCATCGTGTTCTTTTTTGCTTCTTCTTTCGGCGTGTCACAGGTATCGGTTAAAGTCATTCCGTTCAGCAGATACGCACCGCCGTCTGATAATCTGATCATAATTTCTCCTTAAAAAGCATCAGTCAAGATGCCAGATCTCGTCCACATATTCGCGGATCGTTCTGTCGGAAGAGAACTTCCCGACGGAACCGACATTTAAGATCGCCATCTTTGCCCAGCGTTTTTCGTCCTTGTATGCTTCTTCCACTTTCTTCTGGGCATCCGCATAGGACTTGAAATCCTTGAGGATGAAATAGGTATCTGCTTTTGCCGTACACTGCGTGTTCAGCAGGGAATTGTAAAGATCCCTGAACAGATCCGGATCGTTGGGTGAATAGAAGCCGTTGATCAGCTGCATCAGAACCTTGCGGATATCCGGGTCATTGTTGAAGATCTCGGTCGGATCATATCCGCCATTCCTCTCGTAAGCAATGACTTCATCGGAAGACAGGCCGAAGATAAAGGCATTTTCTTCGCCCATTTCCTCCACCATTTCCACAGTGGCACCGTCCATCGTGCCGATCGTGATCGCGCCGTTTAACATGAACTTCATGTTACCGGTTCCGGAAGCTTCTTTACTTGCCGTACTGATCTGTTCGGAAACATCAGCCGCCGCAAAAATAAGCTCCGCATTGCTGACACAATAGTCCTCGATGAAGATCACTTTCAGCTTTCCGTTGATACTCTCATCATTGTTGATCACGTCCGCGACCGAATTGATCAGCTTGATCGTCAGCTTTGCATTCTTATATCCTGCTGCCGCTTTCGCGCCGAAGATAAAGGTGCGCGGATAGAACTCCATTTCCGGATGCTCTTTTAACTCGTTGTAAAGGTACATCACGTGCAGGATGTTCAGCAGCTGTCTCTTGTATTCATGCAATCTCTTGACCTGTACGTCAAAGATGGACCTCGGATCGACTTCCACACCGTTGTGCTGCATGATGTATTCCGCCAGGCGCACCTTGTTTCGGTACTTGATGTTCATGAACTCATGCTGCGCCTTCTCATCATCCGCATACATCTTCAGTTTTTTGATCGTATCCAGGTTGGTGATCCAGTCATTCCCCACATGATCGCTCACCCAGTCGGCCAGCAGCGGGTTGCCGTGCAGCAGGAAGCGGCGCTGCGTGATCCCGTTGGTCTTGTTGTTGAATTTCTCCGGCATCATCTCGTAGAAATCCTTCAGCTCTCTTGCTTTTAAGATTTCCGTATGCAGTCTTGCAACACCGTTTACGGAGAAGCCTGCGCAGATGGCCAGATGCGCCATCTTGACCTGTCCGTCGTAAATGATTGCCATGCTGCGGATCTTGTCCTGATCGCCGGGATATTTTTCCTCGATCTGCGCGATAAAGCGTCTGTTGATCTCTTCGATGATCTGATATACACGGGGAAGCAGTCTTGAGAACAGCTCGATGGGCCATTTTTCAAGCGCCTCCGCCATGATCGTATGGTTGGTATAAGCACAGCTCTTGGTGACAACGTTCCAGGCCTCATCCCACTCGAGGTTGTAGTCGTCCATCAGGATCCTCATCAGTTCCCCGACCGCTACCGTGGGATGCGTGTCATTCATCTGGAACACGACTTTTTCGTGAAGTTTTCTGACGTCTTTATGCTTGCGCATATACTTCTCAACCGCTTCCTGCAGGCTTGCGGAAATGAAGAAGTACTGCTGTTTCAGACGCAGTTCCTTGCCGGCATAGTGATTATCGTTCGGATAGAGGACCTCACAGATATTTCTTGCCAGGTTTTCCTGTTCGACCGCTTTGCGGTAATCGCCTTTATCAAAGGAATCCAGCTGGAAGACTTCGATCGGCTGTGCATCCCAGATCCTTAAGGTATTTACGATGCCGTTGCCGTAGCCGACGACCGGAAGGTCATACGGGATCGCCTGTACGGACTGGTAATTCTCCTGCGAGAAATGGTTTCTGCCGTTCTCATCCACATCCACGCGGATATTTCCGCCGAATTTTACGGTCTTGGCATATTCGGATCTTCTCAGTTCAAACGGATAGCCGTCCTTCAGCCAGTTATCCGGTACCTCGACCTGGAAGCCGTCCCGGATCTCCTGACGGAACATTCCGTAGTGATAACGGATCCCGCAGCCGTAAGCGCTGTAGCCGAGCGTTGCGAGCGAATCCAGGAAACAAGCCGCCAGTCTGCCCAGACCGCCGTTCCCCAGCGCCGGATCGCGTTCTTCATTTTCCAGTTCATTCAGGTCGCAGCCCAGCTCCTTCATGGCCTTGGCGACATCCTTGTACTCGCAGAGGTTGATCAGGCTGTTGCCCATCAGTCTTCCCATCAGAAATTCCATGGACAGGTAGTACACGGTCTTCGGATCATTTTCCTCGTACAGTTTCTGGGTCTTCATCCAGTTTTCGATGATCTCGTCCTTGACCGTATAGCAGAGCGCCATGTAGATCTGATGCGGCGTTGCCTCTTCGATCGTTTTGCGGTAAAGCAGTTTGGTGTTTTCCTTTACCTCGTTCTTAAATGCTTCCTTGTTGAACCCGGTTTTGAATTTGATCACTTTGAGCCTCCTCATAATTTATTTATTTCCTTCCCTATGACTTCTGCAGAGAAATTGTTACCTTCTCACCGTTTACATTCCATTCCTTGCTGATCCCGTAATCTGTCCCTGACGTGATGCCGTCGGCCAGCACCTTCTGCGCGATCGCATCCTCGTTCTTCTTAACGATCCCGGAAAGCTTCTCATTTCCGTTTAAGGATACCAGAATATGGTCCATGACCTCAAAGTCCGCATCTTTACGCATTGTCTGGATCTTGGAGATCAGTTCATAGACAAAGCCCTCTTCGATGAGTTCTTCGGTCAGGTTTGTGTCAAGCACAACGGTCATGACATTGTCATTTTCGGAAATATAGCCTTCCTTCTGTGTCATTTCGATCAGCAGATCGTCTTTTGTAAGCTTCACGGCCTCGCCGTTTACGTCAAAATCAAGCGATCCGGTTTCGTTCAGCTTATCCATCGCTTCGTTTCCGTCAAGTCCCGCCAGCTCTTTCTGAATACCGCCGAGCAGCTTTCCGTATTTGGGTCCGACCGTCTTAAGCTGCGGTTTAAACGTATAGCTTGTGAAGGATCTGACGTCATCCGTGAAGAGCACATCCTTAACGTTCAGTTCGTCCTCGATGATCTCCTTGAAGAATTCGGATAAAGTATGCTCGGATTTGATGAACATCTTGGCGATCGGCTGCCTGTTCTTGATCGCAGCGTTGTTTCTTGCTGCGCGTCCCATCACAACGATCTTTAAGACCGCATCCATATTCTCCTCAAGTTCCCTGTCGATCCATGCATCGTTTGCAACGGGAAAATCACACAGATGAATGGATTCGGGAGCGTTTGTGTCCACAGAGCGCACCAGATTCTGATAGATCTCTTCCGTGATGAACGGAACCATCGGCGCTGCCGCCTTGCTGATCTCCAAAAGCGCCGTATATAAAGTCATATAGGCATTGATCTTGTCCTGCTCCATGCCTTTTGCCCAGAAACGCTCGCGGCATCTGCGGACATACCAGTTGGAGAGATCGTCGACAAAACTTTCCAGAGCCCTTGCGGCCTCCGGGATCCTGTAGTTGTCAAGGTCTTCGTCCACCTCGCGGATCGCCGTCTGGAGTCTCGAAAGGATCCATTTGTCCATAACGGACAGTTTGTCATATTCCAGTTTGTATTTTGTGGCATCAAACTGATCGATATTCGCATAAAGGATGAAGAATGCATAGGTATTCCACAGCGTGCCCATGAACTTGCGCTGTCCTTCCATGACTGCTTTGCCGTGGAAGCGGTTCGGAAGCCAGGGCGCCGAATTGATATAGAAATACCAGCGGATCGCATCCGCGCCGTAAGTTGCGAGCGCATCAAACGGATCAACCGCATTGCCTTTACTCTTACTCATCTTCTGGCCGTTTTCATCCTGTACGTGGCCGAGAACGATGACGTTTTCGTAAGGCGCCTTGTTGAACAGAAGCGTTGACTCCGCAAGCAGGGAATAGAACCAGCCTCTGGTCTGGTCGACCGCCTCGGAAATGAACTGTGCCGGGAACTGTTCCTTGAACAGATCCTGATTTTCAAACGGATAATGATGCTGCGCAAACGGCATGGCACCGGAATCGAACCAGCAGTCAATGACTTCCGGCACTCTGCACATCTGCTTGCCGCACTTTTCACATTTGATCGTGAATTCATCGATATACGGCCTGTGCAGTTCAACCGTCAGGGCATCCTCTCTTCCGGACAGATCCTTTAATTCCTCTCTCGATCCGATCGCGTGCATGTGTCCGCACTCGCAGACCCACACATTTAACGGGGTGCCCCAGTAACGGTTCCTGGAAATGCCCCAGTCCTGAATGTTCTCCAGCCAGTCCCCGAATCTTCCCTTGCCGATGGATTCCGGGATCCAGTTGATCGTATTGTTGTTGCGGATCAGATCCTCTTTGACTTCCGTCATTTTGATGAACCAGGATTCTCTCGCATAGTAAAGAAGCGGCGTATCACATCTCCAGCAGTGCGGATAGTCATGTTCCATCTTGGGCGCGCCAAACAGAAGACCGCGCTTGTCCAGATCGATCAGCACTTCCTTATCGCAGTCGATCGCGCCGGCCTTCTTCTCTTCTTCGGTCGGTTTGCATCTCATGCCCGCAAAAGGCGTGCAGTCTTTCATGACGCCGCGTTCATCCACCATCTGCACAAATGCGGCATCATACTTGCGGCCGACACGGGCATCATCTTCACCGAAAGCAGGCGCCTGGTGAACGATGCCGGTACCGTCCGACATGGTTACATAGTCATCAACATAAACGATAAAGCCCTTCTTATGCTGCTTTGCCACTTCATCGGCCGCGCATTGATATAAGGGCTCGTATTCCCGGTATTCCAGATCTTTTCCCTTGCAGGACGCAAGCACTTCGTAAGCGGGAACGCCTTCTTCGCGCTCGATACCGCCAAGCACCTGATCGGCAAGAGCTTCAGCCAGATAGTAGACCATACCATCCGCCGCTTTGACTTTGATATAGGTTTCCTCCGGATTCACGCAGAGCGCGATATTGGAGGGCAGCGTCCAGGGCGTTGTGGTCCATGCCAGGAAATACGCATCCTCGTCTTTGACCTTAAATCTGACGATCGCGGTGCGCTCTTTTAATGTCTTATACCCCTGTGCAACTTCATGGGAAGAAAGCGGGGTGCCACAGCGCGGGCAGTAAGGAACGATCTTAAAGCCCTTGTAGAGCAGTCCCTTTTCCCAGATCTGCTTTAAGGCCCACCATTCGGACTCGATAAAATCATCATGATACGTTACGTAAGGATCATCCATGTCCGCCCAGAAACCGACGGTTGCGGAGAAATCCTCCCACATGCCTTTGTATTTCCAGACACTTTCCTTACATTTGGAAATAAACGGATCCAGACCGTATTCCTCGATCTGTTCCTTGCCGTCAAGACCAAGTGCCTTTTCCACTTCCAGTTCCACCGGCAGACCGTGAGTATCCCATCCTGCCTTTCTGGGAACCATGTACCCCTTCATGGTACGGTATCTGGGGATCATATCCTTGATCACGCGAGTTAAAACATGACCGATGTGCGGTTTCCCGTTCGCCGTCGGCGGGCCGTCATAGAACGTATAGGTCGGGCCGCCTTTCCGCTGCTCCATGCTCTTCCTAAAGATCTCGTTGTCCTTCCAGAACTGTTCGACCTGCTTCTCGCGGTCGACAAATCCCAGATCCGTTGATACTTTTTTGTACATCTTATCCTCCTCTTTGCAAACGCTTTCTCGTCACGCCCGCAAAATAATCTTATTTACTCATCTCATCCAAAAGCGAGATCTTGATGTCATACAGTCTCGGCGACAGATCCACAAATACCTTATGCGGATTGACTAGACGCCTGGTCTCTTCCCAAAGCGTATCCAGCTCACGAGCGCAGTAATCGCGGATCTCCATGACTTTCGGGGATTCGTATACGCATTTTCCGTCCACAAAAACGGGAACCATCAGTTCGCGCAACGTGAATTCACCGGGCTGCAGTGTCGTCTTTTTCCAGGGTTCCGCGGGATCAAACAGCAGAATGTGCTTATCTTCCGTGAACACCTCATCTTCTAAGCAGATCAGGTCCGCTTTGATCTTTCCGGAATCCTTTTCATAGATCCTGTAGATCTTCTTATTTCCGGGGTTCGTAACTTTTTCCGTATTTTCCGAAAGTTTGATCTTGGGAATGAACTTCCCGTCCGGTCCCTGTATCGCCGCCAGTTTGTAAACGCCGCCGAACGCCGGCCAGTCTTTGGAAGTGATCAGGTTGGTGCCGACGCCCCAGCTTGTGATCGTTGCACCCTGCGCCTTCAGGGAATCGATCAAAAACTCATCCAGATCGTTGCTTGCAGAGATCACCGCATCGGGGAATCCCGCATCGTCCAGCATCTTACGGACTTTCTTGGAAAGGTAAGCCAGGTCGCCGCTGTCCATGCGGATCCCGTAGAAGGTCAGCGGAATGCCCGCTTCCCGCATTTCCGTAAAGACGCGGATCGCATTCGGCACACCTGATTTTAACGTATCATAGGTATCCACCAGCAGAATGCAGGCGGAAGGGTAGATGTCCGCATAGGCCTTAAACGCCGTGTATTCATCCGGAAAACTCATGATCCAGCTGTGCGCGTGCGTTCCCTTGACCGGCACGTCAAACATCTGTCCGCAGAGAACGTTACTGGTTCCGATGCAGCCGCCGATCATCGCCGCTCTGGCGCCGTAAATGCCGGCATCCGGTCCCTGTGCGCGCCTTAAACCGAACTCCATGATCCCGTCCCCTCTTGCCGCATAGCACACGCGCGCGGTCTTGGTGGCGATCAGGCTCTGGTGATTGATAATATTTAAGATCGCTGTTTCCACGAGCTGCGCTTCCATGATCGGTGCGATGACTTTGACGATCGGTTCTCTCGGGAAGATCACGGTCCCTTCCGGGATGGAATAGATATTGCCGGAAAAATGAAAATCCTTCAGATAGTCGAGGAAATCCTCGTCAAAGATGTGAAGCGAGCGCAGATACTCGATATCCTTGGCCTCAAAATGCAGTCCGTTGATGTATTCGATGAGCTGCTCGAGTCCTGCGGCAATGGCATAGCCGCTCTCGAGCGGATTGGTACGGTAGAACATATCGAAGATCACCGTCTGATTCCGGTTCTGATTTTTAAAATAGCCCTGCATCATGGTCAGTTCATACAGGTCCGTCAGCAGTGTCAGGTTGTCGTAATACATTTTGTTCTCCTCTGCTCTCCGGGCATCCCGGATCTTTCAGGTGTTGTCGTTATCTGGTAAAGGTGTGCTTGACCAGGATATAGCCGCCTTCCAGCTCTTCCTCGTCGATACTCCAGCCGCAGGATTCGACTTTATAATCATCCATGAATTTGTTCATGAAGCCTTCCCGGTAGCTTTCGTCATCATAACTCTGCAGGACCTTCTGTCCCAGCATCGAATCGCGCATGACATTATAAAAAGAAGTATCGTTTCCTTTTGCGGCGGAAAGCTGTTCGTAGCAGTCATCAAAATATTCGTCGATATTGTTCAGCACGTTCTCCTGGCTCAGTCCGTAGTCCGCAAGGGTTTTTAACGGTGCGGGCGGTGCGGCTTCTTCCGCAGGCTCCTCCGCCGGCTCTTCTGCGCTCTGCGGTTCGTCCGGTCCGGGCAGGTCCGATACCTCTTCCGGATCCGCAGCAGACTCCTCTTCGCCGGATCCGTTCCCGGCAAGATCATCCGGCGTGATCCGGTCAAGCTCCGCTTCCTCTTCTTCGCTCAAGGTTGCCTGCGCTTCGGTCTTACTGCGGTTTTTATACAGTTTATCGGCGATGGCATCCGAAAGACCGGGCTTAAAATGGCATGCCAAAATGAGACCGATCAGGCCCAAGCCCAACGCTCCCAATACTCCAAGCACGATCTTGACTGCTTTTTTCATGATTCAGATTCCCATTTCCTGACAGCCGTAACCGAGCACAAGAAATGCTCGATTGTCGCGTTAGCCGTCAAATGTGCGCTTGTGCAAGCACAGCGCCCGCTTGACGTCCTTATCGCGCAAAAAAAGACTGTCATGTAAACAACATAACAGTCTTATTTTATCTTATTTGAATAAATATCTCAAGTGATTATGCCTCAGGCTTTTCCGTCGGAACCTAAAACATATTTGATCTTGTGCGCTACCATATCCTTTACGGCCTGACGGGCGGGCTTTAAGTACTGGCGCGGATCGAAATGATCGGGATGCTCTGCGAAGTACTTACGGATATTACCGGTCATTGCAAGACGGATATCGGAGTCGATATTGATCTTACATACGGCAAGTTTTGCAGCCTGTCTTAACTGCTCCTCGGGGATACCGACTGCATCCGGCATATTGCCGCCGTACTGGTTGACCATCTTCACGAATTCCTGCGGAACGGAAGAAGAACCGTGCAGAACGATCGGGAAGCCCGGCAGACGCTTGATGCACTCTTCGAGTACGTCGAAACGAAGCGGGGGCGGAACCAGAATGCCGTCAGCGTTTCTCGTGCACTGCTCAGCCGTGAACTTGTATGCGCCATGGCTTGTTCCGATGGCGATCGCAAGGGAATCGCAGCCTGTCTTGTCAACGAATTCCTCAACTTCTTCCGGACGTGTGTAGCTCTCATGGCCTGCTTCCACAACAACTTCGTCCTCGATACCGGCAAGTGTGCCAAGCTCAGCTTCCACAACAACACCGTTTGCATGTGCATATTCCACAACCTGCTTGGTCAGCGCGATGTTGTCCTCAAAAGACTTGGAGGAAGCATCGATCATAACGGAAGTAAATCCGCCGTCGATACAGGATTTGCAAAGCTCGAATGTATCGCCGTGATCAAGATGCAGCGCGATGGGGATCTCAGGATTCTCCTGAACGGCTGCTTCAACCAGTTTTACAAGGTATGTGTGGTTTGCGTATGCACGCGCGCCTTTGGAAACCTGCAGAATGACCGGGCTCTTCAGTTCGCCTGCTGCCTCGGTGATGCCCTGTACGATCTCCATGTTGTTTACATTGAAAGCGCCGACTGCATATCCGCCGTCATATGCTTTCTTAAACATTTCGGTAGTTGTTACTAATGACATATGTTTCTCATCCTTTCATAATATAGTAACCGGATCATTCCGGTCCGTGATCGGGCATTGCCCGTAAATCCCTAGCGATTAAGAATTATAGCACATCGGAATTGCAAACTCAAGGCATCTCCTCGCCGTTTTTCTCATCATCCGTCACATAGATCATCAGGATCCTCAGATTCTGCGTCGACGCTTCTTCCAGCGTTTCGGCAAACGAAAGCGCATAATCGCCGAGACAGTCCAGGGCCTCCAGATGATACAGCGAGATCATGCACAGCGGCATTTCCATCAGACAGTCATACAGCGCGTCCAGATTTCTGCCGTAATAATCGGGCAGTTTCAGCTGTTCCTTCAGATAGTCGTGCAGTTCTTCCTTTGAAGTGATCCCTTCAAAATCCAGTTTGTATTCGGTAAACGGTTCTTTTTTCATTTTCTTTTCCCTTAAAGATCAATCATCTGAGTGTTTCTCCGAAGGAAACCGTGCCGTCTTCTCCTACCAGCACCTGTTGAAATGTTTCATAGTGATCCTTCGAGTAATAATACTGTCCGTCGTCCGTGTAGATCAGACGCCTGCTGCCGCGGTTTTTGTAACCGTGCGTGTCGATATCGCATTCGTGATAGGTGTTTTTTCCGGCCTTCGGCAGGATCCCCTCGTGATTACCGAACCTGTCGCCGCCGATCGCCGCATCCTTTTTAAAGTCTTCCACCGAGCCGCCTTCCCAGCCTAGATCCCTCGCTTCGTCCTTCGTGATGTAATTATCCGGCAGGTGATGATAGGTTTCCAGATAGAGGACCACATTCTGCAGATCATAGTAATATTCGTCTTCCGCAACCTTGTCGTTAATCTCTTTGCCGGCTTCGTCTAACGCATCCTGAACCTCTTCGTCTGCTTCATCGAGCGCTTCATCGACCTCTTTGCCCGCTTCGTCGAGCGCATCTTTGACCTCTTTGCCCGCTTCGTCGAGCGCATCTTTGACCTCTTCGCCGGCTTCGTCCAAAGCATCCTGAACTTCTTTCTCCGCTTCATCAAACGCGTTTTCGGTCTCTTCGTTGACCTCATCCATCACGCTCTCGATCGCGATCTGCTCTTTGGCAAGCTGTTCCGCGACTTCCTGCCACTGCGGCGCGCAGCCTGCAAAAAGCATCATGAGCGCCGTAAAGATCAACAGGATTCCGGTTAATTTTCTTCTCTTTTTGTTCATGCCGTCTCCTATCTTGAGTTCTTTCTGATGATCGTAATGGGAAGGACAGACAGCGCCGCTACGATCGCCGCAGCCGCAAACAGGGAATACGGCGGAACAAAGTCACTGCCGTTGATCCCCATGGCATCCAGCCCTAAGATCAGGGAAATAACGGGTCCGATGATCATCGGGATCAGAACCGTAAAACACATGCGCACACCCTGGAACCTTCCTTCGCTTCCCTCCGGGATATAATCCTGGAAGTTTGCGTTAAAAGCACCGATCAGGGACAGAATTCCACCCATCATGACAATGCCGCCGACAAACAGGACCGCGGTTCTTGCCCCGCCCGATAAGAACTGCAGGCTGAAGAACGACAGGATGCCGAGGATCGTCATGGCAAGAAGCGGATAATAGAACTTCTTTCTGCCGAATTTATCAAACATGAATCCGAAGATCCCGGTAACGATCGCGGACCCGACGATGATGACTGCCATCGGGATCACAAAACCGTCTCCGAGGCCAAGCGTGATGATCAGGAAATTGATCAGATAGGAAAAGAAGGTCTGCTGCGCGATCCCGATCAGGCAGGCCGCGATCAGCGTAATATAAAGCAGCTTATTGGAGCGGATCGTCTCTGATCGGAAGCCGTAGAAGGTGTCTTTGACCGCGCCCTCGTGCGATTCCGTTTTGATCCCCGGCGCATCTTTTAAGGTAAACAGTGCCAAGATCCCTGCGATCAGGGGAATGATCCCGATAATGATAAAGAATTTTGCATTGCTGTTGCTGACCGGATCGGACTCATAGAAGCTGCTCAGTCCCACAAAGACGATCACGACAGCGATCACGGGCAGGATCGAAAGGATCCCGTTCAGTTTTCCCCTGTTGGTGTCGTCCGTATTGTCGGCTACCCATGCATTAAAAGCTGCGTCATTGGAGGTGGATCCCGCAAACGTCATGATACAGTCGAACAGCACGATCAGTACCGCGATGAGCATCAGGGAATTTGCCTCCGCCCGCATCGGCAGGAACGCAAACAGCATGATCGTAAAGCCCCAGAAGATATAGCCGAAAGCGATGAACGGTTTTCTCTTCCCCACCTTATCGGACCAGGCGCCCGCAAAGATCGTGGTCACCGTTGCCGCAAGCGCTGACAGGATGACCATCCATGTCGTTACCCAGTAGGACATGTCGCTTCGTCCGGAATTTGCAAACACGTCCTGTGCAAAAGTCGCGAAGTACATGTTCTCCACGATCCATGCGACCTGCCCGATCAGCCCGAAAAATACGGCCGAAAACCAGATCCTTGCGCCAAGCGGCGTTGCTTTTCTTTGATTTTCCATTTTATATGCCCCCTTCAACTGTTCTGTATGATCCGCGGATTGCAGAATCAGGTCATATCTTCAGTTTTTCCGCAAGCGCTTTGATTTTTACCGGATCCACCTTACACACCCGCCTGTCGTAGGTGTAGAATCCGTTCGTCTCATCCTCGACATCGGAAAGCTGTGTGTAGATGCTGCCGCAAAGCCCCTTTGCGATGTATGGGATCACCTCATTCTCATAGAGGCTTACGATCGCGGCAGTAAGATCTTCCGTATTTTCAAACGTCTTGTAGCCGTAATTATCTGTTTTATTAAAATAATGGCCCGGAATGCGGATCGAATAACCGCCCATTTCGCTCACCACGACAGGCTGATCGGATTCCACAGGTTTGATCGGTTTAAAATAGCAATGGATGCTTTCCACATCGCTTTTCTTCTGCTTAAACCACCCCGAAGTGGAATCGATGATCCTCGTCGGATCCCATTCCTTTACCTTTTCATAGACATTGTCACTGTCAAACTGCCCCCATCCCTCATTAAAGATCGTGTAATAGCAGATGCAGGGATGGTCGTAAAGATGCTCGATCGTCTCTTTGGCATGATCCAGAAAGATCTGCCGCATCTCCTTGTCCCTGTGGCGTCTCCTGTCACTGATCTTCCCGTGAAAGACCGTAGGCAGCGCTGTATCCTTAAAGAAGCTGTATTTTCCGTTGTTCACCATATCCTGGAACACGATCATCCCGAGTCTGTCGCAGGCTTCATAGAAGTATTCCGGCTCAACCTTGATGTGCTTCCTCAAGGTGTTGATCCCGAGTTCCTTCATTTTCAGGATATCCTGTTCATAGCCTGCTTCGTTGTTCGGCAGGAAGATCCCTTCGGGAAAATAGCCCTGATCGAGAACGCCGTGGAAGAAATACGGTTCCCCGTTTAAGCAGATCCGCTTGTATCCGTCGATCTCACGGATCGAAACCTCGCGCAGCGCAAAATAGGAAGTGATCTCGTCTTCCCCGCTCGTAATGATAAGACCATACAGATTGGGGGATTCAGGCGACCAGCGCTTCGGATCCGGAATTTTAAGGGCAAATGATCTTTCCGAAAACGTTTTGTCCAGGATGCAGGTGCCTTCTTTCGGGTCCTGCCTGTCATATACCCTGACCCTGTATTCGCCCATCCCGCCTTCCGTTTCTATCCTTACATCATTAAGAGACGGCGTGAGGCGGATCTTCTGGATGTGATCTTTGGGCACACTTTCGATCCAGACGCTTCCCCAGATCCCGGAGATCGGCGTATACCACATGCCGCCGGGTTTTAATGTCTGCTTGCCGTACGGATACATGGGCGAAGTCTCATCGGAAATTTCAACCTTCAGCACATGCGCTCCGGCGCCAAACGCCGTAATGTCAAATGAAAACGGCAGATAACCGCCGGCATGTTCCCCGATCTTTTCACCATCCACATAGACTTTGGCTATGCAGTCCACGGCTCCGAAATGCAGAAATGTCCTGTCTTTTACAAAATCCTCCGGAATTTCAAAACTTCTGTGATAAGTATATTCCGATGGTGTTTCCCCGCTGACGCCCGACAAAACCGACCCAAGCGGAAACGGCACCAGCGCTCCGTCATCCCATTTGCCGTTCAGGCTAAGAAACGAATTGCGCTTCAGCTGCGGTCTCGGATATGAAAAGAAGGGAATGGCATCCACCCCTTCTTCCATGGTCAGTTGCTCGTATGCTCTTGTTTTGAACTTGCCAAACATTGTATTCATGTTGTTTTGTGTTCCGGGTCTGTGTTTTCCCGCCGCTTTGAATTTTGCTTCCCGGATATTATTTTATACTTTTTTACATTTTTTACAATCCGGTGACTGTTCAGACCGATTTGGGGTAAAGGCGCCGTTTTTAGACCGTTTTAGTCCTTGATCGTCCATTTTGCATTCCTGCTTTATATAATAGCTTGTACTGATTCAATTCTTATCGATCGTGAGCGGCGGAAACTATGACACTGGAAAGACTTCGAATCCTTCGTGAAGAAAAAAAACTGACGCAGCAGCAGGTTGCTGATCGCTTATTCATTGCACAACGCACATATTCCCGATATGAGACCGGCGAGCGCGCCGTTCCTCTGGAGGTTCTTGTCGAAATTTCAAAGTTCTTCGACGTTTCCACGGACTATCTCCTGGAACTGACTGACAATCGAAGAAAATTCTACTGAACTTATCAGGAATCGCTATCCTGTATATTTCTCAGATCCGGTACCGCTATAAGGTCTTCCACGCTACAGTGCAGTCCCGTTGCCAACCGGTATACCGTATCAACCGATGCATGCCGCAGGTCTTTTTTTCTCTGCTCATACTGTTCGATCATCCGTACCGAAACTCCGGTGCGTTCAGCAAGCATTTTCTGTGTCAGGCCGGCATATGCACGAAGTCTGGCCAGTTGTGAAGCCGCATCTGAATCCTTCATTCTGCGGTCCATTTCAAACGTAAATTTAGTAATATCTGCCTCGTGGTACGGATCATACATGGAGATAATCTCATCCATCGGGACGACTTCATTGATCTTTCGAAACGGAATGTTCCGATACCATTCATAGTAGGCAACCGCCCATCCGGCCCAATATTCCGGTGGCTTAAAATCACTGTAGGAAGGCACCGTTTCTTCGATCTCGCCTTTGGTAAGCCGGATGACTTCCCTTGCGATCTCCGCTCCCGACATCCCAACCGTATATTTGGGTTCACCTTTCCCGAAGCCATACGCGATCTCCGTAGATAAGAACAATACGTAAAAATCACCCGCTTCCAGGTTCAAGTCTCTTACCGCATATTGCATCATGCCGCCCAGTGCCTTCTGGGCTGCAGACAGATAGAGTTCACTGTATGCGTGCATCATCTCTTTTGATCTCCTCATCCAGGATTCTTATCATATAAAGTTCTCCCTTTCTGTACTGCATCCTGTTCATCTTAAAATATGCGTTTCTTGCTTTGTTGTCCCTTTCAGCACGCTTTGCATACCAGATTTCATGATCGACTTCCTCATGATCAAGAAAGCGGATCCTCTTATGTGCCCGCTCACTCTTCAGCACGATCTGGTCCCCCATCTCACCTAAATGCATAACTTCTTTCAACTGTGTAAGCGAGAGCGCACCACTAATAAAATCCCTGGCAAATGAAAAATAGCTGTCATCCGCACGATACCCTGTGATGATGTCAAAAGGTTCAAGATCGATATGGAACTCGCGGATCAGATATGATGTTGCTTCCTGTGCCAATGGCGTATCGATCTGAAACACTCTGTTTTCCAACAGGACAGTCAGCCATGTCAGAATGCCGTGTTCATTAAGATTCAGGATCTTCAGGCCTTTCGTATCCAGTTCATACCGGTTCAGGTAGCCGTCATGATCTCTTGATGCACTCCATTCTCTGGCAAGATCCGGGAATTCCGTACAATAAAACCCATACCCGTAATCATTATGCCGTCTACCTCCATGAAACTCCGGTTTTTCCAGAATATGTTGTGATCCGTGATACAGGATCATGATCCGAGCCTCCCTTAAGAAAGAACTACACCTGTAGATGTAGTATCATTATACATCTACAGGTGTAGCTTGTAAACTGTGGTTTAGATTTGAAGATGCTGTCTAAACTATCTTAAGGACAGTCCTTTCAGCCAGCGGGGAAGAATCAGGAATTTTACGGTCACTTCTCCGCCGTAATTTCCTTTTCCGCGAAGAAGGATCGATGCCTGACCGGTTTTGACATTGTCCGCATATGTAACAATATCATAATCGTCCTCCCCTAATACAATCGTGTTTCTTCCGTCTTTTATGCTGATCTGCAGATCCGCTTTGGAAGGTTCAATAGCGCTTCCTGTATAGTAGATCTTCGGAATAACCTTAACGGAAGCTTTGGAAATACTCTTTGCTACTACGCGGTAGGTTGCCTCGTTAGTTCCGCTGTAGTTGACTAAGCCTTCAATCGTTACCGTATATAAGGTTTCTCCTGCCTGCTCTACATTAGTGGATGTATAAGAGATGACTTTATAGTCTTTTCCTTCTTTCAGTTTGCTCTTTCCATCCATTACAACAGGTTTCGGATTATAATTCTTCGTGCCGTTCTTAAATTCCGGATCGGATACGCTGATCACAACCGACGGAGAATCAACCGGTTTTCCTGATACGGTAAAGGTTGCCACATTCGACATCTTGCCGGCAAAGTTTCCTTTTCCGTCAACCGTAACGGTTGCAATTGCATTTGCCTTTTTGTTGTTCCCGAAGGTCAGCTTGTAATCCACGTTTTCAACAAGCTCATAATCCGGAAGGCCGGCGCGCTTATAGGTGATCGTGACGTCCGGAACCGCTCCGCTTGCCTGATATGTCGCCGTGGCACCACAATCGATCACGATGTTTGCATTATTTTCCCTGTTGGTTACGAGGGCAACCGGCTGGATCTTAAATGTCTTTTTGGCTGTTCCTTCGCAACGGTTCTTACCTGTAAATACGATCGTTGCCGTACCGGCGTTTGTATTGTTCAGATACGAAACCGTATAATCCCCTTCTCCGGTATTTTCATCGTACGGATTCAGATCTATGATTTCATTTCTGCTTACTTTGTAGGTCAGATGCAGATCATCCGGATCCTGTGTTGCCGCATTGCCGGTGAAATCTTTGTTTACGATCCCGGCAACCTGGGCCTTGCTCAGATTCCAGCCTTTGATCTTGAATGTTGCCGAAACACTTCCTGCAAAATCAGATGCTTCTTTTGCAGTCAGAGTCAAAGTAGCCGTTCCGCATTCAATATTGTCCGTGCAGGATACGGTATACTGCCCGGCAGGGATCTCACCCTTCTTACCGTTTAACTTTCCGGTCAGGCTGAAGCCCGGTATGATCTCTGCGCCGGTATAGTCATAACTTGATTTCTCAGGTTTTAACTTGCAGGTGGACAGTAACGGTTTATTCGTGATCACGATATCTTTCCTGATCTCACCTTCAAAATTGCCGGCGCCGCGGATGATCATTTCAGCATTTCCGACAGCAGATACGGTTGTTACTTCTTTTGCTGCTCCTTCATACTGATAGGTAACCTTAAAGTCTGTATTATTCTTCAGGCTCTTTCCGTTATAGGTGATCTTCGGAAGCGGTGAAGTTGCCTTACCTCCTGCGATCACGTCCGTATAAGTGACTATTACATCATCTTCTTCTATAGATTTTCTGACGATCTTAAACGTAATCTCTGACGAGCTCGTATACTGTCCGAGACCTGTGATCGTAACCGTCGCAAGAGATTTATCCGTAGTGACCTTGGTATTGTTCTTATAGCTCAGCTTGTAATCCACACCTTCAACCAGCATGCTTTCGCCGTCATATACAAATACTGCCGGAGTAAGCGCGCTGCCGGTATAGGTCTGATCCGCGATCGGATCCACATACATTCCTTCCGTGATCGGCTCATCTGCCGGAACGATTTCAAAGGTCTTCGTAATCTTTCCGGTAAAATCACCCGAGCCGACAACCGTAACCTTTCCGGTTCCGACTTTAATGTTGTTGGAATATACCAGCTGATAATCAACGTCTTCCGTCAGCGTGACGCCGTTATGGATCACCTGAACGCCCGGCGTTACTTCCCCGCCGGTAAAGTGAACAGCCTTCACAACATTCACATCACTATCGAGGAGCGCCTCTTTGTCCGTTGTCTCACGGGATGTTACCACTACGATCGCGCTGGCATCATAAACACCGTCTTCTGTCGCATAGTGAATCTTTGTGGTTCCGGGATAAATGCCGGAAACCTTACCTGTTGCGTCTACTGTGGCGATTGCTGTGTTCTCCGAATACCAGACGGGTTCGGAAGGAATGTTCCCGTGCTTTGTTCCCTGAAGTTGATAAGCCCCCGCTACTTTAATAGAAATTGCGGAAGAATCAACTTCCAATGAGGGATCCTGTACATTTGCGTAGCAAGTCAGCATGCAATTTCCACCATTTGCATATACTTTTAAGGCTGTAAATCCATATCCTGTTGCATACAATTTTCCGTCTTCATCTACAGATACGACTTCCGGATCCTCGGTAAACCACGTTACCTCTTTATCCGATGCATTTGCCGGACTGACGGTTACTTCAATCTCTTTTTCATCACCTGGTTCCATATAATAAATCCAACTATCAACCTCAAGAGAGGTTACCGGTGTAAGGCTGCTGAAGATTTCTACATCACAAAAATCTCCATATCTTTGGTCCGGTGTCATCGCCAGGATCTGTGTTTCTCCTACCCGTGCGGCAGTCAGCGTATTGTCTTCATTTACTCTCAGGATATTTTCATTTAATGAATATAATTGTACATCTTCCGCAGCATATCCTTCCGATAAGAAATATCCGATTTCAAACTGATTACCTTTTTCCACAGTATATTTGTTCTTTTTGATGACCAGAGCGCCTTCTTCATCCTCTGCATCAACAAGCAAATATGTGGACAGTCCTTCCTGGCTGGTGTTCATGCCCGGTTTTGCGGCAATATATCTTACGATCATATTTCTGTCAATCGTAATTCCCGCATCAGTATATACCGTGCTGTGAACACTCGGTGAAGAATTATCGGTTGTATAATAAATAGTTGCATTATCTGCCGACTGCAAATGAAGTGTTTTAACACTGTTAATACTGCCGGATTCCAAATCGGCAGTTGGAATGGCAGCCGTTTGCTCATATTCGAAAACCGGATAAATATCCAAATCAGATTTCACGTTGGAATAAGCCGTCGTACTCCATCCTCTGAAGACCATTCCCTCTTTTTCCGGAGCTTCACCCATGTCAGCTGCACTACCATAATCAACCTGCTGCGTACTGATCAGATTTTTATCTTCATCAAAGATATTTACAGTATACTGAAGGATATCATAGTCAGCATTTAAGGTCATGGATCTGGTAATTCTTGTCCCTGATGTAATCTTATTTCCCGATTCATCATACCATCCGCTTAATGTATAACCTTCCGGGTCGGCCACTTGGGGTAACTGCAGTTCCTCATCATAATCATAGGGAACGCTTTCTGCTGTTTTTTGCGTCCAATCCACGAAAGTGACAATATAATAATCCTTCTGATATAATGCCGTGATATCCATATCATCATGGATATTTGATGTCCCGGTATCCCAACCAGTAAAGATATAATGTTCCCTTTCAGGATTCTCCGGTAAGACAGCGTTTTCGCCTTTTACGACACTCTGTTCACTGATCACACTTCCGTCATAATCGATAAAGCGAACTCTGTAGCTGGGCTTCGGAGCAACTAATGTATCTAGATAAATCGGTGCCGTTGCGCCCTCGATGGACAGATCAATTGTGAAATCTCCGGTTTTAACCGACGGATCTTCCCTTGTCACATAAGTAAAACTGTAATGTCCGCCTTCACCAATCACGGTTTGCGAAACATATTCATTATTATAGTCTGCCGGCTCATCTCCTTTATAGACAAGAAGCATGGCCTGACGTCCTTCAAATTCAGGTGCAACATATCCTTCTATCGTTCTTTCTGTCCCGGATGTGTCTCCATCCCCCGTTATGGCTGCTTTATATCTGTAGGCAGTCCTTGTCTCAACTTCCCTGTCTGCTGTCGCACTGACAGGTTCACCGGAATAATCGCTCCAATCTTTCCACTTATAATAATAATATGTATAAGTTTTGGACCTGTCTTTATAACGGTACTCTTTATGCGTGGTTGCGGGAATCGTCTGTGAGCTCTTCAGCCACCATAATTCCCATCCGTAATAAACACCCCAGGTAAAGTTGGGTGGATCCATTGCATATGACATTTGGCCTTCTTCTACCCGCCATTGCTTCGGCCTCGGGCCTCCATCATTTGATCTCCATGTATATTCCTTATACTCATATCCTCCCTTATCATAAGGATAGAAATCTAAAGCTCCGGGACGCTTATAGAAATAGTACACTTCCTGCTGGTAACTATTATTGTCCGAAACATTTTTCGTTTCGACCAGTCTTGTCTCCGTTGCAGTCACCGGTGCTTTCTGCCATTTGCTCCAGGTTCCGTCGTCATTCACCACATAACTGCTCTTGTATTGCGTCCAACCTTCCATTGTGGAAGCGGAACTCTGCTTAAACTCTTTCTCACGGAAACGGTATTCCGTTCTGCTCTCAACATCTGTTTCTCCAGCCGGTTCCTCCGGAGACCACTCTGTCCAATCACGTGTTGCATTTACAACACTGCTTGCAGAAATCGGAATTTCATTTTTAAAACTGTTAACAATCACAACTTCTGCCTGTGTAGCAAGACCTGCATACGGAACAAAAACTTCCATTCCGGTTTTCTGCTGGTTCTTTGCCAAAGAAAATGCGCTTGATTCTGTTGTCGCCAATAGTCTTCCATTCTCCGTTTTCAGTGCTACGATCGCACGTCCGGATGTCCTTGCGATATCATAGTTTTTGATATCGTAGGTGACCATATAGCCATCATCATCAAACTCACACTTCACATTTTGTAGCAGCACAGGGAGTTCCTGGTTTTCCCATACATAACTGGCATAAACCGAAGTGTTCTTAGTAACACACTCATATTCATTGGAACTCCACCCGGCAAAAATATACCCATCGGGTGCGTCCGGATCTTCCGGTGGCGTTGCATTGTCCTTGTATTCTACGGTCTGCTTGCCAAGAACTTCCATTCCGTCGGCATTATAGAAAGTAACACTGTATTTATTCTTCTTAAAGACCGCATGAACAGTTTTATCTTCTGTAATATTGGTTAGACCTGAATCCCATCCCTGGAAGGAATGTCCCTCTTTTGTCGGGGCTTCTATGCTGACGCTTTCTCCGTAAGTCACCTTCCTTCTGGCAACTTCCACTTCTTCGTCATTATTATTCGTCATAACAAAGACAACCGTTCTGGGACCAACTGCTTTAACGGTTTTTGGTGAACTTACCGCGCTGTTTTTTGCGCCTTTTGAAATTCCTGTGACTGTGTATGTTCCTTCATTCGGAAGAGAAAATGTTGTCTTTGTAGTACCTGTTCCTAATTTAACAGTCTTTGCGTATGACGGCCCATTTATGGTGATTTCATATCCATTTGTTGCCCCATTTACAGCTGACCATGTCACATCAACTGTCTTTCCAACAGCTACTGTTGTTTTACTGACAGAAAGCTGCGGCGAAGCCGGAGTCACCGGCCCACCGGTTTTAACAGTCCATAAGAGATTGAGTCTTTCATTTCCAGTTTTGTCTTTCCAGCTGTTAATCTCCTTTTCCCCTTTAAATCTGATAAAACCGCCATATTTATACTCATGCTGGGGTTCTATTACATTGGATGGGTGTATTTCTCTGTTAGTGTATTCATAAATCCAGCCATGTTTACTTGTTGTTCCGACATATGAATCCTGTACACCTATCTCACTTCCTTTGGCTATTTGATTACCATTTTTGTCAAAAATAACCAACCCAAGATCCTCTATTACCTTTTCATAAGGATTGTAAAAGCTAAATCCTCTAACAAACCAATTCCCATCTGGAGAATCAATCTCGTTATTTATGAATGCCCTAATCTGATTTGGATCCTTCTGCTCCAGGCGAGGCTCCTCATAAGTTACGGGAGTAGGTTTTGACACGGAATTAAGACCCGTTATTCGAGCATACCTAATTTTAGATTTGCCCATATTGTATTCTCTTGCATCGCAATATGCCCAATATGATCCAAGCTTGCCTGAATAATAAAGATTTCCTTGAAAAGTCATTACATTGCCGTTGACTGTTCCATCAACAATAGCAACATGTTGATAAATTGCTCCCGAAGTATATTCTACAATATCTCCTGGCATAGGACTGCTTACATATGTCGCAAGACCTTCATTTATCAATGATCGACATATGTCTGCTCCAGCATAAGTTTTATTTATCACACCTGCGTTATTTAAACACCGAGACACAAAATAAGCACACCAGTTATCATTCCCATAAGGACACCCATTTGCCGCATAGTTATTCTGCGATAATATTATTTTTTTATATATGCCATCTACCGTTTGGGTATTACCTTTCCATTTGTTCCATTCGTTTTGAGCTGCAGCTCGTATTGAATCGCCAGTTGACGTTCCAAGAAGTTCTTCTTCCGTTACCGACTCTTCCGGTTCAATTATATCTTCCGAATTCTGCAATTCATTTTCTTCTACAACAATTTCTTCCGATTCGTCCTCTATCTCTTCTGCTATCTCTTCTGCTATTTCTGCAGCATCTTCTGAATTTTCAGAAATGTTTTCGTCTTCCGTTTCCTGATCAACAAGATCTTCTGCTTCCTCGCTAACCGGAGAAACCTCTTCCTGCTCTTCGGTAGTATTATCCACCTCTTCGACTGTCGTCAGTGTTTCTCCCGGAAGATCGTTCTCCTGCGCAAGAGCCATAATGTGTACTTCTGTACACAGCATTACTGCCACCAGTAGCGCGCTTACGATCCTCATTCCCCAATGTTTTCTCATAAGAATGTCCTCCATTTGATAAAGCTTATGATTCTTTCTTTTCTTCTCTATAAATCAACACATAAGGTTACAATGTGGTAATTATAAATTATAGTCCAATACGGACTATCGGTCAATGTGTTTTGTTTTTGGAATTTGTCTGTTTTGCGTGGTTTTTGAGTAGTTTTAAAAGATTTGCAGTCCATTATGGACCTTTTTCGGTTTTGGGGGAGAAATAATCTTATAATAGTAATATATTTGACTAAATGTGATATGATTATTTACAGAAGACGATAGGACATGCCCAACATAGAACGGATCAGGCTCCTTCGGGAAGAAAGAGCCCTGTCACAGAAACAGATTGCGAATCACTTATCAATTACACAACGGACTTATTCAAGATATGAGAACGGCGACCGCGCCGTCCCGATTGATATTCTTATAGATATTTCCAATTTTCACGGAGTTTCCGTAGACTATATGCTTGGACTTACGAACAATCCGAAACGAAATTACTGACTATGAATATGAGCCGGAGACCATCGCCTCCGGCTCACTTTATACTCTATTACAGCAGGTTATTCTTCATTTCCAATCAGGATCTTCCAATAATTTTTTGGCCTCCTCTGCAGTTTTCGGAGAAATGGAACCGGCATCTAAAAGAGTGTCAATCACTGAGATTCCTTTCTGAATTCCTTTCTGAATCCCAACTTCCTTCCCATCCCTGTAGCCGGCATTCCGCTCGCCGGACATCCTTCTTTCGTAATCCTCTCTGGCTTCACATTGCAACTGAATCTTTTCCTCTTCACTTAGTTTCTTAACCATTGATACCATATGTCTCAATGCCTCCTCATTACCTGCAAGTTGCTCCAACTCGCTGATTGTTTCCGCCTTTACTATCTGTGCCCATTTCAATAAAGCTTGATTCGTATTCGGATCTCTCTTTGCATGCTCGATCTGTGTCAGGTCCAATATCCGGAGACAAAATTTACTACTGTACTCTCTGCCGGTTTTCACATTTTGAATCCGATATTCCGAGTAAAACTCCGGTTCTTCTTGAAATACCGAAAAATCAAGGATCCCAATATGATATGTCGGTTTCACATCCGAATAATTCTCACCCTTTTTCAGGTGTGCAAAGGTTCTTGCCCAATAATACAGGGAACGATCGACCCAGTCATTTTGATACCACATCTGTAATTCAATATTCATGATGGTATCATCATTCAGGTCCAGCCGAACATCCAGAATCGTATCTTTTTTATCAATCTGCTGCCCAAGAACAATCGGATTGAGGATTCTGCAACTCCTGATTTCCTCCTCATCCATCTGCATAAGAGTCGCAATTAAATTCTTCAGAACCTCCTCGGATTCCTGCAGAACCGCACGGAACATATAATCGTTGCCCATGCCGTAAAACTTCTTTGTTATTGCCATCTGATTCCTCCTTTACACAAAATGCTCCAAGCAGGAATCCTATGTTTTTTGTTTAAGAATCCTGCTCTTATGAATAGTAAAATAGGTTGGGTAAGCATAGATTCTTAAACATGTTGACAGAAATGTCGTTTATGTGATGATATCTGATTTTCGAAACGTATGCTCACTTGAAGCATATCACAGCACAATGCGTTCCGCAATGAATTTCACAAAACAATCCGAAACGAAATTACTGACCGCTCATATCAGCCGTTTTCCACAGGATCCGTATCCACGATCACCTGCATATTCGAAAGTAATTCCCTGATCTCCTTTAAGAGTTTTTCGTCCGCCGCTCTTCTGGCCTGCGTGCCCGTGTCGGCAGGATTTGCGCCGACAAGGCCTGCACTCGTGATCCCCTTTGGCAGATTCAGGATAAAATACGGCTTCGCCACCGTCTTTAAGACCAGACGGCCCTTGTAAGAAGCAACAAACGCACCGATCTTTTCATGTCTGTAGCGCGCATTCTCATAAATAGAGAACTTCACCGCATTCTTTTCTTCCTTGATCTCCGTGATATAAGCTTTTTGTGCCAAGACTTTCAGATACGCGATATCCAGCAGATTGAGCACGGAATCCGGCAGCAGTCCGAAGCGGTCCGTCAGTTCCTCTTCCATATCCGCCCGCTCTTCCGATGACTCGATCCCTGCGATCCGCTTGTAGATCTCGATCTTCTGGTGTTCGTTCATAATGTAAGACTCCGGAATGAACGCATCTACATCCAGTTCCACGGAAACGGAGCTGTCCGGGATCTCTTCTTTGCCCTGCTTTTTCCGGATCGCCTCATTCAGCATCTTGCAGTACATGTCATAACCGACCGCTTCCATGTGCCCGCTCTGCCTGTTGCCAAGCAGATTCCCAGCGCCTCTGATCTCAAGGTCCCGCATGGCGATCTTGAAACCGCTGCCGAGTTCCGTAAATTCACGGATCGCCGTCAGCCGTTTTTCTGCCACTTCCTTTAGGATCTTATCTTTCTTGTACATCAGAAACGCATAAGCCGTCCGGTTCGATCTGCCGACACGCCCCCTTAACTGGTAGAGCTGCGCGAGGCCCATCTTATCGGAATCATGCACGATCATCGTGTTGACGTTGGAAATATCCAGTCCGGTTTCGATGATGGTCGTCGATACCAGCACATCGATCTCCCCGTTCACAAAATCGAACATGATCCGTTCCAGTTCCTGCTCCTTCATCTGCCCGTGTGCAAAGGCGATATTGGCATCCGGGATCAGGACTCTTAACTTCGCCGTCATCTCCGCGATCGTCTGTACGCGGTTATAGACATAGAAGACCTGTCCGCCCCTGGCCAGCTCCCGGTTGATCGCTTCCCTCACCATTTCCTCGCTGTATTCCATGACAAACGTCTGGATCGGCATGCGGTCCTGCGGCGCCTCCTCGAGCACGCTCATGTCCCGGATCCCCACGAGGCTCATATGCAGCGTTCTCGGGATCGGCGTTGCGGTCAAAGTCAACACATCCACGTTTTCCTTTAACTTCTTGATCTTCTCTTTATGCGTGACGCCGAAGCGCTGTTCCTCGTCGATGATGAGCAGCCCCAAGTCCTTATAGACCACATCCGATGACAACAGTCTGTGCGTGCCGATCACGATATCGACCATGCCTTTTCTCAGATCGGAAACGGTTTTCTTCTGTTCCCCTGCCGTCTTGAATCTGGAAAGCATCTCGATCTTCACGGGATAGTCTTTCATTCTCTGCAAAAAGGTATTGTAATGCTGCTGCGCAAGGATCGTTGTCGGCACCAGATAGGCCACCTGCTTTCCGTCCTGCACCGCTTTAAAAGCCGCCCGGATCGCGATCTCGGTCTTGCCGTATCCCACATCCCCGCAGATCAGGCGGTCCATGATCTTCCTGCTCTGCATATCCCGTTTCGTATCTTCGATCGCCTGAAGCTGGTCTTCCGTTTCCTCGAAGGGGAAACGTTCCTCAAATTCCGTCTGCCAGACCGTATCAGAGCTGAATTCATAACCCGTCTTCTGATTTCTGGCTGCATATAATTCCACGAGGTCCGTTGCGATGATGTCGACGGCATTTTTCACTTTGCTCTTGGTCTTGATCCATTCGGAGCCGCCGAGTTTGTTGATCTTGGGCGTGGAAGTGTCTTTGGATGCATACTTCTGAATGGTATCGAGCGCCGTCGCCGGAATATAGAGATTGCCGCCGTCCCGGTACTCGATCCGCATGTAATCTTTGGTGACTTTTTCCACACAGACCTGCTCGATCCCGCGATAGATCCCCAGCCCGTGCACTTCATGCACCACATAGTCACCGACTTTCAGTTCGGAAAAATCACGGATCGCCTGTCCGCCGCCATACTTTTTATGTGCTTTTTTCTTCTGTTTTGTGGTCGTGAAAATATCGGATTCCGAGATCACCACGAACTTCAGCATCGGATATTCAAAGCCCTGCCGGATCCTGCCGTAAGACACCATGATCTCCCCGTTTTGCAGCACATGGTCGAGGTTTTCCGTATGGAATGCGCTGACGTCGTTTTCCATCAGGTCATCGCAAAGTCTTGCGGCTCTTGTCCGGGAAGCCGACAGCAGAAGTACACGGTAGTGATTTTTCTGGTACCGCTTCAGATCGGATACCAAAGATGCGAAACTGTTGTTGTAAGTGTTCATCGCTCTTGCGACAACGGAATGTCTTACCTTGGGCTTATAGATCCCTTTTCTTACCTGCAGCGCGGACAGTGCCAGCGTGTGCATCCCTTCCGTTTTGGCAAAAATCTCTTCTTTTGCAAAAAGCAAGCCGGTCTGCCCGGGAAGAACATAGCCCTTTGTGAGACGCATTTCCATGCTGTCTTTAAATTCGGTCTCCACAAAGGAACCTTTTTCATACAGCCTGGTCGGCTCATCGAGGATCACAAGCGTATCGGATGCGTCAAAATAGTCAAGAAGGGAACCGTGCTCTTCATAAAAATAGTGCAGATACCCTTCCAGATTACAGCCGCTCGCGCCGTAATTTGACAGCTGCTCTAAGAATTCCTCCGTAGTAGACTTGATCCTGTAGGCTTCCTCCGTCAGAAACTTCTTTCGAAATGTCTCTTCCTGCTTTTGGGCTTCTTTTTGTACGCGCTCCATCCCTTCCCGCATTTCGGCATCGGTTAAGATCGCTTCTGCGGCCGGTAAGAGAATGAAACTGCTGATCTTTTCCAGAGAACGCTGGCTTAAGATATCAAAACTGCGGATCGAATCGATCTCATCGCCCCAGAGTTCGATACGGATCGGGTTTTCCTCCGTCAGCGGAAACACATCGATGATCCCGCCGCGGATCGAAAACTGGCCTTCATTTTCCACCTGATAATTGCGCTCATACCCAAGCGCTGTCAGATTTGTTGCCAGTTCCTTTAAATTCACGGTGTCGTTTTCGCTGATCTCGATGATCGCATCCGCCAGATGGGACAACGGAACGATATGGTTCATGAGCGCGTCAAATGTGGTTACGATCGTTGCCTCTTCGGAAAGCAGCAGAGGTTTTAATGCCTTGATGCGCTCTTTGGTCTGCAGATTGCCGTGGATATCCGCCTGATAGAAGATCAGGTCCTTGGCCGGATAGAGATAGGTATTTTGATCGTAGAAGCGGTAGTCTTCATAGATTTCCGCCGCTTTTTTCTCATCAAAAGTAACGATGATCTTAGTGGAAAAACCATCGCTGAGTCCGTAGATCATATGAAGTTTCTGCGGATCCGCGCAGCCTTCGATCTCGACGATCCCGGGTTTTTTCAGTTCCCGGACGCTTTCTTCATAGTCTGCCAGTTCCGCAAGCGGGGCCCTTAGTGTCTCCATGTTCTCCCACCGCTCTATGTTTTGCAGGATCTATTCTTCCTGCTCCGTCTTCCTGTTATACAGATTCATAGCCTTATCCGGACCTTCCGTGATGATCACGCGGATCGCTTCTGTGGCGCGGATGATCGCCTGATCCACCACTTCCCGTTCTTCCTTAGTAAAGTGTCCGAGAACGTAGTCCGCCAGATCGTACATTTTCGGCTTCTCGCCGACACCCATCCGTACCCTGATAAATTCTTCCGTATTCAGACCGCCGATCACCGACTTCATGCCGTTATGGCCGCCGGCGCTTCCCTGTTTCCTGATCCGGATCTGTCCGGGAGGAAGATCGACATCATCATACACAACGATCAGTTCCTTTGCCGGATCGATCTTATAGTAATTCACCAGTTCCACAACACTTAATCCGCTTAAGTTCATGAAGGTCTGCGGCTGCGCCAGGATCACCTTTTTCCCTTCGATCATACCTTTTCCGCAAACCGCCTTGTGCTTTTTTAAGTCCAGGCCGATCCCGTTTTTGTCAGCCAGCACATCCAGAACATCAAATCCGATATTGTGCCTGGTGTTTTTATATTCCGTCTTCGGATTTCCCAGTCCGACGATCACATACATCTCTTTATTCTGCTTCTTAAAAAACATCATGGTTTATCCTGCCTTCTGCACTATTGTATCATACTTTTACTTGTTTTTTATTTTAATGTGGGGTAAACTGATAAATGGACTGCAGGATTAGTACATCGGTAGTACACTGGCTTCCCAAGCCAGGGAGGCGGGTTCGATTCCCGTATCCTGCTTCAACAGGTTACGATTCGAAGGACACGGAAATGAAAAGACCGGATCTCATGCTTGCATGAATGAGACGGTCTTTTTATTTACGTAGTTGCTGCGAAGCAGTAACCGCCCATACATGAGCAATCTCTGATTGCGAATGTGTGGGCGAGTCCTGCGAATCCAAAAGCACAGTTTAAACTTTTTTCATTATTATTTTACGGAATTAAGTGATAAAATACTTCCGTGCGGCATTTGACGCCACAAAACCATTTGGCAAAGCTAAATTTGAAACGAGCAAGGGTTTAATAGATTGGAGGATAGAACCATGCAGACTATCAGGCAGGAATTGTTTACGGATGAAAGAAGCCTGTTTCACAGTAACGGATTAGAAATTACGGACTGCGTCTTTTCAGACGGCGAGTCCCCATTAAAAGAAAGCAGCAACTTAAAGCTGAGCGGATGCCTGCTTCGCTGGAAGTACCCGCTCTGGTACTGCAAGGATATCGAAGTAGAAAACTGCACCTGGTATGAAGGCGCCAGAGCAGGCGTCTGGTATACGGACCGGATCCGCATATCCGACAGCATGATCCTCGCCCCAAAGAACTTCAGAAGATGCGACGACTTAACGCTTAAAAACGTGACCCTCACGGACGCCAAAGAAACGCTCTGGAGCTGCAGCCATGTGAACCTTGACCATGTTACGGCAAAAGGAGATTACTTTTTGATGAACAGCCGTGACCTCAGGGTCGATTCCTTATACTTGGACGGAAATTATTCCTTTGACGGCGCAAAGAATGTCGAGATCAGAAATTCCAAGCTGATCACCAAGGATGCTTTTTGGAACAGTGAAAATATCACGGTTTACGATTCCTTTATTTCCGGCGAATATCTCGGATGGAATTCCAAGAATCTTACCCTGGTCAACTGTGTGGTGGAAAGTCTGCAGGGCATGTGCTACATCGACAACCTGGTCATGAAAAACTGTAAGCTGCTGAACACCACGCTTGCGTTCGAGTATTCCTCTGTCGATGTTACGATCGACGGTAAGGTGGACAGCGTCTTTAACCCGAAGAGCGGAACGATCACAGCAGATGAGATCGGCGAACTGATCATCGAAAAAGATCTGATCGATCCCGAAAAGACGAAGATCACCTGCAAAGAGATCAAAAAGACTTCCGATCATCCCGAATGGCCGTAATACAGCGCTTTTATGGAGGCACAGACCATGAAATACGATTTTGACAAGATCATTGACCGCAGGAAGACCGCATCGCTGAAATGGGATGTGAAGGACAACGAGCTGCCCATGTGGGTCGCGGATATGGATTTTGAAGCGGCGCCCGAAATTACAGAGGCCCTTAAGAGCCGCCTCTTGCAGGGCATCTTCGGTTATGAGATCCTTCCGGATGCCTGGTATGAGAGCTATATCAACTGGTGGGACAAAAGACACGGGCTGAAAATGGAAAAAGAAAACCTGATCTTTTCCACCGGCGTGATCCCCTCGATCTCCTCGATCGTCAGGAAACTGACCACGCCGAACGAAAACGTGCTGATCCAGACCCCTGTGTATAACGTCTTTTTCAACTGCATCGAAAACAACGGCTGCCGCGTAACGGAAAACGCGCTTGTTTATAAAGACAACGCCTACACCATGGACTTGGCGGATCTTGAAAAGAAGATGGCCGATCCGCAGACGAATCTGATGATCTTCTGCAACCCGCACAATCCGGTCGGAAAGATCTGGGACCGCGATACGCTGGCCGCGGTCGGCAGTCTTGCAAAGAAATACCATGTAACCGTGATCTCCGATGAGATCCACTGCGACATCACGGTTCCCGGAAAGGACTACATTCCCTTTGCCTGCGTATCCGAAGACTGCAGAGAAGTCAGCATCACCTGCATTGCGCCGACAAAAGCCTTTAACCTGGCGGGTCTTCACACCTCAGCGGTCTACGTTGCCGATTCGTTTTTACGCCATAAGGTCTGGCGCGCGCTGAACACGGACGAAGTGGCGGAACCTAATTCCTTTGCAACCGCAGCCTCCATAGCTGCTTTTGAAAAGGGCGCAGCATGGCTTGATGAAATGAGAGCCTATGTTTTTGAAAATAAAAAGACAGTTACGGAGTTTTTAAAAAAAGAAATGCCCAAGATCAAGGCCGTAGAGACCGAGGCCACCTATCTGATGTGGCTGGATGTCTCACAGGTGTCGGATTCCGGCAGAAAACTTGCCGCCTATCTTCGGGCAAAGACCGGCCTGTTCGTTACCGGCGGAGAAGCCTACGGCACAGGCGGCGAACACTTCTTAAGAATGAACGTCGCCTGCCCGAAAAGCATCTGCATGGACGGCTTAAACAGGCTGAAAGCCGGCGCGGAATCTTTTCCTAACGCATAAGCGTTCTTACGAACCCGTAAAATCGTACTTTCTGACCCCGAGCATCCAGAATTTATAGCTTAAGTAGAAGAACAGCACGCCGATCAGCGGCGATAAATAAGACAGCAGTGGCACATGTTCGGGATCCACGAACACGAGGCTCGGATAGTAAGCCACAAACGCGATCGGGATCAGAAACGTAAAGATAAACCGGAACACGCTGTTGAAGATACTGGACGGATATTTCGCAAAGTCCTTGAACCGGAACATGATGACCATCACATAGCCGGAATTGATGATCCAGAAACATGTGGCCGCGGCCGCATTCATGATCGCGATCATAAACAGCGAGGCGGTGATCAGAAACAGCACGGCCTGCGCGATCGTAAGGATCGTCACGGGAATTCCGATCCGGTGCCAAGCATAAATGAACGTGCCAAGCCCGAACGCCAGCTGCCCCAGTCCCTTCACATCGAATACCTCCGAAATAAAATAGAAGAAGACATTGATCGGCCGGAAGCAGTATTTGATAAAATCACCCGACCGCACCATGAACCGCAGGTTCCAGTTGTTGTCAAAAAAGCACTGTACCGGCGTCAGCGCGATCAGCGAAAACCCGTACAGAAACAGCATATGATCATAATCCCATCCGTTGATACTCGGGAAATTATGAAACAGGATCATAAAAGTCACAAACCCAGACACATTCGTTAAGATCATCCCGAACGTCGATATGATAAAATCCGCGCGATAGCTCATCTTGCTCTTCAGATCCTGCAGCAGGATCTTGCGGTAGATCGATGCGTAGAACTTCAGTCCTCTTTTCTTTTTTCCATAGTCTTTCGTTTCCATATTCAGCCCCCGTTCACGGTGATCTTCTTCACCGCATGATTCCAGAACAGATTTCCCGCCACCGTTAAGATCACGCACCACAGAAGCTGCAGGCCCAGTTTTGGCAGCACACCCGCAAAGGTATCCGTTCCGTTCTTCAATAGCAGGATCGTAAGCGGGATATCATAAACCGCGCGAAACGGCAGGTATTCCACGATCATCTTCAGTTTCTCCGGGAAAAACGCCAGCGGGATCGATGCCCCCGAAAGCAGCAGAACGATCGTTTCCTTCACGATATTGATCCCCCAGGTGGATTCCGTATACAGGCAGACCGGCGCCACCAGCATTTCAATGTTGAAATTGATCAGGAGCGCAAGCACTACCGAGATCACAAAGTACAGCAGGTTCCATCCGATGGGGATCGCGCCTTTTGTTAAGATCATGACCACGACAAACGTCGGCAGAAACGTCAGGATGAAGCTTGTATGGTGCGAACCCGAATAACTCCAGAATGTATAAAGTCTGTATCTCATCGGCTTCAAAAGATGCATGATGATCTCACCGGACTGGATCGCCCTGCTCATATCCCAGACCACGAACATCTCCAGAAAATTGAACAGCGCCGTCGCTAAGATCAGATAGATCATGGTGTCGTAGAATGTCATCCCGTTCACCGTATCGGTTCCCGCCGAGGCATAGATCGATTTCCATAAGAAATAGACCAGCGCCAGATAGATCAGGTTTGCAAACAGTGTCACAAACGTGCCGAGCCTGAACTGCAAAGACTCAATGATACCCGCTCTTGTTAAGGCCGTTAGTTTTCTGACCTGTCTCATGCGCTTTTTCCTCCTTCATAGATCTTCTTGATGACTTCCTCCGTGGAGATCTCTTCCAGCTGGATGTCCTTGACTTTCTGCTTCTGCTGCGTCTCCTGGATGACATGCATCACATCCGTTTTGCTCTCATCTATGACCTGCTCCACCCAGGATCCGTCGGCAAGCCGCATGCGCAGCGTCCTGTAGGATCCGAAATAGGATTTCAAATGCTCGATATCATTGTCATAGATCTTCTTTCCCTCATCGATGATGACGATCCTCTTGCAGAGCGCGTCCACGTCGCCCATATCATGGGTCGTTAAGATCACCGTGGTCTCTTTGACCTCATTGAGGCCCTTGATCAGATCCCGGATCCTGCTCTTCATGGACACGTCCAGGCCGATCGTGGGTTCATCGAGGAACACGATCCCGGGATTGTGCAGAAAAGCCGCCAGGATATCGCTTAAAGTCCGCTGTCCCAAAGACATCTGCCGGACCGGTTTGTGCAGGATCCCTTCGATATCCACGAGCGAGCGGTAAAGAGACAGCATTTCTTCAAAATCCTTCTGCTCCACCATATAGATGTCCCTCAGAAGATGGAAGGATTCGATCAGCGGCAGGGACCACCAGAGCTGCGATCGCTGGCCGAATACCACGCCGATCTGTTCCGAATTTCTGCTGCGTTCTTTATATGGAACCAGCCCGTTTACGAGGATCTCGCCGGATGTCGGCTCCAGCACGCCCGTCATCATCTTGATCGTGGTGGATTTCCCGGCGCCGTTCGGTCCGAGATATCCGATGATCTCGCCCTTTGTGACGCTCAAGCTGACATCATCCACGGCCTTAACGGTCTTATAGTCTCTCGAAAACAGATCTTTCAGGCTGCCTTTTACCCCTTCATGGCGGTTTAATACCTTGAATTCCTTGCAGACATTTTTCATGACGATCATTTCTTCGCTCATAATGATTTCCCTCTTCCCTGCAGCTGGTTTTGCTTGCTATTTTTGATGATTACAAGTATATTATTCTCAGGTGTATAAAAATAGCCCATATAGGTTTGATTTTTATAACAATATTTTTCGATCATGTAAGATTGTTATGATTTTGACCGGAAAGGAAACAGATTGTTATGAATGTTGATGTGATGGGACTGATCGTGAAGCGGGAAGACGGTTCGGAACAGGTAAATTATGACGATCCGAACTTTCCTTCCTATATCTATGACGGCTGGATCAAGCCGAATGTCACCTGGGAAAAGGTACCGCATTTCCATGAAGATGTCGAGTTCGTCTCTGTCAGGAGCGGAAAAATGGCCTACTGCGTCAACGGAAAAGTGATCACTTTAAATGCCGGGGATACGATCTTTGTCAATGCCAACCAGATCCACTACAGCATCTCCGAACCGGGTACGCTTGCCACTTACGTGATCTTTGTCGCCAACCCCGCCATCCTGAACGCTTCTGTTTCCGTGCAGATGCAGGCCCTGCTGCCGGTTTTGGACAATCCGAACCTGCCCTATATCCGGTTTCGTTACATCAACGAGAATTCGCAGGAGCTCCAGCATCTCATGTTTATGCTTCCTGACTTAAGACGCGATCCTTTTCAGATCACCAGGATCTTTTTTGAGATCTGGAATATCATCCTGACGCAGAGTAAAAGTCACGGCATGCTGGAGGAAGATGCACAGGGCGATCTGCATGCAAAAGCATTCAAGGCGATGATGTTCTATATCCAGAAAGAGTACCAAAACCCGCTGACCCTGCAGGAGATTGCAGAAAGCGGCAATGTCAGCCGCTCGCTCTGCAATAAGATCTTTCATAAATATGTGGGGAACAGCCCCGTCAATTATCTGTTGGATTTTCGCGTGAGAAAAGTCGCGGAATATTTAAGGACAACGACACTTCCGCTGTCCGAGATCAGCACGCTGACCGGTTTTGGCGGCGCAAGTTACATGTCGGAAATGTTTAAGAAAGCATTCGGAAAATCTCCGCGGGAATACCGCAAAATGCAGATCACATCTGATGTCTGACGACTTTGTATTCGTCGCCGTCGCGGTAATACGGACAGGCCTGCCCTCTGTCACTCAGTCTTGCGGCATCGTCCTCATCCATATTTGCCTCGCAGAAATATTCTTCGTATTCTTCGTCGTAGGTGTAATAAGCACAGGTTTCACATTGATCCATAGGCTTATCGTATTTCTTTTCGCAGGGAAAGTCAATGACCCCTGTCTTGACGATTATCCCTCACGCCCTTTATAATTTTTAGAGATTTACAGTATTTTTCAAAACGGAGCAGTTCTATGAAAATATCACGAAGAGTCCTAAAATACGCAAAGGAACATTTTAATGAAGTCAAACACACCACACTCAATCCGGAAGGCCCCGGTGTGGTGCGCATTCATCTGCTTCCGCCCAAGGTTACGGATGATGAGATCGCGCCCTCCGTTGTGATCATCAATGGACAGGACATCATTCCGGTAGATGTTTCCTGGACGATCCTGCTTTCCGAATTCATTTCGGAAGTCAATCAGTACAGCGAAAGGGAACTGACCGATACGGATGTCTCGGCGATCGTAAAAAGCACCTGCAAAAGGATGCGAAAAGTCTTTCCGCTTCTTCCGAACAAATACGTGATCAGTGATATCCTGACCATCATGGAAACCTTTAAACAGGTCGCATATCACGAGCCGGTCACGGAAGAGATCCCCTATATGAGTCTTGGGGAATATGCGCCGTTTATGAAAGCGCCACACAGAATGGATCTTCTGGTATCCGCAATGACCAAAGACGGCATGTGGCAGTGCAACCAGCACTGTCTGCACTGTTATGCCGCGGGGCAGACGCATTCCGAAGAGCAGGAACTCTCCACAAAAGAATGGAAAGAGATCATGGACAAGCTGAAGACCATCGGCGTGCCGCAGATCACTTTCACCGGCGGTGAACCGACGATGCGGGACGATCTGATCGAGCTGATCGATCACGGGCAGTGGTTCGTGACCAGGCTGAACACGAACGGCCTGAAGCTTACCAAAGAATACTGCAATGCCTTAAAAGAAGCTTCTTTGGACAGTGTGCAGATCACGTTTTATTCTCATGATAAAGAGATCCACAACGCTTTAGTCGGAGAAGACGGATATGACAGAACGGTCGATGCGATCAAAAACGCTTTGGAATTGAATATCAGCGTCAGTGTCAACACGCCGCTCTGCACCAAAAACAGCGATTATGTAAGCACCTTGAAATTTCTGCATGATCTGGGTGTCACCTATGTCACCTGTTCCGGCCTGATCACGACCGGAAACGCACAAAAGGAAGGTTCCACGAAGCTGCAGCTAAGTAAGGAAGAAATCAGTGAGATCCTGAAAGAGGCGGTTGATTTTTGCGAAAAGAACAGCATGGAGATCAGTTTTACGTCTCCGGGCTGGGTGGATCCCTCTCTTTGCGAAGAACTGTCGATCTCCACACCGGCTTGCGGCGCCTGCTTAAGCAACATGGCGATCACGCCCGGCGGAAATGTGGTTCCCTGTCAGAGCTGGCTGTCACAGGATGCGCTCGGAACGTTTCTTTCCGACGACTGGGAAACGATCTGGAACTGTAAAGAATGCCAGGCGCGCCGTGATTTTTCCGCTTTGATGCTTGGAACCTGCCCGCTTCGGATCACAGAAGGAGGTGAAAAAGATGCGTAAAAATCAAAAGACCTTCATTAACGGCATCCTGATCCTGCTTTCTATCCTTCTGCTCTTTGCGCTGGTCACGAAAAGCTTTGAAACATCAGCGTTTGCAAAGCCTCTCGATGAAATCGAAAACTATGAAGTGACCGCTGTTGTCAATGAAGATGCAACCGTGAGTCTTACCTATCATATTGACTGGAAAGTTCTTGATTCCAACGCGGAAGGCCCGCTTTCCTGGGTGAAAGTCGGCATTCCCAACAGTCATTACAGCGATCCGAAAGCGCTTACCGACAACATCAGCTCCATAGATTACGATTCCTCCGGCGGATCCTATATGAAGATCCGTTTTGACAGGGAATACTTTGCGGATGAGGTTGTCAGCTTTGAATTCAGCGTGGTGCAGGATTACCTCTATCAGGTGGATAAGCTCGAAGAAGGTTATACCGTTTATTCTTTCACGCCCGGATGGTTTGAAGATATCACCATCGACAAGATGACGATCCGCTGGACGGCAGACAAAGCAAGCAGCTGGGATCCGGACTGCTATGTCCTTGTCGGAAATCTGGTATGGATGAACAAGAATCTTGCACCCGGAGAAAAAGTCACTGTAAAGATCACCTACCCGAATGACGCGTACCATTTTGACTTAAGTAAAAAGATCGAAGAAGGAAATGACTCCTCAAGTGATGTTTTTGATGCGATCATGGGACTTCTCTGTCTTGCATTCCCGGCAGGAATGATCTACGGCGTGATACGCCTTGTCAACGGCATTGCCTATAAGGTCGGTGCCGGCTTCGGAAACCGGGCGCAGAACCAGATCAAGCGCACAAAGATCGTGTATTATGATTCCTGTCCGAGCTGCGGTTCCGTCCGCAAGGAAGGACAGCAGAAATGTGAATACTGCGGTCACAGTTTCATCAAGAGTGAAGAGGTGATCGAAGAAAAAGCACTCAAGAATACGGAAAAGGAAGCGGCAAAGTTCACAAAAGAAGGCGAATACCAATATTCCGATTCGCCAAATACCTTTGTCCGGGTAAATGTGATCCCCGTTCCGCGTCCGAGACGTTCCTATTCTTCTTCCGGAAGCCACCGCAGCTCCTGCGTTCACAGTTCCTGTGCGTGTGCCTGCGCCTGTGCGTGTGCCTGCGCGGGCGGCGGCAGAGCCGGATGCTCCGTAAAAGACTTCTACAAAACGAACCTGCGGCTTTCCTCCTTACGAAAGCTTGGAAAATAACCGCTTTCTGATCACCGGTCCCACAAGGGCTGCAACCGCGATCTTTACGGCATCAGCCGGGATAAACGGGATCACGCCCGCCGCGAGCGCGGCATAAAAGCCCATTCCTGCCTGCTTGGACAGCCAGATCGTTCCGAGCAGGTAGCAGATCAGGGTTCCTGCAGCCATGCCGGCAACGTGCAGATACCATTTCTTCCACCTGTCAATAAAAAGACCCGAAAGAAACGCAACAAACAGATAGCCGATCATATAACCGCCCGTCGGTCCCAGCAGTTTTGTCACACCGCCCGTAAAGTTCGAAAATACCGGCACGCCGATCAGGCCGATCAGAAGATAAAGGGCTGTGGCGATCAGGCCGTACTTCATACCGATCGCATAGACGACGATGAAGATCGCAAAGATCGTTAACGAGATCGGAACGGGGCTGAACGGCAGCAGGATCGAAAACGGTCCCAGGATGCAGATCAGCGCTGCGCCGAGCGCGGTTTTTGTCATGTCTTTGATTTTCATAATTGATTCCTTCTTTCCATGGGTTTACAATTCGCGGATTTAAGTTTACAATTCTGGTGTTGTTTGTCAACAATCAGGGCTCAAAAGTTTACAATTCAGAGGAAAATCAGATGAAAGAAATAAAAGAAAAGACTGCAGACCTTGTTCTTGACATCCTGAAAGGATCCGTCAATGACTACCATTCCGGAGAAGAGATCGCAAAACAGCTCTTTGTCAGCCGCGCAACGGTCTGGAAAGCGATCCGGGCGCTGAAAGAGCGGGGATATGAAATTGATGCCGTAACCAACAGGGGGTACCGGCTGCTGCATTCCCTGGATGATCCGGATGCGGGAAAGATCGCAAAATATATGCAGGAATATGTGCATACTTATCATCTGCCGGATGCTGTCCTGTTCCCCGGTTATGCAGACGCGGTCCATGCCTATTCCGAGGTCGGCTCGACAAACGCAGTCGTCAGTACACTTTCCGGACCCGAAAAAATGCCTGTGATCGCCGTTGCCGACAGACAGACGGGCGGCAGGGGAAGACGCGGACGCAGTTTTCATTCGCCTTCCGGAAGCGGGATCTACATGAGCGTTCTTTTGTATCCGGACAATACTTTTAACCCGTCCACCGGCTTTACCTGCATGATGGCCGTCGCCGCCTGCTTTGCGATCCGGAATGTATTGAAGCTGCAGCCGGAGATCAAATGGGTGAATGATCTGTTTCTGAACGGAAAAAAAGTAGCCGGGATCCTGACGGAAGGAAATGTATCCGTGGAAGACAATACGATCTCTTCCATTGTGATCGGGATCGGGATCAATGTCTATCGTCCCAAAGACGGATTCCCGGAAGAGATCAGAAAAACCGCGGGGTGCCTGCTGGATAAAGAGTCTGAGAAAAAAGATCTTCGAAACCGTCTGATCGCCGGCATTCTTTGTGAGTTCTTTCACATCTACCGGCAAAATGACAATTCTTTTGTGAAAGATTACCGTGATCTTTCGATGCTGATCCATGAACATGTCCGGATCACGGACTTTTCAGACGGATCCTACCGCTATGCCTATGTTGAAGGGATCGATGATCAGTGCCATCTCTGTGTCAGATATGATAACGGCAAAAAAGAAAGCCTTTCTTCCGGAGAGGTCAGTGTAGTCAAATACTGATCAGCGCGAAATGCTCCTGTACGCCGCTTCCGCAACATGCTCGATCAGTATCGCGCTCGTCACACTGCCGACGCCGCCGGGAACAGGTGTCAGTGCAGAAACGACGGGTTCCGCCTCTTCAAAAATGACATCGCCGCACAATTTCTGCTTTTCTTCGCTCCAGCCGATCCCGACATCGACAACTACCTGGCCCTTTTTCAGGGACTCTGTACCGATGCTTTCCATCTGTCCGCTGGCCGCGATCACGATATCCGCTTCCCTGACAACTTCCGGAAGACGTAGTGTGCCCGTATGACAGATCGTCACGGTCGCGTTCTCATGCATGAGCAGCATGGCTACCGGTCTTCCGACGACCAAAGATCTTCCGATCACAACTGCCCGTTTTCCGGCGATCGGAATGTTATAGTATTTCAGGATCTCGAGCGCTGCCTGCGCCGTGCAGGGCGCAAATCCGAGTTCCGCGTTGGTAAATACGCCGGCTAAAGACAGATCTCCGCAACCGTCCACATCTTTTGCGGCTGCGATCATCTTTCTGGCTTTTTCCGGATCGATATGTTTCGGGAGCGGGCGCAGCATCAGGATTCCGTGCACACTTAAGTCCTCATTCAGACCGTTTAAGATCTCAAAGAATTCCGCTTCGCTGACATCCGACGGACAGACCACGTTCTTTACGGCGATTCCCGTGATCTCACAACGCTTCATCGCGCTTCTCTCATAGGAAATGTCATCTTCCCGCTCGCCGACGCGAAGGATTGCAAGCGTCGGATCGACACCGCGTTCCCTGCACAGGGAAGCCAGTTCCTCGGTTCTCTTTTTCAGCGCATCCGCGATCGGTTTTCCTTTTAAGATCTCAGCCATTTTTTATCCTCTTCGTTCCAAATCCGGGCCTTCCGTTCCGGTCTTTTCTGTTCGGTTCTGTCTTGTTGTATTTCTTAAGCACATTCGGGAAACTTCATATTGTGTATTATGCGTGATAGATTTCCGAAAAGATCTTCTCTGCAAGTTGTGTATACTGCTTCAGTTTCTCATCCGTTTCTTCATCCAGTTTTCCGGCGTAATCCCTGTCTTTCATCAGTTTCGTATTGACCCTGACATTCATGGCCGCGCTTTCGATCGCAGCTCTGCAAAGAGCGGCGCCACAGGCGGCATCGCTGACCATGATCCTGCTGCCCATTTTCGCAAACCCTTCCAGCAGTTCAAGTGCTTCACAGGACAGTCTTAAAATTTCCATCGGAACGGCGGCAGCATCCTTTAAACACTGTTCCATGACCGCATCCCTTGAAGGATCATCCTTACTCATCCCGTAGGCTTTCGATAAGGGTTCAAACGCCTCGGCATCTTTTTCCACACAGTCGAGAAGTTTCCCGCGAAGGATCTGTGCCTGCTTCATCAGATCCTGCATCTTCTCCTCCACATCCGCGTAGGTTTTCTTTCCTACCGTGAATTCTCCGACCATATCCCCCAGCGCGATCCCGATGCTTCCGGTCAGCGCGCTTGCACCGCCGCCGCCCGGCACCGAGGTCTTGCTTGCCAATGCTTTTGTAAATTCCGTTACGGATAATTCTGTCAGTTTCATGTCTTTTCCCGCCGATCTCTGTTTGCTGTTTGCAGTTTTCTCTTTGATATGTCCGGCTATTTTTGTCCGTTCAGGATCAGTTTGCGGATATTTCCTGCCATATACAGGGATCCGAAAGCCACAACCGCTTCCTCTCCCGCCTTCTTTTGTATCATCGCGATACCATCGCCGACGGATTCTGTTGAAAACGCCGGGATCCCTCTTGCTTCAAAACAGTTCCTGTAATCATCCGCGGGGAGTGCGCGCGGATTGTCCACAGGAACACAGACGGCACCCAAAGCAAACGGCGCGATCAGATCCGCGATCTTTTCATAATCCTTGTCCGCAAGGACCCCTGTTAAGAACCAGACCTTTTTATCCGGCAATACCGCTTTTAACGTTTCGATCAGTGCCAGAGCGCACTGCGGATTGTGTCCGCCGTCCAATATGAACAGCGGCTCTCTTTTTAACACTTCAAACCGCGCCGGCCATTTGGCTTCTTTCAGGCCGCGCCGGAGATCCTCCTGAGAGATCTGCACGCCCTGCTGCCCCAAAGCCTTTACGATCTCGATCGCAACGATGGCATTCCGGATCTGATGATGTCCCAATAATGAGATCTCGTATTCATCGCCAAGATAGCGGAACTTCTGTCCGTAAAGATCGACAGATATCACCTCTGCCGTATCCTTTGCAAGCAGAAACGGCACGTCTTTTTCTTCGCAGATCTTTAAGATCGTGTCCGTTGCTTCCTTTTCGGAATCATAGCAGACGACATGACAGCCTTTCTTGATGATCCCTGCTTTTGTGGCCGCGATCTTTGTCAGCGTATCTCCCAGATATTCCGTATGCTCGAGTCCGATATTGGTAAATGCCGCAACCAGCGGAGCCGGGATCACATTTGTCGAATCCAGCGCGCCGCCCATGCCGACTTCCAGGATCACGATATCGCAGTTTTTGCGGTCAAAATACTCCATCGCGATGGCAGTCACCAGCTCAAACTGGCTCGGATGATCCTCCATGGCATCGGCAAATCCCGCAACATACTCCGTGATCTCTGCGAGTTCGTCCGCAGAAATGCTGACATTGTTGACTTTGATCCGCTCGTAAAAATCACACACATGGGGGGAAGTATACAACCCGGTCCGGTATCCGGCACTTCTTAACACGGATTCCACCATGGTGCAGGTGCTTCCCTTCCCGTTGCTTCCCGTTACATGAACAAACCGGAGTTTTTTCTGTGGATCCTTCATCTTCGAAAGAAGCTCGAAAGTCCGCTCCAATCCCATTTTGGAGGTACTCCAGGTATAATCTTCGATATAGGCGATCGCTTCTCTTCCGGTCATTGGCACTTTTTCCTTTTACAGATATCCCGCAAGTGACAGAATCCATTCCGTAAGAAGCACCGCCAGGCAGGACCCAAGCGCCACACGGAACAGATTACCGTCAAAGAATGCAAGGATCAGACCGGTCGCAAACCCCGCAATACCCGAAATGATCGATCCGGTCGCATAAAATATCGCCGGTACGGTCATGACTGCAAGCGTAACGAACGGCACATAATACAGAAATGAACGGATATATTTGTTTTTGATGTCTTTGCGGATCAGAGACAGCGGAAGCATCCGGATCAGGTACAGGGTTCCGGCAGCTACGGCCAGGTAGAGTATGTAACTGTACATCTTACACCTCCCCTTCTTTTGCCGTGTTTCCAGCCTGATCTGCATCTGTTTCGATGGGTCTTACAAAAGATGCAACGGCTGCGATCACGATCGTTAAGATGATGATCCGCATGCTCGAAGAGATCGAACGAAGAACCGGAAGGATCGAAAACAGGTAGCTTGAGAGCATGGAAACGACCACCAGAACAGCGATCACTCTGTTCTTTCTTGCTCCGGGAATGATCACAGCCAGAAACATGCCGTAAAGCGCCACACCAAGAGCCGTCACCAGACGGTCCGGCAGGATCTCGCCCACTGCCGTTCCAAGGATCGTTCCAAGGGTCCATCCGGGAACCGCGACGGTCGCGGCCCCGTAATTGTAAAACGGGTTCAGCCTTCCTTCCACGCCGGAAGCGATCCCGAAAATTTCATCCGTTACAAAGCAGGGAAGAAAAAGACGATGAAGAAACGAAATGTTCTTATCCAGCTTCTGGGACATGGAACTGGACATCAGAATATACCGTAGGTTGACAATGAGCGTTGTGAAGGCCATCTGCAGCAGTGTCCCGGAAGCGGCGATCACATTGATCGTGGCAAACTGTCCCGCGCTTGCCAGCATCAGTGCTGACATGCATCCTGCCTGCAGCGGGGTGATCCCGGCTTCCTTTGCCGTGATCCCCAAAGCAAAGGATACGGCAAAATATCCAAGCGCGATCGGGATACCGTCCTTGATCCCCTTTCCGTACCAGGTACGATTTGACATCTTCTATCTATCTCCTTAACGCTCTTATTCCATATCAACCGAAACCCCGAGTCCGACAGCGCCGGGTCCGGTATGCGCGACCACGCTTGCGGAAAGCGGATCATAGAACAGCTTCACATCGGGAAATGCTTCCTGTCCCAAAGCCATCCAGGCATTTTTCTCCTCTTCGGTAAGGCCCGCGCCGGCCAGACCGATCAGCAGTCTGGAGGCAGGGACATTGGAAAATCGTTTGGCAATATCGTCTTTTAAGGCATCCAGCATCTTCTCTTCCGCGCGTTTCATGGATCCGCGGACTACGGAATACGGATCGATCTTTTCACCCTGGATCGTCAGGACCGGCTTGATGTTTAAAAAGGTGCCGACCGTTGCGACCGCAGAAGAGATCCTACCGCCGCGCTTTAAGTAATCCAGTGTATCGACAGCCAGATAGATGGAGGCATTCAGAGCGTCCTGCTCTAAGAATGCGGCAATGCTCTTTCCGTCAGCACCCCGTTCCGCAAGTCTTGCTGCCATGAGCGCAGCCGGGCGCAGGGTAACGGAGATCCTGTGGTTATCCGCCACAAAAACCTGCCCTTCGTAATCCTCGGCCAGCATCCTTGCCGTATTGCAGGCAGAACTCAATCCGCTCGACATCGGCATGTACACGATCTGATCATAGCCCGAATCCAGCAGTTCATCCCATTTGTCCAGAACATCTCCGGGAGACGGTTGGGATGTAGTAACGATCTTTCCGTCCCGCAATGCCTGATAGAATTCCTCTTCGGTAATGTTTTCGCCTTCAAAAAAGACCTGATCCTCGATCAGGACCGGCATCGGCATCACAAAAATCCCGAGCTCTTCGGCTTCCTTTGTCAGGATCCCGCTGTTGGTATCCGTCAGTATGGCTGTTTTCATTCAAGTTCTCCCTCATAAAAGACTTGCAACTTTTTTCGCAATGGATTACGATAGTAAAGTCGAAATCAGGGATCGTAGCTCAGTTGGGAGAGCGCTGCGTTCGCAACGCAGAGGTCGAGGGTTCGAATCCCTTCGGTTCCATTGCCTGGTCAGACAGCCGGATCTATCCCGGCTGTTTTTTTATTCTTCTTCGATGATGCTGATATGCACCTCGTCCAGCTGTTTCTTTTCAACCGCTGCCGGTGCGCCCATCATGATATCCATAGCCTGTTTGTTCATCGGGAACGGAATGACCTCACGGATGCTGTCTTCTCCCGCAAGAAGCATGACCATGCGGTCCACGCCGGGTGCGATCCCTGCATGCGGCGGCGCGCCGTAGCAGAACGCATTGTACATGGCAGGGAATTTCGCCTTTACATCTTCCTCGCCGAGTCCCACCAGTTCAAAGGCTTTCACCATGATCTCGGGATCGTGGTTTCTGACCGCACCGGAAGATAATTCCACGCCGTTGCAGACAAGGTCATACTGGTAAGCTAAGATCTCTAAAGGCTTCTGCTCTGTCAGCGCTTTCATCCCGCCCTGCGGCATCGAAAACGGATTGTGGCAGAATTCGAGTTCTCCCGATTCTTCGCCGATCTCATACATCGGAAAGTCTACGATCCAGCAGAAACTGTATTGCTCTTTGTCAAAATGTCCTTCGGAAGCCATTCCGAGCATTCTGCGGATCACGCCGGAGGTCTTGGTCGCGGCATTTTTATCACCTGCACAGACGCCGACAAAATCACCGGGCTTCAATCCGAGTCTTTCGATGATCTCCTCTTTTACCACATCCAGGAATTTGGAAATACCACCGACAAAATCACCGTTTTCATCCATTCTGAACCAGAATGCCTTGTTGGCCGTTTCCACCTCGACATCGGCGCACATCTTGTCGATCTCTTTTCTGGTTGCCTTATATCCGTTTGTCACGACCGCTTTGATCACGCTGTCTGCAAACGGTCCGAATTCCGTTTTTGAAAGGACTTCCGTGACATCCTGTACGGTCAGATCGATCCTTAAGTCCGGCTTATCCGTTCCGTATTTTTCCAAAGCCTCCAGATAAGGGATCCTCGTAAACGGCGCTTTGCTTGCTTTTTCATAGATCCCGAACTTTTCAAATACCGGCGGAAGGACTTCTTCGATCACCGCAAACACATCTTCCTGCGATGCAAACGCCATTTCCATATCCAGCTGATAGAATTCACCGGGAGATCTGTCCGCTCTGGCATCCTCATCACGGAAACAGGGCGCGATCTGGAAGTAGCGGTCGAAGCCGGACGCCATCAGGATCTGCTTAAACTGCTGCGGTGCCTGCGGAAGCGCATAGAATTTTCCCGGATGGTTTCTGGACGGCACCAGGTAATCCCTTGCACCCTCCGGAGAAGAGCAGGTTAAGATCGGGGTCGTGATCTCCAGGAACGATAAAGCATTCATTCTCTGTCTGATCTCGGAAACGATCCTGGAACGAAGGACGATCTTATCCTTCACCAGAGGATTCCGAAGATCCAGATACCTGTATTTTAAGCGGAAATTCTCATCCGCTTCCTTGGACTGTCTGATCTCAAACGGAAGCGCATTGTAAATGCACTTTCCGAGGATCTCCACTTCCGTCGGGACCACTTCGATCTCACCGGTATCAATGTTCGGATTCTTATTTTCTCTCTCCCTGACAATGCCGGTGATCCTGAGCGTGGACTCCTTATTGACGCCCTCGAGCTTTTCGATCATATCCTCTGTCTCAAAGACGAACTGGGTAACACCGTAAAAGTCTCGTAGCAATACAAAACTGAGATTTTTCGAAACCTTTCTTTCGTTTTCCAGCCATCCGCAGAGAATGACTTCTTTTCCCGCGTCCGATAAGCGGAGTTCGTTGCAATGATGTGTTCTTGACTGCATGTTGCACCTCTTTACTGATTCTTTTGATCTTCCAGTTTTTCCAAACGTTTCGTAAGCAGATCGATCTGATCGTGCAGGGTCTGCATTTCTTCTTTGACGGGGTCCGGAAGGTGGATCTGGTCCATGGTCTCTCGCGGGATCACCTCATTGTCCCGTTTTACGATCCTGCCGGGAACGCCGACAACCGTACAGTTGGGCGGGACTTCTTCGAGAACGACCGATCCGGCGCCGATCTTGGAGTTTTCTCCGACCGTAAACGAGCCGAGAACTTTGGCTCCTGCGGAGATCATCACATTATCGCCTATGGTCGGATGTCTCTTCCCGTGTTCCTTTCCCGTGCCGCCGAGTGTAACGCCCTGATACAAAGTCACGTTGTTTCCGATGATCGTGGTCTCTCCGATGATCACGCCCATCCCGTGGTCAATGAACAGCCCGTCGCCGATCTCCGCGCCCGGGTGAATCTCGATCCCGGTTTTTCTTGCCGCGCGCTGTGAGATCCATCTGGCCAGAAAGTAGTGGCCTTTTTTATACAGCCTGTGTGCGGCCCTGTAATGCATCATGACCTTAAAGCTCGGATACAGGAATACTTCGCAGGCGGAATGGATCGCGGGATCCCGTTCCCTGACAATCTCTATTTCGTTTTTGATCCGTTTAATGATTCCCATTTTCTGAGTACTGTTTATTCCTTAAAAGAGGACTCCCTGCGGAGTCCCCCAAAACACGTTACACGCACAAATCCGATCTTCGTAAATGAAATTATAAACCGTTATAGCCCTTAAAAGCCTGAATGGCGTCATACTGGCCATCCTTGTATTCTTTCATGAGCATCCCTTTATAATCCAGTCCCATCTTGTTGATCATGGCCTCATACTGCGCACGCTGCTGCGCCTGGATCGCATTCAGGATGTATGTCTGGTTCAGTGCGCTCATCTGCAGATACTGTGCATTGTTCAATACCTGCTGCGCCGCCGCCAGCTGGTCGTTCCAGGCATTCATCTTCTGTGCCTGAAGCGCTGCAAGATACTGCGCCATCTGCGCCTGTGCGGCTGCTTGCTGCTGTGCGATCACTGCCTGTAACTGCTGTTGCTGCTGGAGCGCGATCGCCAGTTGCTGCTGTTGCAAAGCTTGCTGTTGTTGCAACGCCAAAGCCTGTTGCTGCTGCAGTGCCAGAGCCGCCTGGTATTCCGGCGTCTGCATCAGGAGCAGGAGCTGTGCCTGCTGCGCATCCGCAGCTTCATCGGCTGACACACTTCTCGTCATCGGAAATGCGATCAGCAGAGTCAGGGCCAAAACGACAACTGTCTTACTGTACTTTATGATCCCCTTTTTCATACGATCCTCCGTAAACAAAGACCTTATCTCCCCTCGCGGCACAAGCCGCCACTAGTTATGATAGTCTATCTACTTATTAAAAACAAGTAAAATCTATTCCTTCTTCATCCAGATGCTGTCACTCTCCGTATGATAGTAATACTCGTTGATCGGCAGGACTCTGGCATTTCTGATCTCGTACGGTTTCCAGACTACACCCATGTGCGCCACGGGCACATGGAACATCGCCTGCAGACCGTCTGCGGAATAGATCGAAACATAGGCATTGGAAGAAGACATACTGTAGGAATACAGGTCTCCGCCCGTACAGTTGCTGTAATCCGAAACATAGCATTCAAAGGTGTCCGAACCAAGCTGTGTGGTGCGGATCATCTCCGCCATGGTGGAGCCGACACTGTCGATCCCCGAGCGGTTGCTCCTTTTCCCTGACGAGGAGAAGATCCGGAGATCCAGATCCAGCGGTGTGGAATCCCAGGAAAGGATCGTGACGACCTCGTCTTCCCCGACATCGGCTACCGCATAGCCCAAAACCGCCTGATGATCCGATTTCACGATGATCGTAAAGAAGCAGGTTTCGTAGCCGCCCTTCTGCACTTCCGCCGTATAGCAGCCGGCTTTCAAAGGCGCGGTGATGGCTCCGGTCACATCGAGTGTCCCCGTTGCGAGCACTTCCCCTTCGTAATTGTTGATCCCGGCGCGGATCCGGATCGTTGCTTCGGGAAGTCCTGTGATCGCATTTGCGGCATCTCTGACAAGGATCTGCGTGTTATAGATCGCGCCTGTTTCGGTGTAAGCCATGTATACAGGCTCGATCTCCATGCTTGCGGACCCGTTCAAAGCACGGATATTGTGGACTTCCACGCTGTCAAGCGTTCCCTTTTCGATCTTGATCTTATAGGTTTTGGACCTGTCGATGGGAAGGTCAAAACTGTAGTAACCGTCTCCGTTGGTCTCCGTTTTTACGACTTCATCCTCTATTTCATCATAGACCGTGACCGAAACTTCGTTTAAGGCGGTGTTGAATTCATCCATCACATAGCCTTCCACCTTTTCGTATTCCGGCAGAAGCTTGATGACGTTGTAATTGATATAGGCCTTGTTTAAGATCCCGGCTTCCAGATAATCATACTGTCCGACGGTTCCCTCGCTGTACTTGTCCATCTCGGATACGCGGTATTCCGTCGCCTTGTCATCTTCGCAGAAAATATAGCGCACCATCGTGTCGCCGCTGAAATAATAACGCGACTGTACGTTCTTCGTGGACGGATCGATGGGAACATCCACGGTCTGGCGGTATTGCGTCACATAATTGATGTTTCCGTTCTCATAATAATAATTCAGAACCTCGACATCTTCCCCGCAGTATTCCTTGGTCGTGATCTTTTCCACCTTTCCTTTGTCCGGATTGGTAAAGATCATGAATTCGAGCTTTTTATCCTCATCCGTAACCGCGTATTTCCGGCTGAACTCAAAGGTGTTCACCGGCGCGGATGCAGGATCCTGCACATTTTCCAGTCTGGAAAAGACCGTATCCTTCCAGACATAGTTCGGATTGCGCTTTTTCGGCTCCGCCACGATCTGATCATAGTCGATCACCATGGTTTCCGTGTCGATCACGCCCGTAACATCCAGAAGGTGCTCCGGAAGTTCTTCCGGTACCTCTTCGACAACCTCAGGTTCTTCCTCGGGCGCCTCTTCTTCCGCTTCCTCCGTGATCGCCGACTGTGCTTCGGCTTTATACCGTTCTTCCAGCTCTTCTTCGGCTTTGGCCACGGCCTCGTCTACTTTTTTCTGGTGATTTTTATAAAACGTTTTGATTCCCAGATAAGTACCCGCCACGATCCCGATCAGCAGGATCGAGTAGATAACGATCCCGACGATCGTGACGGAAAACTGGTCCCTTTTACGCTTTTTCTCCGGGTCTGTTGCCATGATTACTCCCAACTGAACTGATAGATCGTTTCTGTTTCATATTTTTGTCCGGCATCAAAGACCGGTTTGAGAAATCCTTCCTGATTGATGCTGTTCGGGAAATACTGGGTTTCCAAGCAGAATGCGTGGCGTTTGCCGTAAGTCACGCCGCCTTTTCCCTTCAGGTCTTTGATGAAATTGCCTGCATAGAACTGAAGTCCAGGAAGATCCGAATAGACTGTCATTTCCCTGCCGCCGGCTTTTGCGCCTGCAACCCTCTTTAACTGTCCGGAATACCCGGTAACGGCAAAATTATGATCGTATCCGCCGACCAGATCAAGCTGTTCAATATCCGTATCGATCTCTTTGCCGATCTCTTTCCACTGTGTAAAATCAAGCGGTCCGCCTGCCACCGGCGCCAGTTCCCCGGTCGGGATCGCGCCTTTGACGACCGGTGTGAACCTGTCGGCCTCAAGTTGCAGCAGGGTATCCGAAATATCGCCGTGGTCATGTCCGTAAAGATTAAAATAACTGTGGTTCGTTAAGTTGATCAGTGTTTTTTTGTCGCTGATGCCTTCGTAATGCAGGATCAGTTCGTGAGAAGGCGTCAGGGAATAGGTCACGGAAATGTCCAGATTTCCGGGGAAGCCGGTTTCCAGATCCTTTTCCGAATAAGAGAATCTCACACTGTCTTCGGACGTGATCGCATCCCAGTACTGCTTGTGAAAGCCTTTGTCAAAATCCGTATGAAGATTGTTTTCCCCTTCGTTTTTGGCAACCTCGTAAGTCTTCCCGTCGATCGTAAACTTGGCCCCGCCGATCCTGTTGGCGCTTCTTCCGATCGTTGCGCCGAAGAAGCATTCATTCTCAAGGTATCCTTCCACGGTGTCAAACCCGAGGACCAGATCGTCAACCTTTCCGTTTTTGTCAGGCACATACAGGGAAACCAGGCAGGCTCCGATATTGGTGACCTCCGCCTTCATCCCGGCATTTTCGATCGTGTAGATATAAACCTGTCTGCCGTCCGGCATTTTTCCGAATTCTCTGATCGTAACGCTCATTTGTTTCTCCTCCCGATGATGTTCAGATTTATTTTATAGTTCCACTCTCGCTTCCAAAGCGCGAGAGAGCGTGACTTCATCTATATATTCCAGTTCTCCGCCCACGGGTACACCGCTTGCGATCCTGGTGACTTTGATCCCCGTCGGTTTGATCAGTTTGCTGATATACATGGCCGTGGTCTCGCCCTCAATGCTGGAATTGGTCGCAATGATCACCTCATCGACCGGACCCTGCAGTCTCTGCAGCAGTTCTTTGAGGCGGATCTCGTTCGGACCGATCCCGAGCGTCGGATTGATGGCGCCGTGCAGAACATGGTAGACTCCGTCATACCGGTGTGTTCTCTCATAAGCCGTCAGATCCCTTGTGTTTTCGACCACCATGATCACCTTGCTGTTTCTGGACGGATTGTTGCATACCGGACAGAGTTCCGCATCCGTCAGCGTGCAGCACTGTTTGCAGTAACGGATCTTTTCCCTGGTCTCCACCATCGTATCCGCCAGGCGCTTTACGCTTTCCTTGGGCATATTGATGATGTGAAAAGCAAGGCGCTGTGCCGATTTATTCCCGATGCCGGGGAGAACGGACAACTCCGCGATCAATTTGTTGATATATCCACTGTACAGGTCCATCAGAACGGCAGCCCCATTCCGCCGGTAAATTTGCTCATCGCATTCTGTGTTTCTTCTTCCACTTTCCGGTACGCTTCGTTGACCGCCGCCATGATCAGATCCTCAAGCATCTCTATGTCTTCCGGGTCCACCACTTCCGGCTTCAGCGTCACCTTAGTCACTTCTTTCTTTCCGGAAACCGTTACCTCCACGGCGCCGCCGCCAGCCGTAGCCGTAAACTCTCTGGTTTCCATTTCTTTCTGGCTTTCTTCCATCTGACGCTGCATTCTCTGCGCCTGCTTCATCAGATTGTTCATGTTTCCGGGCATTCCCATTCCGCCGGGAAACCCACCTCTTTTTGCCATTTTTATTCCTCCTGCCGCGTTTATTCTTCGGTTTCGACTTCCATATGGATGACTTTGCTCAGATCCACATATTCACGTCTGAAATTCTTCTCTTCCACAACGATCACGTCAAAATCCACTTCTTTTCCGATCACCTTTTGAAACGTCTTCGAAAGCTGGCTCCGTGTGATCTCTTTTTTCATATAGTCCGCAATAAACGGTTCCTGTACCGCGATCAGCAGTTTATTGTCCTCTCTGGCGGTCAGTTTTGCGTTCTGCAGAAACCCTGAAACGCCGCCCGGCATATTTGCCATGATCGAAGGCCAGTTGGATACGACCTTTTTGATATCTTCCGTCAGGGCTTTCGGGCATTCCGGCGGTTCTGATGCAGAGCCCGTATCGGTTTCTTCCGTCGCAAGTCCTGCTGAAGATACGGCAAAATCACCGTTTTCCAGTTTTTCCTCAAGCACGCGGATGCGTTCCAAAAGCGCTTCGGGATCGGTTTCCATGCTCGGCCGGCAGATCCTGATGATCGCCATTTCAAAAACAACGCGCTTCTGCACGGCATACCGCAGATTATCGGACAGTTCCGAGAAGATCCGGATATACCGCATCAGCGTATCCTGGTCGATCACCTCTGCCTCTTCTTTCAGACGCTGCTGGTTTTCCGCCGAGATGTCCAGAAGGTCTTCGACATCTTCCGTGGATTTGACCAGCAACAGATTCCGTAAATACCAGGTAAAGTCCGCCGCAAACTGCTTCAGATCCCTGCCCCGCATGACCGCGTCTTCAAGCGTTTTGATGGCGGCCGGAACATTTCTGGTCATCAGCTGTCTTAACAGATCCGAGAAAGTTCCCGTGTCGACGGCGCCGAGCACTTCCAGCACCTTTTCATAAGTCAGTTTCTGTTCAAAATAGAACGCCGCGCACTGATCGAGCAGGCTTAAGGCATCGCGCATCGCGCCGTCCGCGGTTTTAGCGATATAGCGGACAGCCTTTTCCTCTGCCTCGATCCCCTCCGCATTCATCAGCTCATTCAGCCGCTCCATGATCATTTCCACGGAGATCCTTTTGAAATCATAGCGCTGGCAGCGGGAAAGGATTGTGATCGGGATCCTGTGTACTTCGGTTGTTGCCAGGATAAAGATCACATAGGCGGGCGGTTCTTCCAGTGTTTTTAAAAGCGCATTAAACGCGCCCGGCGAGAGCATGTGCGCCTCGTCTATGATATACACCTTGTATTTCCCGTCAGCCGGAGAATATGCCACTTCCTCCCGGATCTCGCGGATGTTGTCCACACCATTGTTGCTGGCCGCGTCAATCTCGATGACATTCAAAGATCCCCCGGATGCGATCATCTTGCAGCTTCTGCATTCTCCGCAAGGACTTCCGTTCTGCGGATTCTCACAGTTTACAGCCTTTGCCAGGATCTTTGCCACCGTGGTCTTGCCGGTGCCTCTGGTTCCGCAGAACAGATACGCATGTCCGATCCTGTCCGATCTGATCTGGTTGCGGAGCGTTGTGACAATGGCATCCTGTCCCTTGACATCCTCAAACCGGTCCGGTCTCCATTTTCTGTATAATGCCGTATACGACATGAAAAATCCTCACTGATCCTTAATCACCAAAACTGATCCCGAGCATCCTTGCTTCCTGAATGATGTCCGAATCCGTAGGAACCATCTTCAGTTTCCCCGCAACCTCTTCAAGCGGGAATTTTACGATCTCGCGATTCTTAACACCGACCATATAACCGTAATCCTCGTTGATGATGAGCTCTGCCGCTTTTGTGCCGAGTCTGCTTGCAAGAACTCTGTCATACGGGCAGGGTTCTCCGCCGCGCTGCATGTGGCCGGGAACCGTCACGCGGATCTCCTGCCCCGTGCTTTCCTCGATCTGCGCAGCGATCTCATAGGAAACGGAAGGATACTTTTTATTCTGCATCTTTTCTTTATACTCTTTCTTGCTGAGCGCGGCGTCTTCTTTGGAGATCGCGCCTTCCGCTACGGCAAGGATCGTAAATAACGCGCCTCTCTTCGTGCGGAGATTGATCGCATCGATGATCTTGTTGATATCGTACGGGATCTCGGGGATCAGGATGATGTCAGCGCCGCCTGCCATACCGGCATTCAGCGTCAGCCACCCGGCTTTGTGTCCCATTACTTCCACGATGAACACACGCTTATGGGAAGAAGCGGTCGTATGAATACAGTCGATCACGTGCGTGGCAAGATTAACGGCGCTCTGGAACCCGAAAGTCATATCCGTTCCCCACAGGTCGTTGTCGATCGTCTTGGGAAGTGTTACCACGTGCAGGCCTTCCTCGCGCAGCAGATTGGCCGTCTTCGTCGTACCGTTTCCGCCCAGGATGACCAGACAGTCTAAGTTCAGGCGGTAATAATTCTGCTTCATGGCTTCCACCTTATCAAGGCCGTTCTCGTCCGGCTCGCGGATCTGCTTAAACGGTGTTCTTGAACTTCCAAGGATCGTGCCGCCCAGTGTCAGGATCCCGGTAAAATCGGAATAATTCAGCTGTTTGTAATCCCCGTAGATCAGGCCCTTGTAACCGTCCATGAACCCGTAAATCTCGATCTGGCCCTGTTCATAGGTGAACCACAGTGCTTTTACCACACCTCTCATTGCCGCATTCAATGCCTGACAGTCGCCTCCGCTTGTCAGTATACCGACTCTCTTCATTTCTGTTCTCCCTTCTGGAATATTAATTGGCCCTGAATAACTATGCTTCCTGCTCGATCACATCCACCATCTCGCCGACGTTTTTCATTTTGACGACCGTTTTCATGTCAAAACGGATATCAAACTCCTCTTCCACAGCATCGATCAGGGAAATATGCATATGGCTGTCCCAGCCTTCCACATCCGCTGCGGTCGTTTCGTCGTTGACCGAGATCGCTTCATCATCAAAAACATCCCGGAACACTTCGTTTAATCTCTCATAAATCTCTTCTCTGCTCATTTTTCATTCACCTTTATATAATGATTTTGCACCCGGTAGGAATCTGTGACTTCAAATTCCCATGTCGTGTTTTGCTCTGCGTCTTCCGCTGTTTTGTGAAAGCCCATCCTTCCGTAGAAGTCTTCCACCATCTTATTCTTGGCGGTCGGGTAATAATATCCCCGGATCGTTTTGATCCCTGCCTCATTCGCCTTCTTTACGAGCGCATCCATCATGGCAAATTCCATGTCCCGCTTCAATACACGGCAACTCATGATCCAAAGGTCCATATGCAGGATCTCGTTGTCCTTCCGGCCGATCACAACGGAAACCACACCGTTGTCTCCGAACTTGTCCTCCAGTTTCCCGTAAAGATCGATATAATCGTTTGAATCCGCGATCTCTTCGATCTCTGCGCGCGTATACCGGTGCGTGGTCAGGTTGAACTGGTTACTCTTGTTGGTGAGCTGTGCGATCCGCTCCAGATACATCGGGATGAAGCCTTCGATCGTCCCTTTCATTTCCAGGGATCTTAAGTACTCCCCGTAGTCCCCGACACTCTGCGCCAGTTCCATGCGCTTCACATTCTGCTTGTACATTTCGTTCCGCTTGGCGTCATCGGCGGAAAGCGCGGTCACTTCAAAATATCCCGCATGATCGAGAACGCGGATATAGTCTTCAACGCTTCCGATCTCCGGCACCATGACCCCCGGAACCTGCGAGCGGATGATCTCTCTTTCCGCAGGATTGTCATCCACAAACACAAAGGATTCCGGCAGAAGATCCAGCTGTCCTGCCGTCTCGACAAGATTTTTGCTTTTCGGATCCCAGTTGGCTTTGATCAGGATAAAATCGTCCGGTTTTAAGATACTGTCCGGATGATTTAAGCCCGCAAGCGCATTTTCCTGTTCGTTTTTGGAACAGACATTTAAGATCACGCCCAGATCCTTGTGCTTTTTGATGTAGGTCTGGAATTCGGCAAAAACCTGCCCCATCGGTGTTTCCGGGCCGATCTCGATGTTTTCGACGCCGTCGTCTCCGATGATCCCGCCCCAGAGTGTATTGTCAAGATCCAGGGCAAACGCCTTTTTGTTTTTCCCGAATATCGATTTCATGATATTGGAAAGGTTATAGGAAAGCGTCGGGATCGCATCGACCGCAAGCGCGTATTTGTACATATGCCAGTAATGCGCATCGGCCCAGCGGTCCAGACCGTAGCAGGCTGACAGATACTGAATGTCCTGCAGGAAGAAATCCTTATGCGTATCGGCATATTCCGCAAACATCGCGTTCAGGCGGTTGATATAGTTCACGCTGCCGTGCACATCGCTCGCTTCAAGATTCCCCAGAAGCCTGTATCCCGGGAATTCGAAATTGTTCTGGATCACCGGGCAATGATAGGTCTGTTCGATCTTTTCCCACAGGGAATGAAATCTTGCAAATTCATCCGAAAGGTTTCTGTCGATCTCCTCCGCGGTTTCCGAAAGCTGCGGCAAATGATACAGATTCCGGTTGCTCGTGTGAATATAGATCAGATCCGGTGCAAATTCCGTAAGTTCCGGATTATCAAACATCACATCTTCCCAGTATTTTGCGTACTCGCTCTCATAAAAAGAAGGCCGGATCCCGGCGTTCAGCAGAAACAGTTCCAAAACCGCTATGATGTCGTGCGTGGTGGAGCCGCCGAGAACGGCGATCTTCTTCTCCACATATTTTACATCCCTGCTTAACAGTTCCCTTTTCAGAGATTTCTTTTTCTTAATGATATACTGGGAATCAAACGGGTATTCCAGCGCCTGCATGCCTTTTCCTCATTCCGGTTTTTCAAGTCGTCATACAAAGTTAATTATACATTATCAGCCCCCCTGACGCAATCTCGATTGCGCCGGCCCCGCTTCTGATGATACAATGGTTTTGTACCTGATTTTGACCGCCGGATACGGCTTGTTTGCAAGGAGGATGGACCATGAAGACCTGTTATCTGTTTTTGGCTGAAGGATTTGAAGAAATAGAAGCACTGACCGTTGTGGACCTGCTCAGAAGGGATCAGATCCCCGTACAAATGGTATCCGTTGACGGAACGCCCTATGTGAAGGGCTCTCACGAGATCGAGGTCAAAGCCGACTGCACCATGCAGGATGTGGATCTTGTAAACGCCTGCATGCTTGTTCTGCCCGGCGGCATGCCCGGCACCGAAAACCTGTTTGCAAATGAAGCACTCAGGAAAATGGTCCTTGATTTTCACAAGACCAACCGCAGGATCGCCGCGATCTGCGCCGCGCCGTCCATTCTCGGGCGCTGGGGAATCCTGCAGGGCAAAAAGGCCGTATGCTATCCCGGCAGGGAAGAAATGCTGGAAGGGGCCACGGTATTAAAGGACGAGGTTGTCACGGACGGCAACATCACGACTTCCCGCGGTATGGGCACCGCGATCGCTTTCGGGCTTGAGATCATAAAACTGCTTGACTGCGAAACCGAAGCCGGCGCCATGAAGAGCAAGATCATCTACCGCCAATAAACGCGGAAACGCCGCCTTTCTTTTCATGCGTTGACTTTATCCGCGTTTTTTAATATGATAGTTACTGATCTGCAGACGTATCGAAGTGGTCATAACGGGGCGCACTCGAAATGCGTTTGCCCTCCGGGGCACGAGGGTTCGAATCCCTCCGTCTGCGCTAAGATATGAATTGCGGAAGCATTGATTATTACTTTGCTTCCGCGATTTTTATGTTCATCCTATAAGACTTAAAATCCGTGACTTTCCGTGACACAGCAGATAGTGCGTTGATTTTCTCAGATTTCTCCGATATATCATAATCATAGAACCGCTCATTTGTGGTAGGTAGATGACCTAACATTGCACTCACGGCTTCACGAGGTAACATCGTGTTTAGGTATGATGATACTGTTCTGCGTATTCGATGGATGCTTACACGAGGTATTCGAGCTTCATGGGAATAACGCTTACATGCTCCACTAACCGAGTCAGCACTTATGCGTCCTTTATCATCTGCAAAGACCCATTCCTCATTTACGGATATTTCTTTTATTGCTTCAAGTAGAGTTTCTATATCTTGAGTCAACGGAATTGTTCGATGCTTTCGGTTCTTAGGCTCTCCTACTATAAGCGTTGTTTTTCCATTCTCTCGCACTTTGTGTTCCGAGTATTCTACTTGAATGAAATCATGATCTATACATTTCCATTTTAACGCCACGAGTTCTCCAACCCTCAGACCTGTGTAAAGTGCAAGCATAACAGCATACGCCGGCATATATGATGGATCATCCGATATGTGCTTGTTCAATATTGTCACGAAAGCACTAAGTTGTTCTGACGGAATAATGCGTTCTTCATCTGTCTTTGGGTCATCAACATAGCAGAAGCCTTTAAGCCGATCTTTATCTATAAACACCATGGGGTCAGCTGTTACATACCGCTTACGAACTGCATATCTATACATCTGTGTTATATACCCGTATAGATTGCCAAATGCTGATGGTCGCATTTGTTTGGATGATACGATTCTTATGATAAATTGCTCTAGCGTCATATTGTCTATATCAATGGGTGCTGATTCAAGTTCTGTTCCTTTGATATATTTCTTATAATCATTCTCGTATCTTTCGATGGTAAGTGTTGATAAAGGCTTGTAGTTAGCTCTCGTAAACGCACGTTTGTATTCAACCCATTCTGTAAATACCTCTCCAAATGTTTGCTTAACACACTTTTCGGGTATCAAGCCGTAGAAGTCTATCAGGAAAGCATATAGATCTGTTTTATTGTTTCTGCGGATCATACGCGTTCCATCTGGCTTAGTCAGGTCTTTTACTCGTGTTGTCCATCTTCCGTCAGATGTCTTGGTTATCTTATATTTATGAACATTGTCAAGGATCTTTGACATTGCCACCTCCATTCCGAGGGCAACATCTCCGAAACTTATGATACCATGTTCAATCCAATAGTGTATATGATTTTCATTTATATTTATCCTCTTCACTTTTCTTCTGTTGTCTTGTTTTTTTAGCGTTTATAAACATTTGTATATTTCCAGTGTTTTGATTTTAAGTATTGTACAAGTGTTACTGTTCCATTATCACAAAGACAGCGAAACCAATCTTCACGGTTGTCTTTTGCATATGTAAGGAGATCCGCGTAACAGAAAATGCTTTGCTCATCACAATAATTTATCATTTCTGATATAGCTGTGTACTTATCGGAAGCCATTGTTATTATAGATGCATAGTTCGCACCGCCATATGCTTCCACTTCTTCTACCGGGTAGTGTGGTTTTTTACACTCATCCTCATCCATATGCGTTAAATATCGTGCATAGCTTCGAGTACACATGATAGGGATAGCCCCAACTCCATGGATCTTTTGGAAAAACTCTATCATCTGTTCTTTTGTTTTCACTCCATCTAGCATAACCATACAGTGATAATGGTCTTTCTTCTTCGAGCCATCTGGATTTCTGTCCTTATTATGAATTGGACTTACAAATGCAGGTATGGCTGCTTCTGTGAGTTTTTCTCTCCAATTCTCTGATTCTGCGGACTCTGGATATATTATTGTCGCCCACACTCGCGCTCTTTTGGTTGACATAATGTTCCTCCTAGATCAATGATCAATGTCCCTTGGTAGCGTCGTAGTCGCTACCAAGGGTTACTTGGTTATTCAATTATATAGGGTGCTACAAACTCACGTGGCCGGCTATCTACCGAGGTTCGATAAATAAGACCTGATCCGATTTGTCGATTTCGATTCTTGACCTTTCGAAATTCCTCGCCAAATATCATCTCATATGCAGTGGGGCTCTGCTGTCCCATTGCAATCCGGCATCCCAGATTATCCCTCGTAACACCGTCTATGAAAGAAATATCGGGGCGTTGCATAATAAGACCGCAATAAACTTTTTTCCCGCGTCCCATGGTTACAATGGATCCGATAAGCCTTGTTGCAGTATTGTAGGTATTCCTATCTGAGATCTTTTGATAGGCTACCAGTTCATCCACTATAAGGTAAATAGGTTCGAAATCATATTCGTCCGCCCCTATTCTCTCTAACTCGTTTTGACGGTCTCGCATTTCTTTTTCAATTGATATGATAATATCTAGTATTTCTCTGATGCCCGACACATATCTAGCAGAGGGCAACGAGTTGATAAAGTTTCTCATGGAGATATCATTCTTGGGATCACAATAAATTACCTGTATACCTTGGCTTATAAGGGACTTTATCACCCAACATGCAAGCGTTGTCTTACCTGATCCGGTAAGTCCGGTGATCAGGAGATGTGGTACCTTGCCGATGTTCCAGATAATGCTGTTAGAAATCTGAATTTCATCTTTGTTTGCTATAATGATCTCATCTTCCATTCGAACGGTAGTTGCCTTTGGTTTTTCTTCTTCAAAACTCATGATCTGATATCCCCATTCTTCATATGATTCCACGCATGAGCGTTTTAAAAGGCCCTCTAGCGCGTGCTCTAATTCCCAAAACCGTTCTGTTTCCGGAGTTCCATCAAGGCGAACTTTTATGTCGGTAGTCTTTATTGTTCTATTCCTTCGAAACCATATGCTTGGATAATATGACCCACTTATATTTGCATAGCATAATCGGTTGCTCCATAAAAATTCATCTAATTGCTTTGCAAGAATTCGTCTTTTTCTGCTTAGGAGCATGGCTGCCACTATAAGTGGCAAGCCAGCTCCGAGAACAATCTGTACAATCCTTATAATGTCGTTATTCTTTATAATATATGCATATGCGGTTATACCGGAAAGCATAATTGTCAGTAAAATAATAAGCCAACTTAACCATGCATACTTATTTGGCCTAACTCTAATCCACACTATTTTTTCCTCCTGATCCTATCCGCAGTTTTTTTTCGATATTCACAGGGAAAATCGCGGTGGCAGTAAGTGATAAGCGGATTTCACTTCCATTCTTATAGTCTGTCCATGCTTTTCCAGTAAGGTTTTCGAACCTTACTGGTATAAGTTCACCGGAATATGTGATTGCTGATTCAGCTTGTCCGGCTATTTTTACAGTTACTTTGTCATAATTCAAGCGTTCCGCCATGATCTCATACTGATAGCCAGCAATTTTGTCTGTTTTAACGCCTTCTGTATACTCGTAATACGGATGACCCTCCGATGTTGCCAAGAGGTTCACTCCTAACGTTTTGGGTATGTCAATTACAAGGTCATATATTTTCATACTTTTATCCTTTCTGGCATTTATTCTTTGCCTATTATATAATTGCACTGTTAAGGAATTCCTTGTAATTAGCGTACTATACTGATTATCTTGTGACTATTCGAAAAAAAAGAATTGACATTTGTGAAAGGAATTGTTCTATGGAAAAAAACACATCTAAAATCGGGACAACACTTAAGACTTGTCACAATCCCCAAAATAACAACTTAGTTGTAATCAGAGATATGCTTGGCTTATCGCAGGATGAACTGGGTAAGGCTATAGGAGTATCTGCTAGACAGGTTGGATATTACGAGTCCGGCGAACAGCCCCTACCACTTGAAAAGGCTATGTTGTTATCCGATAAGTATGGAGTTTCTTTAGATCAAATTTATGGAGTTGCCACGAATCGGTTCTTTTTGGATGTTCGCAATCTTATTGATATAGAAGATGGTAATGTAGTGTTTAGATTTCCATTTGATTATAGGGAATATCTTAAAACAAAAGAACAACTATTAAGGCGTAATTCATCGAATCCATTTCCTAATCATTTAAAATTATATAAAAATATAGTTTCTGTGCCGGGAAATAATATGTTGTCGTCATTTCTGAACAGCACTCAATACCATGCCAATCATGATGAGTTTTCATGGGAGGTAAGAATTCCAATTAATCGGTTTTGCTCTATGCTTCAGATAGGAGAGAACAAGTGTGCTTATGCTTTTGATAATATTGATAACAACTCAAAACTTACAGAAGAGCAAATTATAGAGGCTGAAACGTTTCTTGAACTACTAAAAAAGTGAATAATAGGTCTATTTCCGACGGTCTGTAAGCTCAACGATATAGTCTATTGATACACCATAATATTTGGCCAGTATTATTGCGTATGACAACGGAAGTTCTCTTGTACCCGTTTCGTATCGTCTATATACTTCTCTTTGACAATTTAGTATATCTGCGACTTGTTGTTGTGTCAGATCATGATCTTCTCTTAGATCCTTTATTCTGTGCCAGTACATAACTTGTCCTCCGTTGACAATGTTACCGTTTGGTGGCACAATTATTGGGGATTTGCAACCATACGGTTGCATAGAAGGAACAATAAAACTTGGAGGTTTAATTATGATAAAGAAAGTGCTTTGTCTATTATCTATTACTTTGTTGCTTGGCATACTGTCAGCTTGTGGAAGTGCTACTAATACCACGGCAGAAGTAACCAATAACACCACTACTGTAGAAACAGCTACAGAAGAAGAGGCATCAGCAGAAGAGATTGCCGAACCAACACCGGAGCCGACGCAGGAACCGGAGGATTCCATTGAACCGGAAGAAGCTTCTGAAGAAACAGAAGACGCTAAAGAGCCTTTTACAGAATTAACTGAAGAATACGCAATAGAAAAGGTTCAGAGAGCACAAGATGCATGGTTGGATCTTTTAGAAAGAAATGGTGCAAAGCCTTATGAAAGTTATATAGCTTGTGCTGTTTTTACTTATCAAACTCCTGATGAGAGTGAAATTAAAGATATTAAAACATTAGATGGCAAAGGCATTACCTATTATGATTTTGAAGATCCTGGAGTTAATAGTCTTGCTTTCAATATTGATATGTTTAGTAATTATTTTGATAACTATATCAATCGTGATGGCGAATATTATGATTTTGAAGAATATGTTTCTTCACATAATAGAGGCGATATTGGTAAAATGCTTCTTGGTTGTGCAAATGATTTAGGTGGTTTAGAAGCTGTAAGTGAAAATGATGTTTGCTGTCTTAATTGTACATATCTTCCTTCATTTAATGGAGAAATGACATTACAAAATATTACAAATGAAATTACCGTTGAACATAATAAAGTATATACTTTTGATCAGAAGTGGAAAGATGTAGCTTGGCAGTGTGATATTTATACTGATGGTAAAGATACTGGCATTAAAGCAGTATTTGATGCTGATGGGAATTTCTTAAATTTCAATGATGAAAATAGTAAAATTGAAAAAGTGATTCCATTTACGTGACTTTTTGTGACTTTTGGAGATGAAGCCCTCTTGAAACTATTGATTTTATGTTATTTTATGTATGTTTTTTAATTCGAATCCCTCCGTCTGCGCTAAGGGAAAAATGCGGGAAACGTTGATTTTACGGCGTTTCCCGTGTTTTTATTTGCTTCAAAATTACCAAAAAAAATATGACATTTTATGACACTTTCTTATGAATGTTGATTTAGCGGGCTTTTCTGGTTGGATCATTCAGTTTGTAGGTTGAGAAGTTAATAACATCGCCCGACATCTTTTCAAGCGCCTCTGTCTTTAGTTCAAGAGAAGATATATCATAATCGTAAAACCGTTCGTTTGTGGTTGGCAGATGGCCGAGCATGTTGGCAACCGCTTCACGAGGTAATACAGTATTCAGATAAGATGATACTGTCCGACGGATTTCATGGATACTGGTTCTCTTAATTGCCGCCTTTTCTGATCTTCTCCTTACGGCGCTACTCACTGCGTTTTCGGTGATACGACCGTTATTGTTGGCAAACACCCATGTATCGCCAACAGAGTGTTCACGGATCGTTTTAAGAAGATTGGAGATATCTTTCGTAACCGGTATTAAACGATGCTTCTGATTTTTAGGCTCACCGACAACGTATTCGATATGATCTTCGTAATCAAGCCTATGCTCGGAATGAAATAGAGAAAAATAAGGGCAAACAGTTTGATCCAAAGATTGCCGACATCTTTCTTCGTCTGATCAAAGACAGGAATTTTGATTTCGAAGTCATCCCTAATCCTGGGAACGGATCCACTTTCTGAGAGAAAGGATCGCGGAAACCGGAACCGACAGTTCATCCACCCCGATCTTAAGAAAATAGGATGTCAGAGCACTGTCTGCAGCAAGTTCCCCGCAGATCGCAACGGGGATCTTGTTTTTATGCGCATTTTGCACCGTAAGCTCGATCAGGCGAAGGATCGCTTCATGATGCACGTTCTGCCGGACCGGGAGGGCCGCATTCTGCCTGTCCATGGCCAGTGTATACTGTGTCAGGTCATTTGTCCCGATACTGAAAAAATCAACCAGACCCGCAAGTTCATCGCTGATCAGCGCCGCTGCGGGTGTCTCGATCATCACGCCGATCTTCGGATCAGTAAAGGGGATCTGTTCTTTCACAAGTTCTTCTTTCACATCATCGATCATTGTCCTGATCGTTTCCACCTCTTCTTTGGAAACGATCATCGGAAACATGATCCCGACATTGCCGAACGCGCTCGCCCGAAAGATCGCGCGAAGCTGCGTCTGAAACATCCCGGGATGATCCAGACTTAAGCGGATCCCCCTGACACCGAGCGCAGGGTTCTCCTCTTTCCCGGTACGGCTCTGATCCTGCTTGTCCGCGCCAAGATCCAGTGTACGGATGACCACAGGCTTCGGGTTCATGGTCTCAACAACCGCTTTATAGATCCGAAACTGTTCCTCTTCCGACGGATCGCTCTGCCGGTTTAAGAACAGATATTCACTCCGGAACAGTCCGATCCCTTCCGCATCGGATCGCTGTGCCATCTTCGCTTCCAATACGCTGCTGATATTTGCAAAAAGAGAAACGCGTTTTCCGCTCTTTGTTTCTGTTTTGGTTCCGATCAGCTGCTCCAGTTCCTTTCTGGAATCCAGGAAAATCTTCTGTTTTTCGTGCATTTCCTGAAGGAGCTCTTCCTCGGGATCGATCAGAAACCTGCCGTCAATGGCATCCGCGACGCCGGTCCTGTCATTGTATTTTTCCGAAACGGCAATCCCGGTATCAACAAGCGCTGTGATGCCAAGAGACCTTGCAAGGATCGAAGCGTGGGAATTTACAGACCCTTTTGCGCTTACGAGCGCCAAGACCTGCGAAGGATTAAGACCCGCAACTTCCTGCGCCGAAAAATCATCCGAAAGAAGGATCACCGGATCCGACGGCAGGCGAATCTCATCATCAATATGCTGGATCTTACGGATCACGCGGTCCGTTACATCCCGAAAATCCGCGGCGCGTTCATTGATATACGGATTGTCTTTTACCGTTGCAAAAAAGGAAGCCAGATCCTCTCCGGCGCGATATACGGCATAACTTGCGTTATGGTGCCTCTGCACGATCTCTTCCGTAACGGCATGATCAAAATCAGGTTCCTGCAAAAGCATCATATGGGCGGAAAAGATCATCGCCTGTTCTTTGCTGATCTTGTCTTCCGTCATTTCACTCATGTAACTCAGTTCCCGGATCGCTTCCTCTTTGGCATCACGATAGGCACGAAGCTGTTCTTCCGTGTCCGTGATCTTTTCCGAGAGGATGCGGGGTTTCGGTTTGCGATAGATCAGGATCTTTCCGATCGCGATCCCTTTCTGCACGCATTGCCCTTTGGCTGTGATCATAACGCCTTTTGCCCTTTCTGAGACTGTACAGCTCTTTCTATAAAAACCATAAGATCTTTTGATATCAAAGTCAATGGATTTCTTGATCCGCGCCGGTATGATACAATAGCAGTAAGCCGATTGACAAGCGACGGCGGAAAATGTAAAATAGCGGTAGTTAGTTTTCGCTAACCGGAAAGGAAAAACCTATGGGCACTGTGATCACGATCATCATTCTTATCATCTGCGTTGCGCTTGTCATCCTGAAGCTTGTCCGCGACAAAAAAGCCGGGAAAAAATCCTGCGGCTGCGACTGCTCAAGCTGCGGCGCCTGTTCGAAATGCAGCAGCGCCGCAAAGAAATAGTTCCCGCTTTTTTGATTACAAGCGCACGTGAATATGTTATGATGGATAAAAATAACATCAGGGGGGTTTTTTATGGCTATCCGTGAATCCGGTGAAATGTATCTGGAAACGATCCTGATCCTTTCCAAGGATCTGCCGGCCGTCCGTTCCATCGATGTGGCCAGAGAAATGAATTTTTCCAAACCCAGTGTTTCCAATGCCATGAAACACTTAAAATCCGAAGGTTATCTGACGATCGACGAAAACGGTTCGATCCTTCTGACAAAGCAGGGAAAAGCTCTTGCCGAGAAGATCTATGAGCGCCATACCCTGCTTACGAAAATGTTTGTAAATCTCGGTGTGGAAGAATCCGTTGCTTCCGAAGATGCCTGCAGGATCGAGCATGTGATCAGCGATACCACCTTTGCCGCGATCAAAGCGCATCTTTCCAAATAGCAGGTCTTCTCAGATCAGCATAAACAGCAGGATCAGGATCAGACCGATCCCTGCAAGAGACAGAGCAAATGACAGAGAACGGACAATGATCGCATTATTTTCCGATATTTTCGTGTGGATCATTGCAAGCCGGTGCTCTGCATTTTCTTTTTTGGGCTTATATTCCCAGACCGTATCATTCATCACATGGATCGCATGATCCATCCAGGATCCGATCAGATGCGTCGCAGGGCTTCCCTCGATCCGCTCCTGCGGCAGCTTTTCTTCCTTAAACACCGTCTTTCTAAGTCCCACAACGATCGAATCGATAAACCTGTCCGCAAGGCGGCAGACAAAGACGCCGCAATGGATCAGCACCGGTGTTGCCGTGTCCACGAACCGGTCAAGGATCCGGCATAAGAATCCCAGAACCGCAGGAAGCACGATCAGCAGGAGAGGTCTGTAAACATATTCTTCCAAATCCAGATATTTCGGCCACCTGTTCACATATTCCCCGTCCTTCATCAGGCACTTTCTGACAACGAACAGATAAAGAACTGCACCGATCGCGATCGAGTAAAAACCGCCCGTCAGGTTGGTTAAGGAAAAATAGCGGAAATTTTCTAAAGCCTGTGAACGTAAGAATCCGGTACTGAGGCGTATGAAGGATTCCGGAATGAAATGAGGAAACATGCCTGCAAGGATCATAAACAAGGCCGGGATCGAAAGGACAACGGCACTCGCAACAGACATATAGTGTTTCTTTTCATCAAACCGTTTCTGTCTTTCTTCATCGGAATTCTTTTCCACAAACAATACCACGAAGAGCTTGGTCATATAGGCAATGGTGATCCCGCCGCTGATGATAAAGATCCATTCGATCAGCGTGATCAGGCCTTTTCCGTATAAAAACGGCATCAGAACGCCTTCTTCCAGCAGCTCCCTGTATTCCACGATGCTTTCATGGATCAGCGTCTTGCTGACATAGCCGTTAAAGAGCGGAATGCCGCCGATCCCAAGCGCGCCCATCAAAAACTGGATCTTTAAGAGCGGCTTTTTACGGCCGAAACCGCGGATCTGATTCAGATCCAGCTCATGCAGGTTCATATAGACCACACCTGCAGCCATGAACAGCAGCAGTTTGATCATCGAATGATTCACCATATGCATCAGCACGCCTCCTGCTGCCAGCGCATTGTGTTCTTTCAGAAGATCGTAGACGCCGGTCCCTGTCAGGATAAAACCGATCTGGGATACGGAAGAGCAGGCCAGCGTTCTCTTCAGGTCAACAGAAAACAGCGCAAGGAGCGCACCGAGAAACATCGTGATCACACCGATGGTCAGGATCAGGGTCCCCCATTTTTCGTTTCCCCAAAACAGATAGCAGCTCAAAAGCAGAATGCCGAACACGCCGGCTTTGGTAAGGATCCCGGAAAGCAGCGCGGATGCGGGCGCCGGAGCAACGGGATGGGCCTTCGGAAGCCAGATATGCAGCGGAAATCCGCCGGCTTTTGCCGCAAAACCGAACAGCATCAAAGTTCCCGCAATAAACTGCATGCGGCTTCCGTCAAAGGAAAGCGCCGTCAGATCCGTTGTGCCCGTCTGCACATAGATCATAAAGATCCCCATCAGCATGACCAGACCGCCGATCACGGCAATGGCCAGATAGGTGTCGCCGGCTCGCAGGGATTCTTTTCTTTCATCCTGAATGACCCATACATAGGACGCAAGGGACATGATCTCAAAAAAGACAAAGGTCGTATACAGATCCGATGACAAAAATACGCCGACGGTTGCAAAATAAGTAACCGCGGAAAATGCATAATAGCGCAGTTTATTTTTATAATGCGCCATATATTCCACCGAGAAGATCATCGAGCAGACCCACATCAGTGTGGCGATCGCGCTGTAGAGCAGGCGGAAGCCGTCCAGCTTAAACGCCAGACCGAAGCCACATATTCCGTTGATCGTAAACAGCCATTCCCTCATGAATATCTCTCCAAACAGATTCTTATCGATCCGTAACTACATTCCTGCCGCTACTTTGGCGAAAAATTCCGTAAACGGCGAAGAACAGATCCCGAACAGCAGGACCGTTACCGCAAAGATCCCGAGCGGGATCAGCATGAGCAGATTCGGATCCTTGCATTCCGCTACTTTTCTTTCATCAAAATCCTTCCCCGGGAAAAATGCGCGGATCACAACGCTTAACATATAGATCGCCGTAAGCAGTGCGCTGACAAGGAGCGCGGCGATCCCGACATAAGCCAGCGGATTCTTGCTTTCTACCGCTGCCGATGCCAGATTCCACTTACTGATAAAGCCTGCAAATCCCGGAACACCCATCAGCGCTAAGGATGCAACCGTAAAGACGGAAAAGGTCCATGGCATCTTTTTGCCGAGGCCGTCCAGTTCATACACATAATGACGGTCCGTCTGGTACATCACGGCGCCGGCGCAGAAAAATGCGGTGATCTTCATCAATGCATGAAAGACCAGATGCGTGATCGCGCCCGTCATACCGGCCGGAGTCATCAATGCACACCCGAACAGGATATAGGAAAGATTACTGATCGTGGAATAGGCAAGTCTGCGTTTAAAGTGGGTCTCTTTCAGCGCTCTCGAGCAACCGTAAACGATCGTGACGATCGTTGCCGACATTACCACATACTGTGCCCATGTGCCCCGCAGGAAATCCGCGCCGAAACTGTAGTAGGTCATGCGGATCACGGCAAAAGCACCTGCTTTTACGACCGCGACGGCATGCAAAAGCGCTGTGACAGGTGTCGGCGCCACGGAAGCCGACGGAAGCCAGGAATTGAACGGACAGAGCGCTGCCTTCACGCCGAATCCGAAAAAGGCCAGAACATAGATCAGAAGCAGCACATTGGTGCGGTCGCCGACCAGATCCAAGTTCAGGGTCCCGCCAAGGATGAACCGGTTCGTATCTCCGTAATGGATGATAAAGATCAGGGAGATGAACGCAAATGCCGCGCCGCCAAGGGAATAATACAGGTATTTTCTGGATGCCAGGATTGCTTCCCTGGTCAAGGTGTGCATCACGAGCGGAACCGTCACGATCGTTAACAGTTCATAGAAACAGTACATCGTGATATAGTCTTCCGCCGTCGCGATCCCCAGCGTAACGCCGTAAGTCATGACAAAGAACATGAAAAAGGTATTCTCGTGCTCCTCTTTTTTCATGTATTCGAACGAATACAGCGTGGCAAGCGGCCACAGGAATGCAACCAGACCGGAGAATACGACCGACAGATCGTCCATCGCAAAAGAAATGGACAGATCTCCGGTAAAATGAACCACCTCCAGAATGACATCATGGTCAAGCAGGATCGTGAGCAAAACCAGTATGGAATTGATGATCACCAGCGCTTCCGTGTAAATGCACATGGCCTTCCGGCTTTTAAACCGGACCAGCCTGATCAGAACACTGCCGAAGATCGGAAGCAGGATGATGAGAAGGGGTAGGTACTTTGCCATTTTATTTTTCCTTTATGACACCAGCGTCTCTGCCAGCGCTTTAAACAGTTCGATCAGCTTTCCCGGAAAGACGCCCAAAAGGATCGTGAGCAGTGCTAAGATCACCACGGGGATCATCATCCACGCGCTGACATGGATCTTCTGCACGCCTTCCGCATTCCAGTCTTTTCCGGGAATATAGCCCTTGATCACGATCGGAAGCAGATAGCCCGCCGTCAGCAATGCGCTGACTAACAGCATGGCGGGTCCCAGGTAAGAATATACCGGAATGGCTTCATTCAGGCTTCCCACGCACAGATACCATTTGCTGATGAAGCCGGAAAGCGGGGGAATTCCCACAAGTCCCATGCTGACAACCGCAAACGCGGCAAGCATGCCCGGCATCTGTTTTCCGATCCCGCTCAGTTCGTCGACCCGCTCTTTTCCGGTTTCATGGATCACAATGCCGGCACAGAGGAACAGCGCGGATTTGATGGTCGCATGAAAGATCACATGAAGCAGGCTTCCTGTCAGGCTCAGCGGGTTTAACAGAAAAATACCGAACAGGATATAGGAAACCTGGCTGACCGTGGAATACGCCAGCCTCTTTTTGAATACTTTTTCGCGGTAAGCCAGCATCGATCCCAGAAAGATCGTCGCGATCGAAAGGATCAGAAGGACCGTCTGTACGAAGGTCCCGCGGATCAGATCCGGTGATGCGATATAAAAGATCGTGCGGATGATCCCGAGCACACCGCCTTTTACGATGATCCCCGACAGAAACGCGGAAGCCGGCGCCGGCGCGACCGGATGTGCGCTTGTCAGCCAGGCATGCATCGGAAGCATGCCGCCTTTTACGGAAAATCCCAGGATCATGGACAGGATCGCGATCAGGAGGATCGTCTGGTTCTGCGGGGTAACGGAAGATGCAAGAACCCCGCCCGGCATAAAGCTGATCGTTTCCGCATTCTGAAAGACAAAATAGAGTCCGAACAGTGCCATATACGCGCCGCACAGGGAATAGAACAGATATTTCAGCGCCGCCATGATGGCTTCCTTCGTCTCGTTATGGAAGACCAGCGGAACGGACAGCAGCGTCATCAATTCATAGAACAGATAAAACGTGATCAGATTCCCTGCAAAATCAAGGCTTAGGATCACAAAGAGCGTGATCACATAAAAGACCGTATACCGTTTTGCTTTTTTATCCCCCTTAAAATATGCAAAGGAGTAAATGCCGCACAGGATCCAGACCAGTGTGGTGATCGACGCAAAGATCAGCCCCATCCTGTCGAAACAGAACATGATCGGCAGTTTTTTTGTCAGATAAAACAGCACAAAAGCTTGTTCACTCATGATTCCCTCCATCATCAGCCAAAGATCGCCAATCCTTTTTGGATCCATTCCTCAATAAAGACAGAAGCGAGTCCCAAAAACAGATTGCATATCACAAACGCAACGATCACCGTCGCGTATAATTTCTGTTCTTTCAAAGGCCGGACCGGATATTCCGAATCTTTGACCGGTGTATAGATCCGGATCACCGTTTTCATAAAGTAGATCGCGTTTAAGATCGTGCTGATCCCGAGAACGATCAAAGCGGAAAGCATTTTTCCGGTATTGTTCTGCAGAGCCGCCTGCGCAAAGAGCAGCTTGGAAATGAACCCCGAAAATCCGGGGAAACCGACCATGGAAAGCGCACCCACGGTAAATCCGATCCCGGCGATCTTGTTCCGGTAACCTGCCCCCGTGATCTGGATAAACTGCCTGCTGTAGCCCGAAACATCCGTTAAGCCGATCGCTGCGATAAACAGCAGGGATTTCGTGGCTCCATGCATCAGGATATGATAAACGGAAGCAAGCATGGCCGCCTGTGTGCCCATGCCGATCCCCATATAGATATATCCGATCTGCGCCACCGAAGAATAGGCGATCATACGCCGGATATCATTTTCTTTGATCGCGCTTAAGGAGCCGAAGATCATGCCGGCAAGACCGAAAATAAACAGAACATCCGTCAGCCGGTAGCTTCGGATCAGATCGATCCCGATCACGCGGTAATAGATCTTGATCAGCAAAAAGATATATCCTTTGGACACCAGGCTCGACAGCATGGCTGCCGAACTTGCCGTGGAATAGCCGTATGCATCCGGAAGCCAGGCGTGAAACGGGAACAGCGCACTTTTGATCGCAAGTCCCGCAGACATTAAGGAGATCGAAACCAGAAGCGGGATCGTATATTCCCCGTTTGCCGTGATCGATGTAACAGCCTCGCGGATATTGGACATCAGAAGATGTCCCGTCAGATCATAGAGCACCACGAGTCCGACCAGAAACAGGCCGGAGCCCAGCAGGCTCATGATCATATAACGCACGGCCGCCTCGATCGTTCTTCCGATCTGGCGGATCATGATCAGGCCGCAGGCGGCGATCGTGTTGATCTCCACAAATACGTAAGCCGTAAAGAGGTCATTGGTGTAGATCATCGCAAGGAGCGAGCTGAGCAGGAGATTGACGACCACGTAATAGAGATTCTGCTTGGTCTCCTCAACCTCTTCGTCCAGTTTATGATGACCGCCCAACATGGATAGCAGCATGATCACGCAGAAGAACAGCGCCATGCCGGCTTCCAGAACCCCCGCGCGGATCTCATTTCCCCAGGGTGCCGGGAAATGCCCCATCATAAAGGTATAGCTGATCCCTTCCCGATACAGGAACACGGCCAGAACGGCCGATGCGATCATGATCGATGAAATGACGATGATGTTAAAGATCCTTGCGGCTTTCCGTTTCAGTACCGAAGAAACCGTTCCCGCAAACATCGCCAGAAATATGGAAAAGAAGGGAATGTTCTGATAAAACGCCATTTATTTTCCCTCCATTTTGATCTTTAAGGAGATCTCATCCAGATCCAGCGTCTGATATCTGCGGTAAAGCCGGATCGTTAAGGACAGCATCAGGGCCGTAACGGATACGGAAACGACGATACCCGTCAGCACAAGTCCTGCGGGGATCGGGTTGATATAAGCTTCCGCAGACTGTACGCCGTTTGTAACGATCGGAGCGAGGCGTCCGGTAATATATCCCTTTTCGGCAAGAAACAGATATACGGCGGAATCCATGATATTTAAGCCGATGATCTTTTTGATCAGATTCTTTTGCAGGAGCAGATTGGAAAGACCGATGGCAAACAGGATCATCGCAACCGCTTCACCGTAATTGACAAACAAATTGCTTCCCATCAGAATTCTCCTTTACGAAACATCGCATAAAAAGCATACATCGTGCAGGTGACCACCATGCCGACGCAGATATTCAACACAAAGATCAGACCGCTGCTTAAGATCGCGCCCGGTGTCCCGAGCGGGATGATACTGTGCAGTCCATTGGCTCCCGTATAAAAAGAATAGGCCTTGGATACACAATAAACCGTCAGGGCAATGAAGCTGAGCCATTTATAGGTCTTTTCGGTAAAGAAGCGCTCGGTCTTTTCAAATCCGAACGTAATGCTGTAGAGGATCAGGCCGGCGCCCATGATCGCGCCGCCGGAAAATCCGCCGCCCGGTCCGAGATGTCCGTTTAAGATCACATAGAGTCCGAATACAAAGATCACCGGCACCAGAACTTTCGCAACGGTTTTCAGGATATTGTCGCTTTCCGGCTCATATTTTTCCTCATCCGGATCCTCTTTCATATCCAGTTCGTTATGCATCTTTTTATTTTTCCGAAGCAGGATCAGAACGGTAATGGTCGCAACGAACAATACATTGGACTCGCCGAAGGTATCAAAAGCCCTGTAGTCTAAGATCATTCCCGTTACGATATTGACTGCGCCCGTTTCCTGCAGGCCTCTCTCGATATATCTTTGCGATACCTCGTTATTTGCCGGATTGTCCGGATTCCCGTTTGGCGGAAGATGAGAGACCGTCAGCAGCAAGATCCCGATCAACAGCAGCACCCAGATCACGGAAGTGATCTGAAAAACCACTCTGAACAGTTTTACGCCCGTATTCTTCTCGGTATCGTACAGCTGCGCATTCATTCTGGCATAATCCTGCATGCGCTCTTCAAACTGTTCCCGTGTCTCCTGTTTCAGCTCCTGGGGCTTCATCTCCAGATTTCCGAGATAGGGATCAACGCTTCCGTCCATCCATTCTTGAAAGGAGATCGCTCTTTTATCTTTGTGGGAAGGGCGGAGTTTACTCATTTTCCTCATCTCCCTTCACGGCACGGATCCTTTTGAGCGTCACAAAAAACAGGATCGTGGTCACGCCGGCGCCGACTGCCGCTTCCGTGATCGCAAGATCCGGGGATTCCAGAATGATCCAGATGATGGACATGATCAGACTGAACGCCATATAGATAATGATCGAATTTAACAGGCTTTTGGAAAAGCTGACCGATATGGCACATACCAGAAGGATTGCCAGTAAGATGTAATTGATAATGTCCATGCTATCCCTCCGTTTTGTTTTTTTCTTCTTCCAAAAGATCATCTTCGTCGATGATCGCATCGGTTTCATAATGGGTATGCGCCTTTTCGTTGGTCTCCACTTCCAGATTCATGATCAGGTGAGAGGAGACCGGGGATGAAAAGAACAGAAAAACGACGACCAGCAGAAGTTTCAGGCTGGTAAAATTAAAACCGGAATAGATGATCAGCCCCGCCATGCAAAGCATCATGGCCAGCGTATCTCCGATCGCTGCCGCATGCATCCGGTTCATGACGAAATTGAAGCGGTTGACGCCGTAAATCTCAACGGCAAAAAGCAACAGACCACCGAAAATAAAAACTGCTGCCAGGATTGTCCGGATCATTGCGCGCCCTCCTCTTTTGCTTTTCGTTTTCTGTAAATGCCCAGATAGATCTTTGTCAGCATGACTACCGCAAGGAAGCTGATCATGGCATAAATGATGCAGATATCCGCCAGATACCCTTCCTCCATCATCACGCAGAGCATGGCGATGATCACCATGACGATCGTTCCCATCATGTTTACGGATACGATCCTGTCCGCGATCGACGGGCCGATCACGGCACGGATCAGGCAGATCAGCAAAAAGATCACAAGGATTCCGATTGCGATCATCAGGATCTGATTCATAGGCCCTCCTCCAGTCTGTACAGGATTTCGGCCAGACGTCCGCCGTTGATGTCCTCGGTATAGGAACGCTCCAGGGCATGCACCGTATACCGGTTGCCTTCCTGCTTCACAGTGATCGTTCCCGGTGTCAGGGTTATGGAATTCGCATAAAGAACCTGTGCGATATTTGTCTTAAAATGCATGGTAAAAGTGATCAGGACCGGCTCGATCTCATAACGTGATGTCAGGATCCATTTTGCGGTGATCAGATTTGCTTTGATGATCTCGAGGAGAAGATTTAACACGAACCAGAGAAAAAGACCTGCTTTTTTGATGCACAGCAGATCTTTTCGTACGGAAAACCCCATAAATCTGCATGCAAACAGATAAACCGCTCCAGCGATCAAAATACCGAATAATATGATTTCCAGCGTGATCTTTCCGTTAAAGATCACCCATGCCGCAAGCAGCAGAAGAAACATTTTCAGCCCCTCTTGTTTCCTGTCCGATTATTCATGTATCATACAACATTTCAATAGGAAATAAAAGTTTTATTTTCTTGTGTTTTCCTGTATTATTTTTTACAATGATAGAAAGAAAATGCCTGTGGGGAGAAAATATGGGGCAGACAAAACGTTTGTATTACCTGGATATGGTAAAAGGGCTTGCCATCATCCTGGTTGTTTTAGGTCATATCGAATACATTTCGGATCCGCTAAGAGTCTGGATCTCCTCTTTTCATATGCCGGTTTTTTTTATCGTATCGGGGATCCTGATCCGCTATAAAAATGAAACGGACCTGGATCTGTCTTTGCTGCTGCAGAAAAGATCACGGGGGATCCTGATCCCGTATTTCTGGTTCAGCCTGCTCTACTTTTTTATCGATATCTTCAATGTCTGGTACGGCAAGATCACAAAGCCGGAATTTATCAAAGATCTGATCGGCTCGCTGACCTTTTACGGCGTTTCCGTTCTCTGGTTCCTGCCGGCGCTGTTTATTGCCCAGATCGTCTTCTGTTTTCTGACAAAAAAACTTCCGAAATGGGCATCGGTCCCTCTGATCATCATACTTGCGATCGTCTCATATTTGGGACAGCTATACATCAGCGGAATTTATGATGCAAATGCTTCAAACCTTTTCGTGACATCGCTGATCGATCTGCTGCGCGTATTCTTAAGGGGATTCATCGCATCCTCTCTTGTGATGATCGGATACTATGCATGCCCCGTCATCCACAAGAAAGAAACCTTTTCCATCCTGCAGCTTCTTTTGGGCATCCTGTTCTTTTTGGCGAACCTGGTGCTTTCCCAGATCAACGGATGCATTGATTTTCACTATATTATCCTGAATAATGTGCCTCTGTTCTATCTGTGCGCGTTTTTAGGATCGTTTGCCCTGATCCTGATCTGTAAGAACATGAGGGAATTAAAGCCGCTCTGTTTCTTCGGCAAAAATTCCCTGACCGTCATGGCCACCCATGTGAATACCTATCTGCTGTATGCGGCGATCCTTTTGTCCTGGCAGATCGACAGGATCGTGACAAGAGCCAAAAGCTATATCTTTATCTTTAATATCATGGCGCTTACGTTTCTGTTTGAAGCGATCGTCATCGTGATCATCAACCGCTTTTTCCCGTTTGTTCTGGGGAAAGGCAGGCTGTTTAAAAAACATTCGCAGGAAAACGGTGTATGATAAAAGGACGTTTACACTATTTTGATACGGCAAAAGGGATCGGCATTTTTCTGGTCCTTCTGGGGCATCTGCAGGGAACCTGGTTTTTCTCGCTCTCTCCCTACATTCTGCCCCTCTGCACCTGGATCTTTTCGTTTCACATCCCGCTGTTTTTTCTGATCAGCGGCATGCTGATCCGGTATAAAGACGATCCTGCAAAAGATCTGAAAACGCTCTTCCTGAAAAGATTTAAGGGGATCATGATCCCCTATTTCTGGTTCAGCTTTTTCTATCTTCTGGTGGTGCTCTACTCTCTGCTGACCGGCTTCATCAAACCGCAGTCGTTTTTCATTCAGGTATGGTATGTCCTTGGCATGTACGGCATGAACGTTTTATGGTTTCTGCCGGCGCTGTTTTTCGGGGAAATGCTGTTTTTGCTCCTAAGAAGCAGGTTTTCCGATAAGATCCTGCCTTTTGCGATCCTCATTTTTACCGCGCTGGCAACGCTTGCTGATCTCTTCGTCAAAAAATGGTGTCCGCTGATCCCTGATGCCTTTTTTGCCGTGCGCGCGGAGGAACTGTTTACGACGCTGCTGCGTCCCGTTTTTGCAGCTGCCTTTATCACGATCGGCTATTATGCATTTGCGCTGTTTCGTCAGAGGGAAAAAGCAAACCTTGTCGAACTTCTGACCGCTGTCGCGCTGATCCTTTTGAACATTTTCGTCCATCCGTACAACGGAGGCGTGGATTTCAGATCCCTTGTGCAGAACAATATCGCGCTGTATTACCTGTGCGCGCTTTCGGGTTCCTTCGGACTGATCCTGCTCTGCAAGAATCTGCCCGCGATCAGGCCCGTTACTTACTGGGGCGTCAATTCCCTGATCGTCATGGCCGTTCACAACAACGAAACCGTGTTGTTTTACGGCATGAAACTGGCTATGTATGCCAATCAGTTTCTGACAAGGGCCAGAGGTTATATCAGTTATCTGATCGTGGTGGTGACCATCAGTCTTTACGTTACGCTGATGATCTTCCTGATCACGCGGTTTTTCGGCTTTTTGATCGGAAAGCCATCCGTATTTGACAGACTATTTACAAGAAAGAATACAGAAAAATGAGACTCAGAAACATCACCGGATCCAGAGAGGTGATCGCAAAAAGCCCTTTTGTGATCCATAATCCCGAACAATTTAAAGGCCGCTTTTCCGAGGCTGTCTTTCACAATGACCATGAGATCCATTTGGAGATCGGCATGGGAAAAGGCCGCTTTCTGATGCAGCTTGCCGCTGACAATCCTGAGATCAATTATATCGGGATCGAAAAATACTCTTCCGTTTTGCTGCGCGCGATCCAGAAAATGGAACAGCTCGAGACGCCGCTTCCCAATCTGGTCTTTATCCGTATGGATGCGGAAAATATCACCGATGTTTTTTCAAAAGGCGAGATCGCAAAGATCTATCTGAACTTTTCGGATCCCTGGCCCAAAGAACGTCATAAAAACCGCAGGCTCCCATCACAGGCTTTTTTGAAAAGATATGACAGGATCCTGTCAAAAGACGGCACGGTGGAATTTAAAACGGACAACAAAGAGCTGTTCTCGTTTGCTTTGGAAGAAGCCGGAGAGGCGAACTGGAAGATCAACGGCTGCACTTACGATCTTCACATAGACGAAGCCATGAATGCCGGAAATATCATGACGGAATATGAAGAACGTTTCTCCTCGGCAGGCAATCCGATCTGTAAATGCATCCTGTCACGCATTTTCACCATCCTTATCGTCTCTCTGTTACTCTCCTCCATGCTGTTGACCGAAACGGTCAAAGCAGTAAATACCGTACCGACCGAAGAACAGGTACTGGCGGCGGAAGAGCGCAAGAAAATGCGGATCGAAAGCAACGAGATCTCCGACTGGCCGGAGGGACCGCTTCTCGGCGCCAAATCCGCCATCCTGATGGAAGCCGATACCGGCGTGATCCTGTATGAAAAAAACATCCACGAAAAGCTGTATCCCGCCAGTACAACGAAACTCATGACCGGACTCCTTGCCCTTGAAAATTCAGGCATGGACGATGTTGTGACCTTTTCCCACGATTCGATCTTCAACATTGAACGTTCCTCGAGCCGGATCGGGATCGATGTCGGGGAAAAACTGTCCATGGAAGAGTGTTTATACGGCCTGCTGCTCGGATCCGCCAACGAAGTAGCCTATGCGATCGCGGAATACATCGGCGGCACCTATGACCACTTTGTCGAAATGATGAACAAACGCGCACAGTCTCTCGGCTGCAAGGACACGCATTTCTCAAATGCAAACGGCCTTCCCTCCCCGGATCACTACACTTCGGCCTATGATCTTGCGATCATCGCAAACGAATGCTTTAAAAACGATTCCCTTGCCACGATCTCCGGAACGACAAGATATACGATCGAGCCCACGAACAAGCAGCCGGAAAAACGGGTTTTGGACAATCACCATCTGATGCTGCCGGGATTTAAATATGAATATGAAGGGGTGATCTGCGGAAAGACCGGTTATACTTCCGAGGCGAGACAGACGCTCGTAACGCTGGCGCAGCGTGGGGATATGCGGCTGATCTGTGTGATCATGATGGAAGAAGCACCGGATCAGTTCATCGATACGCAGAAACTGTTTGATTACGGCTTTAACCAGTTTCAGAAATGCAATGTTTCCGAAAACGAAAAGAAATACATGCTCGACAGCGCCACATTCTTTCATACCAATCTGGACATCATCGGCTCTTCGAAGCCGATCCTGTCGATCGATCCGAACGGATCCGTCGTGATCCCGAAATCCGCCGATTTTTCCGCTTCCGATGTGGAGATCGCCTATTCCGACAAATCCTCAAAAGAGGTGGCAACGCTGACTTACCGTTTTCACGATCATTATGTCGGGGAAGCCGCCATCGATTATGCGGATAACAGTACCCGGACCTTTGAATTCTCCAATATCATCATAGACTCTTCAAAAGTCATTCCGCAGAAAGTACTTCCGGACCACAGGATCATTTTCGTGGATACCGGAATGCTGGTACTTCGCATTGTCATTTGTCTCATCGGGGTTTTTGCGATCCTGTTTGTGATCTTTCTGATCCGGAAATACTTCACCTCAGAAAAGAGGCGGAACAGACTGAAACGCAAAAGGATCCGGAAATGGAATAAGAAACTGTTTTAGTGTCTGTTTTCTTTCTGCGCTTTTCTTTTCAGGGCACGCTGTTTGCGGAGTTTGTCCTGCTTCTCCCAGATCTCCATCGCTTCTTCGGGAGAAACCCGTTTCGTTGTCTTTACAACATAAACATTCCCGTCTTCCGTTTTCTTCATCCGGACTTTGCCCTTTAGATATCCATGTTTCTTGCAGTAAGACAGGCTGTAATAATGCTTTCCGTTTACGGAAAACCATTTGATCTTCTTTTTCGCGTTGCGGCCGCAGACATAGCATTTTGTGGCACTGACATCTTCATCCTCCATGGCGGTGAATTTGTCAGGAAACTCTCTGGAAATGTACTTCGCGTAGGTTTTGAATTTGACCCGGACTTCTTCCCGTTTGCTCTGCGGGACCATGAACACATCATAGGAAACATATTTTTCCACAGCAGGGTTCTTCCGGTTGATCTCCATAAAGACTTTGGCCGTATAATAGGCATCACTGTATGCTCTGTGAAACGGAATGTCTTTTTCGATCTGCAGATAATCCACGGCATATTCCAAAGCTCTTCTGGCCTTGCCGTCCTCGTAGGTTAAGGAAAAGAACTTCTGGATGTCAAAATACTTTAAAGGCCCTGCGGAAAGCTCATCCATTCCGTAGTAGCACATGTTTTTCTGCAGTTCGGTAAGATCCAGGGTTCCCCAGATGCAGAAAACATATTTCCTTCCGCACCAGTCCAGAAACTCCTGCATCACTTCCGGAAACGGTCTCCCCGCATCCAGTTCTTCCTTGTCCAGCTGAACGATCTTGGATGTCATAAAATGGATCGTATGATAGATCTGCGGCTTGATGATCTGCTCAAACCGGTCAACGATCTTAAAATGCCGGTTCAGTTTGACCGCGCCGATCTCCACGATCTCAAAAGGAAGCTCATAATCATTTTTTCCGAGGGACTGGTTCCATTCCAGATCTAAGACAATATAATTCATAGACTTCATTATACTATCCGCCAAAATAATAATCTATATAGAAATGGATTTTTTCAAGAAGGCCCGTTCTGATCTCGTATTCGATCAGTTCCGCAGGGTCTTTGGGATGAAACCGTTCGATGTGAAGCGCGATATCATACAGCTTCAGAAGATGGATCTTTTTGACTTTCATAAAGTTGTACTGAAGGAGATATTCCACCAGAAACAACAGGTTTTCCATGCATCCTTCATATGTTTTCTGCGCCCGGATCTGTTTTGCGCAAAGCGTCAGATAGAAACGCATGGAATTTTCAATGAACCTGAAGACCTCGTTTACTTCCCTGATACTTAAGTCCATCACCTCGACAAGCATCCTGTCCAGACAGATCATGTAATTCTCATGTTCTTCCTTCGTGAGCCTGCCCGCTTCGTTTCTTTCGGCCGATCTGATCAAACGCATAAACATTTCTTTCAAATAAGCCACCCCCATAACAGAAAAAACAACCCGTCCGCTTGCTATCGTAACATAAGCGGACGGGTAAAAATGGCGTAAATATTCGCGAGTTTTCGGGAGTTTTCCCTATTAAGGAATAAAAATCGACGAAAAGGAATGCTTTATTTGATCGAATAGTATTCTTCCGGAACAGCGACCTTTGTGACATTCATATAACGGCCGGGGGCTCCGAAAATGTATGTATCCTGATATACAAGGAAAATATTGTCAAATACTTCTCCTGTTTCTGCATTTGTATATTTTGCACCGTTCCATTCGGTCTCGGGTGTATAGATCTGATAGGCTTCCCTGATCGCATTCAGATCGGTAAGCTCCGATTTCCCAAGGATCACATTGCGTGCATGTTCCGCAAGGCCTGCGGAATTCGTATAACCGTAAGAGGATGTCCATGTCCCGAACCTTCCCGCGCCTCCGGCGGCAACAACGGCTTTTTCAACTTCCGCCGTCATCTTCGCAAAATCTCCTTCGGCTCCGGTAAGATCCAGATCGAGTGCTCCCGGATAACCCATGAGCGGCGACGGAAGATCCGCTTCGATAAAGTATCCTCCGTTTTCAATAAGGCCCCTGATGAGCGGTTCAGTATGCGCGTCGTTTGTGCAGAAGTAAGCGCTCTGCTGGCCGTACTTTTTGACCCATTCCGGCACATGCTGCGTTACATATTCCTGTGCGCCGGGAACGCCGACCTCGGTAGTGGGGTCAGGAGCTTCCTCCATGGCAAATTTCATTCCGAATTCCTCACAGGCAGCCTTCATGATATTTACGCGCCTGGCGTATGTTTCATAGGAGAGATGTCTCGGGAATGAGATATGGACAAACGTATCACAGCCGAGTTCATGCGCTGTCCGGATCATCAGATATCCGCGGGAGACAAAGTCGTTATTGACCACCAGATCAGCCACTTTGCCCATCTCCTCGAAAACGTCAAACGTCTCTCCGGCAATACATAGGATGTCAGGCCTTTTCTCCTTTATCCTTCGAAACGCCTCATCCGTTCCTTCAACGGCCTGATTGACAATGATGGCTTTCATTTTGGGATCATCCGCCAGCCCTGTCATGACCCCTACCGTTGTCTCAAACTCATCCGTAAAATTGTCCGGGTAAATGACTAGAGTTACCTTATCGGATCCGTATTTTTTCTGGAATGCCTCAGCACCGCGCCGGTCATCCTCGGACTGTGAGAACGATCCCGTAACGATCCCGATCCGGAAATCTTCCGCGTCATCTTCCGCGGGAGCTTCCTCAGCTTCGGGTGATGTGGATATTTCGGCTTCAGAAGGCTGTGCCTCTTCCTGATCATTTGTTGCGGCAACCGCAGGTTCCTTTGAATTACCGCAGGCTGTCATGGAAAGCATAAACAATACCGCCATGACAAAGCAAAACAACTTTTTCATAATTTTCTCCTTATCATTGATCTTTATGTCCTGTTCTTCTCAACAAACTTCGCCGCACTGTCCATATCCTTAACGAATACTCCCTTATAACTGCTGCCAAGCAGTTCCTTTAAGGCCCGCAATTTATCGGACGAGCCGGAAACCGCGATGACAACGGGTTTTTCTTCATCCGCTGCAGGTTCCTTCGAAGCACTCTTACCGCTCTCATCCTCTTTTTGTATCAGCGACGGATCAAGATATTTGATCAGCATTTCTTCAAGTGCCTCATACATAACGGGTTTGCTCAGATAATCCGAGAATCCTTCTCTGATATAATTCTCCTTCGCGCCGACGATCGCATCCGCGGTAAGCGCGATCACCTTTGTATCATCCGCAAGATGCTCATCGCGTATATGCGCAAGCGTCTGAACACCGGACATGCCCGGCATCATCTGGTCGAGGAAAATCAGGTCAAATGACATCTCTCTCAGGATCTCTATACACCCCTTCCCCGATTCGGCGGTTATGACTTTGATCTTTGTATCCTCAAGAAGTGCCGTGAACACCTCAAGATTCATATCATTATCATCAACAACAAGTATTCTGGCCTTCGGCGCGAAAAGCGCCGGTTGATACTCCTTACCCGCATTCTGCACTCTCGAAAGGTTATCCGCAAAATCCCCGACCGGTGTGGGATCTATCGCTTCCTGTTTCATCGTGGCCGTAAATTTCGTCCCTTCGCCGTACCTGCTGTTGACGCTGATCGTTCCTTCCATCATTTTTACAAGACGCATCGTGATGTTCAGGCCGAGTCCGGTACCTTCTATATTCCTGTTCTTATCCTCATCGAGTCTCTGGAAAGATCCAAACAGTTTTCCGAGATCCTCATTTTTGATCCCGATCCCTGTATCGGAAACTTTCACCTTCAGCATGCTTTCGGCATTATCATACGAAACATCAATGGATACCGATCCCTCGTGTGTATATTTGATCGCATTGTTGATCAGATTCAGCATGACCTGACGAACCCTGATCTCATCGCCGCGAAGTATGGAAGGGATCTCTTTTGAAACTTTCAGATCATAGATAAGGCCCTTATCCTGTGCTTTCTTCATGGTCATATTCACGATATCGTTCATCACCGATGCGAATCCGTATTCGACAGGGATCAGCTCCATCTTGCCGGATTCGATCTTGGAAAAATCAAGGATATCGTTGATGATCGACAACAATGTCCTGCCGGCGCTCTGGATATCAAGCGCATATTTTCTGACCTTATCCGACACCTTCTCGCGAAGGATCATTTCATCCATTCCGATGATCGCATTCATCGGTGTTCTGATCTCGTGGGACATATTTGCGAGAAAATCGCTCTTGGCCTTGTTTGAGGCATTTGCCGCATCCTTCTCGAGCTCGAGTACTTTACGTTCGTAAGCAGTCTTCTGCTCCTCGAGCTTCATTTCTTCCACTTCTTTGTTATATTTCAGTTCGTTCCTGTGACCGACATAATAGATCGCCGAGATCATCAGGAAAATCAGGGCACAGATGACGATGATGATCACGCGCTGGCTTCTGACCTCCGCATAAAGGTCGTGATCGCTGACGATGAGTACCGAATTCCAGTCATTCGCTATTTTATTGACATAGACCGTATTCAGCTCGTTGTTCCAGGTGTAAGTAAAACTTCCGGAATCCGCTTTCCTGATCGCGGTAAGAAAATCCTGCCCGCCCTCTACATCACATATATTCGTTCCCTTTTTGGATTCATCCCGATGCGCGATGATCATTCCGTCATCACTGACAACGAACCCGTATCCCTTCCCGTTCAGTGTCAGTTCACTCATCATGGACTGTATTCCTTTCAGCTGCACATCAAGTGCGATGACACTCTGTCTGTCCGGCAGCATTCTGCATACCGACACGATGAGATTTCCTGTCTGTGCATCGATATACGGCACGGTAAAAACAACCTTACCGTCCGCACCCATCGCTTCAATGAACCAGTCTCTTGTTTTCGGATCATAATCCTCGGGCGGTACCCAGTTGAGACCATCCAGATACTTGCCCATGATAAAGCCGTAGATCCCCGTATAATTCTCGTCAAACTGTTCTGTAACATTATTCGTCTCGTCCACAAGGAATTCATGTATCCTCGCCGAAGTGGTCCCGCTGATCAGCATGTGATGAACACTGTCGCCGGCCACATGCAGCACGTTCTCGGCAGTGTTTAAATGATTGTTGATCATTGCGGAAACCGTCAGGATCCTGTCCTCCATGACGGCATTCGAATTGGATACGGCAACGTTATACATAAGATTCGAGGTATATGTAACCATGACCGTCATGAATATGAACAGAAAGATCATCGGTATGATCATTCCCGATTTTTTGTAAGAGCGCTTCCTGATCCGTTCTTTTATCCTGTTATTGACAGAATTATCCATCTTGTAATGCTCCGTTCGTTTGCCTTTCTACACGATGTTCATGATCCCCGAGGTCTCATGCTTCTTAAGATATTTATCCTTTGCGGCCTCACCGACAACACATACGCATTTATATATTCCGTCGAGTCTTGTTTTTTCCTGCTTCAGTTTCTCCGGATCATCACCCCATATGAGCATGACCGGAAGTTCATCCGCTCCGCTGGGCGACAGCTGTTTTTCTTTTGGTATATATTCTTTGAGCACAGCCTCAAGGATTTCGTATTTAACCGGCTTGGATATATAATCCGTAAATCCCTTGGCCAGGTAACTGTCCTTGGCTCCTATGATCGCATCCGCTGTAAGCGCTATGACCGGCGTTCCCTTCAGGATATCAAGCTTTTTCATTTCAATCAGTGTCTCTTCCCCGCTCATGTGAGGCATCATCTGGTCAAGAAGAATACAGTCGTATTTCGTATTCTGGACTTTCTCAATACATGCGGATCCAGACTCTACATAATCGGTGGCGATCTTTGTGTCCCGAAGGAGCCCTTCCATGACATCAAGGTTCATTTCGTTATCATCGACAACAAGCAACCGGGCTTGCGGAGCGTACAGTCCGATCTCCCCCGTCTCCATGTTTCCGAGATATTCCCTGACCGCATTTGAAAACACTCCGATCGGTGCTGCTTTAACGACCTTCTGCGGGATCGTGACAAAAAATACACTTCCTTTGCCGTATTCACTTTCGAAACTGATGCTCCCGTCCATCATCTGCAGAAGGCTGTTTGTGATATGAAGTCCCAGACCGGTTCCCTCTATGCTGTGATTTTTCCTTTCATCAAGCCGCTGAAAGCTCTTGAAAAGTTTATCTTTATCTTCCTCCTTTATCCCCATTCCGGTATCCGTTACCCTGATCATCAGATTGATGTAATTCCCCATCATTACGGGTTCCGAAAAGACATCCACCAAAACACTGCCTTCCTGTGTGTACTTAATGGCATTGTTGATGATATTGAGCATGATCTGCCGGATCCTGATCTCATCACCTTCCAGTACGGAAGGGATAGATTCGGATATGTTGTAAGAAAAGACGAGGCCTTTCTTCCTGGCTCTGTGCATCGTCATATTCAGAACATCATTGAGTACAGAGGCGATGTCGTACTCTGCGGTAACGATCTCAAAGTTACCGGATTCTATCTTGGAAAGGTCCAGAATATCATTGATGATCGAAAGCAGCGTATTGCCTGCGCTTTTGATCTCAAATGCATAATCCCTGATCCTGCTCTCTTTTGTATCCCTTATGATCATTTCATCCATACCGAGTATGCCGTTTAACGGTGTCCTGATCTCATGGGACATATTTGCCAGAAAATCATCCTTGGCCTTGTTTATATGCTGAAGTTCATTTGCTTCGATCCTGATCCCGATCAGCTGTTTGATCGTATGGATGATGGAACAGATCATAAATCCGAACAGGCCAAGCGCCATGAACAATCCGGAGAACACACCATTATGAGCAAATGCATACGCAAATATCTGAATGGTTGCCGAAATCGCCAGAATAACAAATCCTGCCGCAACAAACCTGTATGAGAACAACATGTGTTTTCTCAGATCCAGGATCAATGTTATAAACATCATTACGATCCCGATCAGAGCACAGATCGCGGAGCAGGTAAAACTTTTCACGAGTGGTACTTTTCCCGATACAAAAAGGACCATGCATATCACAAAGTTGACGATCACAACAGCCGCCGCACATCCAAGCGGCTTTGCATATTTCCCTTTTTGAAGGGAATTCAGGAATACAAAGAAGGGAAGCGGCATGACCATTACCATCAAAAACGGTATGTCCGACATGACCGATATATTCCTCGTATAGAGCTGCCGGAATATCGAATTGGACAAAACCCAGCAGGCGCCTATGATCACACCGATCGACAGGTGCTCCATCTCCAGGTATATTTTGTGAATGAGCTTGTAAGCTACAGCTGCGATCAGGCAGATGACACCCAGAAACAAGAGGGCCAGCCCGACAAAAAACTCCAGCCCGTACAATCTGAAAAGATAAGCAAGGATCCCCAGCCTTGTACCGATATATGTTTCATATACCATGCCGGAATTATATTCATAATGTACGCGAAGCACTTTCCCGGCATCTTCGGGATAGATCGATGCCATCACATAGCATTCAGAAGAACGGTCGCCAAGCAGGCGGTAATCCTCGGTTTTATATACCGCTCTTTCTTTACCGTCAACGAAGATCTCCATGTCCATTCCGCGAAAGCACAGCACATTGTAGTCTTTGTTGAACCGTTCGGGAAGCGTGGTTTCAAGCGTAATGTCGGAATCAGTCCTTCCGGGTACGGAAAATGCCTCTCTTGTCCCGTCGGGATCGATCTTCACCCATTGATCACCCGGAAGCGTATCACAGATGTTTCCGTTTACCGGCGTATTTGCAGGCATGAATATCTCGCCGGCAATGATATACCCGAAGACCAATATAAGAATGATTGCAAGGATCGTCTGTATCTTCTTCAATATTTGCAGCCTATTCTATCGCCGTTGCGATCTGTCTGATCATGTCGGCAGCCTCATCGTACATAAAATCCTCTATGAACGCTGCCGCCTCCTTAAGTTTTGTGGCCTGTGTCAATCTGAAAGGATAGCCGGACAGCACCCCGGCCAGTTTCTTTGCTTCTTCATCGTCAAAATCATCCAGCGCTGCAAGAAGTTTCTCGACGGTTTTTTTGGCTTCTTCTCCCGTGATCTCGTCTGCTGCCTTTACATCTTCGATCTCGCCGATGGGTTTGAGCTTCTCAATGAGAGCGGCATAGTCCTTTAAGACCAGTGGCGTCAGTTCTTCCATGGTTGCCGTTTCCCGCTCTCTTGCGGCATTCTCAAGGCTTTCAAAATAACCGGACAGGATCGTGGCGCCGATCATTTTGGCGTTGCTTTTCAACGCATGTACGGTGATCATGTAACTTTCATAATCTTTTGCGGCAAAGTATTCCTCAACTTTTGTCCGGTTTTTTTCATAATTCTTATAAAACCGCTGTACGGCTGATACATATTTTTCGGTATTTCCGGTATAGGAGATACCCGCCTGCGTATCAAGCCCGGCTTCCTTCATCCATGTGATATCCATGTTCATTTACCCCACAACATCAATGATCTTTGCAACCAGCTCGGATTTTTTGGACGGTTTGATGAGATAACCCTGCGGGCGCAGTTCCGAGAGCGTTTTCAGCACTTTGTCCTTTTCCGATACTCCTGTCAGAAAGATGACGGGGATATCTTCCCATCCCTTCGTTTCCCAGATCTTCTTAAGGACTTCGGGGCCGTCCATGATCGGCATCATGTAATCGAGCAGGATCAGATCCGGCCGCTTGTTTACAAGAAAACGGAAAGCCGCCTCTCCGGTCTTGACGCAGGTCACATCATAAAACTCCTCAAGCTGTTCTTTGATATGGATCAGCTGCTCGGTATCGTCATCCACAACCAGGATCTGCTTTCTCTTATATCTGCTGTCTTTGTTCTCATTGACAAATTCGCGGAAAGAAGACAGATTGTTCTCTCTGTCCTGATCCAGAGTCTGCTCGATCTCGGAGAGTTTTTCGTATAGTGCATACAGGGAAACCGGGCGGGAGAGAAAAAAGACCCTGTCCAGTTCCGTATATTTCATGAACAGCTTCTCGTTCTCATCATCCGTAACGACGATCGTGGTGATACTTCCCTGTTTCAGCGCCGTTCGCATCACGTTATAAGCCTGTATCGTGTCTGCCGTTTCGTTTCCGAGACAGATGATCACGACCTTGGGGAGTTCCGAGATCATGATGTCAAACAGGGCAGCCTTGCTCGGGCTGCATTTGGTCGTCACATACCCCCTGTCGGCCTCGAGGTGATCGCAGATATCCGTGGCAACTTTGCGGTTTTTTCCGGTAACCAGTACTTTTAACTGCATCTCTTACCCATCCTGTGATTTTTATTCTTCGTCTTTCTGAAAATCCTTCAGTTCATCGTTGATCTTTCTGATGGTGTGTTTCCAATATAAGTTATTGCAGATCCAGATGATCGTATAGATGATGACATAGATGACCATCATGATGGCAAATTCCCTGTTCCATTGAAACCATTTCATCGGTAGTTCTATGGCAAGGATCGTGGCCAGTGTGATCGTGGCGTGAACGATCGTGGATTTTGTCAGGCCCCAGCTTTCTATGGAATATACTGCGGCTGCGCCGTAAGGGATCAGACCGTGCAGGCCGGACATGATGATATGAAGGACAAAACTTCTTCCTTCCGGATTCCCTGCATTGACCATCCAGGTGATGATCCCGACGATGATCCCGAGAAGCGCACCTATAAGTGAGTATATGAGAAATCTGTTTTTCAGTTCCATCCGTCAACCCCCCTTGATACGGTTCTGCTTCAGAAGTGCCTTGATCTGTTTGACACGGCTTCTTGAAGCCCATGATTTGATACCGCAGTCAAACTCAACCCCGATGGTTCCTGCCAGATTAAAATCGAAACTCCTGACCTTATAGAGATTAATGATCTCTGACTGGGATATCCTTAAAAACCGCGTGGGATTAAGCACGTCCTCCAGGCCTGCAAGCGTCCTTTTAACCGTGAAAATGTCTTTTTCTGTCTGTATGACGACCTTCCGGCCCTCCGTATGCACCCTTACGATATCCCTCTGGGAAACAAACATGACCACGTCATCTTTTACAGCCGCTATCTGCGGAAAATCACTGTGCGAAGCATCTTCGATCGCGCAAATGATATTCTCAACCTGCTGTGTGTTCGATTTCGTCCTGATCGTAACAAGCGGATCTGCATAACGTTCATCAAGGACCACCTCGATCTCTACCATATCTTTCATCTGTTCACCGTCCGTTTGCCGAAAATATAGTAATTATATTATATGATATCCGTCATCACTCCGCCGAGGGCATGTTTATTCGGTTGTTTTTAGTGTTTATTCGGTATTGTCCAAAACGTAATTGTGGAGAAGGAATACCAGATATCCTTCTCCACAATCTTACTTTCTGTTTGAAGTTTGCGATCCTGCAGATCTTTCCTGTCCTCTCATGATTCGGACTGTTCGGATTCTTCCTTATCTTTTGAATCTTTTGAGGCTTTATCCAGATCTCTGCGTATCATATAAACAATAGCCGACAATACGCCGCCTGCCATCACAGCGATCCAGCTGTGTTGAAAATCATTTGCCGCAAATCCCCATATCATCATTACAAGCACGGAGACCATACTGATGATCGCGCAGATCGTTCCTGTTTTGATCTTCTTCAATGTAAATCCTCCTTTACAGTTCCGGTGAATATGTAACTGTGGACATTATATCCTTTTTGGAACATCTTTAAGCGGATTTACGCCATTTGGTAAATATACGTGTGTAATCCGTATTTTTTCATCACGTCCTTATTTATATAGTAGGGTAAAGTTTTTGTAGGAAAATAAAATAAAGAGAAAGCACCTGGTCCTTGTGTTAGGATTGAGTTGACAGACAAAATCCAAAGGAGGGTGCTT
>CACZBD010000003.1 GCA_902779305.1 uncultured Lachnospiraceae bacterium | reverse complement strand
AATTCCTGTATAATCGTTATGAAGCTGTCACTTTGCAATCAGACAATGAGACCGAGGAGAAATTCATATGAAAAAGATCGCGAAAATCCTGGCAATATTGGTGAGTATGACGCTTGTATGTAACTTGCAGGCTTTTTCCGTATTTGGAGAAGAAATCCAACCGGATCCGGTGACAGAGGTGGAAGCGGAAGCGGACGAAAAAGCTGACGTGGATGTTGAAGAAAAGCCGGATGCGGATATGACCGCAGATTCTGTGTCAGAGGAAGAACTTCCTGAAGAGGCAGAAACGGAAAACGAACTGTGTGCCGGCAGTTATACTCCGGAGGATGCAAGTTATAGTCTGGAATATGATGTGCTGGATGATGGTACACTAAGGATCATCGGATACACCGGAATTCCAAACGGAGATTTGGTTATTCCGAGTGAGATTGACGGAAAAGCAGTAACGGTGATTGGAAATGATGCTTCTTCATTTCATCAGGAAGGGGTGTTTTATCAATGTTTTGGTTTTACAGGAAACCTAATAATCCCAGACAGTGTGACAATGATAGGGGATTATGCATTTGATCAATGCTACGGCTTTACGGGAAGCCTGATAATCCCAGACAGTGTGACAACGATAGGGGACGGTGCATTTTATGGCTGCAGTGGCTTCACGGGAAGCCTGACGATCCCGGACAGCGTGGAGACGATCGGGGGACAGGCATTTTTGGGGTGCAATGGCTTTACGGGAAGCCTGACGATCCCTGACAGCGTGGAGACGATCGGGGGACAGGCATTTTTGGGGTGCGACGGCTTTACGGGAAGTCTGACGATCGGGGACAGTGTGACGACGATCGGGAATTATGCATTTGAGGCCTGCTACGGTTTTACGGGAAGCCTGACGATTCCGGACAGTGTGACGACGATCGGAGAAAGTGCATTTGAGGCCAGCTACGGCTTTACGGGAAGCCTGACGATCGGGGACAGTGTGACAACGATCGGGGACGGTGCATTTAGAAACTGCAGCGGCTTCCGAAAGGTGATTAACCGCTCCGGACTGTCTTATGAACTCCCGAGCCCTGACGGACAGACCTGGATCAATGCGAAAACCGGTGAGCAGATCACCGGAAGCCCTGCGACGATCACAAACGGCACCGCGATCCGCAGTGATTACTACGAACCTGTTGATGCGCCGTATTTTACACATGATCCGGTAGGGGCGCAGACCTATACCGGGAAAGCGATCAAGCCTGCGGTAAAAGTATACTTCGGGACGAACGCCTTAGAGGAAAAGACAGACTACACGATCAAATTTGCAAACAATACGAATGCCGGCATGGCTTCATTCACTGTCACCGGTAAGGGTAACTATGCCGGGAATGATTCGGACAGTTTTGAGATCTTAAAAAAGAACCTGATAGATGATGACATCACCTTCACGGAACCTGCTGCTGCAAAATACACCAAAAAGGAACAGAAGCCGGTACCCAAGATCACCTATAACGGGATGACCTTAAAGAAAGGAAAGGATTTTGAGATCGCATATTTCTCTGATGAATGTTTCAGGGAATGGTGCATCCCGAAAGAACCCGGGAAATACTATCTTAAGATCACGGGAACCGGAAACTATGAAGGAGAACTGGAAACAACCTTTGTGATCGTGAATCCGAAGAAGAAACCGGTCAGCACCTTAAAGGCCGATAAGATTGCTGATAAGCCTTATGCAAACGGCGAGGCGATCGAGTTGACGGATGAGGAACTGATCATCCGGGACGGAAAGACACCGCTGACAAAAGGGACAGAGTATGAAATCGTTGGTTATAGTGATAACACCCTCCCCGGAACGGCAAAGGTAACGATCCGCGGGATCGAGGAGAAGGGATATGTCGGGAAGCTGACGCTGACCTTTAAGATCAAAGGAACGCAGATCAACAGTGTAAGGATCACAGCACCGGAAGACCGTATGTATAATGGAGAAGCACAAACACCCGCACCGGCTGTAGAAGGACTTACAAAAGATACGGATTACGAACTGATCTATGATAAGAACACAGATGTCGGCAAAGCCAAGGTGACCATCAAAGGAATCGGCGGTTATACGGGAAGTGTCAGCAAGACCTTTACGATCAGACCGGCAGTGATCCTTCCGGACATGATCACGCTAGATGATTCATGCGCTTATACGGGATCCGACGTAAAACCTGTTCCGGTCATAAAACTGTCTGATGATATCATTCTCAGGGAAGGGAAAGACTATACCGTAAAATATGCCAACAATACGGCGGTAACAAGTGCGTCAACGAAACAGCCGACGGTCACGATCACGGGAAAAGGCAACTATACCGGAAAACAGGATAGACCTTTTTCAATCATACCGGCCGATATTGATTCCTGTACAGTCGCGGTAGATGATGTCGTATATAAAGACAAGAACGGCAACTGGAAACCGAAGAAAGTCACGGTCTATGGAACAGGCGGAAAAGCACTGAAAGCCGGAAAAGATTATGATGACAAAACGATCCGCTATACTTCTGATCCGGAAGGGAATAATGTGATCTTACCCGACGAGAAGCTGGATGTGGGCACAACGGTTTATGTATGGGTAGACGCCAAAGGAACAAACTATAATGCCGGCACCGTCAAAGGAACTTACCGGATCATGAAGCAGGACATCGGCAAGCTGACCGCTACGCTTGATCCAAAAGCCTATACCGGAAAAGAAGTGAAGCTTGTCAGAGGCGATATCAGGTGGAAATCCGGCGCAAAAGCCGTCAATGATGTAACGTTTGATTTTGATGAAAACAGTTACAAAAACAACACCAATAAAGGCAAAGCAACCGTCATTGTAAAAGGAACCGGAAACTACGGCGGAACCAAGACCTGTTCAACTTCTGTTCATTTTAAGGCAGACACCCTTGAAATGCTTGATTTTGCTGTATTTTTGCTTTTTTGAATTTCTTCGAATCCTCTCACGTACACTCTTTGGAAGTGCCGCAAGCCCAGTATTTATCAGGGTTTGCGGACTTTCTCTTTTGCAAAAGAAATGGTGTGGCAAACCGCATATATCCAATGCAGCCCCACACCTTGTATTACTATATTCTGCTTTTTATCAAGAAAGTCAACTTTCTCAAAAATGGTAGTTAATGCCAATCTCTTTCATAATGGCGTTTGCTGTGTGTCTTGATTTGATTTTCCCATCAACACATACGGAGCGTCCATTTGCCGGATTATACCAAATGTCATGATCGCCCTTTCCGTGTCGTTCAAATCTACATCCGTTATTCTTTAATATTTCACGTACTTTTTTCTCGTATTCTGCCATTATGCCAACGCCATAGTCTGTGTACGGTTACAAACATAACTGATTACTTTTGCAGGCTTTTGGGAATTAAGCTCCAGCAATTCAGGAATGGCATCCCTGACTCTCTGCATCAGCAGATCCAATGATTCTGACTCGAGAACTAATCCGGTTACATCCGGACTTGTTGCGACCCATACACTGGCTTCTTCATCCCATGAAAAAAATACAGTATAATTCATATAATCACCCCTGTTCATGCGCCTCCAGGCACTTTTATTATATTCTTTATCGGCATAAAATGCAATTCTGTTACCTGCGATTCTTTTGAATATATTCGAATAACGTGATGAAGAGTAAGATTGTGTTCCAAATCAAAATGAAGGCGCACCAACCCTTGATTTTGCTGTATTTTAGCTGCACACAATGTGTTTTTTGTTGAATAAATAGTAAATTGAAGGTAAAATTAACTATTAGGGGAGTCAATCGGAATCATGCATTCCGGGGGGCTCCCTTTTGTGCATATTGTTGGCAGTGATTCGAAGATCCTTCGGGGCGATCCTAAGGGGCAATAAAACCCGGATCGTTAATGGATGTAATCATAAGAAAAAAGACACAAGGAGAAAAGCATGAGAAAGATCAGGAACTTCTTAAAAAGAATGAGTGTAGTTACCGTTGCGACCGCATTGATTATGACATCGCTTCCGATGACTGCATGGGCAGCAGAAGAGGCGATCGCAGAAGAGGAGATCATAGAAGAACCGGCGCCGGTCATCGAGTACGAATATGATCCCTGCGAGATACCGGAGGAGAATGCACCGGGGAGTGAGAATAATCCATGGAAGATCGGTAAATACATGCCGGAAGCCGTAACAGCCTGGCTTTCTGCGGGGGGTGTCCTGACCATATCAGGGTCGGGGAACATGAAGAACTTCGGTTCCAATGATCATCCCTGGGAAGATTCAAAAGCGGAAATTCATTCCGTGGTGATCAACAGCGGGGTGACCAGCATCGGAGAAAGTGCGCTTGAAGGCTGTACAAATCTGGCGGCCGTTACGATCCCGGAAGGTGTGACCGATATCAGAAAAGCGGCTTTTAAGGATTGTTCCGGCCTGTTAAGCATTGCCTTTCCGGACAGTGTGAAAACCATTGGCATTTGTGCTTTTCAAAACTGCATAAGTCTGGAGCATGTCCGTATTCCGGATCATGTTACGGCTGTTGAAGATTCTGTTTTTGCCGGCTGTACCGGACTGACCGGTGTGGACATCCCTGTGGGTGTGACGAGTATCGGACTAAATGCTTTTATGGAATGCGAAAATCTGACGAATGTCACGATCCCTGAAGGGGTGACCGTCATCAAAGATTCTGCTTTTGTCGGTTGTACAAGTCTGGAGAGCATAGAGATTCCCTGGGGAGTGACCGAGATCAGTATGTGGCTTTTCGCGAACTGTTCCAGCCTGAAAAGTGTAAGCATTCCCGACAGTGTGACGAGTATTGATAAGGGAGCATTTTCTTTTTGCACAGATCTTGAGAGTATAGAACTTCCGGAAGGCCTGACTTTTCTGGATGGTACTATTTTTTTCTGTTGTACAAAGCTGAAAAGCATCGTGATCCCGGATAGTCTTACGGATATGCATGATCCATTCTCTGAATGTGACGCGAAACTGATCGCACCGGTCGGATCCGATGCGGCAAAGACGTTGGGAAAATACGGTTATTCCTTCAGGCAGCCCGGAGCAAAGTATGATCTGAAATATGAATATACGAATGAAGAGATCACCGGTCTGATCCTAACGGGAGCGGATGAGGATCTCACTGCGATCTCGATCCCCAATGGCGTGACCGCGATCGCAGACGATGCGTTAGAAAATTGTAAAAAACTGGAACGCGTCGAGATCCCTGCTACGGTGACGAGCATTGGTGATGCATTCTATGATGGCAAGAAAGAAAACGGTGAAAGTGACCCCGATTACAAGCCGCCCGTATTCATAGTTCCCTTTGGATCGAATGCCCCTAAGGACCTGGGAAAACAGGGATTCGCTTTCAGGGCGTCCGGGGAGAAGTATGATCTGAGATATGAATACAGTGAGGGAAAAAATACCGGCCTGACCTTCCTTGCGGCGGACCGGGACATTACGACGGCAAATGTGCCGGAGGGTGTGACGAGCATTGGCGGGAATCTCGTGAATGAAAATGATCAGTATGCATTTGCGAATTGTGAAGACCTGACAAGTGTAACTCTTCCGGAGAGTTTAACCACCATCGCTTACAGCGCATTCGAAGGCTGTACCGGTCTTACAGAGATTGATATTCCGGATGGCGTGACCTCGATCGGTATGTCTGCTTTTGCGGGCTGCAATAATTTGAGCTCTGTAAAGTTGCCGGCCGGCCTGACTACTCTCAAAATGGGCGTGTTCGAAGGGTGCAGCTTTACGAGCATTGTCATTCCGGAAGGTGTTGAAAGCATCGAAGCTTATGCGTTTGGTAACTGCGCACTTGAGAGCATTACGATCCCGCACAGCGTAACCGTGATCGATGACGAGGCTTTTAATAACAATCCGGATCTGAAAGATATCTACTATCTGGGAACACAGGCGAAATATAATGCGCTGGCTGCTAGCACGCATGCCTTTCCCGAAGGCATGGAGGTTCATATTCCCGAATTAGCGATCAATTACGCGAATTGCGAGAACGGAACGATCAGCGGAAGTGCTTACGAATTCGAAGGCAGGAACGTTGCAGTGAAAGTGACACCGGCTGCGGGCTATCGCGCGGCAAGCGTAACATACACCGATGCGGACGGTAATGATGTAACGATCACACCGAAAAACGGGAAGTACGCTTTTAACATGCCTGCTGTGGAAACAACGGTGAATGCAACCTTCGAAAAAATCCCCGTTACAATACCCGCTTTCACGGGGCCGAAAGATCTGACGGTAGTTTACGGCGATCCCTCTGCCGTGTTCAGCGTGCGCACAAAAGCGGTAAATGATGAGGAATATGACATTACCTATCAGTGGTATAAGAACACGGAGAACAGCAATCAGGGAGGAAATTTGATCGCAGGCGCGACAGAAAGCGTTTACAATGTTCCTTCTGACAAATCTGCCGGAACAGAGGAGTACTATTACTGCAAGGTGACAAGTACCCGGAAGGATAATGCGTTATTGTCAGAAAGTACATCTTCTGCTGCCGCCAAACTGACGGTTGTGAAAGCGGATATGACGAAGGCGACCATCCACCTGCGGGGGGCACTTACTTACAACGGAAATGCACAGACACCGTCGATTGATTACGTGGGCATCCGGTATCCGGGTGTGGAGGGAACATTCGATATAGCGTCTTCCGAATATGATATTACCGGCAATAACAAAACAAATGCCGGAAAATACACGCTCACGTTAACGGCGAAAGAAAACGGAAACTATTTCGGTTCAATCTCGGCGGACTATACGATCAAAAAGAAGGAGATCGTACCGGCGATCACGGTAAACGGCAGTTATTCTTTTACGGGATTTGCCGTAACACCGGATATTACCGTGAAGGACGGGGACAGAGTACTTGCGGCTACGGATTATACCTATACGGTAAGTAAAAACGTGAACGCCGGAAACAATGCCGGAGTGATCACGGTCATGGAGACAGACTCCGGAAATTATGATTTTGACCCTGCGGTAAAGAGCTTTACGATCGATCCCGTCCGCTGGAACGGCAATGCCGAAGTAAATCTTTTAAGAAACTACATGGCCGGTCAGGAAGTCAGTGACGAAATTGATCTTACGAAATACCTTCCGGAGGATTGCGGAAGACTAAGTTATGACCCGGTCGATCCGGATGATTATTCGGAAGCCTTTGGCTATGCTGAAGGACCGAAGATTGATGCAAACAATATTCTTTTCTATAAACTTGCGGCAAACGGTGACCAGCAGGATACGATCACAGTGAAAGCGCATGCGCAGAACTACAACAATGCTTTTGTGATAAAAGTCAAGGTACGCCGGCAGGCACTGGGGCTCGTTGAGAAGACCTCAGGGAACAGTGAGCTGCTTCGTACATCGAAGACATTAATGATCGGGAAGTCCTTTACGCTTTCGCCAAAGTTCGATGAGAACATTGCAAATACGAGAGTTGTCTGGTTGAGTTCCAACCCGGGTGTAGCAACGGTGACGCAGGACGGCAAGGTGACTGCGATCGCTGCGGGGATCACGGAGATCAAGGCTGTCAGCGAACATGATGCAGATGAAGTATACAGCCAGTGTACGGTAACGGTCGAAGAGCCTGTGACGTCTGTTGCGCTTTCTGACAAGAACTATTCGTTTGGATCGGGAGAATCCGTTGCTCTTACGGCGCAGGTACTTCCGTACACGGCACCGCAGAAGATCAGGTGGAGCACGAGTGATGCCGATGTCGTTACCGTATGCGATGAGAGCGGAGAGGAACTTTCGGTGGCAGAGACGATAGGCGGCAAAATCACGGGCAAAGTCTATGTGGTATCCTCCCTGCAGTCTGTCAGGATCAAGGCGAGAAACGCGGGCAATGCCAAGGTGACGGCCGAAGCTGTGGACGGCAGCGGCAAGAAAGCGGCATGTTCGTTTGCGGTAGGAGCCCCCGTATCTGATTTTTCCATAGACGGAGCCAAAAGTGTCAGATCCCTTGCGGTCAATAAGACGCTTTCCATGGCGGTTGACTGGGGTGGAAAGGACAAGAAGCCGAAGAACACAGGGGTTACCTGGTCTGTAGAAAAACTCGACGGGTCTGACGGCTCATCCATTGCGACGATCTCGCAAAGAGGCGTGCTGACCGGTCTGAAGGAAGGACGGATCAGGGTTTTGGCAGTCAGTACGGCAAACCCCGCAAAGTTTAAAAGATCCCCGATCATCTCGGTTTATGTGCCGGTCAAGAGTGCGGCATTGAATATGACTTCGGGTACGATCAGTACTGCGGAGAACGGCAATGCGCTGCAGCTGTCGGTCAATGTCGTATCGGCTGTGGAAGGACAGAAGCCTACGGGCGTATATCTGGGCAGCCCCGTTAAGGCCACATATGCGCTTGACCCTTCCTACAGTGACCCCGCGAACAGGAGCTACGATAAAACGAAGGATTATGCAAAATGTGTGCTTGTGAACGCTGCTACCGGTAAGATTACAGTTGACCGGAACGCGATGGAGGCCGCCGGCTTCACGAAGTTAAGCAATCTGAAAGTGATCGCTACGGTCAAAGGCTATGTTAATTCCTTCAACAAGACCTATACCTGCAAAGTAACGGTAGACAGCGCCAATCCGCTAAAGAGCATGAAGCTGTCAAAGAAAAGCCTGTCGCTTGGCGAAGGTAATAAGTATGCGCTTTCGGCGATCCTCAGCCCGGTAAACCCGGACGGTGACCGCAGTGTTACATGGGAAAGCGACAATCCGGATATCGTATCGGTGGATCAAAAAGGTGTCGTAACCGCCAAAGAATATGTAGAAGGAAATACAACGGCGACGATCAAAGTCCGGACAAAACAAATGGTCAAAAACAGAAGAGGGGAAGAGGAGGCGCTTATCGCCACATGTAAGGTGACGGTGACTCCTTCGGTGACGGCCATCGGTTTCACAAATGCGCTGACTGCTGAAGACGGGGTAAACCGCCTCGCTGTCGGAAAGACATTTTCCGTAAAGACAGCGTATACATCATCCGTTGCCGGAAAGAAGGCATCTGCGGATCTTATATGGTCATCTTCCGATGAATCTGTGGCAACCGTATCTTCAAAGGGCATGATAAAGGCAGTCGGAAACGGTGTTGTTACGATCACGGCAAAGAGCGCTGACGTGAAGATGGGAGGCGAAGCACTGCCTTCGGTATCGGCAAAATTTGAAGTATATACACCGATGACAAAACTTGTGCTCGACAAGACCAAACTCACCCTCGGAACGAAAGAAGGCACTGAGTACGGCAAAGTAAGCGTGTCTGCGCTGCTGCCCGTCAATGTGAGCGATCCTTCCGTAGAGTGGAAGACAAACAATACGCTGGTACAGCTTGCTGCGATCGATTCGGAGGCAGCAGTCTCAAGGGGCGTTTTTGACTATGCGGATGAAACTGCCGTGGTGCTTAAAAAGGGACAGTACCTTGCGATCAAGGCAGAAACCCCTGGTGTCGTCACGCTCACAGGCATTGCAAGAGACGGCTCGGGCAAGAAGGTGACCTGTACCGTGACCGTGCGGGGTATGGCAACGGGACTGAGCCTTAAGACGTTTACGACGAATAACGGTCTCGCGCAGGTTGAGCCTGAGGATGAGAATCTGAACGACGGCAAATACAAGAGTACGCTGGCGCCCGGCGGGAAACTGAGACTGACACCGGTCGTTGAAATCAACGATGTACCCGGAGCGTCGATGGAAAGTATTGAAAAGAAAATCTACGCAGATTATAAGAAGTACACGGATACAAGTGTAACCTACCGGGTTGAGGAGGGAAAAACCGGCATCATAACGGTTGACAAGAACGGAAAGATCACCGCAAACCGGGATATCGCCGAAAACGAAACGGCAAAGGTCATCGTGACCACGGCCGACGGCGAACATACCGTTGAGATCACGATCACGGTCGCCCCATAACCCATCACGGACCAGGGGGACGGGGTTCCCGGTCCATTTTACGCAATGAAGTGAATGATATGAAACCCGGGAAATCTATTGCTTTTTTCTCGGATATTTCCGATAATAAGAGTAAAGAGAGGCAGAGAATAGTCTGTTTCTATCGGAGGACAGAAAAATGATGTATCCGTATTTGACTTTGAACGATGATACTGAAATAACACATTCGGAAATGCAACCGGATGGCAGAGTTAAGGTATATATTGAAACCCCGGACGAAAAAGATGGATTTCACAATGCCGTATGCTGGCTTCCGGAGTATAAGTGGGAAAATGTTTCCGGTTATTCGGATGAAGAAATGGAATTCTTCCGTAAACTGATCAGAAATAATGCCCATGCGATCTATAATATACTTTTGGTCTAATGAGAATATGCCGTTGGAACCGGTGCATGTTCATGTTGCCGAAGGCAGGGCATCCGGTGATGCGACAAAGCTATGGATCACAGCAACAGGGAAGGTTATTGTAAGTAATAACAATTCAAATATACCGGACAAAGTGTTGAGAAAAATTATACGAGTGATCGAAGGTAACAGCGAGTATATCGTAGAAAAGTGGATTGAACATTTTGGTGAAGTAAAGTATTTTTGTTAATACTGTATTTTTTAGTTGCGTAAATCTTCGAATCCTCTCACGTACACTAACGAGAAAGCCTTGGATCCTCAACAAAGGATTCAAGAATACCGCGGATCATTTCAAAATCATCCATGAACGGGGCGTGTTTTTTCCGTACCAGTTCCGCATCCCCGTTTTTGGCGGCAAGTTCCAGCTCCTTAGCTGAATCTCCAAGCGAGAGTGCGCCGATCGTCTTGGCAGTACTCTTTACCGAATGGATCAGTATCTCATAGTTCTTAAGATCACCACTCTCTGCAAAGCCGTTCAGGGCGCGCTTTGTCTCATCCATGGATTCAAAAAACGACTTCAGGACTTCTCCGTACACCTCTTCATCGCCGCAGTGTTTTAAGCCGGCTTCGGTATCGATCAGGCCCTGCGACGTAAGAGAAGAGAAAAGATCATTTTTCACATCCTTTATCTCATCTGTGGCGCTTTTTTCCGTCTTTTCTTTCGGAAGATACTCTATCATCATTTCCTCAAGCCTGTCGGGATCGATCGGCTTGGAAAGATAGTCCCGGAATCCTTCGTGCAGGTAGCTCGCTCTCGCCCCGGATATGGCATTTGCGGTGAGGCAGATGACAGGCGTAGTTTCATTGGGCGAACCGGACATCGCCTTCAGGTCCCGAAGCGTCTCAATACCATCCTTCCCCGGCATCATATGGTCCAGGAAGATAAGATCGTATTTCCTGATTTTGCAAAGCGTAAGTCCCTCATCGCCGGATGAAGCCGTATCAACATCTATCAGGGTCTGCTTGATGAGATTCTTAAATACCAGCAGATTTGTCGCATTATCATCGATCACGAGAACCTTTGCGCCTTTTGCCGTAAATCTGCTCCTGTATTGCTCTTTCGCGTCAGTCGCTGCTTTATAGTAGTTTCTATAACTACCGATGGGATCCCATTTAACGACCTTTTGCCTGAGTGAGAAGGAGAATGCCGATCCCAGTCCGTAAGTACTCTCAACGTTAAGCGAAGAACCCATCATTTCAAGGAGTGACTGTGTAATGCTCATTCCAAGACCGGTTCCCTCTATGTTACGGTTACGGATTTCCTCAAGCCGCTCGAACTTGGAGAAGAGTCTGCCAAGGTCTTCTTCTTTGATCCCGATGCCCGTATCCTTAACGCAAACCTTCAGGATGATGCTTGCGGGATCCTCTTCGTTCTTTTCGTACCCGATCGAAAAAACGATCACTCCTTTTTCCGTATACTTAACGGCATTGGTGAGAATGTTCGTAATGATCTGCTTGATCCTGATCTCGTCACCGTGGAGCACTGAGGGGAGATTTCTGTCAAAATCAAGTGTCAGCGCCAGTCCCTTTTCCCCGGCCCGTACGCCAACCATATTTACCAGGTCGTTTATCACGGAAGACAGCTCATAATCCGAGGGGATGATCTCAAGCTTTCCTGCTTCTATTTTGGAAAAATCAAGAATATCGTTGATAATGCCAAGCAGCGTATGTCCCGATGATCTGATGTTTTCCGCATAGTTTAGGATATCACCGTCGTTGGACTCGCGAAGTATCATTTCGTTAAAGCCCAGTACGGCGGTAATGGGTGTTCTGATCTCATGAGACATATTGGAAAGGAAGGCGGATTTTGCTTTGTTGGCAGCCTCAGCACGCTCTTTCTGATCTACGAGCGTTTGGGACATGATCTGAAGACTGGTTGAAAGTCTGCCTATCTCATCATTACGGACTTCAGGCATTTTCTCGCTGTAGTCGCCCGCGGCATAGTGATCCGCGATATCCGTCATTTTGGAAAGTGGCTGTATGATCGATCTCAGCCAGATATTGCCGATCACACATGCACCGATCGTAATCAGGATCGCTGCCAGGACCATGCTGAATGACATCCTTACCCAGGGCATCCTTAACACTCTTGAAGGGACGGCCATTCCGAGTATCATGCCGTTTTGAAGATCGACTACCACGATCTTTCCGATCCGTCCGTTCATGACCTTCTGATTGTCGTTAACGACATCCCGTTCGATCGTCTTGACCCGCGTGAAAAAATCTTTTTGAAGGTCGTTCATCTCTGCAGGTTTCAGGCCTTCGGGGAATTTGGTCGAAAAGATCACGTTTCCATCCACATCCATTAGGAAAGCATTGCCCTCCTTGTATGCGGCGGCTGAAGATACGATCCTTTTGATCACCTCAGGAGCAACCGAAGAGCCATCCTGCGAGGCCGCGAAAACATTCTCCAATTCCAATCCGGCTCTTTCGACCGAAGTCGCCAGCATTTTATCCGAATAGTTAACGATCATTCTTCTGGCCATGGTAACAGCCAGCAGGAGAAATACTGCTGTTGCGATCAAAAGTATCACCATAATGGCAAGACGCAGTTTTGTCTGGATAGATTTCATTTATGCGTATCCTCTTTGATATTCATCTAATTAATTGTACTGTTTCCCGAGTGGAATGTCGATACCTTGCCTTAATTCATTTGCGGATGTAAAAAATGGCAGAGTGATATGTACCCCGAATGTTAGACAACATCCGGGGTTTTTTTTTTGAATTTCTTTGAGGCCGGGAAATCATCCCCTGCTCATCGTCACTCCCTGGTAAGTTCCACCTCGATCGGTGGCTGCGTGGATGGTTCGTTTGTCGCAGGAAGCCCTTCGGAATAGAACGCAATCGTTTTGAAAGAGGGATCGTGATCCGGAAGTTGGTCCTTCACAATGATCACAAAAGTACGCTCTTCATAACCGGCCTTCATAGAGACTTCCGCATAGCTGCGATAATATCTTTTTTCCGGAAGCTTTCCGGTATATTCGGTTCCTTCATAATCAAAACGCACATTTCCGTTCTGGGAAATTACAAGTTTTGCATCTTCCTCTCTCGAGGAAAACGTTCCGACGTAATTTTCCACCTGCCACCAGATGTCCCCATCAAAGTCAATTTCTTCTCCCGCTTCTGTCTTAAGTGACAGATCTCGGATGAGCGTATATTTCTTTCCGCCTATCTCAACATAGTGTTCCGGAATTTCTGACAAGCCTGTCTCATATTGTGCGGAAGAAAGCCTTACAGGTTCCCCGATCCTGTCCATATACATCCCATCCACAAAAAAACTGTTTTCATAACGGGTAACTAGGCAGATCTCCTTTCCGTCCGACAGCATACAGTCATAGCTGTAGTCCCGCGCCCCGGAATGATAGAGATCATACTGTTTGGACATGTAATAATAGATCTCGCTCTCTCCGTCAACGTGCAAAAACTTAAGAACCTCCCCGGCAGGGACAACAGTTTTTTTGTCCTCTTTTTCTCCGTCCCCAGGCTCAGTGGCGGAGATATCGTGCAGCAGCCTGCAGCCGACATTGTGGCTGTCAAGCATGAGTGTATCATCTATAAGCGCAAAATGAAGCCAGGTACTTCCTCTGCCAGGCTCGGGAAGGAAGGAATAATGGCCGTTGGGGGCAAACGAAGTATTCAGGGCCGATGCGGCATCCATGAATCTCCGCGCTCTTTCACGCATATGGACACATTCCGGGTTATAAGGGACTGCCAGATACAGCTCATGCAAAAAGGAGTCAAAGCACTGGGCGTTCTGGTTCGAAAAACGTTCAAATCCTCCGTCAGGATGTTTGAAATCATATACATATCCCGTATCCTGTGCATCTTCAAGGCGGTAAAAATAGCAGCCATCCTGTGTACGGAACAAATAATAATCCGAGTTGTCATCCGCATATTCCAGCCACCAGGACTCTTTGTCCTTCCCGTTTTTTGTCACGACGCGGTACGCTTCAATCCCGTCTTGATCTTCCGCCTTTTCTACCATGACAGTCCTTTTGTCATCCGGCAATGAATATTCGGTATTTTTTTCAATCTGTGCGATAAAGCATTCCGGAGTTTTTGCTGCGGCACCTGCCATGGGACCGTCAAGCGCCTCATAGGGAATGGAAACATGGATGGCTTTGCCGTATTCTATTCCATACGCCGACTTTTCTTCTTGCGGTATCATCTTAGCGTCAAAATAAAAGCGAAGACCGAGATAATCCGCCGTCCACGCGGGAACCTCACCTTTATCCGTAAATAGCCCGTCACTTCCGTATTTGTTTTTTAATGCCTCTCTCAGAAGATCAAAAACACTTCCCTGATCCTTTAGGAAATCCTCAATCGTCAGGGCTTCTCCGCTTTGCGTATCGTAAACCGACGCATGAAAGATGCAGCTTTGAGTCTCGTCAATGCTTTCACCTTCTGCGTCTCCGATACCTGAATCCATCTCAGTCTCCAAAATGCTGATCATTGTCTCGTCAGCACGGGTCACGTTCACGATGTATGAAATATTGCGATAGCGGAAACCGTCTGATGCCCCGGGATCCTCTGCTGCAGCCTGATATCCGTTATCGGAAAGAAACTTATCTGCCCTTGTTTCTACGCTTTCTTTTGCACGTGCATTAGCCTCAGAAAGGAGCTTCGATAACACTTCGGGGACCTCACCCTCCGCACGAAGTTCCGTATACCTGCCGTATACTCCTAAACCCTTTTCGGGATCAACTTCAGTCAGCTCCTTGAGCGTGGTTTTTACTGCATAAGCTTTTTTGCCATCGCCAATGTGGGCCGATACCGGATCCCCTGTGCGCTCCTTCCCCAAGGCACACCCTGCCATAAGCAATGCCGCAGATAACATCACAACTGACAAAGCTGCATATATAAAGATCATTTTATCAACTCTTTTCATCATATATTCATTGGAATGGCTCCGCTCTCATGCAGATCCATACACCTCCCTGATCGATCGTAGTTTAAATATACATGGTTTACTGCCAACAATCAAACAAAAGGATGATCCCTTGGGGACGGGGTTAGGGGTCCATTTTTTTCTATACGTAAAGGAATAATTCCTGTATAATCATGATGAAGCTGTCACTTCGCAACCAGACAATCAGGTCGAGGAGAAATTCATATGAAAAAGATCGTGAAAATCCTGGCAATATTAGTAAGCATGACGCTTGTATTGAACCTGCAGGCTTTTTCCGTATTTGGAGAAGAAATCCTGCCGGATCCGGTGATCGAGATGGAGACGGAAGTGGGCGAAAGCATTATGCCGGAAGAGGAATCCGGACCTGCAGATGATACAGAGGAAGATGCCGATATGAAAACCGAAGCTGATGCTGCAGAAGAGCCTGTTGCGGAAAGTACAGAGCCGGAAGAAAAGCTGGGTGATATCGAATATAAATATCACAAACCATACGAAGAAGCTGCATATGAACTGAAATACCATGTTCTGGCCGGCAGGACGATCTGTATTGACGGATTTACCGGGGAAGCCACCGGAGAACTAGTCATTCCCGAGAGGATAAACGGGAATGCGGTGACGATGATCGGAGAGAAGGCATTTTTTGAATGCAGCGGCTTTACGGGAAACCTGACGATCCCTGACAGTGTGAAGAAGATCGAGGAATATGCATTTGCTGGCTGCACCGGTTTCAACGAAAGTCTGATGATTTCTGAAAGTGTGACGACGATCGGAGGATATGCATTTCTTGGCTGCCAGGCTTTAGCCGGAAGTCTGACGATCCCAGACAGTGTGAAGACGATCGGGGAATATGCATTTGGTGGCTGCACGGGTTTTAACGGAAGCCTGATAATTCCTGATAGTGTGAAGACAATAGGGAATTCTGCATTTTACGAATGCAGCGGCTTTACGGGAAGCCTGACGATCGGCGACAGTGTGACGACGATCGGAGATTGGGCATTTTATGGCTGCATTGGTTTAAAAGGAGACCTGACGATCCCTGACAGCGTGACGACGATCGGGGGATATGCATTTGGTGGCTGCACGGGTTTTAACGGAAACCTGACGATCGGGAACAGTGTGACGATGATCGGGGGATATGCATTTGGTGGCTGCACGGGTTTTAACGGATATCTGACGATCGGGAACAGTGTGAAGACGATCGGGATTGGTGCATTTAGTTACTGCAAAAAATTAAAAGGAAACCTGACGCTTCCAGACGGTGTGACAACGATCGGGGACAATGCTTTTTTATTGTGCTTTGGTTTGAGCGGAAATCTGACGCTTCCAGACAGTGTGAAGACGATCGGGAACGGTGCATTTTCCGGTTGCATGGGTTTAAGCGGAGACCTGACGATTCCAGACAGTGTGAAGACGATCGGGGGACAGGCATTTTTTGGGTGCAATGGCTTTACGGGAAGCCTGACGATCGGGGACAGTGTGGAGTCGATCGGCGACAGTGCATTTGCTGGCTGCACCGGTTTCAACGGAAACCTGACGCTTCCAGACAGTGTGACAACAATCGAAAATTATGCATTTATGGGCTGCAGCGGCTTTACGGGAAGCCTGACGATCGGGGATGGTGTGACGGAGATCGGGGTTGAAGCATTTAATGGCTGCAGCGGCTTTACGGGAAACCTGACGATCCCTGATAGTGTGACGACGATCGGGAAGGATGCTTTTAAGAATTTAGGCAGCTTCCGCAAAGTCGTTAACTGCACCGCATGCCCTTATACACTTCAATGCCCTGACGGCGTGACCTGGATCAATGTGGCCACGGGTGAGCAGATCACCGGAGACCCTGTGACGATCACAAACGGTACCGCGATCCGCAGTGATTTTTACGAACCCTTGGATCTGCCGTATTTCACACATGAAGTGGTGGAAGCACAGACCTATACCGGAAAAGCGATCAAGCCTGCGGTAAAAGTTTACTTCGGGACGAAAGCCTTAGAGGAAAAGACAGACTACACGATCAAGTTTTCGAATAATACGAATGTGGGTACAGCCGTATTCACCGTTATTGGAAAGGGTAACTATTCCGGAAAGGATTCGGACAGTTTTGAGATCTTAAAAAAGAGCCTGACAGATGCAGATGTGATCCTTACCGAACCGGCGGCAACAAAATATACCAAGAAAGAACAGAAGCCGGTACCGAAGATCACCTATAACGGGATGACATTAAAGAAGGGAAAGGACTTTGCGATTTCATACTTTTCGGATGAAGGCTTCAGGGAATGGTGCATCCCGAAAGAACCCGGGAAATACTATCTTAAGATCACGGGAACCGGGAACTATGAAGGAGAACTGGATACAACCTTTGTGATCGTGAATCCGAAGAAGAAACTGATGAATACCCTGAAGGCGGATAAGATCGCTGATAAGCCATACGCAAACGGTGAGGCAATCAGATTGACGGATGAGGAACTGATCATCCGGGACGGACAGAAAATTCTGGAAAAAGGAACAGATTATGCTGAGATTACTGATGCCGATTATGCCGATAATAAATATCCGGGAACTGCAAAGGTAACCATCCGCGGGATCGAGAATGCCGGATATACCGGAACCCTGACGCTGACCTTTAAGATCAAAGGAACGCCGATCAACAGTGTAAAGATCACAGCGCCGGAAGACTGTGTGTATAACGGAAGAGCACAGTCACCAGCTCCGGATGTAGAAGGGCTTACGCATGGTTATGATTATGATCTGCGCTATGAGAAGAACATAAATGCCGGGAAAGCCAAAGTGACCATCATAGGAAAAGGCGGTTATACAGGGAGTGTCACCAAGACCTTTACGATCAAACCGGCAAGGCTCTTTGAGGACATGATCACGATAACGGGGGCATGCACTTATACGGGATCCGGCATAAAGCCCGCAGTGACCGTGAAGGTTTACAACGGAGGATATGAATTGGTTGACGGTGTATTTAAACCGATCGTAACCGTAATGACCGAGGGAGTGGACTATACGCTGAAATATGCCGATAATACGGAAGTTAACGATGGAAGCGGAATAAAGAAACCGACCGTTACAGTAACCGGGAAAGGAAATCTTACCGGGAAGGCAGATAAGACTTTTGTGATCAATGCAGCTGATATCAATACCTGCACGTTGAAGATAGATGATGTCGTATATAAAGACAAGAACGGCAACTGGAAACCGAAGAAGGTCACGGTGCTTGGAGCAGACGGAAAGGCATTGAAAGCCGGAAAGGATTATAATGATAAGACGATCCGCTATACTTCTGATCCGGAAGGGAATGATGTGATCTTACCCGACGCGAAGCTGGATGCGAACAAAACGGTTTATGTGTGGGTAGAAGCTAAGGGAACAAACTATAACGCCGGCACCGTCAGAGGAACTTACCGGATCGCGAAACAGGACATCGGAAAGCTCTCGGCCTCGCTTGACCCCAAGGCCTATACCGGAAAAGAAGTGAAGCTCAGCAAAGGGAATATCAGGTGGAAATCCGGCGGAAAGATCACTAACGATGTGACGTTTGATTTTGATGAAAACAGTTATAAAAACAATGTCAACAAGGGCAAAGCAACCGTCGTTGTAAAAGGGACCGGAAACTACGGCGGAACCAAGACCATCACGTTTACGATCGGATCCAAGGGGATCCTGTGGTGGTGGAGGAACCTGTTTAACTGACACTGGTGAGCCCTCTCACGTATACTTCGTAAAATAGGTCAGGACAAATAGCTCCGGCCTATTTTTGCTATACGCAAGGGAATAATCCCTGTATAATAGATGTCAAGTAATCGCCTTACAGTACGGCGATCGGATCGAGGAGAAAATCATATGAAAAAGATCGTAAAAATCCTGGCAATATTAGTGAGCATGGCGCTTGTATGTAATCTTCAGGTGTTCTCTGTGTTCGGGGAAGAAATCCTGCAGGATCCGGTGACAGAGGTGGAAGCGGATGAAAGCATTATGCCGGAAGAGGCAGAAACGGAAAACGAGCTGTGTGCCGGCAGTTATACTCCGGAGGGTGCAAGTTATATCCTGATATATGAAGAACTGGACGACGGCACGATCAAGATTACCGGCTGCGATGGAACAAAAAAAGGAGAACTGATCATTCCTTCTGAGATCGACGGAAAAGCGGTCACGGTGATCGGGAGTGAAGCATTTATGAGTTGCCACGGCTTTACAGGAAGCCTGACGATCCCCGACAGCGTGACAGAGATCGGGGAGAATGCATTTAAGAACTGTAACAAATTTACGGGAAACCTGACGATCTCCGACAGTGTGACGACGATCGGGCCGGGTGCATTTTATGGCTGCAGTGAATTTACGGGAAGCCTAACGATCCCTGACAGTGTGACGACGATCGGAGACAGTGTATTTAGGAATTGCAGCCATTTTATGGGGAACCTGACGATCCCCGACAATGTGACAACGATCGGAGACAGTGCATTTAAGAGCTGTAGCGGCTTTACGGGAAGTTTGACGATCCCTGACAGCGTGGAGACGATCGGAAAAGAAGCATTTTGTAACTGCAGCGGCTTTACGGGAAACTTAACGATCGGGGACAGTGTGACAGAGATCGGGGAGTATGCGTTTAAGGGCTGTAGCGGCTTCACGGGAAACCTGACGATCCCTGACAGCGTGGAGACGATCGGAAAAGAAGCATTTTGTAACTGCAGCGGCTTTACGGGGAACTTAACGATCGGGGACAGTGTAACAGAGATCGGGGAAGATACATTTCGTAGCTGCAGCAGCTTTAGCGGAAGCCTGACGATCGGGAACAGCGTGACGATGATTAGGAATAGTGCATTTCAAAACTGCAGCGGCTTTAGCGGAAACCTGGTAATCCCAGATAGTGTGACGTATATTGGGTGGCGTGTATTTTGCGATTGCAGCGGCTTTAGCGGAAGCCTGACGATCGGGGACAGTGTGACGGAGATCGGGGAAAGTGCATTTTATGGCTGCAGCGGCTTTACGGGAAGCCTGACGATTCCTGACAGTGTGACGGATATCGGGGAAGGTGCATTTTATGGCTGCAGCGGCTTTACGGGGAACCTGACGATCGGAGACAGTGTGACGGGGATCTGGGAAGGTGCATTTAAGAACTGTAGCGGTTTTACGGGAAGCCTGACGATCCCTGACAGCGTGACAACGATCAGGGAGGATGCATTTGGTGACTGCAACGGCTTCCGAAAGATCGTGAACCGTTCAAATAAAGTCTATACACTTCCAAGCCCTGACGAACAGACATGGGTCAATGCAGCCACGGGGGAGCCGATCACTGCAAGCCCTGCAACGATCACAAACGGCACCGCGATCCGCAGTGATTTTTATAAGCCCATGGATGTGCCGTTCTTTACACATGATACGGTGGAAGCGCAGACCTATACCGGAAAAGCGATCAAGCCTGCGGTAAAGGTCTATTTCGGAACCACACTTTTAGAGGAAAAGAAAGACTATACGATCACATACAGAAACAACACGAATGCCGGCACGGCCACATTTACCGTTATCGGAAAGGGCAACTATGCCGGAAATGATTCGGACAGTTTTGAGATCTTAAAAAAGAACCTGACGGATCCGGACGTTACCTTCACAGAACCTGCTGCGGAAAAATACACCAAAAAGGAGCAGAATCCGGTACCCAAGATCACCTGTAACGGGATGATTTTAAAGAAAGACAAGGACTTTACGGTTTCCTGCTATTCAGATGAAGCCTATAGTGAGTGGTGTGTTCCGACAGAACCGGGGACATATTATATCAGGATCACGGGGATCGGAAATTTTGAGGGCGAAGTAAAAACAACCTTTGTGATCGCAAATCTGAAGAAGAAACTGATGAACAGCTTAAAGGCGGACAAGATTGCTGATAAGCTCTATGCAAACGGCGAGGCGATCGAGTTGACGGATGAGGAACTGGTCATCCGGGACGGAAAGACGCCGCTGACAAGGGGAGTAGAGTATGAGGTCAGGGACGAGGATTATTCTGATAACATCCTCCCCGGAACGGCAAAGGTAACGATCCGCGGAATTGAGAAGAACGGATATGTCGGGACGATGACGCTGACCTTTAAGATCAAAGGAACGCCGATCAATAAAGCCACGATCACAGCGCCTGCGGATGTTACTTATAACGGTAGCGAACAGGAGTCGGAACCGGAAGTAAAACTTAACGATACACCGCTTATCAAAGATACGGATTATGAACTGATCTATGAGAAGGGTAAAAATATAAACGTTGGCAAGGCCAAAGTGACCATCAAAGGAAAGGGCGGTTATACGGGAAGTGTCAGCAAGACCTTTACGATCAAACCGGCCGATCTGAAAGATACATCGATCCAGCTGATCCCGGCGGATACGGAATCAGGGGATGAGTACCCTTATGTACAATCCGGCGTACAGCCCGGCGTGACCGTGAAGTTAGGTACACTTAAGCTGAAAGAGGGAAGGGACTACACCCTGAAATATGCCGACAATACGGCGGTAACAAGTGCGTCGACGAAACAGCCGACGGTTACCATCACGGGAAAAGGCAACTATACCGGAAAACAGGTTAAACCTTTTGTGATCATACCGGCCGATATTGATTCCTGTACAGTCGCGGTAGATGATGTCGTATATAAAGACAAGAACGGCAACTGGAAGCCGAAGAAGGTCACGGTCTATGGAACAGACGGAAAAGCACTGAAAGTCGGAAAAGATTATGATGACAAAACGATGCGCTATACGTCCGATCCGGAAGGGGAGGAGGAGATCTTACCTAACGCGAAGCTGGATGCGGGCACAACGGTTTATGTATGGGTAGATGCCAAAGGAACAAACTATACCGGCACCGTCAAAGGAACTTACCGGATCATGAAGCAGGACATCGGCAAGCTGAGTGCAACGCTTGATCCCAAGGCCTATACCGGAAAAGAAGTGAAGCTCAGCAAAGGGGATATCAGGTGGAAATCCGGCGGGAAGATCACTAACGATGTGACGTTTGATTTTGATGAAAACAGTTATAAAAACAATGTCAACAAGGGCAAAGCAACGGTCGTTGTAAAAGGGACCGGAAACTACGGCGGAACCAAGACCATCACGTTCACGATCGGATCCAAGGGGATCCTGTGGTGGTGGAGGAACCTGTTTAACTGAACCTGTTATCTACAGCAGTGAAAAAATGACCCCTTGGGGACGGGGTCAGTGGTCCATTCAAGAATAAACGGAGGAATCTGTATGACTTTAAGAATAGCCTCGGCAGAAATAGTCAGTCTCTGTTTTTTGCTGATCATTCTGCTTAGCCTTTTGAGAAACGCAGATAAAAGTTCGATAAGCAACAGGCTCTTTATTGCACTTACAGTCTCTTCCGGAGCAGGGCTTTTGGCTGATGCTTTAAGCTATATATTGGATGAATACCGGGTAAATCGGGTCGTATTGACCACTTCCAATATTCTGGCTTTTTCCATGATCAATGTATGTGTTTCGCTGTTTGCGTTTTACCTGATCTCGTTTATTCGAAAGAAAAAAGATCTGTCATACAGGACTGTGATTCCGGTTGTTGTTATTTCTGTGCTGGACATTCTGCTTATTATCCTGGGCACTGTCAACGGGAAGTTTTTTTCTGTCAAAAACGGAAGACTTGTATATGGACCATGGGATGACTTTTTAACGATCATGCCTTTGTTCGGCGTGGTGGTTATTCTGATCATCATGGTTTGTAACTTACGGTATATCGGAAAAAGAGATACGGCAGTTCTGGGTTCCTTCGTGGTGTTTCCCTTAATATCCGCAGTTATTCTCATATTTTTGCCCGATCTGGAATTCGGATATCTGGCCACGGGCTTATCATGTGCGGTCATGTTCACTTTTATCCGGCGAGAGGAGATTGCTGAAGCTCATAACAGGGAACAGATCATAAAGGAATTGTCCACACAGGATAGCTTAACCGGTCTCTTAAATCGCCGCGGATATTATGAAGTGCTGGAGCAGGAATCAGATCATAACTCTCTCGGAATCGTATTCTGCGACTTAAATGCCCTGAAATATACCAATGACAATTTCGGGCATATGGCAGGAGATGCTTATATCAGGAAATTTGCAATGATGCTGCAGCAGATTTTCGGTGAATTTGGACATGTATGCCGGATAGGCGGCGATGAATTCGTGGTTTTACTGCATGACATTCATGAAGACAGATTTGAAGAGCTAAAGGATAAATTGAACTCTGCCATCAGAGAAAACGAAAAAATGGCATCTGCAGGGTATGCATACGGCGATAACGGGCTTGCAATGGATCTGATCAGGTATGCTGAAGAGGAGATGTACATCGATAAAAACAGATATTATCAGGAAACCGGACAGGACCGGAGGAGACAGGCAACTTCATGATCAATTCCTGCGCTTTCGAAGACGATCTGAAAGCATGCCGATCAGGACAGAGACGGCTATGCTTACTGCGGCCAACAGGATGCTTTTTGCAATGACCGCTGCTGTCACGGTTTCGGGGTCATAGCGCATGGAGAATCCCGTGATGACACAGATCAGCCACGCGACAAAAACATGAAAGATATAAATGTAAATGGACTGCTTGCCAAGATAAGCAAGTCCGTTCATCCTGATCCCGGCATCTTCGATCTGCTTGCAGATCATTGAAATGCCCCAGCTGCCGATAAGGCCCAGTCCGAATATCAGCAGCATAGAGATGACTTCCGGCGCATCGAATTCCCCACGGAACAGCTTTGTTCCATATCCGAAGTATACAGAAAATGAAATACCGAAAATGGCGGCAAGCGTTCCGAAGATCCATGCGGGAACCCCTTTCAGCCTGTCGTAGACACCGATCTCTTTGCACACGGTTCCCGAAAGCAGAATGGCGGACCAAAACGGAATGAGCCCTTGGGGACGGGGTCAGTGGTCCATTTTCAGAAAATTCAAAAAATGTTACATATTATATGGTTATGTGATAGAATATAAGAAACTGTCTCGCAGAGGACCATAACAGATATGATATATTATGATCATTTGCCTTTAGACAAAGAAATACTGGATGCGCTCGGGGAACTGTCGATCAACTATGTCTTTCAGCCTATTTTCAGGCCTGACGGAAAGACTGTTTTTGCATGGGAAGCTTTAATGCGCCCTACGGAAATGACGGTCATGGAGCTCATCAACCAGTATATGGAAGCCGACAACCTGCATGTTCTTGAGGTTGCCACGCTGTTTGGCGCCATGCAGGCATATACGCTCAGGGGATACACGGAGCGCGTTTCGGTCAATTCTTTCCCGAATGACTGTTTAAGACCGGACGAAGCGGAGGTGTTCTGGGAATACTACGGAGACAGCATCCGTGGCAACATGATCATTGAGAACCTGGAATATCCGTATTTTTCTTATGAAGTCTGGAAAGAGAAGAGCAGATCGGTCAAGTCCATGAACAATCTGCTGGCAGCAGATGACTTTGGAAGCGGGATCAATGATATGGAACGGGTAGACATCATGCAGCCCGATATCGTAAAACTTGACCGGGAACTGCTTTCCGGGATCGATCATGATCCGGAGAAGCAGAATCAGGTAAAGCGTTTTGTGTTTGAATTGCACTCCAAGAATATCCTTGTTGTCGCAGAAGGCGTGGAACAAAAAGAAGAGTTTGATTACCTCGTGGGACTGGGTGTGGATCTGTTCCAGGGATTCTATCTCGCCAAACCCGCGTGAGCCCTTTGAAAAATGGTCCCATGGGGACGGGGTCAGTGGTCCATTTCCGGGAAATTTCTCCCGGATTTTTTTATTTCTTCCTCAAATGCTTTGGGGTTTTTCAGATAGTAATCCTGATGGTATTCTTCGGCTTCGTAGAAATTCTTAAACGGAAGCAGCGCAACGAAAGCCTGCTTTCCGGAAGCGTTTTCGATCGCCTTGATTTTTCCTTCTGCCAGCGCTTTTTCTTCCGCGGTCTTATAGAAGATCGCAAGTGTGTAGGAAAACCCCTTGTCTATGAACTGGCCGGCCGGATCGAACGGATCCACGTTGGCAAAATAGATATCCAAAAGCTTTTCATAGGATACGATCGCCGGATCATATACAAGCCGGATCGTCTCGCGGTGCCCGGTCGTCTGGCGTTTCACCTGCTCATAGGTCGGGTTCTCGACATCTCCGCCCGCATAACCGCAAGTCACAAGGCTTACCCCGTACATTTTATAGATCGGGGTAACACACCAGAAACATCCACCGGCAAAATATGCTTCTTTGAGTTCGTTTTTATCCATCATTCTTTTCCTGAACCGTATGTTTGCGTTTTTCGTCTGTTAGTGTTTTCTGTCGGTTTGGCAGCAGTGCGTGCTTTTGCACCATTGTAACACGGATGAACGGGACTGCATATTTGTTTTCCAAAGGACTGCGTCGGCCGGGACTTTTTTTGCCCCCCAAATTCAGTTATAGTAGGAGTGTGGTCCCTTGGGGACGGGGTCAGTGGCTCACTTTTGCACAATTCGAAAAATTCGGAAAACTTGCACGACTGGGAGGAAACGGAAATGGAATACACAAGGATTTCAGACGCAAATCTGCTCACAGAAAAATATATGGATTCGATCCTGCTTGAGGAGAGGCTGATCGACTCGAAAGTGGCAGACACCTCGATCGCTTTTTTGGGGGATCATTTTGCAATGCCTGTGATGACGCCGGCTTTTTCCCACCTGAAAAATTACAACGGGAGAGAACAAAGCGGACTGGAAGAATATTCCGTAGCCGCCAGGGACTGCAACATCTTAAATTTCTGCGGCATGATGGAAAACGCGCAGTTTCAGCAGATCATGGATACGGGCGCAAAGACCGTAAGGATCGTCAAGCCGTATGCGGATGCAGCCAAGGTGAAGGATCAGATGCAGTATGCCGGGAGTGCCGGCGCATTCGGGATCGGTATGGACATAGATCATATTTTCGGTGAGAACGGACTTGATGTGGTGGTTGGCGAAACCATGGGCGAGCAGACTTTTGAAATGCTGCAAAGCTATGTGGAACTGACGAAACTGCCGTTCTTTGTGAAGGGTGTTCTGAGTGTATCGGATGCGCTGAAGAGTGCGGATGCGGGTGCAAAGGCGATCATTGTGAGTCATCACCATGGCCGGATGCCTTATGCCGTTCCACCGCTCATGATTTTGCCAAAGATCAGGGAGGCGCTTGCGGGACGGGATGTGAAGATCATCGTCGACTGCGGGATCGCTTCCGGCGCGGATGTTTTCAAGGCTCTTGCGCTCGGCGCAGATGCTGCGGCGGTCGGAAGGTCGATGCTGCCTGCGCTTGAAACGGGTGGTGTTGAGGGCGTGAAGGACTTCCTGCAAAATGTCGGAAGGGAACTTGCCTATATCATGAGCTTCACGGGATTTTCACGTGTCAGCGACATCGATGATTCCGTGCTGCACTTTACGTGAATTGTTTGAATTGTTTGAATGAGCCCTTGGGGACGGGGTTAGTGGCTCATGGCCCCTTGGGGACGGGGTCAGTGGTCCACTTTTGCATCGCGGATCAGCTGAAGGACTTCTTCGGGGGATGATGCCAAAACGCCGGCGCCGTGATCTTGCAGGAATTCCCTGTCGCGGAATCCCCAGGTGACGGTGATCATGGGCAGGTGCGCATTTGCGGCTGTTTGAAGATCCACCTCGGAATCACCGATGTATACGGCTTCTGCGTTTGTGACGCCAAGCCGGTCAAGCGCGAGATCCACCATGTCCGCAGCGGGCTTTCTGGCAAACTCTTTTGTGGAGCCGATCGAAACATCGAAGAGCCCGTCAAAAAAGCGCAAGACCAGGGATCTTACATTGGAATCCGATTTATTTGATACCACGGCTGTTTTGATGCCGTCGCTTTTTAACTGTTCCAGCAGCCCAACGATCCCCGCATATGGTCTTGTCAGATCGCAGGAGTGCAGGGGATAGTAGCGCGCATGTTCTGCAAGCACCGCTTCTTCTGACTCTTTTGAACTCCCTTCCGGAACACTTAAATGCACCAGCTGAACCATTCCGTTTCCTAAGAAAGAACGGACTTCATTCCTGCGCCGCTCCGGAAATCCATGCAGCCTGAGCGCGTGGTTGATGCTCCCCGTCAGGTCATCGAGCGTATCCAGGATCGTTCCGTCCATATCGAAAATGACTGCTTTATATGACATATCGTTCTCCTTTTCCTGCATTATTATGAATGAGAAGTCCCGTAAGTTCAATGAGAACGTATATTCGTATATTCGGACCGGTCCGGAACATTGTTTTCGGCAAAAGAGTCTGCTAAACTGATTTTGATACCAGGAGTGGGCAATACCTTGACAGACGGGATCAGTGGTCCATTTATCTTAAAACCGGAGGAGAATGATGAAAAAGTGGTACGACGAAGAATATGAATTTTGTGTGGAAGTGACCGGATTTCTGCACGGAGACCATACGGAGAGATATTGCCGAAACGGTGAAGAGATCGGGGACACCTATACCTGTACATACGGCTGTCCGGTCAACAAAGACGGATACGGGATCTGCTCCAAGACTATGATGATGCTGTATCCTTTGATGGAAGCGATCCGGAGCGGCGGCGATCTGACCTATCTTGGCGGAGACGGAAAATACACCAAAACGATCGTGTGTCCCGACGGGTGTGTGATTTTCAAACTGACGGCAACGCCGCTTGGGAACGAGAACTTCCATAGGGGCGCATTTTGGGATTACCCGGACGAAACAGTGGAGGCAAAAAAATGATTGAACGGATCGTGGATCCTGCAAAAAAGAAAGAGATCGCAAGGACAGTGCTTGAAGCCCTGCACGACTGGTTTGAGGTCGACGAGAGCAGGGAAAAATATATTGAAGAAAGTGCCGGGCAGATTTTTCTGGCGGATAGGGAAGATGACAGATATGCCGGATTTTTATGCCTGAAGGAAACCGGAAGGGAGACGGTGGAGATCGCGGTCATGGGCGTTCTGAAGGAATTCCACAGAAGAGGGATCGGCAGGAAGCTGTTTGACGAGGCAAGGATCGCGGCAAAAGATGCGGGATACGAATTTATGCAGGTAAAGACCGTCCGGATGGGAGTATATGAGGATTATGATATCACCAACCGGTTTTACTTATCCTGCGGCTTTAAGGAATTTGAAGTGATCGAAGAGCTTTGGGGGAAGGAAAACCCGTGTCAGATCTATGTGATGCATCTGGCGTGAACTGATACGGAATACGGTGAACGAAACGGGAAAATTGTGATGATGGAGCAAAGAGAATGGGCAAGAGCCAGGGATGCACTGGTTAAGACGGTTGCGGGACTCGGCTTTCCGGAAGAACTCGGGAATGAGATGGCTAAGAATCTCGGCAGCCCGAAGGCTATGCACAGGATGCAGGTGTACCTGGAAAACGTGAAGCCGAAGAAGGTGGAACTCGTGGTGGACGAGATGCTTTCGATCTGCAGCGAGATCAATGCCTGGCGGGAAAAGAAGGCAAGCGAGGAAGCCAACGCGAATTTTAACGAGATCATGTATTACGGCCTTACGGATGATGAGGAAGGTTAGGATGAGATCATACAGTGTGAAGATCAACGGCCTGGACGTGGATGCCGGTTATACGGAACAGAATATTGAGGAGATCTTCCTTCCGCTGCTTGACCAACTGAGCAAGCGGTACAGGCAGAAGGGCAAAAGGGTTCTGGCTTTTCTGGCGGCACCGCCCGGCGCGGGAAAAAGCACACTTGCCAGTTTCTTAGAAGCACTGTCCAAAGAGACGCCGGGCATGGAAGAGGTGCAGGCGATCGGAATGGACGGGTTTCACAGAAGGCAGGAATACCTTCTGTCGCATACGTTGATCCGGGACGGGAAAGAGATCAGGATGGTCGATGTCAAGGGCACGCCCGAAACATTCGATCTGGAAAAACTTAAGAAAGCGATCGGAAGAGTTGCGGCAGGAGATGTCTGCGGCTGGCCGGTGTATGACAGGCTTCGGCATAACCCCGTGGAAGATGCGGTCACGGTTGAGAAGAACGTCGTGATCCTGGAAGGAAACTACCTGCTCCTTGATTTTGACGGATGGGAAAAACTTGCTGCCTATGCAGACTACACGATCGGGATCGTGGCCGATGAGGAACTGCTGCGCAGACGGCTTGTGGCACGCCGCATTTTAAGCGGTCATCCGGCAGAGGATGCCGACGCATTTGTGGATTTCAGCGACATGTACAATGTGAGACTCTGCCTGCAGCATTCTCTGGAAGCAGACCTGATGCTGACCCTGGATGAGCCCATGGGGACGGGGTCAGTGGTCCATTTTTACAAAATTCAAACAATTTGATGATTTTGCCTTCCGGGGCACATTTGGAGGAAATAAACAGATGATCAGTGTGGAAGAAATACTGGAATATCTGAATTCTGACAGGATCGTGGAGATGACGGAAGAGATGCATGCCTGCTCCCTGCAACAGAGTCAGAACGCGATCCGGCAGACGATGGAACTGAATACAAAATACCATACACCGGAAGAGATCGTGCGGATCATGTCTGAACTGACCGGGGAAGAAGTGGATGAGAGTTTCATGCTGTTTCCGCCGTTTTACACGGATTTTGGGCGAAATATCCACATCGGAAAGCATGTGTTCATCAATTCCTGCTGTAATTTTCAGGATCAGGGTGGTATCTATATCGGGGATCATGTGCTGATCGGGCACAGAGTGGTTCTGGCCACCATAGACCATGACCTGGATCCTTTCGACAGAAGTAACCACTGCGCACCAATCCGTATCGGAAACCGTGTCTGGATCGGCGCCGGCGCGATCATCACCAAAGGCGTTACCGTCTCAGACGGCGCGGTGATCGCCGCAGGCGCTGTTGTTACGAAAGATGTGCCCGCAAATACGGTGGTTGGCGGCGTGCCGGCGAAGGTGATCAAAAAGATCGAAGCGGCAGAAAAAGTGGACCACTGACCCCGTCCCCAAGGGATCACAAAATTCAGACAGACTTTATTAAATCCGCAGCAGTCCGAGATCATCTGCCGCCAGGTTTCGACTTCCTGTTCCTCCCCGGTTTCGATGCATTTTTTCACCGCAACGGTAAATCTTCGAAGATTTTCTTCATCAAAACTCTTCGGGGTGTAGGAAGAGAGAAAGATCTCTTTGGTGGTGTTGGCCCAGTGTTCGGAAATGAATTTTTCGTTAAGGTCAAGCAGCCTGACAACGTCGTTTTTAAAAGAAAAAACAGCGGACGGACCCGCGAATTTCGTGTCAATGGTCTTGCTGTAATCCATGTACTGCCTCCGGAATGAAACTTATGCGGGTGATTTTTACCCAAATAAGATTATAGAGAAAAATGATCTTTTTGAACAGAAGGGATGCCTGTATGTAAAAATCACGGGATTGCATTTGTTTCCCCGTGGCGATATCATGAAAAGCAGGATGAGCGGACCTTCCATGGCAGTATGGGCGGTCTGCGGCGGAAACGGAGGAAGAGACATGTTTTGCAGATTTTGCGGAAAGGAAATCCCTGATAACCTGAATTTTTGCCCGAAATGCGGCGGACAGCTGAAAGCCGCTGAGGAAGTGAAACCGGCAGCAGAGGTGAAACCGGATGCGCCCGCGGGGCAGACTTTTTCAGACGCCGCGCCCGTAAGCCCGGCACCTGAGCAGTATACAGGCCCGATCCCCGGACAGTATGCAGGTCCGGTGAAACCTGCAAAGAAAAAACTGCCCGGCTGGGCGGTTGCCCTGATCATTGTCTCCGCGGCGCTTGTATCGCTCGGGCTGTGCGTGGGATCATTCTTCCTGGTAAGCCGTCTTTTGAACCGTGAGATAAAGACCGAAGAGATCGAAGAACTGCAGGATGAGGCGGAAGAACTTGATGCAGATGCGGAAGAAGACTATGACGGAGAAGACGCCGGATCTGCGGAAAGCGAAGAGTTCATGACGGAAGACGCCGGCGGGGAAAACAGCGGTGAAGATGCAGCGCCTGCGGCAGAAGAAAGCGCGCCCCGTGATCTTAACGCCAAAAGAAAAGCGATCACCGACACGACCGGAATGGGATTCCCCGGACAGGGCGCTTTTTCCGATGTACTGAGCTCATTTCTGGACTGGACCGGATTGCAGTACGCATACGGCGTGCACGAGATCCCGCGTCTGACCGTCCAGGAAGCGCTTCCGATGACGATGCAGTATTTTCTGTCCCAGAATTCGCGCGACAGATACAGAAGCAATACCGATTACAAGATCAGAGTCCCGGTGGGAGAGATCCAAAGAGCCATGAATGACCTGTTCGGGCAGGTATATGATCTTTCCGGCTACCGGTATGATGACAGCGCCGTCGGCGTCAATGTCGAAGGAGATGTCATAACCATGGGGGAAGGCGACTGGGGCGAGGTGACCCCGGAATATGAATTCCTGAATACCGTCTATTATGATGACGGGTCGTTTACCGTTACGATCCGCTACTATTTGTATGACTGGTATAACAACAAAGAACTGCGGGATAATTATTTTGTCGTATATGACTGCAAGGTCGATAAGGGCAAGCCGGAAGGATTTGTGATCACGGACATGCATACCGATCCGAATATCGATTACGCGTCAGATTCGCAGAATACCGGGGATTATATCCTGCCGTACAGCGACAGCAGGGAGCTGACCGAGCAGGACCTCTGGGGACTGACCGACGAGGAACTGCGGCTTGCAAGAAACGAGATCTACGCAAGGCACGGCAGAAAGTTCAAGAGCAAAGAACTGCAGGACTATTTCGATTCGAAACGCTGGTATTACGGCACGATCGAACCTGACGATTGGTCCGAGAAATACCTGAACAAGTATGAAACCTACAATGTGAAGTTCATTTCCGATTACGAAAAATGAGCCCTTGGGGACGGGGTTAGTGGTTCATTGTAAACCACAAAAGTAAACAATGGACCACTAACCCCGTCCCCGAAGGCTCACTTCTTTTCAACGATCATCTCTTTTGGCAGGTGCTTTCTGATCATGGCCTCCAGATCGGCGCCCTTGACCGGCTTCGTCAGATAGTCGTCAAAGCCGGTATCCAGATAGAGTTTTTCCGCGCCGAGCATTGCATTCGCCGTCAGCGCGACAACCGGCGTGTGCTCTTCTTTGTACCGCGCAGTTTCCTTTAAGGCACTAAGCGTCTCGATCCCGTCCATTTCCGGCATCATGTGATCGAGAAAGACCAGATCGTAATGATTTTCACTGTATTTTTCCAGACATTCCCTGCCGCTTTGCGCGCAGTCGATCATGATCTGCGTTTCTTTCAGCAGCGAGCGGATGACGACAAGGTTCATCCTGACGTCATCGGTCAGCAGGATCCTCGCATCTTTGGCGGTAAATCCCACATCACGCGAAACGCTCTCCCGGCTCCTGCGTTTTCTTTTTTCGTAAAAATCACCCATCGGGGTATCCAGAATGACCTTCTGAGGGATCTTTACCGTAAAGTCGGAACCCTCTCCCGGGGTGCTTTTTACATCAATGGAAGCGCCCATCAGATCGAGGAGCTGTTTGGTGATCGCAAGCCCGAGCCCGGTTCCTTCGATCTTCCGGTTTTTCTTTTCATCAAATCTGGTATAGGAGTCAAACAGATGCTCCATGGCTTCGGCCGGGATGCCCTGCCCGGTGTCAGAAACTTTGAAGGTCAGAACGGCCGTCTCTGCTTGCCTGTCAATGCAGTCAGCCTTTAAGGTGATCGTGCCTTTTTCCGTGTATTTTACAGCATTCGTGAGCAGATTGATCAGGATCTGCCGGATGCGGATCTCGTCTCCGTAGAGCTTCGACGGAATGGACGGATCGATCTTAAGATCCAGCTTCAGACCCTTGTCCCTTGCGCGCATTTCCAAAAGCGTATAGCAGTCATTGAGGATTTGGAACGGTTCATATTCCACGGGAAGGATTTCCATGAGCCCTGCTTCGATCCGGGAAAGATCCAGAATGTCGTTGATCATGGACAGCAGTGTTCCGGACGCGGTCTCGATGTTTTCGGCGTATCCGGTGATGTCCGGATCCTTGCTTTCCCGAAGCACCATCTCGTTCATGCCGACGATGGCGTTGATGGGCGTGCGGATCTCATGGGACATGCTCGCAAGAAACATGCTCTTGGCTTCGCTGAGCTGCTCGAGACGCTTGTTGGCCTCCGTCAGCTGCGCGTCAATTTCTTCGAGTTCCCGTCGCTTTTTCTCATACAGTCTGTTCTGATACTTGAAAATAAAACCCAGCATCAGGATGATCAGATAGATCCCGACCGCGATATCCACAAATTCGGATCGTTCATCGGGAAGTTTCGTGACCAGTTCGGGATGATGATATTCGACCCAGAATACGGCGGAATAAACCAGGATGTTGCTTGCAAAAATCGCGTAACAGGGCCATCCGCTGACCAAAAGCCAGACAAACAGCGCCGAGAGGATGAACCAGGCCGGGATGCTCGAATGGATGCCGCCGCCTTCGAAATACAGCGTCGGGATCAGAAAATCCGAGCAGAGGATGGTTAAGATGATGCCGACGGCCTTATCCTGTTTCTTGTGATTGGCGATATAAAATGACGCTGCAAAGGTGGCTAAGACCAGCGCAAGCACGATGAAGGTCCCGGAAGCGGAACCCATGACAAGATCAAAGATCATGCAGACCGGGATCACGGCGATCCCGACCATGAGCACCATGTTGATGAGCCGGTGGCTGATCTCCAGATCTTCGTTCAGGATGTATTTTCTAAGCAGTCTGGTAAAAATCACGGTATCTCCTTTAGTCCGCATCAATGGAGTGAGCAGGCACTATTTTACTGTTGATGTGTAAAGATCAAACAGATCTTTGGATCGTCTCCCAGTCGTAGCAGCGCTGATAGTTCCCGTTCGGAAGATCACAGCTCCGGTTCCACGGACGGTCGATGACCATCACCTTCAGATCGGGCAGGTGCCGGAAGAATGGAAAGGCAAGCGGAGAATCTTCGACGGCGACATCGAAATGCATCCGGTAAAAATCTTCCAGTTCCAGGTTAAAATCACTGTTTTTGATGAAACTGTCCCGCCCGTACTTGTTCAGGCAGAACAGACTGACGCGCGAAAGACCGTGCGTATCGAGCCATTGCCTTGAGGCTTCATATGCGCTAAACGGCCGCCCGGTGATGATCGAAACATCATGCCCGATGTCGAGCCAGCCGTTGACCGTATCTACCGCGCCGGGTGTTTCCTCATAAGACAAAAGGCTTTCCGGGCGGTGTCCTTCGATCATGAATTCCTCATATTGCGCATCCGTTAAGGAAAAAGACTGCTGCAGATTAAAGAACACGATGTCCTCATAGGGAACAAGCTTTTGAAAGAGCTTTTCTGCAAGGACACAAAAGCCTCTGGCGGTTTCGCACAGACAGTCATCAAAATCAACATAGATCTTCATATGATCACTCCGTTCCTCTGTTAGAGCCATTTTATCATAAACATCGCAAATGGACCACTAACCCCGTCTGCTAAGGAATCGCCCCCTCCTTCGTCAGGGGCAGGTCGTCGGAACAGATGCAAGTATGACTGCGACGGTATGACTGCGTCATAGCTGTCCCGACTCCCCTGGGACCATGGTATTTTTATGGGACACGTTCTCCGGCAGACTTGGTGTATCAGCAAACGGAGGCGAACGGAGAGAAACGGAGGCAGCAGGAAATGAACACCACGGAAGCATGGAACGCCCTGCAGGACTATTACGACATACAGAACCCGACGGAAGATGAGGAATTCCGGTACACGGAATCGCTGCGTTATCTGATCGGCGAGACCAAAGATCCCAAATACATGCACGAACTCGCCTGGTACTACTGCACAAGAAAGCGTTTTGACCTGGAGCGAAAGTACATGGAGATGGCAGCGGAATACGGTTATCTTCCCGCCATGGAAGAACTGGGATACATGTGGTACTACGGACAGCACGGCGAGAAAGATTATGACAAGGCTTTTTATTACTTTACCAAAGGCGCTGAAGGGGATGGAACCGCCGGAAGCCTCTGGTGCAGGTTTAAGCTGGCGGATATGTACCGGTTCGGCTGTGCGGTTGAACAAGACGAACAGAAATACCGCAGAATGATCGAAGAGGCTTACGAAGAAGTGAAGCACCCGAGACTCTTAAGCGACCCGTTCCCGGAGATCTGCTTAAGACTTGCCGGGATCCGCATCGGGCAGGGGCATCAGGAAGAGGCTGCGATCCTTTTAAAAAAGGCAAAACGGTTCATGGCGGAACGCCTTTCCAAAGATGATTTCTGGGGCAACATCGAGGTCATGGGCCGGATCGTCCGGCTTCTTTATGAGATCACGGAGTTCGACAAAGAGCATGCTGATTTTTATGACTTGTTTTACTTAACCGGGAAGCCCGGGAAATATCATATGAAGCGGAACGGGAAGAAAACGGTGCTCGAGGTACGGGAAGAAGACGGCGGAACAGCGATCCTGTGTGACGGAACATGGTACAGATCCTTTGAAGATTTCTGTCAGAAAGCATTAGTTGGGAAAATCAAGGTCACGGGCATTTACGATGAATTTTATGATGTGGAGGCGGCAGTATGAACAAGGAAATTGCGGTAGTGGAAGCAATCGAAAACGATCAGACAAGATACGAAGAATATGAGGAACTGCTCTTAAGACGCGACCGGCTGTATAAGGAAGCGGGATCCTACCTGACATCCTACACGGCGGAGTTTGGGGAGCTGATCACGGCGGTCTTTGAACTGAAGATCGAATGCATCAAGAAGAAAAAAACGATCAGCTATTGCAGAAGACGCATCAACAGAGGTCTTTCCATCAACGCTACGCATATGAACGAAGAGATCGAAAAGGAAATGCAGCTTTACTATGCGCAGCTGAAGGAAATGATCGCCGATCATGAGGCGGCTAAGAACGCAAAAGTCCCAGGTGAGTTCCGGTTTAACCGCGCAAAGAAACTCTACCGCAGGCTGACCAAGCAGATCCATCCGGATATCAACAAAAAAACCAATGAAAATGAGACACTGAAGGACCTCTGGATGCGGATCGTCCGGGCTTATCATAAGAATGACGTGGAGGAACTCGAAGACCTGGAAGTGCTGGTGCGAAAGGCTCTGGAAGAACTCGGGGATGACTGGTTTGAGGCTGACTTTTCCAACCTGGAGGAGCGGATCGAGCGCGTGGAGAGGCAGATCAATGACATCATCACCACGGAACCCTATACATATGGTGAGATCTTAGACGACGAAGAGAAGAAGGCAGAACTTCGTGCCAAACTGCAGGCAGAGCACGATGATTATGAAACCTATCTGAAGATCCTGCAGCAGACTTTGGATGATATGTTATCGGACGGAGGTGTGGAACTGGTATGGAAAATGAACTGACGATCGGAAATAAAAATATGGTCTCCCTGCTTGAAGAGCAGCCGCTTTCTGACCTGATCAGGCCTTTAAGCCATGAGATCCATCTGTTTGATTCCTATGTGGCAGGAACGATGCACATCAAGGATGAAACCATATTTGACGAGCTGAAGGAAGGCGACAAACTGCTTTTGCAGCGCGAGCCAGACAACAAATTCGACGAGAACGCGATCCTGATCTTCGACGGGAAAAAACGCAGGGTCGGCTACATCCCCGAAAAGGACAACATCGTTTTCGCACGCCTCATGGATGCCGGAAAATACCTGGTCGCGAAGATCGATCACATGGAAGAAAAAGGTTCTTTCAGGCAGATCAACATCGGGATCTATCTTGTGGATTTCTAATGATCCCTTGGGGACGGGGTCAGTGGTCCACTTTTTTGCCCCGATGGATTATAACTGTTCCGCCTTGATTTATGATATAATCAGTAAAAAGGTCCGGTCAAAATCAAGGGGGGAAGATCATATGCCAAAGGGTACCAAGCAGAAACTGAAACTGTACTATCTTGCAAAGATCATGCTCGAGAAGACGGATGATGAGCACATGATCACCATGCCGGAGATCAAAAAGGCCCTCGAAGCCTATGATGTGACGGCAGACAGAAAAAGCCTGTATGACGATCTGGAAACCTTGCGGATCTTAGGGATCGATGTGATCGGGGAAAAAGAGGGCCGGAATTATTATTATCATGTCGGAAGCAAGCACTTTGAGATCGCGGAACTCAAACTGCTCGTGGATGCGATCCAGTCGTCCAAATTCATTACGGAAAAGAAATCCAACGAACTGATCAAAAAACTGACAAGCATGGCCAGCGAGTATGAAGCCGCGCAGCTGAAACGCCAGGTGGTGGTGCAGGGCAGAGTCAAGACCATGAACGAGAGCATCTACTACTTTGTGGATGATGTGCACCGGGCGATCGCGGACAACCGTCAGATCCGCTTTGAATATATGAAGTGGGATGAAAATAAAACGATGGTCCGCCGGAGAGAACGCCCTTATGTGGTGAGCCCCTGGGCACTGACCTGGGATGATGAAAATTACTATCTGATCGCTTATGACGCAGAAGCAGACTGTATCAAGCATTTCCGTGTCGATAAGCTAAAGAGCATTCAGGTTTTGGATGAAAAACGCGCCGGGAAAGAGCAGTTCAAAGCTTTCAATCTTGCAAAATATGCCAAGATGAACTTCGGGATGTTCAGCGGAGAACAGACGAAAGTCAAGATCGCTTTCGACAATGAAATGGCCGGCGTGTTCATAGACCGGTTCGGAAGGGACATCACCATCCGCCCTGCGAAGCAAAAGGGTTTCTCCGAGATCAGCGTGGATGTGGCTGTAAGCGACCAGTTTTTCGGCTGGATCTTTGCGCTCGGCCCGAAAGTAAAACTGCTGGGACCGGGAGAGGTCCTGGACAGATATCAAAAAGAACTGAAAGACATGATCAAAATGTACGAAAAATAAACCGTAACATAAGGGTGAAAATCAATGGCAGTGAACGAAGATCAACAAAATGAAAAGATCGGCGGCGCGATCGTTTGGATCTCGTGGATCTTTTTCGCGCTGAAATTTATCGGGATCACTTCTCTGGTCGCGCTTGTGGTTTTGTTTTTCATTCATAAACCCTTATGGATCGCGCCGATCATCGGCGTCGGCCTTTTTCTGATCTACCGTCTCGGCTGGCGCTTGGTCTGGGCCTTTATCGGATTGGTTTCCAAAAGCCAGGTCCCAAAGCCCCGGGCTTCGCAAAGCCGGATTTCCAAGCCGCCCGTTTCTTACGATCCTGCAAAACAGGAACCCGTTATCCGCGCATCCATCTGTACGGGAGAAAAAGTCGCGGGCTTTAAAGACATAGAAGGCGGCCACTTCACGGAAGTCATGCTGATCCGCACGGACGCAGACTTAAAACACTTCATGAACATGTACGGACTCGAAGAAGTAAAAACAGAGTACTGAAGATCAAAAATGGACCACTGACCCCGTCCCCAAGGGACCATTTCAAACACACATTGCGTTTTCTCAAAACATGTGATAATATTGCTTATACATAGCAAATGGCACATCTTATTACGCACACATTTCGCGTAACCATTTCCGGCGACATCCTATCGCCAAGAAAACCATTGCTAAAAATCATAATGATGCAAACAGATTAAGGAGGCATGTCTATGGCAAACACAAAACAACTGAATAAGGAAGAGGAAATATCTCTGTTTCAGCATGCGACAGGGAAACTGGCTTATGGCCTGACAAACGACTACATGTTCCGCGCGATCATGCAGAAGAATGAAAAGGTGTTGAGAGGACTGATCGGCAGTCTGCTGGGCATTTCTCAGGAAGAAATCGTCTCTGTTGAACTGACTAACCCGATCATTCTGGGCTCGGCGATCGGAGAAAAAGAATCTATTCTGGACCTGAAGATCATTCTTAACCATGATCAGCTGCTGAACATCGAGATGCAGGTTGCAAACAGGGGATACTGGGTGGAACGCTCACTCCTGTATCTGTGCAGAAACTTTGGCCGCCTGCAATCCGGCCAGGATTACGCAGAAGTGATGCCCTGCCTGCACATCGGGATCATCGATTTCGACCTGTTTAAGGAAGAAGAAGGTTTTTATTCCAGATACCGTCTGTTAAATGTTGAAAATCGGCGAATTTACTCTTCAAAGTTTGGCATCAATGTGCTAAATTTAAGAAAAACGGAACATGCAACGCAAGAAGACAGGATCAACGAACTGGACGTCTGGGCAAAACTGTTCAAGGCAAAAACATGGGAGGAGATCAGGATGTTGGCGAAGACAAACGATTTTGTAAAAGAAGCGGCGACTTCGATCTACGCTGTATCCGAGGATGAAGCGATCAGGCTGCAGTGTGAAGCCAGAGAACGATATGAAAGAGACTGGGCCGGCAGTTATAATTCCGGCGTGCGTGATGGAATAAAAGAAGGAATGGAAGCAGGACTGAAAGAAGGGAAGAAGGAAGGTAGAAAAGAAGGTAAAAAAGAAGGCAATCTCGAAGCGATCAGAAACGTCATGAAGAACCTTCAGATGACGGAACAGCAGGCTATGGATGCTTTAGGAATTCCCGCTTCAGAACAGGCGGAATACGCGGCACTCCTGCAACCAAAATAAAAACAGTCGAAATATAAACGGCAAAAAACAAAACGAAAGAGAGGAAACCGATATGCTCATCGTAACAAGCGAAACCATCACAGGAAAGAATCTAGAGATGCTCGGCGTAGTCAAGGGAAGCACCATCCAGACCGTGAATGCGATCAAGGACCTTGGCGCCAGCCTGAAGACGATCGTAGGCGGCGAACTGAGCAATTACAACGAAATGATGGGAAAAGCCAGAGACATCGCTACGGAACGCATGGCTGCCGAGGCGGAGAAACTCGGTGCGGATGCGATCGTTTGCATGCGGTATGCCACATCTGCGATCATGCAGAGCGCCGCAGAAGTCATGGCTTACGGAACAGCCGTAAAATTCATTTCATAACGAAAAACAGCCGGCTTTACATGCCCAAAGAGGTACTTTACATGAAAGCAATTCGTGGTGATATCACAACAATCGACTATGTGGATGCGATCGTGAACGCGGCCAATGAGTCACTGCTTGGCGGCGGCGGTGTTGACGGCGCGATCCACAGGGCAGCCGGCCCGGGCCTGCTCAAGGAGTGCAGGACACTAAACGGATGCAGAACCGGCGAAGCCAAAATCACGGCGGCTTACGACCTTCCCGTAAAATATGTGATCCACACAGTCGGCCCGATCTGGCGCGGCGGCTGCGCGAACGAGCAGGAACTCCTTGCTTCTTGCTACAGAAATTCCCTGCAGCTAGCCGTTGATCATCAGATCAGATCCATCGCATTTCCGTCCATTTCAACAGGTGTCTATGGTTATCCGGTGGAACAGGCTGCCAAAACAGCTGTCAGTGCCGTAGAAACCTTTATGAACGATCACCCGGGCCTCATCGATGAGGTTTACTGGGTCTGCTTTGACGAGAGAACCCTGCAGGCCTATCAAAACGCCCTGTCATAAAGATCAAAAATGGTTCCCAAAGGACCATTTTCCTCCGGCAGGAATACTGTGAATTTGTTAAGAACCCCGGTAACACCGTAAAAATCACGGCCTCCGGGGTCTTTTGCTGTCCTTTTTATCGTACTTTCAAACATTTAGGATGGGTATAGGACGAAGGACAGAGGGCGGCATTTCCGCCGAAAAAGGAGGTAAAAATCATGGCAAAAGCGTATATCACAGTAACAGGCGTCGGCTTCAGGTACGGCAACGAGTTCATGAAGAAAGGCATGAAAGTGAAGCTCATCAAGGAGCCGGACAACAAGTACGACAACGAGGCGATCCGCGTGGACATGAAAGGCATCGGTACGATCGGCTACGTCGCAAACAGTGTGAAGACCGTTCTCGGTGACTGCATGAGTGCCGGAAGGCTTTACGACAGGATCGGCAAAAAAGCGACAGCCACGGTCAAGTTTGCCGTGCCCGGCGCAGTGATCTGCAAGGTCAGCAAGAGAGATCTGAAGTAAGCATATCCGTTTTTCAACGATTGCAGTGCGGAGTTTCTTCTTTCATTGAAAAGCAAAGTATAGTAGAATTTTGCTTGCATGAATAGATAACCTTCTGTAAAGCAGAACAAAAGGAGCATACCCATGAACCCGCAGAACATGATCCAGTTTATGAGCGCGATCGCAACGTTTCGGAACAATCACCCCAAATTTGCCGAATTTGTCGGCAGGTTTATGAAAAGCGGCATTCCGGAAGGAAGCGTGATCGAGATCACGGTCACAAGACCCGGCGAAGAGCCGGTGACCACCAACATGAAAGTCATGCAGGAGGACCTGGAACTCTTACAGGTCCTGAAAGGCATGAACATGCAGGGGTAAGCGCCTCCGGGCCGGCTCTTTTCTTACAATATTCCATAACACGGTTCAGTAAAAATCACGGCCTCCGTGTCTTTTACTGTCCGTTTTTGACGACTGCAGACGGTAGTTTCTTCTTTAATTAGCAGGTAAAGTATAGTAAAATTTTAACTGTATTTAAGCATAATAAAATCAAGTAATTCAGGAAGGTGGGGGCTATCATGATCACAGGAGACCTGAGAAATAAGATTGACAGGATTTGGGAGACATTTTGGACCGGAGGAATTACAAATCCACTGGATGTGATCGAACAATTCACATACCTGCTGTTTATAAAACAGCTTGATGATGTGGAAACTACCAAAGAGAATGAAGCAAATTTTCTAGGCGTTCCGTATGAACCGATGTTTCCGGGAGATTGCCAGAAGTATCGCTGGAGTAAGTTCAAGAATCTTGGCTCCGCGGATGAAATGTATGATGTTGTGATGAACGGCGTGTTTCCGTTTATCAAGAATCTTCATCAGGACGGCGATTCAGCATATTCGAAGTACATGGGAGATGCCATCTTTAAGATTCCGACCGCGGCTATGCTGACAAAGATCGTAGACGGCATTGATAAACTTGAACTGGGGGACGAGGATTCCAAAGGTGATCTGTATGAGTATCTTCTTTCCAAAGTCGCAACGGCCGGTACCAATGGGCAGTTTCGAACACCCAGACACATTATCAAGATGATGGTCAGCCTGGTGAAACCACAGCCGGATGACATTATCATAGATCCGGCCATGGGATCTGCCGGCTTTCTGATCGAAGCACAAACATATCTTAGGGAAAATCACGCAAATCTCTTTTTGAATGAAGCAAAGAGAAATCATTTCAACAATGACATGTTTTTCGGAAACGATATGGATCGGACCATGTTGAGAATCGGAGCCATGAATATGCTGCTTCATGGCGTGGACAATCCGAATATTTCTTATCGTGACAGCCTTTCAGAGCAGAATACGGATGAGGAAAAATACACGCTTGTTCTCGCAAATCCGCCTTTCAAGGGAAGTCTTGACTATGAAGCGGTTTCTGCAGATTTGTTAAAAATCACGAAGACCAAGAAAACAGAACTGCTTTTCCTTGCACTCTTCCTTAGAATTCTGAAAAAGGGCGGCCGGGCGGCCGTTATCGTACCGGATGGCGTGCTGTTCGGCTCCAGTAATGCGCATAAACAAATCAGAAAAGAAATCATCGATAATAATATACTCAATGCCGTGATCTCAATGCCGAGTGGAGTGTTCAAACCATATGCGGGTGTTTCCACGGCGATTCTGATCTTCACCAAGACCGGCACCGGTGGGACGGATCAAGTATGGTTCTATGATATGAAAGCGGACGGCTTCAGTCTGGATGATAAGAGACAGGAAATATCCGACAATGATATTCCGGACATCATCGAAAGATTTAACAACCTGGAGGCGGAAAAAGACAGAAAACGCACGGAACAGAGTTTTTTTGTACCAGTAAAGGACATCATTGCAAATGACTATGATCTTTCCATAAACAAGTATAAAGAAGTTGTTTACGAGAAAGTCGAATATGAATCGACGGATGTGATTATGCAAAAGATAGATGCAATTGAAGCAGAGATCCAAAATGAGTTAGCGGAATTAAAGCAACTGCTGGCTAAATAAATCTTGAGATTTGTAGGGATGATAGATGGAATATAAATCACTAAAAGATATTGCGCAAATCGTGATGGGACAGTCACCGGACTCCGCAAGCTATAACGATAACTGTGATGGATTACCATTCTTTCAGGGGAATGCCGACTTTGGAGAAGTTTATCCGACTGAGAGAGTTTGGTGTAATGACCCTAAGAAAACTGCCGAACCAGGGGACATACTGATATCTGTGAGAGCGCCGATAGGAGCTCTGAACTATGCTAAAGATAAATGCTGCATTGGAAGAGGGTTGGCAGCTATCAGAATAGATGATGAAGCTGAAAGAAATTATGTTTTTCACTTATTAAAAGCAAGAAATACAGATTTAAACAATAAGGGGACTGGCAGTACTTTTAAAGCAATTGGAAAGAATGTACTTGAAGAATTAGCCGTTCCGCAGATTCCTCGTGACGAACAGCAGAAATGTATGGATATGATGGATCTGCTGGAGTCCATTATAAGGGAACGAAAGAATCAGATTAGGAAGCTTGACGAACTCATCAAAGCCCGATTTGTCGAGCTCTTTGGTGATCCAGAGATCAACCCTATGAATTGGCCGGAGCAGCCTTTGTCAGAGAGATTGGATGTGTTAGGGGGATATGCATTTAAGAGTGAAAATTTCGATGAAGAAAGTGGAATTCCAGTTTTAAGAATAGGAAATGTAAATTCAGGGCGATTTAAACCTGTTAATATGGTGTACTGGAACGAGGATGCATCGCTGGAACGATATGCTATATATCCGGGGGATTTGGTCATGTCTCTTACTGGCACTGTAGGAAAAGACGATTATGGAAACGTCTGTATCCTCGGAAATGATTACAACAAGTATTACCTTAATCAACGCAATGCGAAATTGGAGATAAAAGAAGGTTTAGATAAGTATTATCTATCACAACTTCTGAAGTTTGAGTGTATAAAAAAGAGACTAACCGGAATTAGCAGAGGAGTCAGGCAGGCAAATATTGCCAATAAAGACATATTGAATTTAATTGTTCCCATTCCTCCGATAGAGAAACAGAAAAGCTATTCCGAGTTTGTTGAAGAAGTCGACAAATCAAAAACTGCAGTTCAAAAGTCGCTTGATAAAACACAAGTATTGTTCGACAGCTTAATGCAGGAGTATTTTGGATGAGATAGGTGATATACTTCCACAAAAAGGAGGTATATCTTATGAAAGATTATATTTTCAATGTTTTGAATGATATGTCAGAGGAGTTATCAATTGCACAACTGAAGAGGCTTCAGGAGGTTTTGATTAAGAGATCGGAGGACAAAGATAGTCAATCGCAGACTGTTGACAATTATGAATATCTTAATATGTTCATAAATGCAAAACGGATTGAGGGATGCTCGGCAAGGACTCTTGCGTATTATGAGAACAGCGCAAAACATATGTTAAGTATGATTGATGTTCCGGTTAGGAAGGTAACAACCGATCAGATCAGAGATTACTTGGCAAACTATCAGAGAATAAATAATTGTAGTAAGACTACTGTAGATAACATCCGACGGAACATTTCCAGTTTTTTTACGTGGCTTGAGGAGGAAGATCATATTCTGAAGAGTCCTGTGAGACGCATTCATAAAATCAAGACAAGGACTGTTGTTAAAGAGACCATCTCTGATGAAGATATAGAGCGATTACGAGACAATTGTGATGTTGCAAGAGATATCGCGATTATAGATTTATTATACTCGACAGGAATGAGAGTCGGAGAACTTGTGAATCTTGACATTGATGATATAGATTTTGATGAGCGAGAGTGTATTGTATACGGAAAAGGAGAGAAGGAACGCAGGGTATACTTTGATGCCAAAGCCAAGCTACATCTGAAAGACTACATCAATTCGCGCATTGATGATAACCCAGCGCTCTTTGTGACGTTGGACGCGCCGCACACAAGACTAAAGATTAGTGGAGTAGAGATAAGACTTCGTAGACTCGGAAGAAAAGTCGACATTGGAAGAATACATCCGCATAAGTTCAGAAGAACGATGGCGACAAGAGCTATTGATAAGGGTATGCCGATAGAACAGGTGCAGAAAATACTTGGTCACTCGCAGATAGATACAACTATGCATTATGCAATTGTAAATCAGAATAATGTTAAGAATTCTCACAGAAAGTTCATTTCTTGAGATTTGTAGGGATGATATATGGCTAAATTAACGGATGTATGTGATTTTCAAGGTGGATCACAGCCGCCTAAAGAAGAGTGGTCTTTTGAAGAGCAGGATGGATACATTAGGATGCTCCAGATTAGAGACTTTACGCAGAGCGAAAGGGTAACTCCTGAGTACATAAAAATCAGCGGGACCACAAAGATATGTGAGGCAGATGATATTCTGGTTGCAAGATATGGTGCATCATTGGGAAAAATTCTAACCGGACTTGCGGGCGCATATAACGTTGCAATTATGCGAACGATCCCTAATGAGACAGTACTTACGAAAAAGTATTTATATTATTATTTGAAATCTCCATATTTTCAAACAAGTATTTTGAATGTTGGTTCCCGGGCTGCTCAAGCAGGGTTTAATAAAGAAGATTTATCAAAGCTTGATATTAATTGTCCGTCTTTTGAGGAACAAGACAATATCGTTCATGTTCTTCAGAAAGTCGAGAATGTGATTAAAAATCGAGAGATCGAATTAGATAAACTTGACGACCTCATCAAAGCCCGATTTGTCGAGCTCTTTGGAGATCCAAAGAGTAATCCTTTGGAATGGCCAGTTGTAAACATTTCTAAAGTTGTAGGCGGAAAAGTTTCAAATGGTTTCTTTGCAAAACGCGACGATTATTGTGAAGATGGAAATGTAAGTGTCCTCGGTGTGGCAAATATTGTGAATAGGATGTATTCTCGGCTTGATGATCTGCCAAGAACAAATGCAGATGATAAGGATATCGCTAAGTTTGAAGTGAAGTATGGAGATATGCTATTTTGCCGATCCTCATTGGTAGCGGAAGGTATTGGAAAAGCGTCCATTATTCCAGAAAACGTGCAAGGTAATATATTATTTGAATGTCATGTAATACGGCTTCCGCTTGATTTAAGCAAATGTGTTCCAGAATTCATGCAAGTATTATCAACGATGGATTATTTCAGAAATCAGGTTATTGCACAGTCAAAAACAGCTACGATGACAACGATAGGTCAAGATGGAATCCTAAAAACGGATATTATTCTACCGCCATTTGTGAAGCAAAAAGAGTTTTATGACTTTGTAAAACAGGTCGACAAATCAAAAGTTGCAGTACAGAAAGCTTTAGATGAAACACAACTCTTATTTGATAGTCTGATGCAGGAATATTTTGGATAATCATTATCAACTTGCAATTGAAGTTTAAAATGTACTATTTATCACCATTTTTCTGATGTTGATGAAATTGCGATGAAGTAAAACTATCATAAAAAAATTGACTAATATGAGCGGTAATGGTAGTATATTAATAGGTGCTACCGATAGACGGTTAGCCCCGTTAAGTGATTATATGAAATAACCGCTCAGTCTTGCAGGGACAATGGGCGGTTATTTTTGTGCCTTGGATCCATGCTTCCCATGCATGTAACCAAGACTGTAGAAAGTCGCACACAGCGCAAGCACTGCGATCAGGTCAGCGATGGTGAGCATAGGCAAGTTCCTCCACCTAAGATTTCTCAAAAGAGATTTCTATGATTAACGGAGGTCACAGTCCTCCGAGAGAAGGACTAACCGCCTACCGTGTATGGTAGCACCCAAGATCATTATAGCAAACATATGTTCGATTTTCAAGACAAAGATAAACATTATACGCACAACCTAAGATGAATCAGGCGAGGTTGAATGCTATGTGGTTCCCTATACCGGATAAAAATAGGTTAACATGATTCCATGCTGTTTCTCAGAAATATTATGAGGTTTGGTGTGCATACGATACTGCTTACAATTAGTTCTAGTCTATGATTATTGAGAAATGTTCAATTTAACTCAAGGAGACAATCATATGGCAACAAATTTTGATTATCTGATTAATAATAGTGAATATTCCGATTTTTCAAAAGCTGCGGTGGAGGCTGAGAAGAGTATAGCAATTTCACCTGCAACTTGCGCAATTCTTGCAAGACGTGCGCTGGAACTTGCCGTGCGTTTTGTTTATATGTATGACTCGGACCTTGTCTTACCGTATCAGGACAATGTTTCGAGTCTTATTCATGAGGATTCATTCAGAAGTATCATAGAGCCGAAACTGTTTCCTATGCTCAAATACACAATACATCTTGGGAATGTCGCGGTTCATACAAACAATCATATTAGGCGTGATGAGGCTGTTATTTCGCTGAGAGATCTTTATGAATTCTGTGATTGGATAGATTATTCCTATTCTGCTGAATATCATGAAAAAACATTTGATGAAACTTTGCTTCCGACGGGAGATGAAAAGAGAATTAAGGCAGAAGAACTGAAGCGGTTGTATGAGAGCCTTAGCAGTAAAGATAAAAAACTCGAAGACCTTCTGAAAGAAAACGAAGAGCTGCGCCGGAAGATGGCGGAGCAAAGGAAGGTGCATACCAAGAACAGAAATTTCAATGTGGACACAATCAGCGAGGCAGAAACAAGAAAGCATTATATTGACGTTGCTCTCGCGGAAGCCGGCTGGATCATTAATTCGAACTGTACGATTGAGGAAGAAGTGGCAGGGATGCCGAATCCCACGGGCATTGGATATGTGGATTATGTCTTGTGGGGGAAAAATAATCTTCCCCTGGCAGTTGTTGAAGCAAAGAAGGCATCCGTCGATCCGGTTGTCGGGAGCCAGCAGGCAAAATTATATGCAGATTGCCTTCAGAATAAGTATAACCAGCGGCCCTTGATCTTTACGACAAACGGGTTTGAGTTCTATTTTACCAATGACTACATGAACTATCCCAAACGGGAAGTATCGGGATTCTTCACGCAGGATGAGCTGCAGTTGGAGATCGACCGCAGAAAAACCAGGATTTCTCTTGAAAAGATTAATATCAATGATGACATTACCAACCGCCCTTATCAGAAAGAAGCGGTTACGGCGGTATGTGATGCGATTGCAAACAAGCGCAGAAAGATGTTATTGGTGCAGGCGACCGGTTCCGGAAAAACGAGAGTCAGTATCAGCATTGTTGATGTTTTGAGGCAGCATAACTATGTAAAAAACATTTTGTTCCTGGCTGACAGAACAGCGCTTGTTAAACAGGCAAAGAACAATTACTCAAATCTTTTGCCGGATCTGTCCCTTTGCAATCTTCTTGACAACAAAGATGATCCCGAGAATTCAAGGATGATTTTTTCTACCTATCCTACACTGATGAACGCGATCGATGAAAAGAAAAATGAATTCGGGGAGAGACTGTTCGGCCCGGGACATTTTGATCTTATTATCTGTGATGAAGTACACAGGTCGATTTACAGGAAATACCAGGCGATCTTTGAATACTTTGATGCGCTTTTACTTGGGATGACTGCTACGCCCAAGAATGAAATCGATAAGAATACCTATGGAATTTTTGATCTTGAAAGAGGTGTTCCGACTTTTGCATATGAGTTGGAAAAGGCTGTCGAAGAAGGATATCTAGTCAATTATTCGACTTTGGAATATAAGACGAAAATCATGGAGACCGGGCTTCATTACAACGAACTGTCAGAGGAAGAAAAGGAATTGTATGAAGAAACCTTTGCGGATGATGACATGGTCGGGGATGACATTTCAAGTGATGCGGTAAATACATGGCTTTTCAACAAGGACACGATTGACAAAGTCATTACGGAACTCATGGAGAAAGGCCTTAAGGTTGAGGGCGGCGATAAACTCGGCAAAACGATCATCTTTGCCAAGAATTCCCTGCACGCGCAGGCTATAGTGGAACGGTTTCATAAGTTGTATCCGGAGCTTGGAGAAAATTATATCAAGCAGATTGATTACAGTATTAAATACTGCGATACATTGATCGATGATTTCAGTACAAAGGATAAAATGCCGCAGATTGCGGTTTCCGTGGATATGTTGGATACAGGAATTGATATTCCGGAAATACTTAACCTTGTATTCTTCAAAAAGGTACGGAGTTATTCGAAGTTCTGGCAGATGATCGGCCGCGGAACACGTCTGTGCAAGGACCTTCTCGGGGAGGGTGTAGATAAGGAGAAATTCCTGATATTTGATTTTTGTAATAATTTTGAGTTCTTCCGTGTAAACAAAAACGGTGCCGAAAATGGAATTCAGGAGAGTCTGTCAGAGAAGACCTATACCACAAAAGCGATGATCTGTCGTGAGCTGCAGGCAGCACAGTTTATCGATGATGAGGACTATGTTAAGTACAGAACGGATCTTGTGACCGACATGATGGATTCGGTCATTGAGCTGAACGATGAGAGCTTCCTTGTGAAGAGACACTATCGTTATGTGGAAGCGTATCGAAACCGTAATTCATGGAATCATCTGGAAACGGTTGAGATTTCTGAGATTAAGGAACATATTTCGCCGATCGTCAGACCGAAGAAGGATGATGAACTGGCCAGGCGTTTTGATTATCTTATGTACAGTATAGAACTTGGGATTTTGCAGAGTAAAAATGTCAGAGATCCCATTGATATCGTCGTCTCTGCAGCTTCGTTCTTATCCGAGAAATACTCGATTCCTCAGGTCGCGGCACAGCGAATAATGATTGAGAAAGTTCAGACACAGGAATTCTGGGACAGTGCAACGATTATTGATCTGGAACAGGTCAGAGAAGCTTTGCGGAGTCTGATCCAGTATATCGATAAAAAGAAACGGAAAATATACTATACGGATTTTGAAGACAAGATCAGTGATGGGGTGGAAGGCGATCCGCTCTATACTGCGAATGAACTGCAAAATTATCGGAAAAAGGTAGAGTTCTATCTGAAAGAACACGAAGATAATCTGTCCGTTTATAAATTGCGGAATAATAAAAAGTTGAACGAGACAGACATGAAGGAACTCGAAAGAATCCTGTGGAACGAGCTTGGAAGCCGTGAAGATTACATTAAGGAATACGGTGATACACCGATCGGCATTCTGGTACGCAAAATCGTTGGCGTTGACAGGGCTGCATTAAATGAAGCATTCAGCAAATTCCTGACGGATGAGAAGTTGAATCTGAACCAGATCAGGTTTGTGAATTTGATCATTGATTATATTGTGGAAAACGGAAATATCGAAGACAATTCAGTTCTTATGAATGAACCGTTCAAGTCTCTGGGAAGTATTACAGTCCTGTTTAAGGATGATCTGGGGAAAGCCAGAGAACTTATGAATGTCGTGGCAGAGATTAAGGATAACTCAGAGAAACTGGCGTAGGTGATTCAGCTTTCTTTTAACGGCGTTGACTTCGTGATGGGGTAACAATAATGGGAAGATCAAATAATCCGGATCATGTAACTCCGGTATCTTTATGTTTACTGTTTTTCTGATTCCGGTTGGAATACCTTTCATATTATTCAAGCTAAATAAGAAAAAACAGGCAGTAATTTATATCGCTATCCTTTTTGTGATCGGCATTATTGTTTATGGTATTTGTTATTTTTTTGGTATACCGTTTGAGGGATTAATACAATAAAGCTTTTCAAAATCGCTCACGGATAAAAATATTATTATGGGAAGGGCATTACGTATTATGATGAGTAAAACGCATTTGACCGTTGGCGTAGCTACAGCACTTGCGGTTACTACCCCAACTACAGTGGATGGTATTTTTGCAGCAGTTATGGGAGGCTGTATTGGAGGAATTTTATGCGATATCGAGTGCAAATCAACTCCGGATATGCGGGATGCTCTTTATGGAAGAATCATAGCGGCCGGAGTCTGTGGTACTTTGCTCATAGCAGATGCAATAATGGGATTTGGAATTTGGAAAAGTGTTCTTTCGCAGTTGGGATTCTTAACAATAATAGGATTTTTAATATTGTTGGTTGTATGTATTATAGGTCGTTGTTCTGAACATCGAACATTCACACATTCGCTGTTGTATGTGGTATTGGTAACTTTGGGATGTTCTCTCATAACTGAATACATGCTAATACCCGTATTTGCCGGAGGAATTTCGCATCTTGTTATAGATACATTTAACAAGAAACCGGTACCTTGGCTATACCCATTCAAGAAGAAAGGAATCTGTTTTAATATATGCTATGCAAGTAAGGTGGGTAACGCTATTTTCATGTGGCTTGGATTGGTGTTAACGATAATTCTTTTGGTATGGAGAATCATGACAATGCTTACCCTTTCCACTTAGTCTTGAAAAACAAAGGTGGACATACTGAAAATAGTACGCTGAGAGGATGGTTTTATGAAGAATTACACTTTCTTTAAAGGAAACATAGTTGACGCACAAGTGGACGCGATCGTCCTTCCGGCTAATCCGGAATTAAAAGAGGGACGAGGGACATCGGAAGCAATTTTTGAGGCGGCAGGAAGAAGGCAATTGACCAAAGCCTGCAATAAAATTGGACATTGCGATCTGGGATTTTCTGTTCCAACGCTAGGCTATAACCTGAATGCAAAGTATATAATCCACACCGTCGCGCCAAGGTGGATTGACGGAGAGCATAACGAATACGATTTGTTGGCTACAGCGTATGCTTCCGCGATTGAATTGGCAGAAGTCATGGAATGTTCAAGTATAGCTTTTCCTTTGCTGTCAGCAGGTAACAATGGATATGAAATAAAACTTGCTGTAGAAATAGCCATAAAGAGTATTGAACAGTATGCTTGTAAGTGTCTTCAAAGTATTATGATTGTTTTGCATGACCAGCAAGCTATTGAAATGGTTGAAAAGAAAGGGCATGAAGTTTCTCTGTTAGTAAGAAATCTTGATAAAGACATAGAGGCACTTGAAAAAAAGAAAAAGCGGGATGAAGTCCTTCAGAAAGCCAAAGAAGTAGCAGCAGAGCAACTTAAAGCAGGACTTGAATGGATCGCAGTAAAGGAAAACAGAGATAAACTAATTAGTTTTGGCCAAATGGTTTGGAAAATTGTCCAAACAATAAAATAAAGAGATATTCGATTTGCATTCTTTACGCCGGCCGTGCCAGATAGTACCCCTGATACAGGTCGATCCCGAGATCGACGAGACAGTCGAATTCTTCTTTTTCTTCCACGCCTTCGGCAACGACACGGATCCCGCGGTCATGAAATTCCGAGACCAGATTCTTCACATTTTCCTGCTTTTCACTGATGTGATCGATGCCGGAGATCAGATCCCGATCCAGCTTTACCATATGCGGGGACATAAGGTCCACGCGATCAAGATCGTTGATGCCGCTTCCGAAATCGTCCACGGACAACAGGTTATCCGTGGCTTTTACAGACCTGCTTTTTTTCATCCAGTGTTCGGAAGAAAAATAAGGGTATTCAAGGCTTTCGACGATCATCCTTCCGCGGATATCGTCACCGAAACAAGCGCAAAATGCTTCGGCTTCGTCAGCTTCCAGGCAATCGGAAGGAAACGAATTGATCGAAACCCGTTCTTCGTATCCTCTTGAGAAATACTCCTGCATGGAACCAAAAAAAGATGCCACTTCCAGGACATGGAGTTTATCGAGATCTGTGTACTCTTCGATCAGTTCCAGAACCGATTTTTCTTCGGGACGCATCAGCGCCTCATAGGCAAATACCGTTTCCCCGTCCGCTTCAAAGATCGGCTGGAACACATAGTTGACGTGCAGTTCTTCAAGTGCCTCAAGGATATCCTTATCCAGCGGCAGATGATCAAATTTAATCATTTCTTCACCTCAAAGTCCGTTTCGAGTTAAGAGCATTTTATCACATTGAAACAAAAATTGCAATGCAGAAATAAATCAGGTCTCTTGTCAAGCGACCTGATTCGAAACGCTTTGTTGTATTCTATGATCGGAAGCAAAAAGTGGACCACTAACCCCGTCCCCAAGGGCTCATAAAAAGGAGGTAGAGAGTATGTACGGAGCAATTTTAGGAGATATCATCGGCAGCAGATTTGAGTTTGACAGAGGAGACAGGCGCAAGGACTTCGAACTGTTCACGAGAGAGAGCACCCCGACGGATGACACGGTGATGACCGTGGCCGTTGCGGACGCGCTTCTGAGTGTCGGAAAGGACGCGACAACGGAGGAGATCAGGAAGGCATGCGTTGCATCCATGCAGAAGTGGGGGCGCAAATATCCGAACGCAGGTTACGGCGGCAGGTTTATCGGCTGGCTGTTTCAGGATGATCCGAAACCTTACAACAGCTGGGGAAACGGATCCGCAATGCGGGTTTCCGCGGCCGGCTGGCTGTATGATTCCATGGAGCGCACAAGGGAAGTTGCAAGAGCTACCGCAGAGGTTTCCCATAACCATCCGGAAGGGATCAAGGGCGCGGAATGCACGGCTGCCGTGGTCTTCATGGGCAGGGAAGGCGCATCCAAGGAAGAGATCCGCGCATATGTGGACAGAGAGTTCGGGTACGACCTTTCCGAAACCCTTGAGGAGATGAGAGCAAGGCATAAGCATGATGAGAGCTGCATGGACGCGCTTCCGAAGGCGCTTCGGAGTTTCTTTGACGGCAATTCCTATGAGGACACAGTCAGAAACGCCGTGTCGCTTGGCGGAGATACGGATACGATCGCAGCGATCGCAGGCGCCATGGCGGAAGCATACTTCGATATTTCCTACGAATTGGAGCATGAATGCAGAAACCGTGTCCCGAAGGACATGAGAAATGTTCTCTGGAGGTTCGTGGAGAACAGCGAAAAGGAACTCTGCGCGGTCGATAAGGATGGCTTTATCGTCGAGGACGGGTTCTTTTCACAACTCCGGTAGGGCCAGCCGGAACCCTCGGGCAAAATGACCCGTGTGCGGGCAGAATGAAGTGTATTTTGTGTATTTTATACATTCCCTTTTTTCCGCCGGCATGGTAAAGTGTTTTTAACTTAAAATCACACGGATCCATTGGAGTTGTTTATGCTTGAGATAACCTACACGCAGCTGCTGATCGTGATCACGGCTGCGTGGATATTTGTACGGCTGATCGCCGGAATAAAGAACAGAACCTTTTCCCTGAAACGTGAACTGCAGCTGCTGCTTGTGTATGTCTGTATCATCGTGATCGCAAGATTCGTATTCTTCGGATTTCACCTCGTGGATGGAAAACTGGATACGTTAAAGATCGCCCCGTCACTGAACACGCCGGACATGGTCAGCATGATCCCCTTCTATTTTCTGAACGACAGATATGCCGGATGGCAGATCAATGTCATCGGAAACATTGCCATGTTCATTCCGGTCGGGATCGTATGGCCGTTCTGCTTTCCGAAACTGAACAGTGTTTTGAAAACGGTGCTTGCGGGCGGCGGGTTTTCCCTGCTGATCGAACTGCTGCAACTGTTAAGCCATGAAAGACATTCGGATGTCGATGACCTGATCTTAAACACCATCGGGGTGCTGATCGGCGCGCTGATCTATTTTGCGCTCAGGCGGAAGAAGCATAAGCAGGCGAAAGAGGCATGAACAGGTGAGAGAAACGATCCGCTAAAAGAAAAATAACCGTGCATGAGCAAAGGTAAGAAAAGATAAAAAAGGGAGAAAAAAATGCAGACTTCAGGTCCAAAGTCCCGTACAGAAACCGTTTCCACCGTATTTGCGATAACTGTCGTTCTCGCGCTGACGGCGGCATGCATCTTCTTCAGCGATCTGACGCTGACGGATCTGCAGAAGGGCACGCTGAACACACTGTTGATCGTATGTACGCTGAGCATCGCTTACTGTTTTATCGTCGGGGAGCTCACGCAGAACTATTCCCAGATGGACAAGCTCTGGAGCATCCTTCCGATCGTGTATGTATGGATCATTGCCGTAAGGGGCGGAATGAAGACAAGGCTGGTTGTCTACGCGCTGATCGTGACCTTATGGGGGATCAGGCTGACACTCAATTTTGCCAGAAAAGGCGCCTACAGCCTGAAGTTCTGGACGGGCGTGGAAGATTACCGCTGGTCCATTGTCAGAAGTTCTCCCGTTTTTGAACGCAGGATCCTCTGGACTTTATTTGATCTGCTCTTTATCAGTACTTATCAGAACCTGCTGGTCCTCGCGATCTGTCTGCCGGCGCTGGCGTGCATGGAATCGCAGGCACCCCTTGGCTTTTTTGATGCGGTTGCGATCCTTACCGCGGTTCTGTTTCTCATGCTGGAAACGGTATCCGATGAATATCAGTGGAAATTCCATCAGACCAAGAAAAAACTTCTTGCGCAGGGCACAGACTTAGCCGATCTGCCCAAACCCTACGATCTTGGATTCAACACCTTCGGTCCCTGGAAGCGCATGCGTCATCCGAACTATCTCGGAGAGCAGGGGATCTGGATGTGCCTGTATCTGTTCACGATCGCTTCGAAGGTCGTGCGGTACGGATTCCTGCACTGGACCATGACCGGGCCTCTTCTTCTGATCCTGCTCTTTATGGGCAGTTCGATGCTCGGAGAGCGGATCTCATCTTCGAAGTATCCGATGTATCGGGATTACGTGCAGCAGGTGCATAAATATCTGCCGAGCCGCAGGTATGATTAAACCGGATCTGGGAACTTGTAATTGACGAACGGCAAAAAATACTATATAGTTTCTATGTTGGCAAAGGCGCTTTGAACGTAAGTTCAAGGCGCTTTTTTCGTTGCACAGGGAACGGAGGGGGAAATGGTTAAATATGTATTTGTAACGGGCGGCGTTGTTTCGGGACTCGGAAAAGGGATCACGGCGGCCTCTCTCGGGCGGCTGCTGAAGGCCAGAGGATATCACGTGACCATGCAGAAGTTCGATCCCTACATCAACATGGATCCGGGCACGATGAACCCGATCCAGCACGGCGAGGTGTTCGTGACGGACGACGGCACGGAGACCGATCTGGATCTCGGACACTACGAGCGCTTTATCAATGAGAGCCTCGATAAAAACTCAAACGTGACGACCGGGAAGATCTACTGGACGATCCTGAACAAAGAGCGCCACGGTGATTTTGGCGGCGGGACCGTGCAGGTCATCCCGCACGTGACCAACGAGATCAAGGACCGATTTTATAAGGCAAAATCAGACGATGAGAATACCATCTCCATCATCGAGATCGGCGGCACGGTCGGGGATATCGAGAGCCAGCCGTTTCTCGAAGCGATCAGACAGTTTCAGGCAGAAGTCGGCAGGGAGAACGCGATCATGATCCAGGTGACTTTGATCCCGTATCTGAAAGCTTCCGGCGAGATGAAGACCAAGCCCACGCAGATGAGTGTGAAAAGCCTGCAGAGCATGGGGATCTGGCCGGACATCCTGGTCTGCCGTTCCGACTATCCGGTGGACGATCATATGCGTGAAAAGATCGCGCTGTTCTGTAATGTGAAGAAGGAACATGTCCTGCAGAACCTTGATGCGCAATCCCTGTATGAAGTGCCGCTGCTCCTGGAAAAAGAAAAGCTTGCCCAGGCGGTGCTTGAATGCCTGCATCTGCCCTGCCCCGTGCCGGATCTTAAGGACTGGGAGCAGATGGTGCGTGACCTGCATAATCCGCAGCACACGGTTCAGATCGGACTGGTCGGAAAATATGTGTCCCTGCATGATGCCTATTTAAGCGTTGCGGAGGCTTTGAAACACGCCGGCACCGCGCATAGAACGGAAGTGAAGATCCGCTGGATCGATGCGGAAGAAGTGACGGAGGAAACGGCGGACGATCTGTTAAAAGACCTGCAGGGGATCCTGGTTCCCGGCGGCTTCGGGATCCGCGGGATCGAAGGAAAGATCACGGCGATCCGGTATGCGAGAACACACGGGATCCCGTTCCTCGGGCTCTGCCTGGGGATGCAGCTTTCGATCATCGAGTTTGCAAGAGGCGTGCTGGGGTATGCGGATGCATCGAGCACGGAACTGAATGAAGAGACCGCGCATCCGATGATCCATCTGATGCCCGATCAGGAAGGTGTCGTGGATCTTGGCGGGACATTAAGGCTCGGTTCCTATCCGTGCGTGATGCAGGAAGGCACAAAGGCTTATGGGCTGTACGGCTGCGCGAAAGGAAACGAACTGATCCATGAGCGCCACAGGCATCGTTATGAGGTCAATAACGCATATCGCGAGGAACTGACCGGAAACGGCATGGTCCTGTCGGGGATCTCACCGGACGGGCGGATCGTGGAGATGATCGAGCTGAAAGATCATCCGTTTTTCCTTGCCACGCAGGCGCATCCGGAATTCAAATCAAGACCCGACAAACCGCACCCGCTGTTCAACGGGTTCATCGGCGCAGCCCTTGATTTCCGGGGATAAGAGGAGAAGCCCTTGATTTCCGGGGATAAGTGAAGAAACCATTGATTTTCAGAAGTAAGGAGATGTTCTATGGGATCGCTTCATGAAGAATGCGGTGTGTTCGGGATCTTCAGGCAGGCACATGCCGATGTCGCGCATGACATTTACTACGGGCTGACCGCGCTGCAGCACCGGGGACAGGAAGCGGCGGGGATCGCCGTCTGCGACACTATGGGGGAGAGAGGAAACATCTGTCTGCATAAGAACATGGGTCTGGTGTCCGAGGTGTTTAACGAAGAGACGCTTGCGGGAATGAAGGGAAATGTCGGGATCGGTCATGTCCGCTATTCCACTTCGGGAGGAAGCGTTACGGAAAATGTGCAGCCATTATCCTATCATTATCTCAAAGGAACGCTTGCGATCGTGCATAACGGCAACATCGTCAATGCCGGGCGGCTGAAGGAAGAGATGATGAAGGAAGGGGAAGTGTTCCGGGCGACCAGCGATACGGAAGTGATCGCGATGCGGATCGCAAGGATGAGAGCGCACACCTCCTGCATTGAGGAAGCGGTAAAGGAAGTAACGAAGGAACTTCTTGGCGGCTATGCACTGCTGGTCATGAGCCCCAGAAAGCTGGTCGCGATCAGGGATCCGCTCGGATTAAAACCGCTCTGCATCGGAAAGATCACGGACGGTTATGTGCTCGCTTCGGAAAGCTGCGCGCTTTCTGCCGTTGACGCGGAGTTTGTCCGGGATGTGAAGCCCGGCGAGATCATCACAATCCGCAACGGGAAACTGTTCACTGACGAAACACTCTGCAACAACACGCTTTGCAACGGATCACAGGCGCACTGCGTGTTCGAATACATCTATTTTGCAAGGCTCGATTCCGTGCTGGATGGGATCAGCGTTTACAGCGCCAGGTTTCAGGCCGGGCGGATGCTTGCAGAATCCGGTCCCGTCGAAGCGGATCTTGTGACGGGCGTGCCGGAATCGGGACTGACCGCGGCAGCAGGGTTTGCCGATGCATCCGGTATCCCTTTTATGCACGCGTTTCACAAAAACAGTTATGTGGGGCGCACGTTTATCAAGCCGACACAGCAGGAGCGGCAGACGGGCGTGCATATGAAACTGAACGTGATCACGGAAGTCGTGAAAGGGAAGCGGATCGTGCTCATCGATGATTCGATCGTCCGCGGCACGACGATCGCCAACCTGATCACGATGTTAAGAAAAGCAGGCGCATCTGCCGTGCATGTGCGGATCAGTTCGCCGCCGTTTCTGTATCCCTGCTATTACGGGACGGATGTGCCGGACAGCACGCAGCTGATCGCAAAACAGTTTTCAATCGAAGAGATCCGAAAAAAGATCGGAGCGGATTCGCTTGCCTATCTTCGGATCGAAGACCTTAAGAAAACAACGCCGGACCTGCCGGTCTGCAGCGCATGCTTTGACGGGAAGTATCCGACGGAAACATATGATGCGAAATAAACTGCGGGTTGCAGGGAACCGGAGGAGAAGATGCAACAAGTTAAGCAGGAACAAAACAGAAAACAGATACAGAAACTGATCCTCGAGGACGGATCGGTCTATACAGGCCTTGCCTTTGGGAGCACGGAAGAGAAGATCTTGGAACTTGTCTTTAACACATCCATGGTGGGATACCAGGAGATCCTGACCGACCCTTCCTATACCGATCAGGCTGTCGTATTGACTTATCCGGTCATCGGGAATTACGGGATCAATGAAGAGGATTTTGAAACCGAAACACCCTCGATCGGCGCGCTGATCGTCAGGGACGCGACAAAGATCCCGTCCAATTTCAGAAGCAAAATGACACTGCCGGATTATCTGATCGAGAACGGGATTGCCGGGATCGAAAATGTGGATACAAGGGAGATCACCAGGAAGATCCGGGACATCGGAAGCTGCAAAGCGCTGCTGACCTGTATGGATCTGCGGGCGGAAGAAGGTGTTAAGATCTTAAAGGACCGCGACCTTTTGACCGATCAGGTCAACCGTGTCAGCACGAAGGAGATCCGTGTCTTTGAGGCAGCTGAAAAAGCGGATGACACTTTGCACCCCGCGCTTTCCGGAAAGCCGTATGGGCAGGGGGCGCTTCACGTTGTTGCGATCGACTGCGGGATGAAGGAAAACATCGTCCGTTCCTTAAATACCATGGGATGCAAAGTCACCGTCGTGCCTTATGATACGAAAGCGGACACGATCAAACAGCTTCAGCCTGACGGGATCCTGATCTCCAACGGGCCGGGGGATCCCGAAAACGTGCCGGAAACGATCGAAACCGTAAGAAAGCTGCACGGCTTCTGTCCGATTTTCGGGATCTGCTTAGGACATCAGATCCTGGCTCTATCTTACGGCGCGAAGACTTATAAACTGAAATTCGGACACCGGGGCGGCAATCATCCGGTGCGAAATCTGCTGACGGGGAAACTCGAGATCACTTCCCAGAATCATTCCTACGCGGTTGATACCGAAAGTATCGAGGGAACCGGTCTTGAGATCACGCATGAAAATCTGCTGGATCATACGGTGGAAGGACTGTGGCACAGACAGGATGCTGCTTTCAGCGTGCAGTATCATCCGGAGAGCGCGCCGGGACCGCAGGACAGCAGATATCTGTTTGCGGAGTTTATGGCTTCTATGAAGGGAGTGGCGCTGTATGCATAAACGTTCAGACCTGAAACGGATCTTAGTCATCGGCTCCGGTCCGATCGTGATCGGACAGGCGGCAGAATTTGACTATGCGGGCACGCAGGCCTGTCTGGCTCTGAAAGAAGAGGGATATGAAGTGATCCTCTGCAATTCCAATCCCGCAACGATCATGACCGACCCCGCCATGGCGGATAAGGTCTATATGGAACCGCTGACGCTCGAATACCTGGCCAAGATCGTTCGAAGAGAACGGCCGGATGCGATCCTGCCGGGGATCGGCGGACAGACCGGACTGAACCTTGCCATGCAGCTTGCAAGAAAAGGGATCCTGGACGAGTGTCGCGTGGAACTGCTCGGAACGAAACCGGAATCGATCGAAATGGCGGAAGACCGGGAAAAATTCAAGGAACTCTGCCTAAGCCTCGGGGAACCGGTCCTGCCTTCCGAGATCGCGGAAAGCATGGAAGAAGGACTTGCGGCGGCTGAAAAGATCGGGTATCCCATCGTGATCCGTCCCGCGTTCACGCTTGGTGGCACCGGCGGCGGATTTGCGGATGACGAAAAGGAGTGCAGGGAGATCTTAAAGCATGCTCTGACCTTATCTCCCGTACATCAGGCGCTGATCGAAAAATCGGTCAGGGGATATAAAGAGATCGAATATGAGGTCATCCGGGACGCCAACGACACGGCGATCACGATCTGCAACATGGAAAACATCGATCCGGTCGGGATCCATACCGGGGATTCCATCGTGGTCTGTCCGTCGCAGACCCTGACCAACAAAGAGTATCATATGCTGCGCGACAGCGCTTTAAAGATCATCCGGGCCTTAAAGATCGAGGGCGGCTGCAATGTGCAGTTTGCGCTGGATCCGAAGTCTTTTGACTACTATCTGATCGAGGTGAATCCGCGCGTGTCGAGGTCTTCCGCGCTTGCTTCCAAGGCAAGCGGTTATCCGATCGCAAGGGTGTCCGCAAAGATCAGTATCGGGCATTATCTGGATGAGATCCTGCTTGCGAATACGCCCGCATCTTTCGAGCCGTCTCTTGACTATGTGGTCTGCAAGATGCCGCGGTTCCCGTTTGACAAATTCACGGATGCGAATCCGGAACTCGGAACGCAGATGAAGGCAACCGGTGAAGTGATGAGCGTCGGACGGACCATGGAAGAAAGTCTGCTCAAGGGGATCCGTTCTTTGGAGACCGGCGCGTATCATCTGCACCGGAGTGATCATGACGAAAGTAAAACCGACGACCTGCTGGAACTGATCAAAAAGGGGACGGATGAGCGGATCTTTGCGATCGCGGAACTGTTAAGACGGGACATTGCGGTGGAACAGATCGCGAAAGTCACCGGGATCGATCCGTTGTTTCTGCGTGTGATGCTCCACATCGTGCAGATGGAAAGGAAACTTTTGGAACACCCCGGTGATCCGGATGTGTTGTATCTTGCTAAGCGCATGGGCTTTTCGGACAAAGAGGTTGCGCTTTTGTGGAATAAAACGGAGCGGGAGATCTTTTTGATGCGTAAGGAAAGAGGCCTGTTCCCGTCCTACAAGATGATCGACAGCTGCGCTTCGGAATTCGACAGTTACATCCCCTATTTTTATTCCACATACGAAGGGGAAAATGAATCGGTCTGCGATGACCGTAAGAAGATCATCGTGCTCGGATCCGGTCCGATCCGTATCGGCCAGGGCGTGGAATTTGACTATTCGACGGTGCACGCGGTTAAAACGATCCGATCGCTCGGCTATCAGGCCATTGTCATCAACAACAATCCGGAAACGGTTTCCACGGATTATACGACGAGCGACAAACTCTATTTTGAACCGCTCACGACGGAAGATGTCATGAACATCGTCGAACACGAAAAACCGGAGGGGCTCATCGTTACGCTCGGCGGGCAGACAGCGGTCAATCTGGCGGACTCGCTGCGCGAATACGGCGCGAAGATCGTCGGCACGGACTGCGATGCCATAGAACGCGCGGAGAACCGGGATGCGTTTGAAAAGATCCTTTTGGACTTAAAGATCCCGCAGCCAAAAGGGGTTGCCGTGACAAGCGTTCAGGACGGGCTCAAAGCCGCCGCGGATATCGGTTATCCGGTCCTTGTGCGTCCGAGCTTTGTGCTGGGCGGCCGGGCCATGCAGATCGTGTCCAAAGAAGAGGAACTGAAGACTTATTTAAAGACCGCCGTCGAGATCGACGTGGACAAGCCCGTTCTGGTGGATCACTATATCTGCGGCAAGGAAGTGGAAGTGGATGCACTCTGTGACGGCGAGAAGGTCTTTGTGCCCGGGATCATGGAACTGGTGGAGCGGACCGGCGTGCATTCCGGGGATTCCATCAGCGTTTATCCGCCCTACAGTCTATCGGAAAGCGTTCAGGAGACCGTTCGGGACTATGCGAAGAAGTTAGGACTCGGCATCGGGATCAAAGGTCTTTTCAACGTGCAGTTCATCGTGGATGAGCAGGAAAATGTCTACATCATCGAGGTAAATCCGCGCTCTTCGAGGACCGTTCCGTTCCTGTCCAAAGCCACGGGCTATCAGCTTGCGGATATCGCGACAAAGATCATGCTGGGGCATTCCCTTGACGAGCAGGGGATCGAAAAAGAGCATCCCAACAAGAAGCGCAGATGGTATGTCAAAGCGCCGGCCTTTTCGTTTGCAAAACTGAAGGGCATGGATTCCTATCTGTCTCCGGAAATGAAATCGACCGGGGAAGCGATCGGCTATGATGAAAAGCTGCACCGCGCCATGTACAAGGCCCTGATCGCATCCGGCGTGAAACTTTTGAATTACGGCACGGTCATGGTGACGCTTGCGGATGAGGACAAGGAAGAGGCACTTCCGCTCGTGAAGCGTTTCTACGATCTCGGCTTTAACATCGAGGCCACGATCGGGACAGCCGTGTTCTTAAAAGAGCACGGGATCAGAACCAGGATCCGGCATAAACTGAGCGAGGGCAGCGACGAGATCCTGCAGTCGATCCGCGCGGGTTATGTCAGTTATGTGATCAACACCAGGGCCATCAGATCCGGCGTGCATTACGAGGACGGTGTGGCCATCAGGAGATGCGCGACGGAAAACAACATCACGATGTTTACCTCTCTCGACACGGTCCGCGTGCTGCTTGACGTGCTCGAGGAACTGACGATCAGTGTTTCCACGATCGATGCGTGACTTTTATAAAAATCAAAAAAACCGCTTGACAAGAAAAGAGTGAGCGTTTATAGTACACAACATAAAGAGCAAAGGCGCTTTGGTTTTGACCAAGGCGCCTTTTCCTTTTGCCAAAGGCAAACCGGTACGCTCTTCCACGGAGGTTAGAACAATGTGTTCCATCATGGGATACCTTGGATCCGGGATCAAGATCGACGAATTCAGGGAACATTTTGAAGAAACAAAATCAAGGGGACCGGACGATACCAGGATCCTGCAGCTTGCAAACGGGATCTTGGGATTCCACAGGCTTGCGATCATGGGCCTGACCGAAGAAGGCATGCAGCCCTTTACCTTAAACGGCAGCGCACTCGTTTGCAACGGCGAGATCTACGGGTTTGAAAAGATCAGAAAAACGCTGACGGATTACACCTTCAAAAGTGACAGCGACTGCGAGATCCTGCTTCCCATGTACGAACTTTACGGCGAGAAGATGTTCGCAATGCTGGATGCCGAATTTGTCCTGATCCTCTATGACGCGAAAACGGACAGTTTTGTAGCGGCAAGAGATCCGATCGGGATCCGCCCGATGTATTACGGATATGATGATCACGGCGTCATGGTCCTTGCAAGCGAAGCGAAGAACTTAACAGGACTTTGTAAGAAGATACAGCCGTTCCCGCCGGGGCATTATTACAAAGACGGAAAGTTCGTCTGCTACCGCGATATGACGGAGGTTAAAGAAGTCATCCGGGACGACATCGAAACGGTCTGCGCAAACATCAGGCAGAAACTGATCGCAGGCGTTGAGAAACGGCTCATTGCCGATGCGAAAGTCGGCTTCCTCTTATCCGGCGGTCTCGATTCTTCCTTAGTCTGCGCGATCGCCGCAAAGAAGAGTGAGAAACCGATCAGGACTTTTGCGATCGGCATGGAAAAGGATGCGATCGACTTAAAATATGCGAAGCAGGTTGCAGACTACATCGGGAGCGATCACACCGAAGTCTATATGACGAAAGAACAGGTGCTCGATACGCTGAAGTCTTTGATCAAACTGCTCGGAACCTACGATATCACAACGATCCGCGCCAGCATGGGCATGTACCTTCTGTGCAAATGGATCCACGAGAACACGGATATCAGGGTGCTCTTGACCGGAGAGATCTCGGACGAACTGTTCGGATACAAATATACGGATTTTGCGCCGGATGCCAAGGCATTTCAGGAAGAGTCGAAGAAACGGATAAGAGAACTGCACATGTATGATGTGCTCCGCGCGGACCGCTGCATTTCCGTGAACGCGCTCGAAGCGAGAGTACCGTTCGGGGACCTTGATTTTGCCTCCTATGTGATGGCGATCGATCCGGAAATGAAGATGAACACCTACGGAATGGGCAAATATCTTCTGCGGCATGCGTTTGAAGGCGACTATCTGCCGCATGACATTCTCTTCCGCGAGAAGGCAGCGTTTTCCGATGCGGTCGGACATTCGATGGTGGATGACCTGAAAGCTTATGCCGAAACGGTTTACACCGATGAGGACTTTGAGCAGAAGCGGAAGAAATACACATACGCGCAGCCGTTCACGAAAGAATCCCTGCTCTACCGCGAGATCTTCGAAACCTATTACCCACAGCAGGCGGAAATGGTCGTGGACTTCTGGATGCCGAACAAAACATGGCCCGGATGCAATGTAAACGATCCGTCCGCAAGGGTGCTGTCCAATTACGGGAACAGCGGAGTTTAGGAAAAATCAAACAGATACACTTACACAGAAAGCAAAGGCGCTTGAAACCGGACAGGTTTGGCGCCTTTTTTCTTCCTCCCGTTCCAAACGGAGCGGAGGGTGAAGATAGCTGAAAAGAAAAAGAGGAGGAAGAAAGTATGGAAAAAATGATTCCGGAACTGTATGGTTCACAGGTGTTCACGGACAGGGTGATGAGAGACAAGCTGCCCAAAGACGTGTACAAGGCCCTGAAGAAAACCATCGAAAAAGGCACCCATTTGGAGCTGGATGTAGCCAACGCCGTGGCGCTTGCCATGAAGGAGTGGGCGGTCGAAAACGGAGCCACCCATTATACACACTGGTTTCAGCCTCTGACAGGTTATACGGCTGAAAAACATGACAGCTTCATCACCCCGACCGATAACGGCGAGATCATCATGGAATTTTCCGGCAAGGAACTGGTCAAGGGTGAACCGGACGCATCCTCGTTCCCGTCAGGCGGCATTCGGGCGACATTTGAAGCAAGAGGTTATACGGCATGGGATCCGTCCTCACCGGCTTTCATCAAGGACAGGACACTTTATATTCCCACCGCATTCTGCGCTTACACCGGGGAAGCGCTCGATAAGAAAACACCGCTGCTTCGTTCCATGGATGCGCTGAGCTTAGAGGCGTTAAAGATCTTAAAACTCTTTGGCAAAGACGATGTGGAGCGGGTATCGACAACGGTCGGACCGGAGCAGGAATATTTCCTGATCGACAAAGAGGATTATGCAAAGAGAAGAGACCTGATCTTTACCGGACGGACGCTGCTCGGGGCGCCGGCACCGAAGGGCCAGGAAATGGACGATCACTATTTCGGCGCATTAAGACCGAGAGTGGCGGCTTATATGCATGACCTAGACGAGGAACTCTGGAAGCTCGGCATTCCGGTCAAGACTAAGCACAACGAAGTGGCGCCCTGCCAGCATGAACTGGCGCCGGTATTTGACACCACAAACGTTGCGGTCGATCACAACCAGCTGACAATGGAAGTGATGAAAAAGGTTGCCGAAAAGCACGGCTTTATCTGCCTGCTGCATGAGAAACCGTTCGCCGGCATCAACGGATCCGGCAAACACAACAACTGGTCCATGTCCACGAACACCGGCGTGAACCTTCTCGATCCCGGCAAGACTCCGGCAGAGAATGTGCAGTTTCTGCTTTTCTTAACGGCAGTGATCAAGGCGGTGGATGAATACGCGGACATGATGCGGCTTTCCGTTGCATCCGCAGGAAACGACCACAGGCTCGGCGCCAACGAAGCGCCGCCGGCGATCATTTCGATCTTCTTAGGGGACGAACTCAAGGCGATCGTGGATTCCATCATCAAGGATAAGTTCTTCAAAAAGACGGGCAAGGTGGTCATGGAAACGGGCGCTGCCGTCATCCCGCACTTTACAAGGGACACCACGGACCGAAACAGGACTTCGCCGTTTGCTTTTACCGGAAACAAATTCGAGTTCAGATCGTTGGGATCTTCCGCAAGCGTTGCCACGCCGAACATCGTTTTAAATACGGCGGTTGCCGATGCGCTCTCGCAGTTCTATGAGAAATTAAAGAACGTGTCCAAAAAGAATTTTGAAAGCGCGGTGCATGACCTGCTGAAGGAAACCTTAAAGAAGCACGAGCGCGTACTCTTTAACGGAAACGGCTACACGGATGAATGGGTGGCGGAAGCGAAGAAGAGAGGACTGTACAACTTAAAGTCCACACCGGAAGTCCTTCCGACGCTTCTGGACAAAAAGAACATCGAACTGTTCACAAAGCACGGCATCTATACCGAGACGGAGATCCGTTCCAGATACGAGATCCTGCTTGAGAATTATACCAAGACGCTTCACATCGAAGCCTGCACCTTAAAAGAAATGCTGTACCAGGATTTCCTGCCGGCGGCAGTCACTTATATGAAGAGCTTAACGGATGAGATCTTAGGCAAGAAGGCGGTCAGCAAGAGCATTTCGACGAAGGCGGAGGAAAAAGTGCTTGCCCATCTGTCCGCGCAGTATGAAGCGCTGGTTGCAAAAGCGGAGCAGCTGACAAAGGACATTGAAAAAGCGGAAGGTCTTACGGATGAACTGAAGAAAGCAGAGTTCTACCATGATCCGGTATTTACGGATATGCAGGTGATCAGAGAGATCGCGGATGACATGGAGACTTACATTCCCGCATCCGTTCTGCCCTATCCGACCTACAGTAAGATGCTGTTCTATGTGTAGATATAGGGGATCAAATTCATGAATTGCAAAGGCGCAATCCCGTTACGGGGCTGCGCCTTTTGTGATAAGAAATAACAGATATGAGGAGGAAAATATTATGGCACAGGAAATTTTGGAAGCGATCAACTCAGAAGTATACGGAGTCTGGTTCCTGATCGGCGCAGCCCTTGTGTTCTGGATGCAGGCAGGGTTTGCGATGTGTGAGGCCGGTTTTACCAGAGCCAAAAACGCGGGCAACATCATCATGAAAAACCTGATGGATTTCTGTATCGGGACCGTGATGTGGTTTATCTGCGGCGCATCTTTGATGCTCGGGGAGAACATGATGAACGGCTTTGCCGGGAAGTTCTCGTTTGATGTACTGACAAACTACGGAAATTTTGATTACTCGGCTTTTGTATTTAACCTGGTATTCTGCGCGACAACGGCCACGATCGTGTCCGGTTCGATGGCAGAAAGAACCAAGTTTTCGTCCTACTGCATCTATTCGGCGGTGATCTCCGCGATCATCTACCCGATCGAAGCACATTGGACCTGGGGAGGCGGTTTTCTGGCGCAGTGGGGCTTTCATGATTATGCAGGCTCCAACTGTATCCATATGGTCGGCGGGATCTGTGCGATGATCGGTGCATGGATGCTCGGTCCCCGTATCGGCAAGTTCGTGAAAGGCACAGACGGAAAAGTCAAAAAGGTCAACGCTTTTCCGGGCCACAACTTAGTGATCGCCGCACTCGGCGTCTTCATTCTCTGGCTCGGCTGGTACGGGTTCAACGGTGCGGCGGCAACGGATATCCCGACACTCGGTTCCGTATTTTTAACCACAACGGTGGCACCGGCGGTGGCAACGGTCACCTGCATGATCTTTACCTGGGTCAAATACGGAAAGCCTGATGTATCGATGTGCTTAAACGCATCCCTTGCAGGCCTTGTAGCCATTACGGCTCCCTGTGATGTCACCGACTGCACGGGCGCTGCCATCATCGGGTTAGTGGCAGGACTGCTGGTCGTATTCGGCGTCTGGTTCATGGACCATGTGGCACATATCGACGATCCGGTCGGCGCGATCGCGGTACACATGATGAACGGGATCTGGGGAACACTTGCGGTAGGTCTCTTTGCAACCTCCTCTGCACCCGGATTTGAACTTGCCGGCATCACGGAAGGCCTGTTCTACGGCGGCGGCCTTGCGCAGCTTGGCAAACAGCTCGGCGGGATGGGCGTGACCATCGCATGGACGGTCGTCACGATCACGATCGCATTTTATATCATCAAGAAAACCGTCGGCTTAAGAGTCAGTGAGGAAGAAGAGATCACGGGTCTTGATTCCAAGGAACACGGCCTGCCGTCTGCATACTCGGGCTTTGCGATCATGGATGTGTCCAACACGATGACGATGGACGTGAACGAAAACACGGATCTTGGCGAGGACGATTACGAGAAGGCATCCGAGACCAAGAGAAGCGCAGCCGTTCCGGTAAGTGTGGCACCTGTCGTTTCCGAGTCCGGTATCCATAAGGTTGTGATCATCGCAAGACTGAACCGCTACGACGCCTTAAAGAAAGCCATGAACGATCTCGGCGTGACCGGCATGACGGTAACACAGGTCATGGGCTGCGGCATCCAGAAGGGTGCAGGAGAGCGCTACAGAGGTGTTGAAATGGATGCGACATTATTACCGAAAGTCAAAGTGGAGGTGGTCGTAAGCAAGATCCCTGTAGAGAAAGTCATCGAGTCGGCCAAGAGGACACTGTACACGGGTCATATCGGCGACGGCAAGATCTTTGTCTACAATGTTGAGAATGTTGTCAAGATCCGCACAGGCGAGGAAGGCTTTGAAGCCCTGCAGGATGTGGAGTAATTGCCAACTTGCTTACGGAACATTAACAATGATAGTGTTTTTATTAAGGATGTGCATGTTTGTGCACATCCTTATTATGCTCATTCCGGAGACCAGTGATAGGCCAAACGCTCGAACAAATAACAGCCAATAACTCGGATAATTATTGACCATTTTGTCGGATGTTATTATAATATCAACATGGCAGGAGGACATGGATATGAAGGAATATCTGACACGGGTCTCAGACATATTATTACAGGAACACCTTGATTCAAAGGGAGCTGTGCTTATAGAGGGCGCAAAATGGTGTGGGAAAACCACCTCCGCAAAGCATTTTGCGAAGAGTTATATTGAGATGGATCGTCCCGATATGACCGAACAATATCAGAGAATGGCAAAAATAAAGCCGTCAGGATTACTTGATGGAGATGTCCCTCATTTGATAGACGAATGGCAAATCTCTCCGAATTTATGGAATGCAGTCAGATACGAAGTGGATCAAAGAGATGAATTCGGTCAGTTTATCCTGACCGGTTCATCTGTTCCGCCTGAACTGGACAAAAGCACGCATACGGGTACGGGCAGGATCGTTCGAATGAAGATGCGCCCAATGTCGCTATTTGAATCCGGCGATTCTAACGGACAAGTTTCTCTTGCACAGATGTTTGAAGGGAAGGATGTCAATGGTTCAGATAATCACGATGTTGATGATATCGCATTTCTGATCTGTCGCGGTGGATGGCCGAGAGCAATCGGAAACCCGCCGAAAGTATCATTGAAACAGGCTCGGGATTATTTTGATGCAATAGTGAATGATGATATTTCAAGAGTTGACGGTGTAAAACGTGATCCCGAAAGAACTAAAAGACTAATGAGATCGTATGCTCGAAATATCGCAACACAGGCTGCATTGGAAACAATCCGCGATGATGTTATAACTAATGAAACGGACACATTTGATAAGGAAACCGTTTATTCATATTTGAACGCGTTGAAAAAAATCTTTGTGATCGAAGATTCACATGCATGGAATCCAAATCTCAGATCCCGAACAGCGATAAGGACTACTGATACACGGTATTTTGTGGATCCCTCTATTGCGACGGCATCGCTTGGCATGGGCCCACAGGATCTGATCAATGATCTTAATCTTATGGGATATATATTTGAAAATCTCTGCATTAGGGATTTGCGTATCTATGCGGATGTTCTTGATGGCGATGTGTATCATTACAGAGATAAAACCGGACTTGAGTGTGATGCGGTAGTTCACCTCAGAAACGGAAAGTATGGGTTGATAGAGATTAAGCTTGGTGGCGATGATTTGATCAACGAAGGCGCGGCCGGTTTGATAAAACTGGCGAAAAAGATTGATACTGCTAAAATGCCGAAACCATCGTTTATGATGGTTTTGTGCGGAATTGCTCCGTTCGCTTATAGACGTGAAGATGGAGTTTTTGTAGTTCCGGTATCTTGTTTGAAGGATTAGATGTTTTTTAATCTAATGGCAAAGGTTAAAGAAATCCGATTTTTATAAGGGGAAAACTTGACAACAGGAAGTTCGTGGCGTAAGATAACTTCATCAGTGGCAAGGGTGTCAGTCCGTTTCGGATCGACACCCTTTTATTATGCAGACAAAGGCGTCAGGCAGGATCATTCTGCCCGGCGCTTTTTTGTTCATTAATGAAAATGTTCGGGAGAAAAATCATGAAGCAGGGACTTTACAGACCGGAATTTGAACATGACAACTGCGGGATCGGTGCGATCGTCAATATCAAAGGTGTGAAGAGCAGGGCGATCGTGGATGATGCCATGAAGATCGTCGAGAACTTAGAACACCGTGCCGGAAAAGATGCGGAAGGCAAGACCGGAGACGGCGTCGGGATCTTAACGCAGATCCCGCACCCTTTCTTTGCAAAAGTCTGCAAAGAGGAAGGGATCCCGATCGGAAACGAAAGAGAATATGCGGTCGGCATGTTTTTCTTTCCGCAGAATGAACTGAAACGCGCCCAGGCGCAGAAGATGTTTGAGGTCATCGTGCAGAAGGAAGGCCTGCCGTTCCTCGGCTGGAGAAGCGTGCCGACTTATCCGGAAGTGCTCGGCCAGAAAGCCGTCGACAGCATGCCCTGTATCATGCAGGGCTTTGTCGGAAGGAAGGCCGGTCTGAAAACGGATCTTGATTTTGAACGGAAACTGTATGTCATCAGGCGCGTGTTCGAGCAGAGCAGCAATAAGACCTATGTGCCGTCCTTATCGTGCAGGACGATCGTGTATAAGGGCATGTTCCTGGTGGGGCAACTGCGGTCATTCTTTGCGGATCTGCAGGATGCGGATTTCATCTCTGCGATCGCCATGGTGCATTCGAGATTTTCCACGAACACGAACCCGAGCTGGGAAAGGGCGCATCCGAATAGGCTGCTGGTGCATAACGGGGAGATCAATACGATCAAGGGCAACGCGGACAAGATGCTTGCCAGGGAAGAGACCATGCATACGGATGCTTTTTCCGATGCGGACATGTTAAAGATCCTTCCGGTCATCTCTTCTTCGGGTTCCGACTCGGCGATGCTTGACAATACCCTGGAATTCTTGATGATGGCCGGAATGGAACTGCCGCTTGCGGCCGGCATTCTGATCCCGGAACCCTGGTCCCACAATGATACACTCTCCCCGGAAGTCCGTGATTTTTACCAGTATTATGCGACCATGATGGAACCGTGGGACGGCCCGGCGTCCATTCTCTATTCGGACGGAGATGTGATGGGGGCGATTTTAGACCGAAATGGTCTAAGACCGTCCAGATATTATGTGCTCGATGACGACCGTCTGATCTTAAGTTCGGAAGTCGGTGTGCTGCCGGTTGAAGAAGCGCACATCATCAAAAAGGAGCGGCTGCATCCCGGCAAGATCCTGCTTGTGGACACGCGGGCGGGAAAGATCATTTCCGACGAGGAACTGAAGGAAAAATATGCGCTCGGAAAGCCCTACGGGGAATGGCTTGACAGTAATCTCCTGCACTTAAAGGATGTGAAGATCCCGAATGAGCGGACCCCGGAATATGCGGAAGAGGAATTGTACCGTCTGCTCAAAACCTTCGGCTACAGCTACGAGGAATACATGGAAGAGATCGAGCACATGGCTCTGACGGGTTCGGAGATGATCGGCGCCATGGGAACCGATACGCCGCTGGCCGTGCTCTCGAAGGAATACCAGCCGCTGTTCGGGTATTTCAAACAGCTCTTTGCGCAGGTCACCAATCCGCCGATCGATGCGGTGCGGGAAAAGATCGTGACCGCTACGGCTGTTTATATCGGGAAGAACGGGAATCTTTTGTCCGAGCGTCCCGAAAACTGCCATATGCTTAAGATCGACAACCCGATCTTATCGGACCTCGATCTTCTGAAACTGTCGCATATGAACAAACCGGGCTTTGCGGTGGCAAAGGTCCCGATCATCTATTACAAGAGCACACCGATCGAACGCGTTCTCGACCGGCTTTTCGTGGAGGTGGACAAAGCCTACACTGCGGGTGCCAACATCCTGATCTTATCGGACCGCGGGGTGGATGAAAATCATGTGGCGATCCCGTCGCTTTTAGCCGTTGCGGCGGTCCACAGACATCTCGTGCAGACAAAAAGATGCACGGCCATGTCACTCGTGCTTGAATCCGGCGAGCCCAGGGAAGTCCATCATTTTGCAACGCTTTTAGGGTACGGCGCAAGCGCGGTGAATCCGTATCTGGCGCACGCTTCGATCGACAGACTGATCCGGTGCGGCCTGCTTGACAAAGACTATTATGCGGCAGCGGACGACTACGATCATGCGATCCTTAGGGGGATCGTCAAGATCGCGTCCAAGATGGGGATCTCCACGATCCAGTCCTACCGGGGCAGCAGGATGTTTGAAGCGATCGGGATCTCGGAACAGGTGATCGACAGGTACTTTACGGGAACGGTCAGCCCCGTTGAAGGGATCACGCTCGAAGACATCGCGGAAGCGGCCGATGCGCAGCACTCAAAGGCCTTTGATCCGCTGGGGCTTCCGACACAGATGCAGTTAAAATCCGTCGGCAGACACAAACTGAGGGCGCAGGGGGAGACGCACAGATACCATCCGCAGACGATCCATCTGTTGCAGAAAGCAACGAGAGATAACGATTACGAGGCCTTCAAACAATATACGGAACTGGTGGATGCCGAAGAGACCGGTTATTTGAGAAGCCTGATGGATTTTGATTTTCCGAAGGAAGGCATTCCCCTTGAAGAGGTGGAACAGGAAAAAGATATCGTGAAACGCTTTAAGACGGGCGCGATGTCCTACGGATCCATCTCACAGGAAGCGCATGAGACGCTGGCCATTGCGATGAATCATCTGCAGGGAAAATCAAACTCCGGAGAAGGCGGCGAATCGGACGAGCGATTAAAGACCGCCGGAAAGAAAACGGACAAGTGCTCCGCGATCAAGCAGGTGGCTTCCGGGAGATTCGGCGTGACGAGCAGGTATCTGTGTTCCGCAAAAGAGATCCAGATCAAGATGGCACAGGGCGCAAAGCCCGGTGAGGGCGGACATCTGCCGGCGAAGAAGGTCTATCCCTGGATCGCAAAGACCAGACATTCGACACCCGGCGTGAGCCTGATCTCTCCGCCGCCACACCATGACATCTATTCGATCGAGGATCTCGCGCAGCTGATCTACGATCTGAAAAACGCGAACCCGAAGGCAAGGATCTCCGTGAAACTCGTTTCCGAAGCGGGGGTCGGAACCGTTGCGGCAGGCGTTGCCAAGGCAGGCGCGCAGGTGGTCCTGATCTCCGGGTATGACGGCGGAACGGGCGCCGCGCCGATCAGTTCCATCCATGATGCGGGACTGCCCTGGGAACTGGGACTTGCCGAAACCCATCAGACACTGATCAGGAACGGGCTCAGGAAACGGGTGATCATCGAAACCGACGGAAAACTCATGTCCGGCAGGGACGTTGCGATCGCGGCGATCCTTGGCGCGGAGGAATTCGGTTTTGCGACAGCGCCCCTCATCACGCTCGGCTGCGTCATGATGCGTGTCTGCAATTTAGACACCTGCCCGATGGGCGTTGCCACGCAGAATCCCGAGCTCAGAAAGCGCTTCATGGGGAAGCCCGAATATGTCGAAAACTTCATGCTGTTTGTGGCAAGACAGCTTCGCGAATACATGGCAAGGCTCGGCGTCAGAAGTGTTGACGAACTGGTTGGCAGAACGGATCTTCTGAAGAAAAAAGAGGGATTAAGCGGCGCGGCAAAACGCGTTGACTTAAGCAATATCCTGTACCGGGATCCGGAAAGCGCCTGCACGTTTGATGAACGCGCGGTCTATGATTTTGACCTTGCGCATACCAAAGATGAAGCGGAACTTTTGCAGGATGAAAAGATCAGGAGAGCGATCGGCGCGCAGAAGAAAGCGGAAGTTGCGATCCGGATCGGAAACACCGACAGGGCCTTTGGGACTCTGCTTGGCTCCGCCATCACCATGGCGCACCCCGCGGGACTTCCCGAGGATACGGTAAAAGTAAACTGCATGGGCGCTGCCGGACAAAGTTTCGGCGCCTTCATCCCGGCAGGTCTGACGCTTTCCGTGACAGGGGATGCCAATGATTATCTCGGCAAAGGTTTATCCGGCGGGAAGATCATCTTAAAGGCGCCCGAGGATGCCGGATATGAGGCGGAAGACAACATGATCGCCGGTAATGTGGCGCTGTACGGCGCGACCGGCGGAGAAGTCTATATCGCGGGTATGGCAGGCGAGCGGTTCTGTGTCCGCAATTCCGGCGCGACGGCCGTCGTGGAAGGTGTCGGAGAACACGGCTGCGAATATATGACAGGCGGCAGATGCGTGATCTTAGGGCCGACCGGCAAGAACTTTGCGGCCGGCATGAGCGGCGGGATCGCCTATGTGTATGATAAGCACAACCGGCTGTATAAGAACCTGAACAAGGAAATGGTCTTCATGGAACAGGTGGAGACGAAAACGGACCGGGAAGAACTGAAGAAAATGCTCGAGGATCATGTCAGGTACACGGGATCCCAAAAGGCAGCGCAGATCTTGGCGGATTTTGAAGCAGAGCTTACGAACTTCAAGAAGATCATTCCGGAGGATTATAAAAAGCTGATCGTTGCGACGGGCATGTATGAGGAACAGGGCATGAGCCACGAGGATGCACAGATCGAAGCCTTTTATGAATGCACCGGGCAGCAGGGCCGGTAGATCTTAGGAATATAACAACCGGGAGAGAAGAGATGGGAAAAATCACAGGATTTCTGGAGTATGAACGAAAAGACGGGTGTGTGAGAACGCCTGCACAAAGGCTTTCGGATTTTAACGAATTTCATGAGGCACTGCCTGTGAAAGAGCAGATGGAACAGGGCGCAAGGTGTATGGCCTGCGGCGTGCCGTTCTGCCAGTCCGGCGAAAAACTTGCCGGCATGATCTCGGGGTGTCCTTTGCACAATCTGATCCCGGAGACCAACGAGCTGGTGTATCGCGGGAACTTTGAACAGGCGTACCGCAGACTGAGCATGACGCACGGCCTTCCGGAGTTTACTTCGAGGGTGTGCCCCGCGCTCTGCGAAAATGCCTGCACCTGCGGCCTGCATACGGCTCCGGTGTCGACGAAGGAAAATGAGAAAGCGATCATCGAGTATGCCTTTGCAAACGGTCTCGTAAAGGAAGAGGCACCGGAAAGCAGAACGGGCAAAACGATCGCGATCGTCGGCAGCGGTCCTGCGGGACTTGCGGCGGCGCAGCTTTTAAACAGGCGGGGACACAGTGTTACGGTATTTGAAAAAAACGACCGGCCAGGCGGACTGCTCAGGTACGGGATCCCGAACATGAAACTGGACAAGCGCATCATCGACCGCAGGATCACTCTGCTTGAAGAAGCAGGCGTCGAATTCCGCTGCGGCGTGGATGTCGGCGTGGACGTAACGGGAGAGGAACTGCTTCAGGAATTTGACCGCGTGATCCTTTGCGGCGGGGCCGGAAACCCGAGAGATCTGCAGGCAGAAGGAAGAGAGGCAAAGGGGATTTATTTTGCAGTCGATTTTCTGACGGAAGTGAGCAGAAAACTCATGGACCTTGATTTTGACTCCGAAAAACTGATCGCTGAGCAGCCGTTTTCCTTCGGAAAAGTCGCAGGCAAAAACGTGATCGTGGTCGGCGGCGGAGATACCGGAAACGACTGCGTGGGTACGGTGCTGAGGCTGAAGGCGGCAAGCGTTCTGCAGCTCGAAATGATGCCGAAGCCGAGTGAAGAGCGCTTAGATTCGAATCCCTGGCCGGAATGGCCGAAGGTTTTGAAGACGGATTACGGGCAGGAAGAAGCTGCTTTTCTACAGGGGGAAGATCCGAGGATCTACCGGACGACCGTAAAGGAATTTCTTGCCACCAAACAGGGGAGACTGAAAGGGGTCAAAACGGTTTTGCTGCAAAGCGTAAAGGACTCAAAAACCGGGCGCATGAAGATGGAACCGGTACCCGGGACAGAGCAGGAACGAAAGGCAGAACTTGTTCTGATCGCCGCCGGGTTCTTAGGACCTAAGGCATATACGCTGGAAACGTTTCATGTGGAAGCCGATGCAAGGAGCAATGTTAAGACGGAAGCGGATTCTTATGAGACCTCGACGGATCGTGTCTTTACGGCCGGTGACATGCACAGCGGGCAGTCGCTTGTTGTCCGCGCGATGGCGGAAGGCCGGGCCGTTGCAAGAGCCGTAGACGAATCCCTGATGGGCTATTCGAACCTTTAAGAGAGAATCTTAGTACGGACCGTGCGATCTTGACTGAAACGGTCAATCACAAATGACTTGAAAAATCCTGCGCAATTTCGGATAATCTTATATGGAACAGACGACCCTCTTGCGGACACGGATCTGCGGGGGCCGTTTTTTTCAGGAAAGATCATTTTAAAAATCTTTAGAAAACAGTTTCAGGAAAAGGAGAGATGAATTATGAAATGTCCGAATTGCGGAACAGAGATCAGCAAGGAGATGATCCCGGAGGAATACCGTCCCCTTTCGATGTGGGCCTATTTCGGTTACGAGCTTTTATTCCTGCTCCCGGGGATCGGCACGATCCTTCTGATCGTGATGTGCTTTGCGCCTGCAAATAAAAATCTGAAGAACTTTGCAAGATCCTATTTCTGCTATGCCATCATCGTTCTGATCATTGTCGGGATCATTCTGGCGGCAACCGGCGCGTTGGCGTTCTTAGGATCGAGGTAGGAAATGAATACAGCGGTATTTACGGGGCTCATGATCCCGTTTGCCGGAACGGCTTTGGGATCGGCCTGTGTGTTCCTGCTACGAAAAGGCCTGGGGATCAAGGTGCAGAAAGCGCTCTCCGGGTTTGCGAGCGGTGTCATGGTGGCGGCATCCATCTGGAGTCTGATCATTCCGGCGATGGAGCAGAGCGAGGGACTTGGAAGATGGAGTTTTGTTCCGGCGTTTGTGGGATTCTGGCTCGGCGTTTTGTTTTTGCTGTTACTGGATTCCCTGATCCCGCATCTGCATCTGAATGCGGAAAAAGCGGAGGGCCCGAAAGCAAGGCTGAAACGGACCACGATGATGGTCCTGGCCGTTACCCTGCATAACATTCCCGAAGGCATGGCCGTCGGCGTCGTCTATGCGGGCTTTCTTTCCGGAAATGCTTACATTACGGCAGGAGGGGCACTGGCACTTTCGCTCGGGATCGCGATCCAGAACTTCCCGGAAGGCGCCATTGTATCCATGCCGCTTCTTGCGGAAGGAAAGAGCAAGGGCAGGGCATTTCTCGACGGTGTTCTGTCGGGCGCCGTGGAACCCGTAGGGGCGTTGCTTACGATCGTGGCGGCAGGCCTCATTGTTCCCGCCATGCCGTATCTGCTCAGTTTTGCGGCGGGCGCGATGCTCTATGTTGTGGTGGAAGAACTGATCCCGGAAATGTCTTCGGGTGAACATTCGAATGTCGGGGTGGTCATGTTTGCGCTGGGATTTACACTGATGATGGCACTGGATGTGGCGCTCGGATAAGGGCAGCCGGACCGGATGACCGATAACAGGATCTAAGGCAGACAGATAAAAAAAGATCGCGGCGCATTAAGCACCGCGATTTTTGATATGCGCTTTGAGCGCTTCAAACGTTTTCTCACTGATGTAGTGTTCGACCCTGCAGGCATCTTCGGAAGCGGTCTGTTCATCCACTCCGATATCGATCAAAAGTTTGGTCAGCAGGGAATGCCGCTCATAGATGCGTTCTGCTAAGATCTCCCCTGCTTTGGTCAGACAGATGAATCCTTCCGCGCTTTTTCTGACAAGACCTTCCTCTTTCAGAAGGCCGAGCGCGCGGCTGACGGAAGGCTTGGAATATCCGAGCTGTGCGCCGACATCGATCGCGCGCACCTCATTGGATTCCTGTGAAAGCACATAGATCGTTTCCAGATACATTTCTCCGGATTCCTGTAATGCCATGAGTTTTCTCCTTCACTGAAGATGCATTGATAGGGGTAGAAACAGTTTACTCCACGCCTTTGAGCGCGTCAACCATGTCGATCGTTTTGACTTTCCCGGAAAACATGAAATTGACGCTGACCGACACCAGAAACGTGCCAACGACCGCAAACAGATAAGTCTTCAGGCTGATGATCGGGTACATGTCAAGCGTGTCGGAAACCGTCGTGCAGATCACATAGAGCATGGCCCAGCCGGCATAGAGACCGCAGGCGATCCCGATCACGGTCAGCCAGATGTTCTGTTTCTGCAGAATGGAACGGATCTTGGAAGATTTAAAACCGAGGACTTTGAGCGTTGCCACTTCCCTGGTTTTTTCCACAAAAGACAGCACGCCCAGGTTATAGAGCACGACAACGCCGAGAAGTACGGCGCCGATCACCATCACATAGACCATCGCGTTCATCATTTCCATGGTTTCGGTGAAGGCGGCCTTCATGTCGTTCACATTCAGGATGGTCATCACTTCATCATCATCCACGATGTCTTTTGCGACCGTGCGGTTGGTCAGAACGGCGGTCGGTATGAAGGTGTATTCCATCTGCTCATAGACAGCGCGCGTCATCGTGATCCCCTGTACCGACGGATCCCGGTAGATCTGCGCGATCCTCGAATACTGCCATTTGTCATCGCCGACCACATGCCATTTGACAAAATCACCCGATCTCAGTCCCAGAAGATCTGCCATTTTGAGCGTCATGGCGATCCCGTTCCGGTTCAGATGTACGGGTTTCAGATCCCTGTCCTGGATGTGGATGTAGTTGCCCTCGTCAACAACGGTTGCGCTGCCGCTCTTTTTGACGGTGCCGGACACGAATTCCACACTGATCTCTTCGATCATCTGTCCCTGATAGCGTCTGCAAAGGTCATAGGCGTAATCATAGTCCGCCTCGGCGCTCAGCATGATCTTGTTGTCTGCGGTCATGAGTTCCCCGTAGATCTTGTCGACAAGTCCTCCGATCGAATCAAAACATCCGAAGCCGCAGATCAGCAGCATGGCACAGCCTACGACGCCGAGGATCCCCATGAGGCTTCGCATCTTGTTGCGTAAAACGTCACGGATGTTCCACTGCGTGGAAAAATCAAGCATCAGCCACAGTCTGCTCCGCTCGAAGGCGGAATGCCGGACCTTTTTCGGCGCGGGCGGTTTCAGCGTGACCGCAGGCGGATCCTTTAATTCCTTTCTGCAGGATAGGAAGCTGACAAGGGTGGCCACTAAGATCGCAACGGCCGTGGCGATCACATCGAGCCTCGTGATCTTGCCCTTAAGATCCGGGATCAGATAACTGCCCGCAAACATACCGAGGATCCAGGGCGGCATGGTCAGATAGCCGATCCAGGTGCCCGCGATACAGCCGAGCGCACTGATCAGAAATCCGTAGGAAACATAGTGCAGGGTGATCCTGCCTTTGGAAAACCCGAGGGCTTTCAGGGTGCCGATCTGTGTCCGCTGGCTGGCCGTCACGCGCGCCATCGTCGTTACGATCCCAAGAAGCGCGATCGCAAGGAAGACCACGGCAAACATGATCCCCATGGCGTGATGCTGCCTGACTTCGGCATCAAAAGTCGCATAGCTTAAGTTCTGGTCTCTGTCCGTAACGGCGATATCGTCGCGGTCAAATGATCTTTCCAGACTGATCTTGATCGTATCGATATTTTCTTTGCTGCTCCTGCTATCATCCACATCGACGAGCAGCTGGTTATAGATGATGTTTGCAGGATCCGGGTATGAGGCGGCGGAAAGGAAGAGGAGACCGCACTTCTGATAGTTCGGATACATCGTATCGGATTCCGACACATAGTAGACATATTCGCAGGAATCGATGATGCCTTTGACGACGGTGTCGATCCGGATGCTGTCGATCTTGAACGAAAACGGATCGCCGACATGAATGCCGTTGGTCCTGGCAAACCATTCCTCGACCCAGACGCCTTCTTCCTCTTCGCGGTACGGCTCACCTTCATAGAGCATGAGAGAGCCGATCTCATTGGAAGTAAGGAAATTGACATAGAGAAAGGCGTTGTCGTACCCTTCGGCGGTGCCGGTCAGGGACAGCCGTTTTTCCACGTTCTTTACACCGGAGATCTTTTCTGCCAGGCGGACCTCATCATCCGAAAAGCCCGCGCCCTGCACCCAGACATCGGGAAGGTTATAGGTTTCGTAATATTTTTTGACGGCGGCATCCGCGCCGGAGCTTTCCGCATCCAGACCGACAAAGACCAGCATTCCCAGAAGAGACATCAGAAAGATGGAAATGAACTGCGTCTTGTTTTTGGCCAGATCCCGCCACATTTTTCTGATCAGCATATTGTCACCAGTTTACTTCCGAAGCATCCTTGGGGGAATCGTTGTGCACGATGCTCTGGATCCCGCCGTTCTTGACGCGGATAACGGTGTCCGCGATATCCGCAAAAAAGCTGTTGTGCGTGACCATGACCACCGTCCGTTTCTTTTCCCTGCTCATATCCTGCAAGAGCTTTAGCACTTCCTTGCCGGTCCCGGTATCGAGCGCGCCGGTGGGTTCATCGCAGAGCAGCAGCTTCGGGTTCTTGGCGACGGCTCTGGCGATCGAGACACGCTGCTGTTCGCCGCCGGACATCTGCGAAGGGAACTGGTGCATATGATCTTTTAATCCGACCGCATCGAGCGCTTCGACGGGATCGGTCGTGTTGCTTTTGATATCTTTCATCAGCGCCACATTTTCGTAAGCCGTCAGTGTCGGGATCAGATTATAGAACTGAAAGACCACGCCCACATTCTCTGCCCGGTATTTCGTGAGCATATTATCCGTAAACGTCGTCAGGTCCGTTCCGTCAAAAAGGATCTGGCCGGAAGAAGCGGAGTCCATGCCGCCGAGCAGGTTTAAGAGGGTGCTTTTTCCCGCACCGGACGGTCCTAAGATCACGACCATTTCGCCTTCGTTGATCGTAAGATCCGCATCCTTTAAGGCGTAGAAGACATGCTCACCCTGCGCGTATTTCTTGCAGACTTTCTTAAATTCGATGAGGACCTTCGATTCTTTTTTTCCTTCTTCGGCCGCTGCATGATCGGCCTTTTCCTCATCTGCATTTTTTGCATCCGCAGACCCTGCGGCATCCTCCACATTGACCGGATCGGTCATTTTATCGAGATCAACAATCTCAAGCTCCGGTTCCGATTTTCGTTTTCTTCTGCGTATCTTTTTCTGCATTATTTTGCCTCGGCTCTGCTTCCGATCTTGTCATCCGTGATCGCATCCGTGATCACTTCTTCTCCTTCGCTTAATCCCATGAAGACTTCCGTGTATGCATCCGACTCGACGCCGGTATGGATGTACTGCTTCTCGACGATGCCGCCACGGATCACGTAGCAGTAGGTGCCTTCATCATCCGCATAGACGGCTTCGAGCGGAATGACGAGCACGCCTTCCTTATCGGTCGTAAAGATCGTGACATCCGCCTCCAGACCGATATAAACGAGCTCATCTGGGTTGTCGAAGCTTACCGATACCGTGACTTTGGCCTTGTCGGAATTCTGCGCTTTTGCCAGACGGCTGATCTGTGTGACTTTTCCGGTATAGGTATTTCCCGCGATCGTGATCTGCGCGCGCTGGCCTTCCCGGATCTTGCCGATATCGTATTTGGAAACGCCGGCCTCGACTTTCATCCTGTTGCTGCTCTCGACCGTAAACAGCGGCGTTCCTCTGGCCGCGACGGAACCCTCGCTCACGAAACATTCCGTAACGATGCCGTTTTCCGTGATCTTGACGCCGTCCCTTGCGATCGCAAGCGTATCTTCGGCAGACTCTGCGCTCAGCAGTGAGAGATCGTAGGAATTCTGCAGCTGGTCTTTCTGGTAGGAATTTAAGATCTGTCCTTCATAGGTATTTCTGAGCGTTGTGGCTTCCGTCCAGTTGCGCATGATATCCGACATCCAGTTGCCGTCCGCAACCTGTCTGGCATATTCATCGGGATTTAAGGATGCGGGAGGAAGACCCGCAAGATCTGCATTTAAGTTTGCGATATCCGTGTTCAGACTCTCGATCTCACCGGCGATCCGTTTGATCGCTGCCGCATCTCCGGCTGCCTCTGCCTTTTCGAGTTCGATGGACTTGTTGTTTACTTCCCCGGTCTTTTTGGCGATATCTTTCTGAATGCCGTCGGCGGCGCAGTTGATGTCCCAGTTTTCCTGGTACTGGCTCTGGTTGATCGCGTCGCTGTCCTGTCTGACGAGCGCGTAGTAGATCTGATAGGTTTCGGCATCCGATTTTGCCTTGCTGTATTTGGCCTGGTTGGAATTGCTGGCCTTGACCTGGCCGTTCATGCTGTTTTCCGCGGATTCCGCCGTCAGCGCTGCCTGATCTCTTGCCAGGATCAGGTCTTTCAGATCGTAGCTTAAGACCTTGTGGCCCATTTCAACCGTGTCGCCCGCTTCCAGATCAAAAAAACTGACGGGGGCTGTCACTGCGGAATAGTAGGTTGTGCTATTCTCACCATGTACATCCCCCGTCACTTCTACGGTCTCCGATATGTTCTGCACGCTCACCGGTTCTGCCTGATAGGCGGTCGCTTTTCCGGTAAAAGCGGTCAGGATAAAGTATGATGCGCCCAAAGCGGCTGCAACGCCTCCTATGATCAAAAACTTCTTTGCTTTCATCATGATCCTCCGCACCGGCTTCTTTGCCGGCCTTTCTCATTCCTGTAACAAAGAAAGTTTTATCACATCCCGAGTAGTTAGTCAAGGGTAATTATTGCACAAAAAATGCAGTAAATTCGGCATAAATTTTGATTAGCATGTGCTAATTGCGACCGGTATTTGTTTTTGCCCGGATGATTTTTACGAATGGTCTTATCTTTTATTTGACGGCTGTGGTAGAATACAGAAGATGTTTGAAATATAAGATAACGGAGGAATGAAGAGCATGGAACCAATACACAGCATTGATGCGGAAGAGGATCAGTTTGCTTATCGTTATGACACGCAGCTTCTGATCGACAGGCGCGATCAGGATCTGGACGAGGATGAGATCGCCGATTACATTACGGCGCATTTTGAAGGGAATTCCCTTATCGCCGCAGGAGACGAGGACCTGATCAAGATCCATTTTCATACCAATGAACCCTGGAAGATCCTCGAATACTGCAACGGTGTCGGTGAGATCTATGATATCGTTGTGGAAGATATGATCAGACAGTCGGACGGAAAACAGGGGTGATCACTGCCTTCTGTTGAGTTCCGCTTTAATGGCGGCGTTTTCTCTGGTGAGCTGTTCGATCTTTTCAAGCTGTTTCTGCTGCATGGCTTCCATTTTCTGATTGCGCAGCTCATTTTCATAGAGGTTGATCGCCTGACTGACGTTTGTGGCCCTCTGGTCGGACAGTACTTCCGCGAAGAAATTGAAGATCTTTCCGGACCTGTATTTTGCCGGAATGGCTTCGAGATTGTATTTGGAAAGCGTTTCCTTATTTGCGTTCAGCTCCCGCTGGATGCTGCTGATCTCCTGCTGTGTTTTTGCGATCGTCTGGAGGTAGATCTGCTTGTTTCTGGTACCTTTATACAGGAAAAACATGGCGACGGCAGCGGGCGCAAACAAAAACAGGGTGAGCAGGAAACCGACATACGGGATGAACATACAGATGGTAGCCCAAACGGCGCCGAGAATGAAGATCAGCAGATACAGTTTCTCATGTTCGGGTTTGAAGAAATCCAGCTGGTCATTGTTGATCAGAGGGATCCTGATCCCGGCCAGTTTTCGCTGCGCAGTCTGCAGCTGGGTGTTTTTCTTGTTCAGCGTGGCCGTAAGTTCACTGTTTCTCGTAAGGAGCGGTCCTGTTGTTTTCAGCATTTCAACAAGGTGCTCATCTGCGACCGGCTGCCCGAGCGCATTGGTGCTCTCCATGCCGGCCAAAAGGATCTTTGAGCCGCAGTAAACACAGAATGCTTCTTTGAGCGCAGGGTTCAGTTCCAGATCTGCATTACAACTTGGACATTTCATTTTGATCAGTTCCATATGCCGCCTCCGTCGGGTGATTTTTATAAATAGATCTTACAGGAAATTATACAGGAAAAATCAATCGGAATCAATTTTTTGCCCCGCGCTTGTAACATATGCTTTGTTGCATTATAATCGGGGTATGGCAAGGGCGTCATGATCTGTTCATGATACCCTTTTTTCTATACAGCCGGCGCGGTGATCGCGTCAGGAGGCCGGAGTGAAGACGAAAGCTGACGTTTCAGGCAGAGACGTTTTAGCGGAATGACCTTAACAGAAATGTTTATAACAGGATGGAGGAAGATCTATGTGTGGGATCGTTGGATATGTTGGCGACAAACAGGCTGCCCCGGTGCTTTTGCAGGGACTGTCGAAACTCGAATACAGAGGATATGATTCTGCGGGGCTTGCCGTAAGAGACGGGGAAGCGCCTGCCGTTGTCGTAAAAACACTGGGGAAACTCAACAACCTTGTGGAAAAGACGGACGGCGGGAAAACGGTTTCCGGTACCTGCGGGATCGGCCATACCAGATGGGCGACACACGGCGCGCCGAGTCAGACCAACGCGCATCCGCATGTTTCGGGGAACTGCTCGGGCTCGGGGTCCGGCGTTGTGGAATCGGAAGTGGTCGGTGTTCACAACGGGATCATTGAAAATTATCAGGAACTGAAATCCAAGATGGAGCGCAACGGCTACAAGTTCTATTCCGAGACCGATACGGAAGTGCTCATCAAGCTGGTGGATTATTACTACCATAAATACAAAATGGGTCCGATCGATGCACTGGCCAAAACTCTCGTCAGGGTCCGCGGTTCCTATGCGCTTGCCGTGATGTTTTCAGACTATCCTGGCAGGATCTACGCGGCAAGAAAAGAATCACCGATGATCATCGGCGCAGGCAAAGGGGAAACTTTCATCGCTTCAGATGTTCCCGCGATCTTAAAGCACACCAGAAGTGTCTATTACATGGACAATCTGGAGATGGCTGAGATCTGCGCGGGAGAAGTGATCTTCTATAATCTGGACGGCGACAAGGTTCCCAAAGAACCCGTAACGGTTGAATGGGATGCCGAAGCGGCGGAAAAAGGCGGCTATGAGCATTTCATGATCAAGGAGATCCATGAACAGCCCAAAGTCGTTCTGGATACACTCCGGAAATATATCAAGGAAACAGATGATGGCAGAGTGATCGATCTTTCGGAATCAGGTCTTACGGAGGAAGCGATCCGCGCTTTTTCAAGTATCTATATCGTTGCCTGCGGAAGCGCCTGGCATGTCGGGATGGAAGCGCAGTATGTGCTTGAGGAACTCTGCGACATTCCGGTCAGGGTCGAGCTTGCTTCGGAATTCCGTTACAGAAAGAACCGTCTGTTGCCGGATGCTCTTGTGATCATCATTTCACAGTCCGGTGAAACGGCCGATTCGCTTGCAGCGCTTCGCATGGCCAAAGAGAAAGGCGTGGCAACGCTTGCGATCGTGAATGTGCTCGATTCTTCCATTGCAAGGGAAGCGGATCATTGCCTTTATACCCTCGCGGGACCGGAGATCTCGGTTGCGACTACCAAGGCATACAGCTGCCAGCTGATCTGTATGTTCCTGCTCTCGCTCGTGTTCGCGAAGGCAAGAGGACGCATGGAATCGTATGATCACTATGTCGAAGAATTGTTAAGCATTCCGTCCAAGATGGAAAAAGTGCTCGATGACAAAGAGCGGATCCAGTGGTTCGCTTCCAAGTATTCCAACGCCAGGGACATCTTCTTCATCGGCAGGGGGATCGATTATGCGATCTGTCTTGAGGGTTCCCTGAAAATGAAAGAGATCAGTTACATTCATTCCGAAGCCTATGCGGCAGGCGAGATGAAGCATGGTACCATTTCTCTCATTGAAGACGGAACGCTGGTCATCGGCGCGCTCACGCAGAGCGACCTGTACGAGAAAACGCTTTCCAATATGATGGAATGCAAGAGCCGCGGCGCATACCTGATGGGGATCACATCTTACGGAAAATACGATATCGAAGACAATGTCAATTTTGCGGTCTACATTCCGAAGGTGGATGAGCATTTCACGGGGTCTCTTGCGATCATCCCGCTGCAGCTTCTGGGGTATTATTTAAGCGTTGCCAAGGGGCTTGACGTGGACAAGCCGAGGAACCTGGCAAAGAGTGTTACGGTGGAATGAGAGCTGCAGGGTGAGACCGGTAAAGTGAGATCTCAGGAGTGAAATCTGTACGGCGAACATCAGGTTGACCGGGAGAGTCAATGTGCTGCCAAAAGTTTGACTGCTTTACCGGAAGAATATTTAGAAGAGAGAAAACGGATATGGAAAGAGAAACGGTTCTCGTCCTCGATTTCGGAGGACAGTACAATCAACTGATCGCCAGGTGCGTCAGGGAATGCAACGTCTATGCAGAGGTGCATCCCTACACCATGACGATGGATGAGATCCTGAAGATGAATCCGAAGGGGATCATTTTTACGGGCGGACCGAACAGCGTTTATGACAGCACATCGCCGCACTACGATCCGGCGATCTTCGATCTTGGCATTCCGATCCTCGGAATCTGCTACGGCTCGCAGCTGATGGCGTATCTGCTGGAAGGAACGGTTTCGACCGCGCCGGTGAGCGAATACGGAAAAACGACCGTGTCGGTCAATACTTCCAGCCGCCTGTTTCACGGCATCGAAGAGACGACCGATGTGTGGATGAGCCACACGGATTACATCGAAAAGGTACCGGACGGTTTCATGGTCACGGCGACTTCCAAAGACTGCCCCACCGCTGCGATGGAGTGCGCGGGGAGGAAACTGTATGCGACGCAGTTTCATCCGGAAGTGTCCCACACACGGGAAGGCAGAAAGATCATTTCCAACTTCGTCTATACGATCTGCGGCTGCGCCGGCGACTGGAAAATGGATTCGTTTGTCGAGGCAAAGATCCGCGAGATCCGCGATAAAGTCGGAGACAGGAAAGCGCTCTGCGCGCTTTCGGGCGGTGTGGATTCTTCCGTTGCAGCGGTTTTAATGAGCAAAGCGATCGGTAAGAATCTGACCTGTGTCTTTGTGGACCACGGGCTTCTTCGGAAAAACGAGGGCGATGAAGTGGAGGCGGTATTCGGCGCCGGCGGCCCTTATGAGATGAATTTTATCCGCGTCAATGCGCAGGAGCGGTTTTACGAAAAACTTGCAGGGGTTGAGGAACCGGAAAAGAAACGCAAGATCATCGGCGAAGAGTTTATCCGTGTATTTGAGGCGGAAGCGAAAAAGATCGGAGCGGTTGATTTTCTCGTACAGGGAACGATCTACCCGGATGTGATCGAATCGGGGCTCGGCGAATCTGCCGTGATCAAATCGCACCACAATGTCGGCGGTCTGCCTTCCTGCGTTGATTTTAAAGAGATCATCGAACCGCTCAGGATGCTGTTTAAGGACGAGGTACGAAAGGCCGGAAGAGAGCTTGGGATCCCGGAATATCTGGTCGGCAGACAGCCGTTCCCGGGACCGGGACTCGGCGTCAGGATCGTCGGCGAAGTGACGGCCGAAAAGGTCAGGATCGTTCAGGATGCCGATTTTATTTTCCGTGAGGAACTTGAAAAAGCGGGACTTGCCGGTAAGGCCGGCCAGTATTTTGCGGCGCTTTCCAATATGCGTTCCGTCGGCGTCATGGGGGATTTCCGCACTTACGACTATGCGGTCGTGCTCCGGAGCGTCGATACGGACGATTTCATGACGGCTTCGTGCACGGAGATCCCGTTTGCCGTGCTGCAGAAATGTATGAACCGGATCATCAATGAGGTGAAGGGCGTGAACCGCGTTCTGTTCGACCTGACGAGCAAACCGCCCGGCACGATCGAGCTTGAATAATTAATGTGTCCAAGGGCAAAGCAGATTATCCTCCAAGAGGTAAACTGTCTTATCCTGAAAGAATAAAATAAAACAATAGTAACAGACCTTGTGAAAGATCACTAAATCACCTTTTGGTGCCATAATGTCACAGCAATTTGGATCATATAGAACAAGAGGAGTATCGTTATGGATAAAGTGCCGACTAATAAAAGGGGGCTTGTAACGTCGCAGGATGTGAGCTTGGATAAAGAATATATCGAATGGATACATGAGTTAAAATCAAGATTTCGAAATTCTCAGATTAAAGCTGCCGTTAAAGTGAATTCGGAACAGCTACTTTTCAATTGGCTTCTTGGCAGAGATTTGGTAATCAGGAAAGCTGAGGAAAAGTGGGGAAGCGGAATTGTTAATCGGGTCAGTCTGGACCTCCAGTCAGAGTTCCCGAAAGCGAAAGGGTTTTCAGCGAGAAACCTTTGGTTTATGAAGCAATGGTACAGCTTTTATTCGGTAAATACTGAAGCGAAAGCCTTAATTTCAAATATAGAAGAACAGATTAGCATAAATGGCTCAAAACTGAAGCAAGTTGCTTCAGAAATTCAGGAGTCAAAACTGAAGCAGGCTGATTCAGAATTAAGTTTTCCTCAAATGTTTGCTTTTGTACCATGGATGCATCATGTAATGATCATACAGAAGGCTAAAAGCGTTGAGGAGGCCCTATTTTATATCCGAAAGACCATAGAGGGGAACCTTAGCCGAGATGCTTTGGATAATATAATCCGCGCTGATTTATACCATACATCCGGAATGGCTGTTACCAATTTTGCTGAAAAACTGCCTGCCATTCAAGGAGATCTCGCGCAAGAGATATTGAAAAGCAACTACGATTTGGGATTTGTAAGTTTGCCGGAAAAATATGACGAGGAGGCGTTGGAGGATGTTTTGGAACAACGAATGACCCGCTTCCTTTTGGAACTTGGTGAGGGCTGGGCGTTTTTAGGTAGGCAGAAGGAAATCTTAATAGCTGGAAAGACGAGAAAGATTGATCTTCTGTTTTATCACATCTATCTGCGTTGCTATGTTGTTTTGGAATTAAAGGTGAAGCCATTTGATCCTGAGTTCGCGGGTAAACTCAACTTCTATGTGAATGCAGTTAACGAATTTGTAAAGCGGGATAGCGATAATCCCACAATTGGGCTTTTGATCTGCAAGGATATGGATCGCACGGAGGTACAGCTCGCATTTCAGGGAATAACCACTCCAATGGGAGTAGCAACATATGACAATGTGAAAATCAAGGAGATACAGGAGCACCTTCCAACAGCAGAGCAGATACAGCGGCAGATTGCTTTGGCAGAAGAAGAATACAAAATGAAGCTTGCTGTGAAAGAATAGTAGATTATTGCATGGTACAACTTGAGGGGTACCCCTCAAGACACCCCCAAGGTACTCTGGCAAGACTAGGAAACATCAGAAATATATAACAATCAAATAAAGAAGTGGTCATATGGGTGAAGAACAGTATTTATCGAGAATAAGACAATTGGAAAGTGAAATTGAATATTTGCACGGACTTCTCGATAATGCTGGGATTTCATACAAGCGGGAGGCAAAGGAGTTAGATGATTTGTCACCAGACAGGAATCTTGCTTTTGAAGAGGATCAAGGAGCTCGTATTCTTCCGGTTACTATTACCAAGCAGCATATCCAGTATTACTATCATCTGTTCAAGGGTAGAAATGATGTGTATAGTAAACGTTCTGGAAAGGCTAACAAGAAAACCGGAAAACATGGATACTATACGCAATGCTGGAATTTCTGGAAAGATGGAATATGTCCTAAGAAGAATAATCCGCAGGCGGGTTGTGGAGAATGTCAGAACCAGAGGTATAAAGAATTGACCGGTCAGGTGCTGTACGAGCATTTAATAGGCGCTAGGGAAGATGCCTCGGATGTAATAGGATTATATCCGATGTTTCCTGATGAAACAGTCAATTTTCTTGTATTTGATTTTGATTGTCATGATGACAAAATCGGTGGAGATGATGGAGCAAACCTTGATTCGGAGTGGATGGCAGAGGTTAATGCTTTCAGGAAGATCTGTGAAAACAATGATGTTCCGGTTTTGGTTGAACATTCACGGTCCGGAAAAGGAGCTCATATTTGGATGTTCTTCGAAAGTCCGATACTTGCCGTTACAGCAAGAAAATTCGGGAGTGCTCTTTTAACTAAAGGCGCTGAGTCTGTAAATATGAGAAGCTTCAAGTATTATGACAGAATGCTTCCGGCTCAGGATCATATACCGATTAATACAAAAACAGGCAAACCGGGACTTGGTAATCTTGTAGCACTGCCATTACAAGGACAGGCTTTGAAGTATGGAAATAGCGCTTTTATTGATGAAAACTGGAATGCATATCCCAATCAATGGGATTGTTTAAAAGAGGTGAAAAAACTTTCTTCTGAAATCGTAGAAGAAAGAATAAAAGAATGGTCAGCAGAAGGAATACTTGGTGTTCTTAGCAATGAGTTTGAAGCGAATTCTGAGGTTTCGAACGATACTAAGCCTTGGGACAAAGCTAAACATCCTTTGCATAAAGAAGACGTTTCCTCTGCTGTTGAGATTGTAATTGCTGACAAGGTTTACATCAATACAAAGAACATGAAACCACGAATGCAGAATGCATTGCGGCGCATGGCAGCTTTTAGCAATCCGGATTTTTATAAGAAGGCTGCAATGGGATTATCAACAAAAGGTATACCGCGAATAGTTTTCTGCGGTTACGATGACTCGGGTTATATTTGTATTCCTCGCGCCTTGCTTGATTCTGTGGTTGATAGATTCAATGAGGTGGATATTCCTTTTTCGCTGACAGATAATAGGTGCACCGGAACACCTTTGGATGTTTCTTTCAATGGAACACTATATGAAGAGCAGATGAGGGGAGCATCGACTATTCTGGAACACGATAATGGCATTCTTGCTGCAACTACTTCTTTTGGAAAGACGGTTGTAGGCGCATATATGATAGCGCAAAGAAAAACTAATACCCTTATTCTGGTACATAATACAGAAATTCAAAAGAACTGGATAGAGGATTTAACTAAGTTCTTGGATATAAATGCTGAGCTGCCGGAGTATAAGACCAAAACAGGAAGGGTAAAGAAGAGAAAAAGCGTAATTGGAAAGCTATATGCCGGACATAATTCCATGACGGGGATTGTCGATGTGGCTATATTCTCATCTCTGGGTAAGGGAGATGATATCAATCCGATTATTGAACAGTATGGAATGGTGATTATGGACGAATGTCACCATGGGGCGGCACAAACTGTCGAGGATGTTATAGGATCGGCAAAAGCAAAGTACGTTTATGGATTGACCGCAACGCCTAAGAGGGAAGATGGACTTGAAAAGAAAGTATTTATGCAGTTCGGTCCGATTAGATTCCGTTATACTGCTAAAGAAAGAGCTGAAAAACAGGGTGTTGATCATTTTGTTTATCCGAGATTTACAAGGCTTGTTAGTGCATCTGATCTTAAAGTTACCGAAGCAAACAGAGCGGTTATTGAATGCGATTCCAGAAATGAGCAGATTATTACAGACGTTGAGAACTGCGTTCAAAATGGAAGAACCCCGCTTGTTTTGACAAAGTATAAGGAACATGCGGAGCTTCTATTTCAAAGACTGCAAGGGAAAGCGGACCATATTTATCTTCTTCAGGGCGGAGGCAGTAGAAAAGCCAAGGATGAAATGAGATTGCAAATGCGGTCGGTTCCAGATGAGGAGTCAGTCATCCTGGTAGCGATAGATAAGTATATTGGTGAAGGATTCAATTATCCGAGGCTTGATACAATGATGCTTACAATGCCTGCGGCAGCGGAAGGAAATATCGAGCAGTTTGCCGGGCGCCTCCATCGAGACTATGAAACTAAGACAGAAGTTATCATTTATGACTATGTAGATTCTCATATTCGTGTCCTTGAAAAAATGTATCATAAACGACTTCGAACATATAAGAAGATAGGATACAAAATATGCAATAATGTCATTGCCGAAAAGCAAAATGCAAATGCAATCTTTGGTATAGATACATATGAAAAAGTGTATGAGAGAGATTTACTGGAGGCGAATAAAGAGGTCATTATTTCCAGCCCAGGATTAAATCAGGCTAAGGTAAATGCATTTGTAAGGCTTATAAAGCAAAGACAAGAAAATGGGGTGAAGATTACTGTTGTTACACTTGATCCCGAAGGATACCCGGAAGAAAAGATTGAAGATACAAAGGCTCTTGTACAGGTATTAGAAAACTGTGGCATAAAGGTTAGACTCCAGGATCATATGCATGAACATTTTGCCATCGTAGATGATGAAATAGTATGGTACGGAAGCATGAATTTACTTTCGAGGGCAAAGATTGATGATAATCTGATGCGTGTTAAGAGCAAAGATGCAGCTCAGGAATTATTGGAAATGACCTTTGGTTAATGGATGCGAGGTGATATAATCCTTTTGGGTACACTTTGGGTACAATAGCGTTTGAACGGTATGAATATATTGGAAAGCGTACCAAATGATACGCATAAGAAGTACGAAAAGAACAGGGAAAAACGGTTTGAAATTTCCGTGTAAAAGAGCTGGAATAATGTACATGTCCAAGGGTAAAGCAGATTATCCTCCAAGAGGTAAACTGTCTTATCCTGAAAAATAAAATAAAACATAAGTAACAGACCTTGAAAAGATCCCTAAACTGTCTTTCCAAGGTCTGTTCTTTTGTTTATTAATCCTTGTAGTATAAGGCGTTGATGGGATTTATGACTCTTGATTGAGAGTCTTTTACAGATAACCATTAAGAAGAAGTACTTGGGTATTTATATCTGGGTGGAGGATAAGCTGCTTTGCCCTATGGAGGATAAAGTGGTATACCCAGGGATATAGTACTTTTTCTTCTTCTTGTTTTTGGGGATTCTGTAAAAGTACATATTTTGATTTTATTTCGTTTGTGGGAAGGATTTGGGACAAATCTGGGAGCTTTTTGGGGAATTAAATCTTATTGACGCTTCACCTGTCAACTAAGCAAAGGAGGAGCGAATCTATCAGATGAAGGGTCAGCATGTTTTCTGATATTTTTATAAAAATATGCACAGCGTGCACAAGATGCACAGAGGTATCAGTTTCCTCATTTCTATTGACTATAGAGTGAAAATATGCTATATATAGCATAAACAGAGGAGTAAGCTATTGGAGAAGTTTAAGGTCGATTTTTACAAAAAAGAGGATGGTACTAAACCTGTAGGGCAGTTTATACGATCTCTTGACATAAAGATGAAGGCAAAAGTTGTTGCTAATATGCATCTTCTTGAAGAATATGGAAATATGGCAAGAGAACCTCTGTCAAAAGATTTAGGAGATGGCATCTTTGAACTACGAACCATTGAGGGTAATGACATAGTTCGTGTTTTATACTTCTTTGATAAGGAGAGAATAATCATAGCGACTAATGGTTTTGTAAAAAAGCAGCAAAAGACACCACGAAGTGAGATTGAGTTAGCTAAAGATAGAAGAACCGATTATCATCGTAGGAAGGAGGCTGGAACTTATGAGTGATTTACAGGAACTTACTGATGAACTTATGCAGGATCCAGAGTTTGTTAAAGAATATGAGGCTATACAGCCAGAAGTAAATATCACAAGAGCGATACTGGATGCCAGAATAAAAGCTGGTATGACACAGATGGAGTTGTCACAGAAAAGTGGTATTAGTCAGGCTGATATTAGTCGATTGGAAAAAGGTACAAGAAATCCAAGCCTTAATCTCTTAAAGAGATTGGCAGAGGCTATGGATAGTACTCTTAGTATTGAATTTATACCTAATAAGAGAGCTGTTCATTGATTGTTATTTGGATATAGTCCCAAAATCTATGGAAGAGATATTACTATGTCATAGGGCAAAGCAGATTATCCTCCAAGAGGTAAACTGTCTTATCCTGAAAGAATAAAATAAAACATAAGTAACAGACCTTGAAAAGGACTCACACATCCCTTTCCGAGGTCTGTTCTTTTGTTTATTAATCCTTGTAGTATAAGGCGTTATTGTTTAATACCAAGGAGGAAATGATCATGAAGAAGCAGGTTATATTATTATGTATCATGATCTTAGCTTTATGTGCAGGATGCGGATCGTCAGGTGATGTAAGCGAATCTGCTGCAGAGAGCGGTTCTGTCACTGAGAGCAGTACCGATACAGCTGTCACTGAAGAAGAAACATCAGAGGAAGCTGTAACAGAAGAAGTAGCAACAGAGGATACTGCATCAACAGCTGCCGAGGCAGATGATACTCCGAAGTATAATGCATTTATAGATGACTACAACTCTTTTGACGTGACTTCAACCAGTTTGAATAATGGTGTCTGGAATGATGTCATATCCAACACCGACAAGGGATCAAATAAATCACCTCAGCTTCAGTGGAGTGCGGTTGATGGTGCCGGGCTTTATGTCATTATCATGGATGATCCGACTTCCTGGGACTTTATGCATTGGAAATCTGACAATGTGACCGAGACAAGTCTTGATGAGGGCTGGGCCCCGAAATCAGAATATGTGGGACCGTATCCACCGGGCGGATCGACTCGTACATATGAAGTTTATGTTGTCGCTCTTAGGGCGCCGGTTGAAAGGATAAAGGGAACCTTCAACGCATCGAATCCGAAATTTGAGGAGAACTTTAAAGCACTGGACACGGATGCAGAAGGAAACAGCGGAAATATAATCGCTGTCGGAAGATTATCAGGAACGTTTACAAATTAGACATCACATATAATTTTCCGGTACGGACAGTGTTAATAGATTGCAGGTAATCCTTGTGGTTGCCTGCAGTTTTATTTTAGGGAAATAATGTTGTACTCAAAGATACATATACGTTGACAACGTATATGAGTTGGTTTATACTTTAATAAAGTACAAAGCTGTTTTTGGAGGCAATGATATGGATATTTCAGCTAGAATAAAAGAATTACGAAAGAAAACGGGATTATCACAAAGTAAATTTTCCGCTAAATTTGGAATTCCCGTAAGAACTCTTCAGCAGTGGGAACAGGGAATAAGTGCCCCTCCGGAATATTTGGTCAGAATGATGGCATATATTATGCTGCTTGAAGAAAAAAGCCATATACAAGACGAAGAACTGATAAGGGGGAAAAATGCAGATGGCAAATGATAAAGTTCAGTTATTTGAAGACCAGCCGATTAGGACGGCGTGGGCCCCGGATGAGGAAGAATGGTATTTTTCAATAGTGGATGTGGTTGGCGTGCTGACTGAGCAACCGGATATTGATGGTGCAAGGAATTATTGGAAAGTACTGAAAAACAGGCTTAAAGGAGAAGGAAGTCAGTTGGTTACAAATTGTCACCAACTGAAAATGAGATCTCCGAAGGATGGAAAAAGATATAATACTGACGTAGCTAACACCGAGCAGTTGCTTCGCATTATCCAGTCGATCCCATCAAAGAAAGCTGAACCATTTAAGATGTGGCTGGCACAAGTTGGCAGAGAGCGCATTGAGGAAGTGATAGATCCAGAACTAACTATCGAAAGGGCTCTTGAAACCTATGCTAAGAAGGGCTATTCAAGGGAATGGATCAACCAGCGTCTGCAGGCAATTCAGGTAAGAAAAGAATTTACAGACGAGTGGGATAAACGTGGCGTCAAGAAGGGCGTAGAATATGCTATTTTAACAGATGAAATCACGAAAGCCTGGTCCGGGATGACAACGCGGCAGTATAAGAATCATAAAGGTTTGAAAAAGGAAAACCTCAGGGATAATATGTCCACATTGGAGCTGGTGCTTAATATGTTGGCTGAGGCTACTACCACAGAAATATCTAAACAAAAGCAACCGGAGTCCTTTGAGGAAAACCGGATGGTTGCAATTGAAGGTGGTGAAGCCGCGGGAGAAGCACGATTGGCGGTGGAAAAGAGGACCGGAAAACCTGTGATCACGAATAAAAACGCGGCACAGTTGCAAGATTTGGTTACGGGTCTCATTGAAACTGTAAATGACGGGAACAAACGGTAAGGGCGAAGCAGATTGTCCTCTTCCCGTGAAATATCGTATAATAAACAGGATGGAAACAAAGAAGAGCATTTACAGTAAAGAAGGGAGCGCAAATGGACGAAGCAAACAGACTTGCGGATGAAGAACTTGAAAAAGTGGCCGGCGGACAGATCAACAGTGAGCAGGCATGGGGCCTTGCGCTGGGACATGCCAACATTTCGGACGGGGAACTTAAAGGCAATAAGAAATGCAGGCTCAATTTTGTATACGGGAAACCGATCTATGAGATCGAGTTTCACGCAAACGGGTTCACCTATGCGTACGATATCGATGCAAGCACGGGCAGGCTCATCAAAACTTCCCAGGAAATCTGGGATTGAGAAAACAGCCGGTGATAAGTGATTGCAGATGATCCTTGGATTATCTGCAATTTTTATTGTGCAGTCATGCGAGATGTGATACAATTGTTGCGTATGCGACACTATGTGACAGTGATCCTGCAGTGACTCTTGCAGTATAAACTTTCGAGAGGCATTCCCATGGTTTCCTTTTTAACCGCAGCAAACCTGATCGCGGCGCTTTTTATCATTATCATTATCATCGGTCTGTATCAGGTTCCGAGAGAAGCATCCGCGTCTACCCGGAAATTCCGCATCTGCATGTGGATCTGTTTTGCCGGACTGATCGCAGAGGTCCTGGCATATGTTCTGGACGGACACGCTGAACTTCGTGTTCTTTTGCAGGTGCTGAATTTTCTCGGCTATGCGCTGATCGATCTGCTCGTGATCTTTTACGGGTTCTATCTGCATTCGCTCGTTTCGGAAGGCGGGAGGAGCCTTACCAGGAAATTTCCCTATCTGATCACGGCACTGTGTCTGATCGAGATCGTTTTTCTTGCTGTCGGGACGATCATGGGCCGCGTATTTACGATCGAAAACGGACATTTTGTCAGAGGACCCTGGAATGCGCTTGCCTCTACGATGTCCGCTGTGTGCTTTTTCATCATGCTGATCTTATATGTGGTCAGGTTTCGTGATTTTCGGATCCGGAGCCGTTTATTCGTGATCCTGATCGTGTTGTTTCCGCTTGCCGCGACGATCATTCTGCATGCCGACCCGGATATCAGATTCAATTTTGCGGGAACCGCCATTTCGATGAATGTTGTTTACGTCATCATTCAATCGCGCATCATGGCAGAGGCTCTCGCCACGGCACAGATGAATAAGGAACTGTCGGAGAAGGACATGCTGACCGGTCTTTTGAACAGAAGAGGATACCAGGAACTGCTCGATCATGTCGGACCGGATGAGAAGGTCGGGGTCGTTTTTGCCGATGTGAATTCTCTGAAGGCAGTGAATGACACACAGGGACATGAAGCGGGAGACCGTCTGATCAAACGGGTGGCAGGTCTTTTGAAGGATTCCGTTCCGGAAGGCAGCCCTTGCAGGATCAGCGGCGATGAGTTTGTCTGCATTATGAAAAACCCGGATGCGGCTTCTTTTGAAAAGAAGATGGAGCGCTTAAGAAAGACGCTTGCGGAAAATGACAGGATCGCTTCCTTCGGTTACGAAACCGGAGAAGGAAAGCAGATCATGGAAGTGATCAAAGCCGCCGAAAACATGATGTATGATGACAAGGAACGGTATTACAAAGAGATCGGAAAGGAAAGGCGGCGCTGAAACGCACGGTTTCTGCTTGCGGCAAGGAAGGAAAGATCCATGAAAATCTATGATATTTCGCAGGAAGTGTTTTCCTGCTGCGTATACCCCGGTGATCCGAGTCCGGAGAGAAACAGAATGCTGCAGATCGCCAAAGGGGATGTATGCAATCTTACGGGAATTACGATGTGTGCGCATAACGGCACGCATGTTGATGCGCCGTATCACTTTGTGGAGGACGGCAATACGATCGATCAGGTCGAGCTGAAGCGGTTTACGGGCTATGCGTATGTGACATTTTTTGACGGAGAGATCACGGCGGAAGCAGCGCATACGATCATGGAAAAAGCAAGGGCAGCGGATGCTCTGTGTAAAGACCCCGCAGATCTTGCATCCAACAGGATCCTGGTCGGGGGAAAGGCGGTCGTGACCGAGGAAGCCGCAAAGGTGTTTGTGGAGGAGAAGATCTTTTTGTTCGGAAACGAGTCGCAGACGGTCGGCCCCGAGGATGCACCGATGGCGGTTCATAAGATCATGCTGCCGGCACAGATCGTACTTCTTGAGGGGATCCGGCTTTCCGGCGTTGAAGAAGGTGTGTATCTTTTGAATGCTGCGCCGCTGAATCTCGGAGGCGCCGACGGAGCGCCGTGCCGCGCGATCCTCATGAAGGATTTCAGCTGAGTGAACCGGCCCGTCGAGGCTTGTATGAAACAGGATACAGACTGATCAAAAAGGGATGGTGTAAGAAATGAGAAAAACGCTGTGTATTTTACTTGCTGTGACTTTACTCGGGACTACTGCCTGCTCTGCGGATATTTCGCTCAATACAGAGCAAAAAGAAGCGGGTACGAATGCCGGAGCAGAGACAGGTACCGAAGCGGAAACGGAGCAGGGAGAGAAAAGCGGATCTTCAGACGCAAAGATCCTTGACGGACGCTGGCTGAATTCCGATATCATCGGGAATGTCACGGAAGATACACCGGCAGAACTGAAGGATGATTTCGCGCTCTACGTCAATAAGGAATGGGATCTGAACGCAGAACTTCCCGACGGCTTTGCATCGATCACATCGCTGGGAGAATGCGAACTGACGATACAGGACAGAATGAAGAAACTGCTCACGGATGACTCGCTCACGGGGCATGATGCACAGCTGGTGCATAAACTCTATGCGCTGGTAACGGATTGGGATTATCGGGATTCGTTAGGAGTCGAGCCCGCGAAGCCGTATATGGAAGCCATAGAGAACATCAGTGATCTCAATACGCTCTACAGTTATATGTGCTCCGAGGATAATCTGATGCAGTTTTTCCCGTTTACGGCCAATGTGGACAGTGATGAGGACGATCAGACAGTCTATATCCTCTATATCGATCCGCAAGGACTGACGCTTTCGCCGGAAACAGAATACAAAGAGCGCACGGAACGCGGCGACATCCTCTATACGGAGGCAGAGCAGCATTCCGTGTATATGCTTCAAAGACTCGGCTACGAACAGGAAGAGGCGGAGCGCATGTTTGAAAATGCGATGGCCTATGAGGCGATGCTTGCCGAGAGGATTCTGGAAGCTGAGGAAGCGGACAATGAAACGGATCATTTTACGCTCCGGGAACTGGTAAGTCTGTCAAAAGGGTTCCCGATCGAAGAGATGCTGTCTTCACTCGGATATTCCGGCGATCTGACGATCTGCATGAACCGTCCTTTGTATTTTGAAAAGCTTAAGGAGGTCTTTACGGAGGAAAACGTTCCGCTTATCAGAGACTGGTTCGCGGCAAAGACTGCAACTGAAATGGCAGATCTTCTGGATAAGGAAACTTCTCAGGGTATCGCAAGGATCAATGCCGGACTGGCCGGCGTTGAGACGGAAGCGAAGGAGGAAAACCTCGCGCTGTATACGGTTGCCGGAAACCTGCCGATCCCGATGGATAACCTGTATATCAGAGCCTACTGCTCAGAAGAGCAAAAGGAGGAGATCCTTCAGATCGTGGAGGAATTCAAGGTCTATTACCGTGAAATGCTTGAAAAGGATGTGGACTGGCTGAGCGAGGAAACGAAGGAAAAGGCGATCGAAAAGCTTGACTGCATGAGAGTCAATGCCGTTTATCCGGATACGCTGGAGGACTGGTCCGGCCTTGATTTTGCAGGACCTGAAGAAGGAGGCAGCCTGCTGGAGGCCCGCAAGGCGATCGAACGGTTCAGAGTGAAAAAAGAGGCGGAAAAACTTAAGACGAGTGCGGATCCGTATGCGTGGAACCAGATGATGCTTCCGGCATCATCAGTCAACGCGGCATATACGCCGTATAACAACTCCATCAACATCCAGGCCGGGATCTTAAACGGCGTGATCTATAACGAGGATATGAGTTACGAGCAGAAACTCGGAGGGATCGGAATGGTGATCGGCCATGAGATCTCACATGCATTCGACACGAACGGCGCAGAGTATGATAAGGACGGCGAAAAAAAGAACTGGTGGACGGATGCGGACCGCGCGGCTTTTGAAGAGCGTGTTGCAAAGCTGATCACATGGTACGACGGATTCGTACCCGCGGAGGGTGTCACCTACTCCGGTGACCGGGTGAAGACCGAGGCGATCGCCGACATGACGAGCATGAAGTGTCTGCTTTACATCGCAAGGCAGACGGAAGGATTTGATTATGATGCATTCTTCCGCCAGTATGCCAAACTCTGGCGGGACCAGTCCACACCCGAAAACGTAAGAGAGATCCTCCTGATGGATGCGCATCCCGCGCACTATCTGCGGATCAACGCCACGCTTGCGCAGTTTGAAGACTTTGATGATTTTTACGGGATCAAAGAAGGAGACGGGATGTATCTGCCACCTGAGGACCGCGTCGCAGTGTGGTAAGGAATGCGGGCGTGACTTTGAAAGCGCCGTTTCTTGTGATATACTGCTTATAAAAGAGGGTTGCCCTTCTTCCTACGGGAGGGCAGCCGCTTCGGAAAAGAAATTGCGGGGGAGCAGGGAGCGTTATGAAGAAAAACGGGATCATTATCGTCAATGTTCTCATTATGATCGCATTGCTGACCTTCGTGGTTCTTTATTCCAATTATACGGGCAGAAATACGACCCGAAGACAGATCGAGAATTTTGAAAACACCACGGTTACCATGGAACATGTCACCGAGAATTATCTGGAGGGTGAGCAGCGCATCTGTGATGTCTGGGCGCGTTACATCAACAGTAAAGACATGACCATCGAGGAGGCCGTTTCCTTTATCCGGGTCGCGCATGTCATGCAAAATGCTTCCGCGCATATCGTGTACGCGGATACACTGTCCGGCCTTTCCACGAGAGCGAAGCCGGATGACGCCGGGGACTATTCCGTTTCTTATAAAAGAACAAATCTGCTCAACGATGTGAGCTTTATCCATGACATGGGGGAGACCACCAATATCTCCCGTGCCTATACGAACCCCCTCAACGGGGAACAGTCCATTGCCTTCTGTAATTTCATCACGCTTCGCGATCCTGAGTCCGGCAATGCGCAGGATGCGATCCTGCTGCGTGTCCTGCCGATCTCCGAACTTGAGAAAAAATGGGTCTTCCCGCAGGAAGAACTTGAAAACGCCGAACTTTCCATGATCGACGCAGACGGCGATTATATCATCAAAGGCCATTCTTTCAAAAACTCCAATTTCTTTGAATTTTACAGATCCTATAACACGTTGGAACCCGCTTCGGCGCAGGAACTTTTTGAAAAAGTCACCTCCTCGACAGGTTCTTTTACCATGTTGAATTCTCAGAAAGAGGAATGCATTCTTGCCTACACCCCGGTCGAGGCGGCTGGGGGATGGACATTCCTGTGTTTCATGCCGATGAAGGACCTGAATGTAAATACCCAGAACTGGCTGCTGATCGGCTTTGTTTCCGCGGGGCTTTTGATCCTGTTTTTGTTTGATCTTGCGGTCGTGATGTATTTTAACAAGAAGCTTCACGCGGCGGCAACGGAAGCGGAGGCGGCCAACAGGGCCAAAACGGATTTCCTCTCTACGATGTCCCATGACATCCGCACGCCGATGAACGCGATCATCGGTCTTACAACGATCGCGGAAAAGAATCTGAACGATACGGAAGCGGTAGGGGAAAATCTGCGGAAGATCTCGATGGCAAGCAACCATCTGCTCACGCTGATCAATGATATTCTGGACATTTCCAAGGTCGAGAGCGGGAAACTGAACTTAAGCCCGTTGACGTTTTCCATCGTCGAGACCGTGGAAAATCTCGTAAATATCTCGCAGCCGATGATCAAGGAAAAGAACATCGAGTTCAACTTCCGTACCGGGCGGATGGAAAGAGAGTATTTTTATGCCGACCAGCTCCGCCTGAATCAGATCTGTATCAATATCCTTTCCAATGCGATCAAATATACGGAGCCGGGCGGGCGTGTCAGCGTGGACATGCGTGAGGAGGAAAGTCAGAAAGCCGGATGCATGAAACTGGTCTACAAGGTGGCCGATTCGGGTATCGGCATGAGTCCGGAGTTTATGGCGAACATGTACCAGCCTTTTTCGCGGCAGACGGACAGCCGGGTGAACAGTATCCAGGGAACCGGTCTCGGACTTGCCATCACCAAGCAGATGGTCGACCTGATGGGCGGCACCATCAACTGCGAAAGCGAACAGGGAAAAGGAACGACATTTACCGTGGAACTGGATCTTCCCATTGCGGACAGGCAAAGGGAAGATATGAAGCTCGATCCGATGGACATCCTGATCGTCGATGACGATGAGATCCTTCTGGATACGGCAGTCGATACCCTGGAATCTCTCGGCGTAAAAGCGGACCATGCAGGAAGCGGGATGGAAGCGCTCGGCATGATCGAGCACCGTCATCAGGCGGGAAGGGATTACAGTGTTGTGATCCTTGACTGGAAGATGCCGGATCTGGACGGCATTGAAACGATCCGCAGGATCCGTTCGGAAGTGGAGACGAAGACCCCCATTTTGCTGGTTTCCGCCTATGACTGGTCGGATATCGAAGATAAAGCCAGGGAAGCGGGCGCAAACGGCTTCGTCAGCAAACCGCTGTTCCGCTCCAAACTGTATGATAAGATCAACACGATCCTTGGGACCGAGGCCAAGTCCGTGGAACCCGAGAATGACTATTCCGATCTGAAAGGACTCAACATTCTCATCGCGGAAGATAATGATATCAACTGGGAGATCATCTCCAACATGCTCGACATGTTCGGGATCACGACGGAGCGCGCCGAGAACGGCCGCATCTGCGTGGACAAAATGAGTGAGGCAGAAGAAGGCCGGTATGCCTTGATTTTTATGGATATACAGATGCCTGAAATGAACGGGCTTGAAGCTACGAGAACGATCCGCTCTCTTGATGATCCGTGGGCGTCGTCCATCCCGATCATCGCCATGACGGCGGATGCATTTTCGGAGAATATCACGGAGTGCCTGAATGCCGGTATGAACGGCCATATCGCAAAACCGATAGATGTAAAACTTGTCATTAAAGAGATCCGAAGGATCAAGGAGGAGAGATCATGAAAAAACTGCTCTGCATCACGCTGGCCATCTGCTGTATTTTATCCCTGACGGCCTGCGGACAAACACAGGAAGATAGCACCGCCGGATTCAAGCCGGCTCTTGATACGGGCACAAGCTGCAAGATCACGGTGGCCGGAAGCTATGATAATTTCGAGGCGCTTGAGGCGGAATTTGACCGGTTCAATGCGTTCTATCCGAATGTGGAACTGAACTATGTGAAACTGGACGACTATAACAACATGCTGGGCACGGTGCTCGAGAGCAATGACAAACCCAACATTTTCTTTACCTATACCTGGATGATCGGGAACGAACAGTATGATCCGGTCTTTACGCATACGGAGGACCTTTCGGATCCTTCCCTGAAGCTGAATCTTGACTGCATCCGCCAGGGGCTCATCAACCGGGATGCGGACGGGCATGTGATGCTGATACCGGTCTTCTCCAGAACTTACGGGATGCTTGTTAACAACGATCTGTTTGAAAAAGAGGGCTTAAGTGTTCCGGGCACCTGGACGGAACTGATGGATGTCTGCGAAGCGTTTCAGAGTAAGGGCTACCAAAGCCCTATGATGGGTTACAGCCGTGATTCGTCCAGCAGTTTCATGAATACGATCGCGTATCCGTTGTTTACGGAAACGCTTGCTGAAAACCCGGATGCACTGCAAGCGGCAAACGAGCTGGATCCTTCGGCAGGGGAATATCTGCGACCGGCGCTTGAGACAATGGAAAAGCTGATCCAAAACGGCTGTGTCGACATGGAAGAGTGTAATAAGATCGAAGACAACTATACGGAGGTGATCCTGCGCTTTTTCGAAGGCGACGTGCCGATGATGATCTGTGCCGGAGATACGGTGTCCGGGACCAAAAAACGGGAAAGCCAGTCCGAGGCATTTACGAAGTCGCCGTTTAAGTACACCTGTGCGCCGATCCCCATGACAGAAGACGGTGCGTATTTTATCGACAGCCCTTCCGTGGAATTCTCCGTGAACAAGGACTGCGAGGATCTGGATATGACAAACGAATTCATGCGGTTTTTGATCTCAAAAGATGAATTGAATGAGATGGCTTCCAAGAAGCGTCTGCTCACGCCCACTGCGGATATGTCCTTTGACCCGGTCTATGAGCCGTTCTGCGCGATCCCGGCAGACAGGACCATATCTCCGGAAGTACTCGGCATTACGGATCCGCTCACGGTTCAGGTGCGCGTGGCCGCATTTAAGGTGGGAACCGGTGAACTCACCGTGGACGAAGCCGTCAAGATGTACGGCAGCTTCGAATGAGAAATGGTCCCTTGGGGACGGGAGGAAAACATGAAACACAGAAAGCTCTATTTGCTCATGGCAACTGTGCTCCTTGCCTTGCCGGTTCTGACTGCATGCAGTGCGGTACTGACCGGAACGGACAAGGCGGGCACTGCCAAAAATGAACCGACAGAACTGGTCTGGTGGTGCTACGCTCCGGATGCTGATGTCCCGACGGATCTGCAGATGGTCCTGGACAAAGCGAATGAGATCTCCGAAAAGGAGATCGGTGTGAAAGCAAAGATCGTGTTTAAGACGGATGAGCAGTTTCCGCTGGATCTGAAGACCGGCGAATATTATGACATGATTTTTACATGTGACTGGTGCAATGATTTTGACCAGAATGCTGCAAGCGGTTATTACTACGACTTGACCGACCTGGTCAAAAGCGAGACGCCAAAGCTTTATGAAGCAGTGGATCCCTGGTGGGAGATCGGAACCTTAAAAGACAGGATCTACGGTGTTCCGATGTTAAAAGACCTCGGCGCGGAAGTGTTCTTCCGGCTGAATTCGGACTATTTTGAAACAGAAAAAGGCCTTACGCTTCCGGAGGAAATGAAATTTTCGGAGCTCGAGCCGCTCCTGAAAATGTGGAAGGAAGATCATCCGGACGAATACCCGTTTACCACGACGGCCGGCGGGCTTCGGGGCTTGAATCAGGTACATGAGGAAATTGCCGGGAACTATCTGGTGATCCCGTACAGCAAGGCGGGAAGCGCGGACGGCACAAAGATCATACCGGTCTGGGAAGACGAAGAGTATATGGAGATCTTAAGGAACCTCCGCAAGTGGTATCAGGAAGGGTATATCAACCCGGATGCCGCGACTTTGACGGAAGTGCCTTATTCCATGGGGACACCGGTCAGGATCGGAACGGCATGGACCGGATACCGCGGATGGTCCGATCCGAATACGGTCGGATTCAACGTGAAGCTCGTCCGTTTCTTGGGGCCGAACCTGTCGAGGGCAACGGAGCAGGGCGCGCTGTTTGCGGTAAACGCCGCTGCCGATGAGACACATGCAAAAGCCGCCCTTAAGTACATGGAACTCCTGTATACGAACCGTGCGTTCAGGGATACGCTTGCCTACGGCATCGAGGGAACGCACTTTGAATATTATGAAAATACCGTGATCCGGACGGATGCGGGGAACGACAATTATCTGCTCGGCCTTTTTCAGACGGGGCCTGCGATCAGCGCATCGGTGCTTTCTGCAGGAAAGGACAATCTTGCCGATCCCGATGAATGGAAGATCGTGTATGAGGGATACAAGACCGCAAACATGAGTGATACGAAGGGCTTCACCCTTGACAACACGCCTGTGGAGGCGGAAATAACGGCTATGAACGCCGTTTGGGACAGTTACTTCCCGGAACTGATCACCGGAACGACGGATCCGGACGAGACGATGAAGGAACTGCAGGATCAGTTTGAAAAGATCGGCCTTGAAAAGGTGCAGACGGAAGCACAGAAACAGCTGGACGAATATCTGGCACAGCAGTAAGAACGATGCGGACGGTAAACACCTGATCTTTACAGGGGATGAGACATGTTCAGACTACAGGGAAAGCTGCATAACGACGAGGTCGATTCGTACATACAACAGGTGGATTCCCAGCTCGAGGCGGCAGGCGTATTGCAGGACGAGAGGCTTCGGATCCGGCTGTCTCTGGAAGAGATCCTTTTGGAATACGCAAGAGTGCTCGGGAAGGACAGCGATGTAAAGATCACGGTCCGCAAAAAATTTGGCAGAGTCCGGGTCAGTCTGGATGTCCCGGGAGAAATGACCGATCCGGTCAACGATACGGATTCGCTGGTGCTGATCAAAACGCTGCACCGGTGGAGCGGCGCGCCGGACTGGCGCTATAAAGACGGAGTAAATCGGATCTCGTTCACCGTCTTGACTTTCAGTACCACATCGGACAATCTGAAATTTGCATGGAAGTATGCAAGGAAAAATAAAGGGTATCTGATCCTTGGCGTGATCATGCAGCTGATCAGCGTCGGCCTGATGATCCTCGCACCGCTCTTAAGCGCCAGGATCATCACAGGGATCACGGAAAATGCTTTTTCACAGCTTTTTTACACCGGGATCGCGCTTCTTGCCACCAATCTTTTCAGCGCTGTGGCGCTGGCAGTCTGCAACTGGGCATATAATGTTCTCTACAACCGCACGCTGACAGCTCTTGAGACAGAACTGTCGGAAGATGTATTAAAGATCACAAACGAAAGCCTGGACGAACACGGCACGGGCCTGTTTATTCAGAGAATGACAACGGACACCTCGAGTCTTGCAACCGCGTTCGGGACATTTGCGGACAATCTGTCGCAGGTCTGCCAGTATGCCGGGATCCTCGTTGCCATGCTTTTTGTCAATCCGCTGGTCTTCCTTGCAGGGTTCATACTCCTCGTGCTTCAGATTTTGGTTGAAACAAAACGTCAGAGAGAAGTCAAAAAGCAGGACCGCATTTTCCGTAATCAAAATGAACGCTATACCGGTATCATCGGAGAAATGGTGCGCGGCGCAAAAGATATCAAGCTGATCCATGCGGAAGGCTCTTTTCGCGAGCGGATGACGGAACGGATCAGGAGCGCCAATGATTCCAGAATGTACCGGGACAGTCAGGGCCGCAAATACGGTCTGATCGGTTCGTTTGTAAGAGAATCGGGCCTGTTTCTTTTCATCCTGCTCCTTGGGACTTTTTTGCAAAAGAACTTCCTGTCCGTTGCTTCCGCGTTGGTGCTTTTCAATTATTATTCTCTGCTGGATTCTTCCGCGACGAAACTTCTTTCGCAGATCATGGACTTTGTTACGGATTTCAATCTTTCCTGCGAACGGCTGCATGAACTGATGAGCCCGGTATTCCCGAAGGAATCATTCGGGACCGTTTCGAAGAAGGACATCCGTGGAGAAGTGCGTTTTGAGAACGTGTCTTTCTCATACAACATCAGAAAACTGGGGGTTTCCACGCGCTTTGTGCTCTCAAGGATGTCGTTTGAGATCAGACCCGGTGAGATCGTTGCGTTTGTAGGCAGAAGCGGCTGCGGCAAAACAACGGTCATCAATCTGATCAGCAAACTGTATGAGGCGTTCAGCGGCAGGGTGTTGATCGACGGAACGGATATCCGCGACCTCGATCAGGATTCCCTGCGGGGATGCATGACGGTCGTTACACAGTCCCCGTATCTGTTTCAGATGAGCGTCAGGGATAATTTCCGCATCGTGAAGCCCGATATGACGGATGAGGAAATGGTTGCTGCGGCAAAACAGGCCTGCATTGCGGAGGACATCGAACGCATGCCGGACGGGTACGATACCATCCTCGGTGAGGGCGGCGTGAACTTATCCGGCGGGCAGAAGCAGAGACTTGCGATCGCAAGAAGCCTGCTGAAGGACAGCAGGATCCTGATCTTAGACGAGGCGACCAGCGCGCTTGATAATGTGACGCAGGATGAGATCCGCCGCGTCATTCAGAACCTGAGAGGAAAATGCACCGTGATCATGATCGCGCACCGGTTTTCGACGATCGTGGATGCCGACACGATCTATTATGTCGGGGACGGAAAGATCCTTGCGCAGGGGACGCACCGGGAACTGATGCAGCAGTCGGAAGACTACAGAAGCCTGTATACGATGGAAGCCGGATTCCGGTAAATATGACCGGCGTTTCATGGAGAATCTGCCATGCGTAAAAAAAACATCTCACTCTTCCTGCTTTCCCTGCCGACGGCGATCTGGTATCTGCTGTTTTGCTATCTGCCGATCTTCGGCATTGTTCTTGCATTTAAAAGATACCGGCTCATTCCCGGAAAAAGTTTTGTTTACAGCCTGTTTGCAAGTGAGTGGGTGGGTTTTGAAAATTTCCGCTTTCTGTTTCTGAACCCGCAGATGGGGCGGATCGTAAGAAACACCCTGTCTTATAATCTGATCTTTCTGCTGCTTGGAACGGTCGTTCCGATCGCGCTTGCCATTGTCCTTTCGATGCTGCATTCGAAGAAAGTGCAGTCTATCTTTCAGATGAGCGCGCTGCTTCCCCATTTCCTTTCCTGGATCGTGGTCAGTTATTTTGTCTTTGCATTCCTCTCAACGGAGCGGGGGATCGTAAATGCGTTCCTTTTATCCGTCGGACTGGATCCGGTCAATTTTTACCAGCAGCCGGGCGCATGGCCGGTGATCCTCATCATCGTACAGCTGTGGAAAACGGCAGGATACACCATGATCCTTTATTATTCCTATCTGCTGTCGGTGGATCAGGAACTCTATGACAGCGCGGTCGTGGACGGCGCAAGTCTATGGCAGATGATCCGGTATGTGATCCTCCCGCTGCTTGGACCGATGATCATCGTTTTGACCCTGCTGAATCTGGGACATATCCTGTCAACGGATTTCGGCCTGTTTTATCAGGTCACGAGAAATTCCGGATCTATCCTTGCGACCACGGAAACCATTGATGTGTTTGTGTATAAGGCGCTGATCGATCAGTCCAACTTCGGGTACTCTGCTGCGGCGAGCCTGATCCAGAACGGAATCGGCGCGATCCTTTTGATTTTGGCAAATTACGGGATCAAAAAGATCGATCCGGACAGGGGGATCGTATGAGGATCGGGAAGAGGGCGAATCTCATATTGAGCGCAGGCATGATGCTGCTTTCCGTGATCGGCATGATCCCGGTGTTCCTGGTGATCATGGTGTCATTTTCTTCGGAGGGATCGATCGCAAGAGACGGGTACCGGTTTTTGCCGGCTGTTTTCTCGACGGAAGCTTACCGGTATCTGTTTGAAAACCTCGGCGGGATCTTACGGTCGTTTGGGGTGACGCTTTTCGTGACGGTGACAGGTTCCCTGTTGTCGCTCTTTCTGATCGCGACCATGGGGTTTGCGATCAGCAGAAAAGAATTCAAGCTCGGAAAGATCTATGCAGTCCTGATCATCCTGCCGATGTTTTTCTCCGGTGGACTGGCGGCAAGCTATGCGGTCAACACGCAGCTTCTGGGGCTAAAGAATACGATCTTTGCGCTGATCCTTCCGTCTGCCTGCTCAAGTTGGTATATCCTGATCATGAGGACCTATTTCAGGGAGAGCATTCCGGAGGAGGTCCTGGAGGCTGCGCAGATCGACGGCGCTTCTTTTTTCGCGATCTTTGGCCGGTTCGTGATCCCGATGTCCAAACCGATCCTGGTCACGATCGGTCTCTTTGAAGCATTTGCCTATTGGAACACCTGGTACGATGCACTGCTCTATATCGATTCCGGGCACAGTTCTCTATATCCGCTGCAGTATTTATTGTATATCATGCAGTCGAAAGCGGAGTTCGCCTCTTCTTCGCAGAACGTGACCGGCGTGATCGAAAAGATCCCGACGGAGTCATTCCGCATGGCACTGGTCGTTTTGATCATCGCCCCCATCCTCGTGACCTATCCCTTCTTTCATAAGTTTTTCGTGAAAGGCCTGACCTCCGGCATCGGGAAATGAGCCCTTGGGGACGGGGTCAGTGGTCCATTTGGTCCCTTGGGGACGGGGTCAGTGGTCCACTATGAGATATCGATCCTCCTTTCAGAACATAATCTCAAAAAAATCAAAGAAAAATATTGCAAATCGCTCTGACAGCCCATATAATTAGCTTAATGCGTCAAAGCGTTGAAGCGTCAAAGCGTTGAAGCGCCGATGCGCAGGGAGGAGTGTGCCGGCTGATCCGGCAAATAAAAGCTAAGGAGCGATATTATGAAAAACAAGATGAGAAAACTGGTGTCTTTATCTCTGGCGGTATCTGTTGCAATGACGATGGCTGCCTGTGGAGTCGGCGGAAGCGCACAGAGCGCGGAACCGGCAGCAGCGGAAACTGCTGAAGCGGCGGATGCGGCTGAAACCGTTGACCCTTCGGAAACGGATGCGCCTGCGCAGCAGGAGGAAGGCAACGAAGAGGCGGCAAAGGACCACTATACTGTCGGGATCTGCCAGCTGGTGCAGCATGTGGCGCTCGATGCGGCCACACAGGGATTTAAGGATGCGATCGTCGAAAAACTCGGCGAGGATGCTGTGACTTTTGATGAACAGAATGCGGCGGGCGACAGCGCGCAGTGTACGACGATCTGTACGGGGTTTGCTTCGGACGGCGTGGATCTGATCCTTGCAAATGCGACGCCGGCACTTCAGGCTGCTGCTTCTTCAACCACCGAGATCCCGGTTCTCGGTACATCGATCACCGAATACGGGGTTGCACTTTCGCTGGATGATTTTAACGGAACAGTAGGCGGAAATATCTCCGGCACTTCGGATCTTGCGCCGCTTGACCAGCAGGCAAAGATGATCGAAGAACTTTTCCCCGAGGCAAAAAACATCGGGATCCTTTACTGCTCGGCGGAAGCCAATTCGGTATATCAGGCCGATACGGTAAAAGCGGTTCTCGAGGCGGACGGTCTCAAAGTAAATGTCTATACGTTTGCAGATTCCAATGATGTGGCAGGGGTTACCCAGTCCGCATGTGATGAGAGCGACGTTCTTTATATTCCCACAGACAATACGGCCGCTTCCTGCACGGAGGCGATCAACAATGTTGCGCTTCCCGCGCTTGTACCCATTGTTGCAGGTGAAGAAGGGATCGCTAAGGGCTGCGGTGTCGCAACACTTTCGATCGACTACTATGAACTCGGAAAGACAACCGGCGAAATGGCTGTCAGGATACTGACGGGTGAGGAAGACATTGCTTCCATGCCCATAGAGTATTATAAAAATCCCGTAAAGGAATATAACCCTGCACTTTGCGAGAAACTCGGAGTAGAGATTCCGGAGGGCTATACGGCCATTCCGGAAGAATGATCAACAGGAAAAGAGAAACTTATGGATATTACAGCTTATTTTCAATCTCTGACACCGCTGTCGCTTTTGAACCGCCTGCCGGCCGGCATTGCGCAGGGGCTGATCTGGGGCATTGTCGCCCTGGGTGTTTATATCACATTCCGCCTTTTGGACATCGCTGATCTTTCCGTTGACGGGACTTTTTGTACCGGCGGGGCGGTGACGGTCATGCTGATCTTAGCAGGGTGGAATCCTTATGCGGCTGTGGCCGTGGCGCTGCTGGCCGGTCTGATCGCGGGAGTCGTTACAGGGCTGCTTCATACGCTTCTCGGGATTCCGGCGATCCTTGCGGGGATCCTGACGCAGTACGCGCTTTATTCGCTGAACCTTGCGATCATGGATATGAAGGCCAACCAGGCTGTCAGCGTCGACAAATTTGTGCTGATGCTGTCCTCGAGATATGTCACTTACTCGATCATTGTCGGCGTCGTACTTGTGGCGCTGATCATAGCGGCGCTGTATCTGTATTTCGGCACCGAACAGGGGAGCGCCATTCGCGCAACCGGCTGTAACCAGCAGATGGCCGGTGCCAACGGGATCAACATCAATCTGATGAAGGTAATCGGCCTGGCCCTTTCAAATGGGATCGTAGCGCTGGCCGGCGGAGTCATGACGCAGTTCCAGGGATATGCGGACATTAACATGGGACGCGGCGCGATCGTGATCGGTCTTGCGGCGGTTATCATCGGAGAAGTGATCGGAGAAGCGCTGTTTCGGAAACGCATGAATTTTGCTCTGCGGCTTACGTTTGTTGCGCTTGGCGGCGTGATCTATTATATCGTTGTGGAGATCGTTCTCTGGCTCAAACTTGACACAAATTTCCTGAAGATGCTGACGGCTGTCATCGTTGCGATCTTCCTTGCCGTGCCTTATCTGCAGAAAATGAGCAGATCTTCATTCAAAAAAGCGGGCAAGAATGCGCAGCGGGCGCAGGACGACGGAAAGGAGGTCTGAGAAATGTCGGAGATCATGCTTGAGATCAAAGATGTATATAAAGCCTTCAATCCCGGGACGATCAATGAAAAGATCGCGCTTGACGGCGTAAACCTGACCCTGGAGAAAGGCGATTTTGTAACGGTCATCGGCGGCAACGGCGCCGGAAAATCAACCATGCTGAACGCGGTCGCCGGTGTGTGGCCGATCGATTCGGGAAGCATACAGATTGCCGGTATGAACGTAACGGGCCTTCCCGCATACAAGAGGGCTTCTCTGATCGGAAGGGTATTTCAGGACCCGATGACGGGAACTGCTGCGACCATGCAGATCGAAGAGAACATGGCGCTTGCTTTGCGCCGCGGAAGGTCACGTTCTCCGTTCAGACCCGGCGTGACACATAAAGAGCGGGACAGATTCAGGGAACAGCTAAAGATCCTCGATCTGGGTCTCGAAGACAGACTGACTGCCAAAGTCGGGCTCCTGTCCGGCGGACAGCGACAGGCACTCACCCTGCTTATGGCAACACTGCAGACACCCAGGATCCTGCTTTTAGATGAGCATACGGCCGCGCTCGATCCGAAGACGGCGGAAAAAGTTCTTGCCGCAACGGAAAAGGTTGTATCCAAAGACCATCTTACGACTTTGATGATCACCCATAACATGAAAGATGCCATTGCGCACGGAAACAGACTGGTCATGATGAGCGAAGGAAGAGTGATCCTTGATATCCGTGGGGAAGAGAAGGCAAAACTGACGGTAGAAGATCTGCTTCATAAGTTTTCCTCCGTATCAGGGGAGGAATTCGCCAGCGATAAAGTACTGCTGTCTTAATGAGCCCTTGGGGACGGGGTCAGTGGTCCACTTTCAGATCAGCTGTTTAGCGGCAAGCGTTTCACGCATGATCGTAAACCACGACACCGTCTCCTCGTTTTCAGACTGAAAGGCCAGAAGTTTGTCCAGGTATCCCTGCTCTTTTACGATCCGGATGCTGATGGGGAAGACGAGTTCATGGACCAGACTGATATGGCTGACGAGCGTATCTGCAGGCGTCTTACGAACGGACCGGAGGATCGCGTGTCCTTCCAGAAAGTTTTGTTTCACGGCATCGGAAACGGTCGCCTGCTTCATTTCGCTTTCCGGCACATTATAGATATCTTCGAAAGGCGTTTCATAATTGACGCGAAGGATATCGATCTTATCCGCATCTCTTAAGATATTGCAGTAGGTCCTGCAAGGTTCTTTGACTACATCATCGATCCGGAATCGGTTATGATTTCTGATCGCTGTTTCCAGAATTTCTACATGATCCTGCTCAAATGTCCCGAAAGAATCCAGAAGCTTTTCCTGAAATAACAGATCTGCGCCGAACGCGGCATGATCCACAGAATCCGCATCCGAGAAGGTGTTGTATCTTCTGACCTGCTCGAAGCGCCCGATGTCATGCAGCATGCCGGAGAGCCAGCAAAGGTTTTTGTCCGATCCGGGGATCGTTTCGGCGATGCGCTCGCATAGGCCGGCGACCCGGTATGTGTGGTCGATCTTCAGCCTGATCTTGGGGTCCGAAACTTGATACTGGCGGGTATATGTTTCAAAGGCCTGTTCGACAGCCTTGCGGTTGATGCTGGACATCCTTTTTTCTCCGGGAATCATAATATCTGCATTTGTAAACGTCATTTAATATGATAACACAAAATGAGCCCTTGGGGACGGGGTTGGGGGCTCATTGTAAACCATAAAGTAAACAATGGACCACTAACCCCGTCCCCAAGGGACCACCAAGGGCGCACAATTGCGGATGTCTTAAGGTTGATTTTATGGTAAAATTGTTATCAGTAATTCAGCGAAAGGAGAAGGGCGATGAAATACAGAACACTCGGCAAGAGCGGCCTGAAAGTGAGCGAGATCGGGTTTGGCGGTGAATGGCTTGAAAGACATGAGGAAGAGGAGTCCGTTGCGCTGTTACAATATGCAAACAGCAAGGGCATCAATATTGTAGACTGCTGGATGCCGGATCCGAAATCCAGAGACATCATCGGCAAAGCCATGGAGGGATGCCGGGATTCCTGGTATGTGCAGGGGCATATCGGCTCCACCTACCAGAACGGCCAGTATGTCAGATCAAGAGACATGAAGTATGTGCGCCCCGCGTTTGAAGACCTCTTGACAAGGCTTCGCACGGACTATATCGATCTTGGCATGATCCACTACATCGATTCTTTGGAAGAATGGAATACCGTCATGAACGGACCGTTTATCGAATATATCCGGAAATTGCACGAAAAAGGGACGATCCGTCATATCGGCCTTTCTACACATAATCCCGTGATCGGGAAGCTTGCCGCAAAGACCGGATTCATCGAAATGATCCTCTTCAGCATCAACCCCGCATTTGACATGCGGCCGGCCACAGAGGATCTGGATACCATGTGGGACGGGTACGATCCGAAGTTTTCCGGGATCGATCCCGAAAGAGCAGAGTTCTATCAGCTTTGTGAGGAGAACAACATCGGCCTTACGGTCATGAAGGGCTTCTTCGGCGGCGCTTTGCTGAGCAGGGAAAGATCTCCGTTCGGTGTAGCGTTTACTCCCGTACAGCTGATCCACTATGCACTGACAAGACCGGGCGTATCTTCGATCCTGTGCGGATATGATACGAAAGAACAGGTGGATGCGGCGATTGCCTATGAGATTGCATCGGATGATGAAAAAGATTATGCCACCGTGATCGCGAACGCGCCGCTGCATTCCTACAAGGGACAGTGTACATACTGCGGACACTGCAAGCCCTGTCCTGCGGATATCGATATCGCCATGGTAAACAAGTTCTACGATCTTGCAACGATACAGGGAAGCGTTCCCGAAAGTGTGCTGGAACACTACAAGGCGCTTGGTCACACCGCATCGGAATGCATCGGCTGCAAAGGGTGCGAAAGCAGATGCCCGTTTTCGGTTGAGATCGCAGACAGAATGGAGAAAGCAGCAAGTCTGTTCGGCTGCTGAAGGAGAAGAGATGACAGACTACGCAATGCTCATAAAACAGGCTGAAGAACTGTTAAAAGACTGTCCCTGGGAGATCACCGGTTACGCAAACCTTTCCGCGCTAATATTTGCTTCTTTAGATGATCTCAACTGGGCGGGGTTTTACCTGATCCGTAATGGCGAGCTGGTGCTCGGTCCTTTTCAGGGAAAGATCGCGTGCACGCACATTCCCGTCGGAAAGGGAGTCTGCGGTACAGCGGTTCTGGAAAACAGGATCGTGCGCGTGGAAGACGTGCATGCGTTTCCGGGTCATATCGCCTGTGACAGCGCATCGGAATCCGAGATCGTCCTGCCGATCCATAAGGATGGAAAAGTCATCGGCGTCCTGGATATCGACAGTACGAAAAAGGGGCGATTTTCACAGGAAGACGAAACCGGGCTTCACCAGATCGTCCAATTGCTCGAAAAAAAATGAGCTCTTGGGGACGGGGTCAGTGGCTCATTTGGTCCCTTGGGGACGGGGTCAGTGGTCCATTTTAGAAGTCAGGTAAAAACCATGCAGCGAGAACTGTTTGAAAGCATGTCAGTACCAAAAGCATATCTGAAACTGGCGGTACCGGTTGTATTGGCAATGATCCTAAGCGTTGTTTACAACATGGTGGATGCCTGGTTTATTTCGCTTACAGGCGACGCGGATCTTGTGGCAGGGGTGTCCGTCTGCGCTCCGGTTTTTGTGCTCTCGATCGCGATCGGGGACATCTGGGGCCTGGGCGGAAGCTCTTTGATGTCAAGACTTCTCGGCGAGAAGAAGGACCGGGAAGCCGGAAATGTATCCGCTTTCTGCATGGGCGCTGCGGTCGCTTCGGGCCTGCTGTTCATGGCGCTGATGCTGATCTTTCATGATCCTATCCTGTATCTTCTTGGCGCCAATGAAGCTTCTTATCCGCATGCGCTGTCCTATTTTACATGGATCGCGATCGGTACACCCTTCATTATTTTTACCATGATCCCGAACAACCAGCTGCGCACGGAAGGACTGGCCTCGTGGGGCATGTGGGCAGCGATCGCTGGAACCGTTGCCAATATCGCGCTGGACCCGGTGTTTATCTTTACGCTCGGGCTGGGTGCGGGCGGAGCGGCGCTCGCGACAACGCTGAGCAATCTTTTATCGTGCCTTTTGTATGTTCTGATCATTTGGAAAAAGTGCCACGTGATCTCTTTGGACATCACAAGGGCTTTCCGGATCGGCGGGCATGTGAAAGAAATTCTACGGATCGGAATCCCGGCATCCGTTACGAATCTTGCAAACAGCCTGAGCATGATGCTTACCAACAGGGCACTTGTGCCTTACGGAAACGTACAGATCGCGGCAATGGGGATCGCCATGCGGATCAACATGATCAGCCAGATGACGCTCATCGGCTTTGCGTTTGGCGGCCAGCCGCTGTTCGGATATACTTACGGCAGCAGAAACCGGGAGCGGTTTCAAAAAACACTTCGCTTTGCATATCTGCTCGAGGCGGGACTCGGCATTGTGTTTGCCGTCATTCTTTATGGCCTCGCCCCACTTTTGCTGCAAAGTTTCATCAATGATGTCAAAGTGATCGAAGCCGGTACTGCGATGCTTCGCTTTATGCAGATCAGCGCGATCCTTGTCGGATTTTCGCTGGTCACAACCTGCGTATGTCAGGCGGTTGGAAATGCGTTTGGCGCGCTGACGCTTTCACTTTCGAGACAGGGTATTCTCTTTTTGATCGCGATCCTATTGCTTCCCATGTGTTTTGGTTTTACGGGGATCCTGCTTGCGCAGCCGGCTGCCGATCTGCTTACAGGGATCATTTCAATTCTGATCATCGGCCGGATCCTGATGCATTGGGAACGGGAGACGGAACCCAAAGTGGACCACTGACCCCGTCCCCAAGGGCTCCCCAAGGGCTCAAAAAATGAATTGACAGCGGACGGAGACTTGTGGTATAAAACTGACATAATAATACAGCGATTTAAACCGATGAAGCGGAAGAAAAAGCATTTTGGCGCCGGAGACGGGAGTTTCCACAGAGAGTCCGGGATGGTGTGAGCCGGATGGTATGCGGGATGCGTGGAGAGATCCTTATATGGGCCGCTGAGGGCATGGGGAACAAAAATTCATTTTAAGTATCCATGACGTGGGGCATACGTCAGTTGCCGGGGATATGAAGGTATCCCGCTAAGTGCACGGGTCGTTCCGTGAATCAGGGTGGCACCGCGGATAGTGTAAGATTATTCGTCCTTGACAGTTTCTTTCTGTCGGGGATTTTTTTATTCCCGAAAACAGAAGGAAAACGAAGCAGTAAACCGTAAACAGGAGGATCCGGGCGGCCGGAGAATCCGAGGGACGCCGGCAAAAACCGGTGTTTCAAAACAAAAGGAGGACGAGAACATGATCAAAGAAGCAATCGTAAAAATCGTAAGCAAAGAGGATCTGACCTATGACGAGGCGTTTACCGTCATGAACGAGATCATGAGCGGGGAGACGACGCCGACGCAGAATGCGGCTTTTCTGGCGGCGCTTTCGGCCAAGAGCGCAAGAGCCGAGACGACGGATGAGATCGCAGGATGCGCGGCCGCGATGCGCTCCCATGCGACCAGAGTGGATACCGGCATGGAGGTTCTCGAGATCGTCGGAACGGGCGGTGACAATGCGGGCAGTTTCAATATTTCCACCACGACGGCGATCATCGCAGCGGCAGCCGGGATCAAGGTCGCAAAGCACGGAAACCGCGCGGCTTCTTCCATGTGCGGAACCGCAGACTGTTTGGAAGCGCTTGGCGTGAACATCGAACAGGATCCGGAAAAGTGTCTGGAAATGCTTGAGAAAGCCGGCATGTGCTTTTTCTTCGCACAGAAATATCACAGCTCGATGAAATATGTCGGCGCGATCCGCAGAGAACTCGGATTCCGTACCGTGTTCAACATTCTCGGACCCCTGACCAATCCGGCTTCGCCCACGATGCAGCTGCTCGGCGTCTATGACGATTATCTTGTGGAGCCGCTTGCACAGGTACTTGTGAATCTCGGCGTGAAGCGCGGCATGGTCGTATACGGCATGGATAAGCTTGACGAGATCTCCTTAAGCGCGCCGACGAAGATCTGCGAGATCAAGGACGGATGGTTCAAGTCAACGATGATCACGCCGGAGCAGTTCGGTTTCAAAACCTGTGCAAAGGAAGAACTGAAGGGTGGAACGCCTGAAGAAAACGCAGCGATCACGAAAGAGATCCTTGCCGGCAAAAAGGGGGCGAAAAGAGATGCGGTCCTGCTGAATGCGGGCGCGGCGCTTTATCTTGGCGGCAAGGCGGAGAGCATGCAGGACGGTGTGAAACTGGCCGCCGAGATCATCGACAGCGGGAAAGCCCTGCAGACGCTTCAGAAAATGATCGAAGTCAGCAACGCATAACGGACTACTGGATCCGTTTGGAACAGGAGGAACACGGGTTGACGATCCTTGATGAGATCGCCGCATACACGAAAGAGCGTATCGCGGCGGAAAAAGAACAGATATCCCTGACGGATATGAAAAAGAGGGCATACGATCTGCCAAAGTGTGATTTTCCCTTTGATCGGGCGCTCAAAAAAGACGGCCTTTCCTTTATCTGCGAGTGCAAGAAGGCCTCACCCTCGAAAGGGATCATAGCGGATGATTTTCCCTATATGAAGATCGCCCGGGAATATGAGGAAGCGGGCGCCGACGCGCTTTCGGTGCTGACAGAGCCGAAATGGTTTCTCGGGAAGAATGCGTATCTGAAAGAGATCGCAGGAAAAATCACGGTCCCCGTTTTACGGAAAGACTTTACGGTGGACGAATACATGATCTACGAAGCAAAATGCCTCGGCGCTTCCGCCGTGCTGCTGATCTGCTCGATCTTAAGTCCCGATCAGATCCAGACGTATCTTGGCATCTGCAGGGAACTGGGCCTCTCGGCGCTTGTGGAGACACACAGCGAAGAAGAGGTCACGACCGCGCTTTCATGCGGAGCGGGGATCATCGGCGTCAACAACAGAAATCTTAAGGATTTCAGTGTCGATACGGACATGAGTATCCGCCTGCGGAGTCTGATCCCGGCGGGCGTCCTCTTCGTTTCGGAGAGCGGCGTCAGGGACGCTGAGGATGTAAGACGGATCCGGGAAGCGGGCGCCGATGCGGTGCTGATCGGCGAAACGCTGATGCGTGCAGAGAATAAAAAAGAAAAACTGCGGGAGCTGAAGAGACTGCTATGACGAAGATCAAACTGTGCGGCATGATGTGCGAAACGGATATTGAAACGGCAAACAGGCTGCAGCCGGACCTTGTCGGCTTCGTGTTTGCCAAAAAGAGCAGGCGGTATGTGACGGACGAAACCGCCGCTGAACTAAGGCGGGCTCTCTCTGACGGGATTCCGGCGGCAGGTGTTTTTGTAAACGAAGAGATTGCGCATGTGGTAAAATTACTGCAGCTTGGCATCATCAACGTGGTGCAGTTGCACGGTAACGAGGATGAGGACTATCTGAAAGAACTGCGAAAGCAGACCGATGCGCCCATCATCAGGGCGTTTCAGATCAGGGAACGGGAAGATATCGCAAAAGTCCGTGCTTTTGATGCGAACACGAAGATCCTTCTGGATGCAGGCAGCGGGGACGGGATGACATTCCGCTGGGAGTGGCTGAAGGACGCGGATTTTGATTTTTATCTCGCAGGGGGACTGACGGTGGAAAATGTTGCCGAAGCGGTCCGCATCTATCATCCTTACGGTGTGGATGTGAGCAGCGGGATCGAAACGGACGGAAGGAAGGATATCAGGAAAATGGAGGCTTTTGTAAGTACGGTCAGGAAGGAGAATGACAATGCGTGAAAATCACACGAGGTTTGGCATACACGGCGGGCAGTATATTCCGGAAACCTTGATGAACGCCGTGATCGAACTCGAGGAGGCATACGAAAAATATAAAGCGGATCCCGCATTCAACCGGGAACTTGCCACGCTTTTCAATGAATACGCCGGCAGACCGTCACGATTGTATTATGCTGCAAAAATGACGGAAGACCTTGGCGGCGCGAAAATCTATCTGAAACGGGAGGACTTAAACCACACCGGCGCGCATAAGATCAACAATGTGCTCGGTCAGGCGCTTTTGGCCAAAAAGATGGGCAAGACAAGGCTGATCGCGGAAACGGGCGCAGGGCAGCACGGCGTCGCAACGGCAACGGCCGCCGCGCTGATGGGGATGGAATGCGTTGTTTTTATGGGAGAAGAAGACACGATCAGACAGGCGCTCAATGTTTACCGCATGCGTCTGCTCGGTGCGAAAGTCATTCCGGTAAAGAGCGGGACAGCGACCTTGAAAGACGCGGTATCCGAAGCGATGCGGGAGTGGACATCGAGGATCGAGGACACGCATTACTGCCTAGGTTCCGTGATGGGACCGCATCCGTTCCCGACGATCGTAAGGGATTTCCAGGCGGTGATCTCAAAGGAGATCAAAGAACAGATCCTTGCAAAAGAGGGACATCTGCCGGACGCGGTGATCGCCTGTGTCGGCGGAGGCTCCAATGCGATCGGTTCCTTCTACCATTTTATTGAGGACAAAGATGTCAGGCTGATCGGCTGTGAGGCGGCCGGCAGGGGCGTAGAAACAAAAGAAACGGCGGCGACGATCGCCACCGGAAAACTCGGGATCTTTCACGGGATGAAATCCTATTTCTGCCAGGATGAATTCGGTCAGATCGCGCCGGTTTATTCCATCTCCGCGGGCCTCGATTATCCGGGGATCGGACCGGAGCACGCTTATCTGCATGATATCGGCAGGGCGGAATATGTGGCGGTAACGGATGAGGAAGCCGTCTGCGCGTTTGAATATCTGGCGAAGACAGAGGGCATCATTCCGGCGATCGAGTCGGCGCATGCCATATCCCATGCGATGCGTCTTGCGCCTACGCTTGATAAGGACAGGATCCTCGTCATTACGGTTTCCGGGCGCGGGGACAAGGACTGCGCGGCGATCGCAAGGTACAGAGGGGAGGATCTGCATGAGTAGGATCAGACAGGCATTTGAAAATCACAAGGCTTTTATTCCGTTCATCACGGTCGGGGATCCGGATGTTGCCACCACTGAACAGGTCGTCCGTGAAGCGGTCAGAAACGGTGCGGACCTTATCGAACTCGGGATCCCGTTTTCGGATCCGACCGCGGAAGGTCCGGTCATTCAGGGCGGCAACGAACGGGCATTAAGAGGCGGGATCACGACGGAGCTGGTGTTCGAACTTGTGGAAAGTCTTCGCCGGGATATCGATGTGCCGTTTGTCTTTATGACTTACTGCAACGTTGTGTTTTCCTACGGCAGCGCCCGCTTCATGGAACGCTGTCAGAAGACGGGCGTTGACGGGTTGATCCTGCCGGATCTGCCGTTTGAGGAAAAGGACGAGTTTGCAAAAGACTGCGACAAATACGGTGTGGACCTGATCTCGCTGATCGCGCCGACTTCCGGAGAGCGTATCGCGATGATCGCAAAGGAAGCAAAAGGCTTCATCTACCTCGTTTCCAGTCTTGGCGTGACCGGCGTCAGAAGCAGGATCACGACCGATCTGAAGTCGATCGTTGCCGTGATCAGGGAAAACACTGATATTCCCGTAGCGATCGGATTCGGGATCTCCACGCCCGAACAGGCAAAGGAGATGGCTTCTCTTTCAGACGGCGCGATCGTCGGATCCGCGATCGTAAAACTGCTTGAAAAATACGGGCAGGATGCGCCTGAAGCCGTCGGAGACTATGTTGCCAAAATGAAAGCGGCCGTAATGGACCACTGACCCCGTCCCCAAGGGCTCATTTTTCGTCCCCATGGGTTCATTTTTGGTAAATTTGTGGTACACTTGAGTCAGTAAAGATCACCGCGGGCAGAACAGTTTTTCCGGAGAGGGTATGTTTGGAAAATACTTTGAATTAAACGAACAGACGATGGAGATCATCAGGGCGATCGGCCGGCATATGCCGGGTGGCTTCTTTATCTACAAAGCCGGGGGCAATGAGGATCTGATCTATGCCAATGATGCGACGATCAGGCTGTTCGGCTGCGACGATACAAAAGACTTTAAGCAGCTAACAGGCAATACCTTCCGCGGAATGCTTCACCCGGATGACTATGCCATGGTTTCGGATTCCGTGAGCGATCAGGTCCGGATGAGCTCCGAAAACATGGACCATGTCGTGTACCGTATCATCCGAAAAGACGGAACGGTACGCTGGATCGACGACTACGGCCATTACACCGAAACCGAAAACTACGGCGGCATTTATTATGTGTTTATCGCCGATGTTACGGAGCAGTATGACCCAAAGGAGCGAAGCGGTCTGAAGGAAAAACTCATCAGCGAGCAGTTTCGCAGCAGCCGGCAGGACAAGATGATCACCGCGCTTGCATCGGATTACAGGAGTGTCTATCATGTCGATCTGGACCGCGATGAGGGGATCTGCTACCGGCCGGACCCTGACGACCATGACCAGACACCGGCGGGCGTCCGCTTTCCCTATCTCGAACGGTTCAGGTGGTATGCCCTACATGCGGTCGATGAAAACTACAGGGAAGGGTTTCTTGACTTTATCGAACCGGACAATATCAGACAAAAACTTGCTGACCGGCCGATCATCGCCTACCGCTACCTGGCGCACAGAAACGGCAGGGATTATTATGAGATGATCCGCATGGCAGGCGTGAGGCATGCCATTGACCGGGATGATCATATCGTTCATGCGATCGGGTTGGGACTGACCGACATCGATACCGAAATGCGCGAGGAAATGGCAAAAACGCAGGCACTTGCCCAGGCTCTGGCGGTTGCCGAGGAGGCCAATAAAGCCAAGACCGCGTTCCTTTCCAGCATGAGCCATGAGATCAGAACCCCCATGAACGCCATCATCGGCCTGAACGCTCTGGCGCTGCAGAATGAAAATCTCGACGAAAACACCAGGGATTATCTGGAAAAGATCGGCACGAGCGCTTCTCATCTGCTTGGTCTGATCAATGATATCCTGGATGTGACCCGCATTGAATCCGGCGGGGTACTCCTGAACCACGAGCCGTTTTCCTTAAGAGAGGTTTTGAACCGGATCGGCGACATGCTGTCGATCCAGTGCCGGGAGAAAGGCCTTCAATATGAGTGCCTGGTCGCTGCGGATGTGCCGGACCGTTTTGTCGGCGATGACAGGAAGCTCAAGCAGGTGCTCATCAACATCCTCGGCAATGCCGTCAAGTTTACCGATGCGCCGGGAAGTGTTACCATGAAGGTGGAGCAAACGGCCGCCTTTGAAGACCAGTCGACTGTGAAGATCACGGTATCGGACACCGGGATCGGTATCGACAGCGCATTTCTGCCGAAGGTCTTTGATACGTTTGCAAGAGAATCCAACGACAGGACCGACAGGTACGGAAGTACGGGGCTCGGGTTGGCGATCACCAAAAACATCGTGGATTTGATGAACGGCAGCATATCCGTCTCATCCGAGAAAAATGTCGGAACGACTTTCACGGTCCTCATTCCGCTGAAGATCTGCGCGGATGATCCAGATGGCAGTGCCGGTGAAAATAAAACCAGCGACGCTAAAGCAGCGGGCACGGCAGACGAAGCGGAAAGCAGGATCACGGACCGCAGCAGAAATGATCTTGCAGGAAAGCGCATCCTGCTTGCGGAAGATGTGCCGATCAATGCCGAGATCATGAAAGAGATGCTCAAGGCAAAAGAGATCCTGCCGGACCATGCGGAAAACGGCAGGGAGGCGCTTGAAAAGTTTTCGGCAAGCGCGCCGGATCACTATGACGCCATCCTGATGGACATCCGCATGCCGGAGATGGATGGACTTGAAGCATCAGCGGCGATCCGGTCACTTGACAGGCCAGATGCAGGAACGATCCCGATCATCGCCATGACGGCCAACGCATTTGATGAAGATGTGCAGCGGTCGCTGCAGGCGGGAATGAACGCGCACCTGTCAAAACCCGTGGAGCCTGAAAGGCTGTTTCACACACTTGAGGAACTGATCCGGGAATCCGGAAGAATGAGATAATATCAAAATCACAAGGAGGCAGTATGATCACACTGGATGCGTTACGCGAATTTGGCGCAGACACCGAGAAGGGTCTGGCCATGTGTATGGGAAACGAGGCGCTGTATTTAAGACTGGCAGGCTCCGTGCCGGCCGAACAGTCCTTTGATGCGCTTTCCCGCTCGATCGGAGAAGGAGACCTGGACGCGGCTTTTGAGGCGGCGCATGCCCTGAAAGGCGTGCTCGGAAATCTGTCCTTAACGCCGCTCTACGAAAAGGCTTCACAGATCACGGAGCTGCTGCGATCAAGAACGGATACGGACTACAAGCCGCTTTTGGAGGAACTTGCTGCGTTAAGGGATGCACTGGCCAAGATCTGTGAGTAGGATCCGCAGATAAAAATCACCCACACAAGATCGATTCAGAGGGATGTGCTGTTATGAAAATTCCAAAATTCACATCAAAACTGTCCGGTGAAAAAAGAACCGGCATCGTATCTGCGGCAGTGATCGGCGTACTGGCGGTTGCCGCCATCCTGATCATCGGAATGATCTGGACGGGAAGGAGTGCAAGCCGGGATGCCAACAGGGCGGTCAGGAATGTCAGCCTTCTGTATCTTGACGAGCTTGCCGGCAGAAGGGAACAGGTTGTTGCCCAGACACTGGACGGATATGTCAATGACCTCGATGTTGCCGTGGGACTGCTCGAGAAAAACGATCTGGCCTCGATCGAAAACCTGCAGGCTTACCAGGCGCGGATGAAACAGCTGTACGGCCTGGAGAAGTTTGCATTTGTCGATGAGCAGGGCATCATCTACACATCCCGCGGAACGAGAACGGACATTGACCGGTATGATTTTGACTACCGGACGATCGCAGGCCCGGATATCTCTGTTACGGATGCGGGAAACGGCGACAGGAAAGTGATCATCGCGGCTCCCGTTGACCGGCTGGATCTTTGCGGAAACACGCTCATCGCCTGTTTTATGGAAATGGACATGGATCATTTTCTGGATGCCATTTCCCTGCAGACTTCCGGCAACAGTACGACCTTCTGCAATATCTACCAGTCTGACGGTGTGCCTTTTACGGGACTTGTCCTCGGCGGTCTCTCGGCCGAAGACAATCTCCTAAAGGCCATGGAAAATGCGCACTACGACAAAGGGTACGATTATGAAACGGTAAAAAAACAATTTGAAGAAGGACGCGGCGGCATCGTTTCCTTTACCTACAACGGCATTCAGGAAACGCTCAGCTACACGCCCATCCACGGGACCGACTGGATGCTCACCTACCTGATCCGCGAAAGCGTGATCAGCCAGCAGATCGACAGCATCTCCGAAGGGATCATCAAAAGAAGCCTGATCCTTTCCCTGATCACGGCAATGGTCCTTTTAGCCATCACCGTCTATCTGGTGTTCCAGACGAGAAGGACCGTGAAACTGATCTCGGAAAGAGAGACGGCGGAGGTTTTGCAGCAGGAACTCGAAGAGAGGATCGCGCTGCAGGACGAGCTGCTTGCGCAGGAGCAGAACGCAAGGCAGCAGGAGAGCATGATCACCGCGCTCGCGTCGGACTATCGCAGTGTGTTCTATATCGATCTTGACAGTGGACAGGGGATCTGCTACCGGGAAGACCATGAGTCAAATGACGGGGATGCGCTCAAAGCAGGAGACCGCTTCGACTATTCGGAACAGTTGAAAAAGTACGCCGAAAAATATGTGACCGAGGAATACCGGGATGCATTCATAAAATTCACGGAACCGGAATCGATCCGGGCGGGACTTAAGGAAAACCTGATCATCTCGCTCCGTTATCTTGTCAGAAGAAACGGGGAGGAAAGCTATGAGATGCTGCGCATGGCGGGCGTCAGGCAGCCGGATGAGCGGGATGATCATATCGTGCATGCCGTCGGAGCAGGGTTTACGGACATTGATGCGGAGATGCGCGAATCCCTGGCCAAAAACCAGGCGCTTTCGGATGCGCTTGAGACTGCGGAGGAAGCAAGCCGCGCAAAGACCGTATTTTTATCCAACATGAGCCATGAGATCCGGACACCCATGAATGCCATCATCGGGTTAAATTCCCTTGCGCTCAGAAATGAGGAATTGCCGGATGAGACCAGGGAATACCTTGACAAGATCGGGGAAAGCGCAAGGCATCTTCTGGGACTGATCAATGATATCCTCGACATGAGCAGGATCGAATCCGGGCGGATGGTGCTGCGCAGAGAGGAATTTTCATTCCGCTCCATGCTCGAGCAGATCAATACGATGGTCATGTCGCAGTGCAGTGAAAAAGGACTGAAATATGAGTGCAGCATGACGGGCGGGGTTGCCGACTACTACATCGGCGACGACATGAAGCTCAAGCAGGTGCTCATCAATATCTTAAGCAATGCTATCAAATTCACGGATGCGCCGGGAAGCGTCAACCTTTTTGTGGAGCGCATCAATGTGTTTGAAGAACAGAGTACGCTGAAGTTTGTGATCAGGGATACGGGGATCGGGATCGATCCGTCCTTTATCCCGCGGATCTTTGAGTCCTTTACGCAGGAGGACGGCAGCCGGAACAACAAATACGGCAGCACCGGCCTTGGCATGGCCATTACGAAGAATATCGTCGATCTGATGAACGGCACGATCAGCGTGGAATCCACAAAGGGAGAGGGCACGCAGTTCACGGTCGTTGTAACATTAAGAAACTGCGACCATTCCAATATCGACAGCACGTTTGTCAATCTTAAGGACTTAAGGATCCTTGTGGTGGATGATGAGGAAGTGGCTGCGGAACATGCGAGACTGGTGCTCGACGAAGCCGGGATCAAATCGGATATCGCGCTTTCGGGTGAAGAGGCGCTGCACATGCTGGAAGTGGCGCATACGAAGCAGGAGCACTACGGGCTCGTGCTTCTGGACTGGAAGATGCCGGAAATGGACGGCGTTGAGGTCGCAAGAAGGATCCGGGAACGTTATGACAAAGAAACGACGGTCATCATACTCACCTCGTTCAACTGGGACGAGATCATGGACGAGGCGCTGCATGCGGGCGTGGACAGCTTCTTATCCAAACCGCTTTTTGCATCCAATGTCATTGATGAGTTTGAGCGGATCGCAAGGAAAAATAACCCGGGCGGGATCGTGAAAAAACACAGGGCAGACCTTACAGGCAAGCGGATCCTGCTTGCCGAGGACATGGAGATCAACGCCGAGATCATGAAGGAAGTGCTCGCCATCAAAGAGATCATCACAGAGACCGCGGAGAACGGCAGGATCGCGTTTGAGAAGTTTGCGGCAAGTCCCGAATCCTACTATGACGCGATCCTGATGGATGTGCGCATGCCGGAAATGGATGGTCTGGAAGCAACGGCCGCGATCAGAGCGCTTCAGAGAAAAGATGCCGCATCCATTCCCATTATCGCGATGACCGCAAATGCGTTTGATGAGGATGTGCAAAGATCGCTGCAGGTCGGGATGAATGCGCATCTGTCCAAACCGGTTGAACCGGAAAGACTGTACAGCTCCCTCGAAGAACTGATCGGACAGAGGGAAGAAGCGGAAAGGAACGGCTAATGAACAGGATACTGCAAAGCGTCGGTGGAAAAAGAAAGATTCTGGTCGTGGAGGATGAGCTGATCAACCGGGAGATCCTTTGCAACATGCTTGCAAACGATTATCAGGTCGTATGCGCAAAGAACGGACAAGAGGCGGTTGAGATCTTAAAAGAGGATGCCGAATCCTTTTCCCTGATCCTGCTCGATCTGCTGATGCCTGTGATGAGCGGGGAAGAGGTGCTTAAGATCTGCAGGTCGGATCCTTCCCTTTCGAATATTCCCGTGATCGTCATGACGCAGGAAGAGGAAGCGGAGGTTGCAAGCATCAGGGCCGGGGCGGCTGATTTTATCAAAAAACCGTACAGCATGCCGGAAGTGATCCTGGCAAGATGCGAGCGGATCATCGACCTTTACGAGAAAAAGAAACTGATCGATTCCGCTGAGATCGACCCGCTGACAGGACTGTATACGAGTGATTTTTTCTTCGAATATATCAGACAGCTCGAGCGTTTCAGGGATTCGCAGATGGATGCGATCGTCCTTGACATCGAGCATTTCCACCTGATCAATGAGATCTACGGCAGGAAGGTCGGGGACGAGATCTTAAACAAGGTTGCGTCCATGATCAAAAAAGAACTGGAGTATACCGTCGGCATCGCCTGCCGCTTTGCCGCGGACACCTTCTACATCTACCATTCCTGCTCGTCCGATTACTGTACGATCGCCGAGCGGATCTTAGAAGAGATCTCTGCCGATTCCTTTAACAGCGCGAAGATCAGACTGCGGATCGGGATCAACAAAGACGTTGACAAGTATACGCCGCCGGAGCAGTGGTTTGATCATGCCAAACTTGCATGTGACGGGCTTCGCGGGGATTATACGAGACAGATGGCGTATTACGACAGCAAGATCCATGACCGCCAGCTGTATCACGCAAGGCTGATCGCGGATATCGACAGTTCCATAGAAAATAAGGATTTTACCGTTTTTTACCAGCCGAAGTACGGGATCACGGGAGAAAAACCCGAGTTAAGAAGCGCCGAAGCGCTCATCAGGTGGAAACATCCGGAGCTCGGGATGATCAGTCCGGGTGATTTTATCCCCTTGTTTGAAAGCAACGGCCTGGTACAGAAACTTGACCGCTTCGTCTGGGAGGAAGCGGCGTCGCAGATCGCAAAATGGAAAAAGAAATACAACCGTACGATCCCGGTCTCCGTCAATGTTTCGAGGATCGACATCTTTGATCCGGAGCTTGAAAACCGGCTTTTGGATCTTCTGCAAAAGTACGGTCTTACAAGTCATGAGCTGCTGCTTGAGATCACGGAAAGCGCATATTCGGACAGCGCGACGCGTCTCATTGAGGTCGTAAACAACTTGCGCCGTCAGGGATTTCAGATCGAGATGGATGATTTCGGTTCGGGATATTCTTCGCTGAACATGCTGACAACGATCCCCATCGATGTACTGAAGATGGACATGAAATTTGTCAGCAACATGTTAAAGGATGAAAAGAGCCTGAAGCTCTGCGAACTGGTCATGGATATTTCGCGGTTCCTGAATGTGCCCGTTGTGGCAGAAGGCGTTGAGGAAAAAGCACAGCTTGACCGTCTGAAGAGCATGGGCTGCCAGATCATTCAGGGCTATTATTTTTCCAAACCGCTTCCCGCAGATCAGTTTGAAGCGTTGATCGAAAAAGAAGGGGACCCTTCCGCAAAGAATTTCTGAAGCGCGTCTAAAAGCGCCTCGCGGGGCATTGATTTTAACAGATAACCGTCAGGCCTCTGGCCGAGAAGCTTCATGACGCCTTCCTTTTCATTCATTCCGGTCAAAAAGACGATGGGAATGCGGCTGTTCGACGGATTCGAGCGGATCCGCTGCATGACCTGATCGCCGTTCATGCCGGGCATCTCATAGTCGAGCAAAATAAGGTCCGGACGTTTCCTGTCCAGATAAGCCAGCGCGCTTGCGCCCGAATGGGAGCAGTCGACATTGTAGCGCGCGCACAGCCAGTTCTCCATGATGTGCAGAAAGTCGGGATCATCGTCGATCACAAGGATCGTGCGGATCCTGTCGCTTTCGGTATATTTCTCGTAATACTCCTTGATCTCCGCCGCCATCTTGTCCAGATTGATCGGGCGCGGGTACATGGCAGAAATATATTCGCTGCCGTGGATATCACAGGCGGTGGCGATATCGAGAGGTTCGCCCACCAGACACAGCGTCTTGCCGTCATCGCGGCACATTTCCACAAGCATCGTACTGACAACTTTGATATGATCCTGATCCCCGCTGGGGTAGTAGATCATGATATCGGAATCCGCGCGGTGGTTTAAGATCACTTCGGGGATATCCTGTATGAGCTGGATCTCGAACCCGTCTTTTTCCAGCGCTTTGATGATCCCTCTGGCCACGATCCCCGGTTCGTCTTCGATAAAGAGGATCGAGTGATTTGCGATCTTAGCCTTGACCTCTTCTTTGCCGAGCAGCTTCTGCAGGCTTGTGAGCATGCTCCGGTATTCTTCGATCAGGGCAGGCGTCAGGGCGTGCACCAGCGCATACTCGTGCTGGTTTCCGGCATATTCCAGATCGGCAGCCTTGTCCGCAACGGAGTGCGCGCCGACTAAAAGCGCCATGCTTTTTAAAGAGTGGACACGAAGCAGGTACATGGGCCAGTTCTCATCCTGCTCGAATTTCTCGATATCGGATGCTTTTTCCTCGATGGATTTTGTAAAGACGGAAAGCGTGTCGAGGTATTCGTCTGCAGTGTCGCAGTGCTCGATGCCGCTTCTTAAGTCGAGCTGCGGGACGCTTTTCAACCACACGGGAAGGGAAGCCAGTTCCCGGTCCGCGCGTTTCTTCCGCTCATCCTCGTCGGGAAGCGAGAAGCCACCGTCCGGAAGGTAAGTCATCAGCATGACCAGGATCTGCCCCGGGTCGGCGGGCTTGATCAGAACATCGGCAAAGCCTGCGGCCTTGTAGAGATTGATATAGTCTTTTCCCTCTGCGGCGGTGTGGCAGATGACGGGGGTCTCCACGCCGGTCTGGCGGAAGATCTCCTTGAGCCTTGTGAGCGTCTCCACGCCGTCCATGCCGGGCATGCGGTGGTCGAGCAGGATCAGGTCATAGATGTTCTTGCCGCAAAGATCGAGGCATTCCTGCCCGCTCTGTGCAAGGTCACAGATCACGCCCATCGTTGTCAGTATCGAAGATAAGATCGTGCGGTTCACTGGCATGTCATCCACGATCAGGATCCGCGCGCGTTTTACGTAATTGTTCATGGTCTTTCTCTCCCTGCATCTACTATAACACAAAATGATCCCTTGGGGACGGGGTTCGTGGTCCATTTTCTGTTTTTTCGAACAATTCCCGTAAAAATCAGCCGTTTCGGCAAACAATTTCACTTGGCAGGCAATTGCAACAACCGGAAAAAACCCATATAATAAATAAAAAAATGAGCCACTGACCCCGTCCCCAAGGGACCACCCAAGGGCTAAAAAGGAGGGAATATGAAAAAAATAATAACGATCCTGCTTACCGCGGCAGTTTTTACAGCGGCGCTCTGCGGCTGCAGCGTGACGGTGAGCACGCCGGATGAACAGACGGCAGAGGCACCTGCCCAGAAAGAAGAAACCACAGCCGAACCTGAGCAGGCAGAAGAACAGACAGAAGCAGCGACAGAAGAAGAATCCGTGGAGCTGACCGTGTTTGCGGCAGCCTCCATGACAGAGACTCTGACTGAGATCGCGGACCTTTACAAAGAGGCGGCGCCGAATGTGACGCTGACCTTTAACTTTGATTCCTCAGGCACTTTGAAAACACAGATCGAGGAGGGCGCGGACTGTGACCTCTTCATCTCTGCGGCGCCCAAGCAGATGAACGCGCTGGATGCGAGCAAGGACGCCGACGGCGGGAATCCGGACGGCCTGGATTTTGTCCTGCAGGGAACGAGGATCGATCTTCTGGAAAATAAAGTCACCCTCGCGGTGCCTGAAGGCAACCCGAAGAACCTGCAGTCATTTGACGATCTTGCAAAAGGCCTGCAGGAGGGCGGCATTCTTCTTGCCATGGGCAACGAGGACGTGCCGGTCGGGCAGTACACGCAGAAGATCTTTTCCTATTACGGCCTTGATGAGGAAGCGCTTGCGAACGAAGGCCTTCTGACTTACGGCTCAAATGTGAAGGAAGTGACCACGCAGGTCGCGGAAGGCGCCGTGGATGCGGGTGTGATCTATGCAACGGATGCGTTTTCCGCCGGGCTTACAACGGTCGGTGTCGCGACTCCTGAGATGTGCGGGCAGGTCATCTACCCGGCGGCCGTTTTGAACATCACGAAGCACGAGGATGCGGCGAAAGCCTTCCTTGACTATCTGACGACGCCGGAAGCCTCGGCCGTATTCGAGGCGGTCGGATTCACGCCGTTAAACTGAGCCGCAAAATGCAGGGAAATTCTCGCATGCTCAGTACGGCAGGTTTATAAAAATCAAAAGGATCGAGGTTTGACATGGATCTTTTTCCGCTTTGGAATTCGGTCAGGATCGCACTGATCTCCACCGTGATCACGTTCTTCACGGGGATCTTTGCGGCTTACTATATCGCAAGAGCGCCCAGGATCGTCAAAGGCATTCTGGATGTCTTCTTAACACTCCCGCTCGTACTGCCGCCGACGGTCGTCGGATATCTTCTGCTGCGCCTTTTCGGCCCCCGTCATGTGATCGGCGCCTGGCTTTTAAAAGTTTTTGATGTCAGGATCACAATGACCTGGTATGCCGCGATCTTTGCAACGGTCGTGGTAACCTTTCCGCTGATGTACCGGACCGCGCGCGGCGCGTTTGAATCGTTTGACGAGACACTCGGTTTTGCGGGACAGACGCTCGGACTGAGCAACACCTATATTTTCTGGAGGATCCGGATGCCGTACTGCAGGCAGGGGATCTTGGCCGGCATGGTCTTGTCCTTTGCAAGGGCGCTCGGCGAATACGGCGCAACGAGCATGGTGGCAGGCTATACGCCCGGAAAGACCGCAACGATCGCAACGACCGTCTACCAGCTGTGGCGGACGGATCATGACGCGCTCGCATTCCGTTGGGTGTTGTTAAACCTTGCGATCTCGTTTGTCGTGCTGCTGGCCGTGAACATGCTCGAAAAGAAAGGCACAAAAGCACGCGCAGAACGGACTTAGAAACCGGAACTCCTTTTTTTGGAAGTATAAAAATTATAACAGCGAGGGGAAAGAAGATGAAAACACGAAACAGAAAGATGACGCTGACACTCGGACTGCTTGCCGGTGCCGTGATCACGGCGTGCGCGCTTACAGGCTGCGGCATCAAGGCAGGGCCTGTGGACTTAACGATACCCGGAACAGAGAAAACGGTTGGAAAAGACATCGTGATGGATGACATCACGGAATTCTATTACACGGAAGAAAACATCAATTACGGAGCATATTACTTAAGATACAGGTTCTATGAAGAAGACGGGAAGTATTGGTTCTTCTATGAGAGCAGGGAGCGCGAGGATGACTACGGTCCCTGTACGGAAGAAGATGCCACCATGGTCGGAACGGTGGAACTGACCAAAGAGCAGTGGACACAGTTTTATAACCTCGTACAGGGTGGAAAGATCACGGCCAGAGAGGATTCTGCCGAATCAGGCGATACAGGGCCGTGGCTGTACCTGTACTGGAAAGGCGACAAGTCCAAATACCAGGTATTTTCCTTTGAATCTTATGGAAAGGAAGTTTCATTTACAGACTACTGCGTTGCCCTGATCCCGGAGGAAGAGCGCGGAGCAGCCGCGGCAGCGCCGGCAGCAGAAGCACCTGCAGCAGAAGCGCCCGCCACGGAAGCAGCACCGGCAGCAGAAGCCCCCGCAGCAGAAGCCCCCGCCGCAGAAGCCTGGGAATCCGCAGAAGAAGCGCCCGCCGCAAACGGCAGGCTCACGGATGCACAGGCCAAGGATGCGATCAGGCACTACTGTATCCTGGAAAATCCCGATCTTGAAAATGTCATAAACGAAGGCGAATACCCGGTCTACTGGGAAGTCACGGAAAGCAACGGTGAGCAGATCGTGGTGCTGTTCCGCTCCTACACCGGCGCCCTGACCCGCTATTATATCGATCCATATTCGGGGGATACCTATGTGACGGAACAGGTTCCGGGGATCATCGAGGACGAGCAGGCATCCGGCGAGACTTTGAACGTATATGACTATCTGAATTTTTAAAGACGAAGGAGGAATGGGATGGCCGGATTTGGCGGAATGCGGGGCGGCCTTGGCCCCAGAGGATTTTTAACCGAAGAAGAAAAAGAAAACCTCCCCAAAGTCGACAAGGCTTTGCTCAAACGGATCCTGTCCTACTTAAAACCGTACAGGGTGCAGTTCTGCTTTGTGTTCTTAGCGATCCTGTTAAGCGCCGTTGTCGGCCTTCTGCCGTCGATCATCACCGGAAAGATCGTCGACGAAGCGCTGATCAACAAAGACATGGCGCTTCTGATCCGCCTGCTGTTTCTGGCGTTTGCGACGCTTGCGGCATCCCAGATCGTGGGGGTTCTTGAATCCTATATCAACGCCTGGATCTCGCAGCGCATCATTTTTGACATGAAAAATCAAATGTTTGCGCATCTGCAGTCCATGCCGCATTCCTTTTTCACGACGGAAAAACAGGGCGATATCATCACCCGCATGGACACGGACATCAGCGGCGTTTCCACCGTGATCTCCGGCACGCTTTCGCATGTGGTGTCCAATGCCGCAACGGTCATCACAACGCTCGTTGCGCTTTTTACGATGAGCTGGCAGCTGGCGATCGTCGGCGTGATCATCATTCCGCTTCTGATCCTTCCGACCAAGCGGGTCGGTAAAAATCAATGGAAGATCCGTACCGATTCCCAGGCCAAGAATGACGAGATGAACCAGCTGATCAACGAATCCTTGAGCGTCAGCGGTTCCATGCTCGTAAAACTCTTTACCAGGGAAAAGAAAGAGTATGACCATTTCGTTAAGACCAATTCCGAACTGACGGCCTTAAACTTAAAAGAACAGCGCAGCGGCAGCTGGTTCCGCGTGGTCATGGGGATGTTCACGCAGGTCGGACCGCTCCTGATCTATTTTGCCGGCGGGTATCTGATCATCTCGCATATGGATACGGCGCTTACCGTCGGTACGATCACGGCCATGGTCGCTCTGATCAACAGGCTGTACCGTCCGGTGCAGGACCTTCTGAACCTGCAGGTGGATTTTACCAGAAGCCTCGCGCTCTTTACGAGGATCTTTGAATACTTTGACAAAGAGAGCACCATCGTCAGTCCCGAAAACGGAAAGCGTCCGGACGTGACCTGCAAAGACATCATCTACGATCATGTGGCCTTTGCCTATGATCCGGAGGTGCCGATCTTAAAGGATGTGAACTTCACGCTGCCGGGCGGGCAGATGTATGCGATCGTGGGTCCTTCGGGTTCGGGAAAATCAACCCTTGTCAATCTGATCCCGAGACTTTATGACGTACTCTCAGGCGCGGTAAGGATCGGCGAGACGGACGTGCGTGATTTTGACTTATCCTATCTTCGTGAAACGATCGGCGTCGTCACGCAGGAAACCTATCTGTTCAACGGCACGATCCGCGAAAATCTGCTCTTTGCCAAGGATGACGCGACAGAAGAGGAACTGATCGAGGCCTGCAAACATGCAAATATTCATGATTTTATCGTGAACCAGCCGGACGGCTATGAAACGATGGTCGGAAACCGGGGACTGAAACTGTCCGGCGGAGAAAAGCAGCGCTTGTCCTTAGCGCGCGTGATCTTAAAAGACCCGAAGATCCTGATCTTAGATGAGGCCACGAGCGCGCTCGATTCCATATCCGAAAATGCGATCCAGGAAGCGCTGGAACTTTTGATGCAGGGCAGGACGAGTCTTGTGATCGCGCACAGGCTTTCCACGATCTTAAAAGCCGATTCGATCCTGGTCGTCAAGGACGGCGTGATCGCGGAACAGGGGGACCACGAATCCCTGCTTGCAAAGAACGGTATATACAAAGAACTTTACGAGACGCAGTTCAGACAGGTCCTCGATCTGGAAGGCGTGGACGAGACGCTCCGCTCGGATTACTGGGGCGCGGTCGAAGAGGAACACAACGGATTCTGATCTTAACGAGGTATCAAAATCATGGGCAAACAGAACTGGAAACCGGGCAACATGCTGTACCCCCTGCCGGTCGTCATGGTCAGCTGCAAAAGAGAGAATGAGAAGGCAAACATCATCACGCTTGCCTGGGCGGGAACGGTGTGCTCGGATCCCGCGATGGTCTCGATCTCCGTGCGGCCGGAGAGGTATTCGTACGACATCATCAAAGAGAGCGGGGAATTCGTGATCAATCTGGTCACGGAGGACCTGGTGAAGGCCTGCGACTGGTGCGGGGTCAGATCCGGCAGGGATGTCGACAAGTTCAAGACCTGGCATCTGAGTGAATATGTTTCCGGCTATATGGCCACTCCGGCCATCGCGGAAAGTCCGGTCAATATTTACTGCAAAGTCAGATCCGTCACGCCGCTTGGTTCGCACGATATGTTCCTTGCAGAGGTGACAGGCATCACCGTGGATGAAAGCTATATGGATGATCACGGAAAATTCGATCTGTCATTGACCGGACCGGTCGCATACTCGCACGGGGAATATTTCTCGCTCGGTGAGAAGCTTGGAAAGTTCGGCTATTCCGTCAAAAAGAAGGGCTGAGAGAGCCGGCAGGATCCTTTTTTCGGCAGTGCGGATCCCTTGTCATAAAAAAAATATTGAAATGCGGTACTGTCCATTTTCGGAATTTTTTCGTATAATAAACTGTAGGTTTTAAGCAAGACAAAATAAAGAAGCAAAAAACAAACCAAAAACAAAGGAGAACGATCATGGCTGATGAGAAGAAACTCTTAAACGACGAAGCGCTTGAACAGGTAGCAGGCGGTATGACGGATGCCGGCTTCCCGACCGACGCACAGGGGAACGTGTTCTTTTCGGACAAGAACGGTGAGAAGTACACATTTACCGCAGCACAGTGGAATGCACTTCGCAACAAGTGGAGCTACACAGGCCCGAATCCGGAAGCATACTTCAAGGATGTTCCGCTGAAGGATCTTCTGCACGTGCTCAGAGATCCCAAGCTTTGATCCGAAGCTGAACGAAAGATCGTAAAAAACGGGCAGGACCTGCCCGTTTTTTTATTTTGATCCTGTTGTTTTTCAGCCCACTTATTGACAAGTCCGCTTCGTTAATCCAAACTTGTTCTGTCGGCAGATCCGTTTTGAACTGCCGGCGCGATATACAGAACTTCTTTACAGGGAGAGACCGATGAAGACAGACAAAAGATGCGGGACCATTCTTGCGGTATGTATCAGTAAAGAAAAAGGAACCGTCAAGCGTCCCATAGAAACAGGCGAAATGATCGAAGACTACGGGTTAAAAGGCGATGCGCATGCGGGAAGTGGACACAGACAGATCAGCCTTTTAAGTGCCGAAAGCGTGAAGGCTTTTAACGAAGCAACGGGAGCGATGGCAGAAGACGGTGATTTTGGCGAAAACCTGCTGGTACTGGGTCTCGATCTGAAAAACCTGCCCATTGGAACGATCCTAAAGACGGATACGGTCCGCCTTCAGATCACGCAGATCGGGAAGGAATGCCACGAAGGCTGTGAGATCAGAAAAAGAACCGGGGACTGCATCATGCCAAGAGAAGGCGTATTTGCAAAAGTCCTTCGCGGCGGGACGGTAGAACCCGGAGATTTATTGTATATTGAAGTAAATGACTGAATCGGTCAATAACGGAAAAGACCGACCCGGAGCCTGAAACAGAGGTTCAGATATGAGCAAAAGAACACAGAAAACAATCGATATGACAACAGGTTCGCCGTTTCGGCACATCATCGGTTTTATGATGCCGACTCTGGTCGGTTACCTGTTTCAGCAGTTTTATTCCATGGCGGATACCGTCATCATCGGCAGATTCTTAGGCGAGGATGCCCTGGCTTCGGTCGGCGCCACGGGAAGCATCAACTTTATGATCATCGGCTTCTGCATGGGACTCTGCAGCGGGTTTGCGATCCCGATCGCCCAGAGCTTCGGAGCCAAAGATTATTCGGCACTGAGACGCTTTACCGTAAACAGCATTTATACATCTATTCTGTTCTCGGTCACGATCGGCGTGATCGTCTATCTGCAGTGCCTCAACATCCTCAGGCTCATGAAAACGCCGGACAATATCATACAGGGCTCCTATACCTATTTATCGATCCTCTTTATCGGGATCCCGGTTACGGTCATGTACAACCTGTTTTCGGGCATCATGCGCTCCTTAGGGGACAGCAGGACGCCGGTGTATTTTCTTCTGTTTTCCTCCGGCATAAACATTGTGCTTGACCTTATCATGGTGCGTCCCTTAGGCATCGCGGGACCGGCCTGGGCAACGGTCATCTCGCAGGGAGTCTCCGCGCTCCTTTGTATCCTTTACATGAGAAAGAAGTTTGACATCTTAAAGACTGTGCCCGAAGAGCGGAAGCTTTCTTTCAGACACATGGGCAGACTGCTCTACATGGGGATCCCTATGGGACTGCAGTACTCCATTACGGCAATCGGAAGTGTTGTCCTACAGTCTGCGGTCAACGTGCTCGGATCGACATATGTGGCGTCCACAGCGACTGCGGCAAAAGTCACGATGTTTTTCGCCTGCCCGTTTGATGCGATGGGTTCTACGGCCGCTACGTACGGCGGACAGAATATCGGCGCAGGGAGACTCGACCGGATCTCGAAGGGCCTGCGGATTCAGATCCTGATCGGTCTTGTCTATTCCACCATCGCCTGCATCATCATGTGGGCGTTCGGTACGAATCTGGTCAAGATCTTTCTGGATGAGCCGAGCGAGCTGCTCTTACAGAACACGGCCCTGTATTTAAGATGCAATTCCGCCGCATATTTTCTTCTGGCGCTGGTAAACATCATCCGCTTCCTGATCCAGGGAATGGGTTTTCCGATCCTTGCGATCTGTGCGGGAATCTTTGAAATGATCGCAAGAGCGTTTGCGGGCGCGGTTCTGGTAAAGCGGTTCGGCTATATCGCGGCCTGCTTAGCTTCCCCGCTTGCCTGGGTCCTTGCGGATATCTTCCTGATCATCGCCTATCTTCGCGTGATGAAGAACCTGAAGCGCAGACTGCGGCCGGACGGGATACCGGCTGAAATACAGTCTGAAGCGCTGACCGGGCCAGGGGACAGACAGGACAGGACCTGAAGCTTAACATCAACAGAAGCCGGATTGACAAGAGAAAAAGGTTGCGTTATACTTTCGAACAGGCAAAGGCGCCTTGGGATGATCCCGGGGCGCTTTTTTTGTTTTCCGGCGGACGGTCATTTTCACAGGCGATGTACCGGTTGTCCATACCGGCTGTCAGGCCTTGAAAGCCGCAGGAGGAGAGATCATGAAACTACATTTTACCAAGATGCAGGGCTGCGGAAACGATTACATCTATGTCGATACGATCGCCCGCGAATACGTGCTGAAAGACAAGGTGGAACTTGCCCAAAAAATATCCGACAGGCATTTCGGGATCGGCTCGGACGGGCTCATTCTGATCAACCGTTCGAAGATCGCTGATTTTGAAATGGAAATGTACAATGCAGACGGATCGAGAGGCAAAATGTGCGGGAACGGGATCCGCTGCGTGGCAAAGTACGTGTATGACAAAGGCTATGTGCAGAAAACGGATTTTACGATCGAATGCATGGGCGCCGTTAAAAAGATCCGGGTTTTTCCTGAAGGAGGAAAAGTCAAAACGGTGACCGTCGATATGGGCGAACCCATTTTACAGGCGGACAGGATCCCGGTCGCCATACCCGGCGACTCGGAAGGCAGGGTGATCGCGCATGAGATCGCGGCGGGTGATTTTCACGCTAAGATCACCTGCGTGTCCATGGGGAATCCGCATGCGGTGCTTTTTTCCGGGGAAGAAGGAATGACGGATTTTTCGCTTGATCTGCTCGATATTGACCGGATCGGTCCATGCTTTGAAACACACGAACTGTTTCCCGAGCGCATCAACACGGAATTCGTAACTGTTCTGGATGAAGAGAATGTCCGGATGCGTGTCTGGGAGAGAGGAAGCGGGGAGACGCTGGCCTGCGGGACCGGCTGCTGCGCGACGGCGGTTGCCTGCATCCTGAACAATAAGACAGGCCGTAAGGTAAGCGTGCATGTCCCCGGCGGGACGGTGGATGTTCTGTGGGACGAAAAGGATTCCCACATTTATATGAGCGGACCTGCAGAAATTGTATTTGAAGGAGAGATTGAAATTTGAAGATCAACGAAGATTATCTGAAACTGTCAGAGAATTATCTCTTTACAACGATCGCAAAGAAGGTGGCGGAATTCGAACAGGCGCACCCGGAAAAAGAGATCATCCGGCTCGGGATCGGCGATGTGACGCAGCCGCTTTGCGCGCCGGTGATCGAAGCTTTGCAAAAGGCGACGGAAGAGATGGCGCATGCTGAGACGTTTCGCGGCTATGCGCCGGACAAGGGTTATGAATTCTTAAGAAAAGCGATCGCGGAACATGATTTTCAGAGCAGGGGCGCGGACATTGATGCGGATGAGATCTTTGTGTCCGACGGTGCCAAAAGCGATTCCGGAAGCATTCAGGAGATCTTTGCAAAGGACAACACGGTCGCGGTCTGCGATCCCGTTTACCCCGTTTATGCGGATACCAATGTGATGGCCGGAAGGAAGATCGTCTATCTGCCCTGCAGCGCGGAGAACGGCTTTGTGCCGGAGCTTCCGAAAGAGGCGGTGGACCTGATCTATCTCTGCTATCCCAACAATCCCACAGGCGGCGTGATCACCAAAGCGCAGCTGCAGGACTTTGTGGACTATGCCAACAAAACGGGCGCCGTGATCATTTATGATGCCGCCTATGAAGCCTATATCACAGACCCTGCCATTCCGCATTCGATCTATGAATGCGAAGGCGCAAGGACAGCGGCCATCGAGCTTCGCTCTTTTTCCAAGAACGCCGGTTTCACCGGGTTAAGACTTGGCTATTCCGTGGTTCCCAAAGATCTGATCCGGCAGAATGTGTCCCTGCACAGCCTCTGGGCGAGACGGCACGGCACCAGGTTTAACGGCGCGCCTTATATCGTCCAGCGCGCTGGCGAAGCCGTGTATTCACCACAAGGACAAAAGGCCGTGAAGGCACAGGTGCAGGCTTACATGGAAAATGCTTCGATCATCCTAAGAGAACTGCAGGCACTTGGCTACACCGTTTACGGCGGCAAAAATGCGCCCTATATCTGGCTGAAGACGAAGGATCAGATGACGAGCTGGGAATTCTTCGATTACCTGTTAAGCAAAGCGGGAGTGGTTGGAACGCCCGGATCCGGGTTCGGAAAATGCGGTGAGTCCTACTTCAGGCTGACGGCATTTTCAAGCAGGGAGAACACCGAAAAGGCGATGGAGCGGATCCGCGGGCTGTGATTTTGATAAATGATCTCTTATTAAGAAAATGATTGACAGACAGGACCGGAATGGTTATGATGAGTGAAAATGAACAAGGGAAGAACGTTCGCATGACTAACAGAATCCATTGTACAGTTGAATTTTTCGCATTCGCCTTTACCTTTACGTCTGACCGATGTAAGGGCGATTTGTGATGCAAAAAGATCATGAATCAAGCTTGCAGGCGGTCCGGACAATGACGGGCCGCTTTTTTGTTTGCAAGGATCCGAACGGAACCCGGCAGACAGAACAGAGCTGCAAAATGCAGACAGGGCATAACGATCAGGGAGGAAAGATCATGAAGAGGGTTGCTTACAGCGGGATCGAGGGCGCATTCGCCCATGTGGCCGCAAGAAAACTGTTTCCGGACGCGCTGCATGTGTCTTACGGCGATTTTACCAAGACCTATGAAGCGGTGGTGAACGGGGAGTGCGATCTTGCCGTGCTGCCGGTCAGGAACAGCATCGCGGGAGAAGTTGCGGAGGTGCAGGAACTGCTTGCATCGGGAAGACTTTTTGTCAGTGAAGAGATCGACCTTCCGATCGTGCAGAACCTCTTGGGCGTCCGCGGCAGCAGGATCGGCGACATCAAAAAAGTCGTCAGCCAGCAGAAGGCCATCGAGCAGTGCAGCAACTACATTGCCGCAAAGGGGTATGAGATCATGACGGCCGTCAATACCGCGGTGGCCGCAAGAGAAGTCACGAGAAAACAGGACCTGTCGGTAGCGGCGATCGCGAGCATGGAAGTCGCGGCGCTCTACGGACTCAAAGTCCTCGATGAACACATCAATGACAGGGATGACAACATCACAAGCTTCGTCGCCCTGTCGCGTAAAGAAGGGAGAAACGATCATGGGAATGATGTATGAAAGGCAGCTGGCGATCCCGGCGGAACTCAAGGAGATGTACCCGCTGACCGCTAAAATGAACGAAACGATCCAGCAGAAGAAGGCGGAACTGGTCTCGATCTTTGAGGGAAGGCGTGACAGGCTCATTCTGATCATCGGGCCGTGTTCGGCGGACAATGAGGATTCCGTGCTGGACTATATCGGCAGGCTGGTTCCGGTGCAGGAAAAAGTGAAGGACAAGATCCTGATCGTGCCGCGGATCTACACGAACAAGCCGAGAACGAACGCGGAAGGCTACAAGGGCATGCTGCACCAGCCCGATCCCACCGAAAAACCGAACATGTTCAAAGGGATCGAGGCCACAAGGCATATGCACATGCGCGCGGTGATGGAAACCGGGTTTGCCTGCGCGGACGAAATGCTGTATACGGAAAATTACGGGTATCTGGATGACCTGCTCGTGTATGTCGCGGTCGGCGCCAGATCGGTCGAGGACCAGCAGCACCGCCTGACTTCGAGCGGCATCAGCGTGCCCGTCGGCATGAAAAATCCGACCTCCGGAGATTACCGGGTCATGATGAATGCGATCAGCGCGGCGCAGAACGGCCATACGTTCATCTACCGCGGCTGGCAGGTGCATTCGGACGGGAACCGGCATACGCACGCGATCCTGCGCGGCTATACGGACCAGCATGGCGCGATGAAGCCCAATTATCATTATGAGGATCTGGTCAGACTCTGCGACTGCTATGATGAGATGGAACTGGTCAATCCGGGGCTCATTGTGGACACCAACCACTGCAATTCCAACAAGAATCCTTTTGAGCAGGAGCGGATCGTCAAGGAAGTGCTCCACTCTGCAAGACATGATCAGCGGATCGCAAAGATCTTAAAAGGCTTCATGATCGAGAGCTATATCGAGGACGGTTCACAGGAGCCCGGCGGCAGCGTTTACGGAAAATCGATCACGGATGCGTGCCTTGGCTGGGAGAAGAGCGAAAAACTGATCTATGAGATCGCGGATCTTCTGTAAGCGGTCTCGTAAACAGCCTTGTAAACAGAGAAAAAGAAAACCGGCCGAAGCATACTCGGCCGGTCAGAATGTATCCGTGTTCAGAGTAAGTCCCGAAGTGTTTTCGAATAGAAAAAATCATGGACCAGCCTGTCATATTCTTCCCACATCGGAAGTGTACGGCAGGCATTTTTTCTGGGGCAGGAATTGTCTTTTGCCGCAAGGCAGGCAACGGAAGAAAGGCTTCCTTCCATGAGTTCCAGGATCTCGCCGACCGGATAGTCTTCCGGCTTGCGGCAGAGTTTGTAGCCGCCGCCTTTTCCGCTTGCGCCGGTAAGCAGTCCGCCCGCGACCATATCTTTGACGATGATCTCCAGATACTTTTTGGAGATGTCCTGCCGCTCGGCGATATCTTTCAGAGGAATGTATTTTCCGTTTTCGTTTTGTGCCAGATCGATCATCACGCGCAGCGCGTAACGTCCTCTTGTAGAGATCATAATGAGTCCTCCTTTTATTTGCCTATCATACCGCAAGGTGAATGTGTGAATCAAGCCCTAAAAAATTTTTTCTAAAAACCTATTGACACAGTAGGTTGGTAGTGGTAATATGCATTCAGGTTCCAAACGGACCGGACATTTGGAGAGCCGGTTCAGAAAGAACAAATTCGTACAGGAGGAAGAAAACATGTTCCGTCATTTCGCAGAACAGAAACAGATCGCAAACTGTATGTGTTGTCGAATGCAAAACTCCCGGGCTGATCAGATGGCTGGGGCGATGACACGTTGTTTTCTTCGCCTCAAGGAACGATGTTAGATCGTGATATGCCATGAGCCCGGGAGCAGAATAAGCCCCCGGGCTTTTTTTCGGAGAAGACAAGAGGGGTCGAGCGTTAAAGCAGAAAAAACACAAAAATAAAGAACAGGAGAATAGAAAAATGAGCGATTACAGATTTGAAACGTTACAGTTACACGTTGGACAGGAACAGGCAGATCCGGCTACGGACGCCAGAGCGGTTCCCATTTACCAGACAACTTCCTATGTATTCCACAACAGCAAGCATGCCGCTGACCGTTTCGGCCTTGCGGATGCCGGAAACATATACGGAAGACTGACGAACTCGACACAGGACGTTCTCGAAAAGAGACTGGCAGCTTTGGAAGGCGGCAGCGCAGCGCTTGCACTTGCTTCCGGCGCGGCAGCGATCACCTACACGATCGAAGCGCTTGCGGCAAACGGCGGACACATCGTTTCCCAGAAGACCATCTACGGCGGAAGCTACAACCTCCTTTCACATACCCTGCCGCAGTACGGGATCGAGACCACCTTCGTGGATGCGCATAACCTTGCGGAAGTCGAAGGTGCGATCAAAGAGAACACGAGAGCGATCTATTTAGAGACACTCGGCAACCCGAACAGTGATATCCCCGATATCGACGCCATCGCGCAGATCGCGCACAAGCACGGACTTCCGCTGGTCGTGGACAACACTTTCGGAACGCCGTATCTGTTCCGTCCGATCGAGCACGGCGCAGACATCGTGGTGCATTCCGCGACCAAGTTCATCGGCGGCCACGGCACAACGCTTGGCGGCATCATCGTGGAATCCGGTAAGTTTGACTGGAAGGCAAGCGGAAAATATCCGAACATCGCAGCGCCCAACCCGAGCTATCACGGTGTTTCCTTCTATGATGTGGTAGGCCCCGCCGCTTTCGTGACTTTCATCAGAGCGATCCTGTTAAGGGATACGGGCGCAACGATCTCACCGTTTGCAGCATTCCTTCTGTTACAGGGCGTGGAAACGCTGTCCCTGCGCCTGGAAAGACATGCGGAGAACACGAAGAAGGTCGTGGAATACTTAAGCAAACATCCGAAGGTGGAAAAAGTGAACCATCCTTCCCTTGCGGATCATCCGGACCATGCGCTTTATGAGAAGTACTTTAAGAACGGCGGCGGCTCAATCTTCACATTCGACATCAAGGGCGGACAGGACGAAGCCTGGAAGTTTATCGATAACCTTGAGATCTTTTCGCTCCTTGCAAACGTTGCCGACGTAAAGAGCTTAGTGATCCATCCGGCTTCCACCACACATTCCCAGCTGTCCGAGGAGGAACTTCTGGATCAGGGCATCAAGCGGAACACGATCCGTCTTTCCATCGGAACGGAGCATATCGACGACATCATCGCAGACCTTGAGAAAGGCTTTGCAGCGATCGGATAAAAAAGCAGAAGCATCAAAATCAACCGGCGCCGGCTTTCTTGACGAACGGCGCGGATGAGAGAATAATAGAACCCGGAAAACATCCGGGAAAGAGAGGAGAACCATCATGGGAAAGATTTATAACGGAGCAGTAGAACTGATCGGAAACACCCCGCTTGTAGAGGTGAAAAATATTGAAAAGGAACTCGGCCTCAAAGCAAAGGTCTTAGTAAAACTGGAGTACTTTAATCCCTCGGGAAGTGTCAAAGACCGTATCGCAAAGGCGATGATCGAGGATGCGGAAGCAAAAGGGATCCTAAAGGAAGGCGCGGTCATCATCGAGCCGACCAGCGGAAACACGGGGATCGGCCTTGCTGCCATCGCAGCTGCAAAAGGCTACCGGATCATCTTAACGATGCCGGAGACCATGAGTGTGGAGAGAAGAAACATCCTGAAGGCTTACGGCGCGGAACTCGTGCTGACCGAAGGTGCAAAGGGCATGAAGGGCGCGATTGCAAAGGCGGAAGAACTCGCGAAAGAGATTCCGAACGCATTCATCCCGGGACAGTTTGTCAATCCCGCCAACCCTGCAATCCATAAAGCAACGACCGGACCGGAGATCTGGAATGATACCGACGGAAAAGTAGACATCTTCATCGCTGGTGTCGGAACGGGCGGAACCGTTACGGGAACGGGCGAATACTTGAAAGAACAGAATCCTGCAGTCAAAGTCGTGGCCTTGGAGCCCGCGGACTCCCCGGTACTTTCCGAAGGCAGGGCAGGCGCGCATAAGATCCAGGGGATCGGCGCAGGTTTCGTTCCGGATGTATTGAACACCAAAGTTTATGATGAAGTATTTACGGCGTCCAATGATGACGCATTTGCAACCGCGAAACTGCTTGCCAAAACAGAAGGCCTGTCGGTCGGCATTTCTTCAGGCGCTTCGCTCTTTGCGGCGATCGAATATGCAAAGAAGAGCGAGAACGAAGGCAAAGTCATCGTGGCGCTGCTTCCCGACAGCGGAGACAGATACTATTCGACAGCCCTGTTCGGCTGATCGGATCAGGCTATTATATTACCCTCCTTTTTATTTCACACGCATTCCTACCAAACAAAAGGCGCCGGCACTAGCCGGCGTCCTTTTTGCATTTTTGCGGTTTTTCATTTTTTGTTTGATCCGGGTTCCTGAAGGAGACCGGATTTACAGTTCGGATTTACAGTTCGGATTTCCGGTAGATGATGTCATCTCTTCCGGGACCGTTGCTGACCATCGTGATCGGATAGCCGATCTTTTTCTCGATGAAGGAAATGTAGTTTTTGCAGTTCTCCGGCAGGTCTTCGTAGTTTCTGATCCCCGTGATGTCGCATTTCCAGCCGGGAAGCGTTTCAAGCACGGGCTTTGCTTTTTTCAAAAGCCTCGTGACGGGGAAATCGGTCGTGACTTTGCCGTCGATCTCATAACCCGTGCATACCGGGATCTCATCGAGATAACCGAGGACATCGAGGACAGTAAAGGCAACATCGGTCGTTCCCTGCAGTCTGCAGCCGTAGCGGGAAGCGACACAGTCAAACCAGCCCATTCTTCTCGGCCTTCCCGTGGTCGCGCCGTATTCGCCGCCGTCGCCGCCTCTGCGCCTGAGCTCATCGGCCACGTCTTCATCGAGGATCTCGCTGACGAATTCACCGGCACCTACGGCCGAGGAATAGGCCTTGCAGACGGAGATGATCTGTTTGATCTCGTAAGGCGGGATCCCGCAGCCGACTGCGCCGTAAGCGGCGATGGTGTTCGAGGAAGTGACCATCGGGTAGATGCCGTGATCGCAGTCCTTGAGCGTGCCGAGCTGTCCTTCCAAAAGGATCGTCTTCCCCGCGCGGATCGCTTCGTCCAAATAGAGCGAAACATCGCACACATAGGGCTCGATCATCTCTTTATACTTCATCAGGGTTTCGTAAGTCTCGTTTACGTCGATGGGCGGTTTGTGGTAGAGATCTTCCAGAAGGACATTCTTCTGTACCGTGATGCCTTTGATCTTGTCGAGAAGATCCTCTTTGTCATCCCACAGATCGCTGACCTGAAACCCGATCTTTGCAAATTTATCGGAATAGAACGGCGCGATGCCGGATTTGGTCGATCCGAATGATTTTCCCGCCAGACGTTCTTCCTCATATTCGTCGAATTTGATATGGTAGGGCATGATCAGCTGCGCCCTTTCCGAAATAAGGATCTTCGGTTTGGGAACGCCCTTTGAGACGATGTCATCGATCTCGCCCATTAAGATCGGCACGTTCAGCGCGACGCCGTTCCCGATGATGTTGACGGTGTTTTCATTGAACGCACCGGAAGGAAGGGTATGCAGCGCGAATTTGCCGTACCTGTTCTTGATCGTGTGTCCGGCGTTGGCACCGCCCTGAAACCTGACGACGATATCGGCATCTCCGGCCAGAAGGTCCGTGATCTTGCCTTTGCCCTCGTCTCCCCAGTTTGCTCCGACTACAGCTTTAACCATGATTTTTCCTCCATAACATAAAAAAGGGTACCATAACCACAGCTATGGCCCCGTTGCCCACAAGAAATATACAACCGAAGCGCGAAAAAGTCAATCGGATATGCTAAAATAGATGGAAGAACATCACATGAAAATCTGAAGAAAAGAGGAGAAAAAGATGAGACCGCTCGAAGAAGCAAGGGAAGAATTTTCAAAGGATCTGTTTGCGACAAAACTGACGGGCGCCGTGATCGATGAGATCGGCGAGAACTATGCCAAATGCAGTCTGAAGCTTATGGGGGACCATTACAATGCCTACGGCGGTGTCATGGGCGGCGCGATCTACACTTTGGCTGATTTTGCCTTTGCGGTCGCTTCAAATTTTGATAAAGAGCAGGCTTCTGTCAGCATCGTTTCCCAGGCGAACTTCCTGTCCGCGACAAGGGGCAGTGTTTTGTATGCCGAGGCATCCCTGTTAAAGGAAGGGCGAAACAACTGTTTCTATGAAGTGAAGGTTACGGATGATCTGGGCAAACTGATCGCCACCCTAACTTTCACGGGCGCGCACGTGCCGAAGAAATCGGCGAAGTAGAAAGGGGCAAACAAAAAGCCGGCTTTCCCAAAAAGGAAGCCGGCATAAGGATCATGGCGTTCAGCTTGCCGAATAGAAGGTGAACGTATCTTTTCCTTTTTTCTTGGATTCGTACATGGCCGCATCCGATTTTTCATAGAGGGCGGTCGGGTCGGAAGCTTCTTTGCCGCTGACGATCCCGGCGCTGATGGAAATGGGAGGAAGGCCGTCCTCCGTGTTCATCAGTTCGGATTTGATCTGCCCGATCTTATTTTCGATCAGGCGTTTTTTCATGCCCGAGGAATGCACCATCAGCACAACGAATTCATCGCCGCCGATCCTGCAGATGCAGTCATCGTCACGGAATACACTTTTTAATACCTGCACGAATTTGATCAGGACCTTGTCGCCGGTCTCGTGCCCGTAATTGTCGTTGATGCTCTTGAAATTATCCACGTCAAACAGCATCATATATGTGGTCTTTAAGTCGATCGAAGAGAGCAGCACATCATAGCCCGCCCGGTTGTAAGCGCCGGTCAGTTCGTCATGGGAAGCTTTGTAACTCAGGCGTTCCAGACTGTTCTTGTAGCCGGCATACATCTTGTTGTAAGCCTGCGCCAGATAAATGAATTCGCTTCCGCCATTTTCCGGGATCGGATCGTCGGACTTGATCCTCTCAACGGCCCGAAGGATCGGATTGATCCCAAGATGCGAAGTGATCCGGAGCATCACAAAGATCGAAAGGATCTGGATGATGATCACGGCGATCACGAAGCTGACCTGATGATGGATCTTATTCAGTTCCCGGTCTTCCGTTTCCTTGAAGAGTTCATCCACTTCGTTGCGGCTGTCGTGCATTTCCTTGCGGATCAGGTCTTTCAGCTTGTAATAATCCTCATTTAACACCAGCTCCGTTGCGCGCCGCATCTTTCCTTCCGCGGATAAAGCTTCATCCTCCGGACGCAGGATGACATCATCAAGAACTTCCGGATAACCGGTAATGCCTTTTGCCTCGACCACAAGACGCATGGCGTAGTATTCCTGATCCATCAGTCTTACGGAATTGTTCATGGCTTCCTGCAGTTCGATAAATGCGGATTCGGCATGCTCGCTGCCGCCCATTTTGGCCAGCGCCGCTTCGCGTCTTTTGGATTCGTTCGCTTCGGTAAAATACTGATCCATGAATATGCGCTCACCGTTTACGGTAAAACGCTGCGCGTTCTCGGTCAGATAGTCCGAAGCTTCCATCAGATCGTGCGTGGCTTTCATCAGCTCGACATGCTGCTTGGACGCGGAACTGAAACGGGCAAATGTGTTCAACAGCCGGTATGTGGAAACGCCGACGATCCCCGACAATACGATCATGGCAAGGATCATCACGATATGTACGCTTCTTAACGATATGGTTTTCTTCTGCTTATGTTCCATCGTAAACACTGCCTTTTGATTCACTACAGTCCTATATTATATATGAAAATCAAGGGAGAAAAAAGAGTCTTTCAAATATATATCGTATATTTTCGCGGTTTTGGACACTTTTTTTGTAAAAATCAAGAGATCCGGCTTAATTTTACGCGCTTACGCTACCTTTTTACGGCAAAAAGTGGTATTCTGTTAGCGTATGAAACCCGATATTTCCGCTAAGGGGGCGGAGCACCAGATAACGACAGGAGGATGAAACATGATCGATCTTCAGGAAATGCCCAAACTCGGATTCGGCTTGATGAGACTGCCCGAAAAGGACGGAAAGATCGACCATGAAGAAGTCTGCCGCATGGTGGACGCCTATATGGATGCAGGATTGAACTATTTTGACACCGCTTATGTTTATCACGGCGGAAAGTCTGAGGTCGAGGCAAGAGAGGCGATCGTCAAAAGATATCCCAGAGACCGTTTTACGCTTGCGACCAAACTGCCGATCTGGGAAATGAAAACAAAAGAAGACCGTGACAGGATCTTTGAAGAGCAGCTTACGAGGGCGGGTGTTGATTTTTATGATTTTTACCTGCTGCATTCCGTTGAGGACGGAAACATCGACAGATATGAGGATCTGGACTGCTTCAACTGGGGGATGCAAAAGAAGAAAGAGGGAAAGATCAGACATTTCGGCTTTTCGTTCCACGGAAGTCCGGAGCTCTTGGAGCGGGTGCTTGATGCGCATCCCGAGACGGAATTTGTGCAGATCCAGTTAAATTATGCGGACTGGACCAATCCGGTCGTCAGGTCCGGCAAACTTTACGAGATCCTTCATGAGAGACAGATCCCGATGATCATCATGGAGCCGGTCAAAGGCGGCACGCTCGCAAGCCTGAAGCCGGAACTGGAAGCAAAATTCAAAGCCGTCAGACCGGACGCATCCGTTGCATCGTGGGCGCTGCGTTTTGTGGGCTCGCTTCCCGGCGTGATGACCATTCTTTCCGGCATGACGCATGAGGATCAGATGCGGGACAACATCGGGACCTTTACGAAATTTGAACCGCTGACGGATGAGGAAAAGAAGACCGTGGACGAGGTGACGGCGATCATGCTCGACATTCCGCAGATCGGCTGTACGGCATGCAGATACTGCACCGACGGCTGTCCGATGAAGATTGCCATTCCGGATGTATTCCGTTCGATGAATACGATGACGCTTTACAACGAGGAGTTCAGACCCAGGGCATTCTATAACGGCCTGATCGATGCCGGAAACGGCAGGGCGTCGGACTGCATCGGATGCGGACAGTGTGAAGGCGTATGCCCACAGCATCTGCCGATCATCAGTCTATTGCAGGATGCGGCCGAAAAATTTGACAAACAGTAGGAGAGGTCATGAGCAGGCATCAGCATTCCACAGAGAAGATCAGAAAATATATCTTTGATCCGACGGTCGATATCAGGGATAGGGCGTTTATGCTGTTTTCGATCCTGGTGCTGATCGCGTTATTTGCTGCTATTCCCTGCGGCCTGATCATGAAGGAACCCTTATCTGCCACACTTTCCACGCTTGTCGGCGCAATTCTTTTTTCATTGTATGTTTATATCGCCTTCAGGAAATGCAGGATCGCCAGAGCCAGAGTCGTGCTTTCCGTTGTGGTCGTTTTCGTTTTCCTCCCCATGATGTTTTTTACAAACGGCGGCGGAAGCGGCGGAGCGCCTTTGTGGCTTCTGCTCGGGACGGTCTACATCGCGCTGATCCTGGAAGGAAAATTCAAGCATGTGATGATCGTGCTCAACGCGCTCATCCTTACAGCCTGCTGGATCATCGGCTATTATTACCCGAATCTTGTGACGGAGTATTCAAGAGGTCAGAATTATTTTGATGCGCTGGCGGCCCTTGTCATTGTCGGCGGGATCGTCTATGCGTTGTTTTCCTTCCGGTTAAGTCTCTACAAAAAGGACGCCGAAAACAAGAACCTGCGCCGCCTGTTCGAACAGACCGCGACGGCTCTCGTAAACGCGATCGATGCCAAGGACAAGTATACACACGGTCATTCCGCGCGTGTCGCCGAGTATTCGAGAAAGATCGCGCAGTTAAGCGGCAAGTCGGAAGAAGAATGCGACGAGATCTATTATGCGGCGTTGCTTCACGATGTCGGTAAGATCGGTATCTCGGAGAAGATCATCAACAAGGAAGGAAAACTTACCGACGAAGAGTACAGCGTGATCAAGCAGCATCCGGTGCTCGGCGCGCAGATCTTAAGCAGCATCAACGAATATCCGGATCTTCTGATCGGCGCGAAATATCACCACGAGCGCTATGACGGCAGAGGGTACCCGGACAAGCTGAAAGGGGAGGACATCCCGGAGATCGCCAGGATCATTTCCGTGGCGGATGCCTATGATGCGATGACCTCCAAGAGAAGTTACCGTGAGCCGATCCCGCAGCAGAGCGTGCGGGAAGAGATCGTCAAAGGCTCCGGTTCGCAGTTTGATCCGAAGTTCGCCAAACTCATGCAGCATCTGATCGATCTGGATACCGAATATGACATGAAGGAAAAGATCGGTGTGCAGGAACTGGCCGGAAAAGACGAGATCGACTGCTATAATTTCTTAGACCAGATCTCCGAGGGGATCGTTGTGGGGCCTGCCCCGCAGCCGAGGCGCATCCGCTTAAAATGCGAGCCGCTGGATCCCGGAAACAGCGATTATTTTGCGGGCATGGTGCTGTTCGATTCCCTGGACGGCAGATATCATTCCTCGCCCCGCAAAGTCAAGGATTCGAACTATTTTGAATATGCAAGGATCTTTTCAAACGGCGAATATGAGTGTATCGGCGCCAGAAAGATCGTTGTAAAGGAAAGCGCTCCGAGAGAGACGGCAGCCGGCCGTAACAAGGCGGACAGTCTGGTCTATGATATCGAAGCGGTCAAGATCAAGGATCATCTGCAGATCACGGTGGACGATTCCATCAGGATCACGACTATCACGATCGCGCTTCCGGACAGTTCCAGATTCGTCTTCATCGGGCTGACCGGTGAGAACTGTCATATTTATGATGTGAGCATTTCCTTATCCGAACAGATGATGCCGAAGGATTACATCCCGAGGATCGCGGAAGAGGTAAGCTATATCAATGTCCCTGCGGGGGACATCCCGAATGTGCAGGTGGACGGATACAGGACCGATTCCACGGATGGGATCCCGGTCACGGACAAGATGAAGATCGTCTTCCACACCATGAGCCTGCCGACCGCCAGACTGGTATGGCACTGCGCTTATGTGGATCTGTTCTATTCCGCGGACAGAAAGATCAACGGAAAAGATTATCAGGAGTATGCACTGATCCGGCTGGACGGCGAGAACTGGGATTCAACGGGACATGCCGAGAGCAAACTTTCGGTCAGCATCAGTCAGGATTTTAAGGGCTGGGATAACTGGAAAGAGATCAATAAGAAAGGATACGATTGTACGGTTTCTTTCCGCCGGGAGGGAAATCAGCTGACGGTCGTCACGCAGAATCAAGGGATCAGCATCAAGAATGTGACCATACTTCCCGAAGACAGACCGGAAGTGTATGCGGCACTGACCGGTGACCAGGCTGCGATCACCAATATCAGGATCATTCATGAGGACGAAGAGACGGCGGAGTGAGCGCTGTTATGCCTTCCCGTCCGATCCGAACAGAAGGATCTTCTGTTTTACGGCTTCCTTCATCGCCCGGATCTCATAGTCCATGAGCTTTGTCATGACATTTTCACCCGTCAGGATCCCTTCAGCGATCCCGTTTCTTCCTGCTTTATCGATATCCGTAAAGATGTTTACTTTGGCGATCCCTTCCCGGATCGCCGTTTTAAAATCATGTTCCGATAAGCCCGATCCGCCGTGCAGAACAAGCGGGATCTTTGTCGACTGCGCGATCACTTTGATCCTGTCAAAATCAAGCTTTGGCGGGAATTTATAATCCCCGTGCGCATTTCCGACCGCAACGGCCAGCGCATCCACATCCGTTTTCTTCACAAAGTCCACAGCCATTTCGGGATCCGTATAATAATCCGAAGGATGAGCAAGTTTTCCGGCGCCGGCATTGTCCCCGACATGCCCGAGTTCGCCTTCGACGGTGATGTTTCTTGCATGACACTCTTTTGTGATCGAAGCAAGACTCGTGACATTGGTCTCATAATCCGCCGTTGAGCAGTCATACATGATCGAAGTAAAGCCCAGTTCCATTGCTTCATGGCAGCGTTCGATCGTAAGACCGTGGTCATAATGGACGCAGACCGGAACCTTCGCTTTTTTTGCCATGGGGATCAGATAGTCTGCCACAAGGTTCAGCTCCGTAAAGGGCAGCAGGATCTCCGCGGTACCGATCATCACGGGAGCATGCAGTTCCTCTGCGGTCTCGATCACAGCTCTTGCCATTTCCACATTTACCGCGTTAAAAAAGCCGACCGCATAGCCGCCTTTTCTTGCGGGAAGTAAGACATCATTCATATTGACTAACATGGTCAAATCTCCTGTCTGTGTTGCAATTGTTGTATTATTGTATTATTGGCCCTTTATTATGGCTTCTGTTTTTTCCAGCCCTGTGCGATCTTCTGTTTTAATTCCGGAAACGTCTTCAGCCCGCTGAGCGCATCATAGGCTTCGACGCAGCAGGCTCCGGTGGCGGCCGCAAGATGCATACACATTTCAGGGTCTTCCCCGTTCAGGATCGCGGTTAAGAAAGCGGCAATGCTCGTATCCCCGGCCCCGGTGGCACAGACCAGATGGTCCGGAAGATAGGAGGGCTCAAAGATCTCCTTATCCGCCCAGCTTCCGGCATCCGTTTCAAGAGATCCGAAGACTTCTTTCAGCTTGTTGACTGAAGCAGTCAAAAGATACAGCCCGGGGGCGCCGCACTTGAGCAGCACGACTTTTGCGCCCATTGCAAGGCAGGTTTTGGCCAAAGGCTTCACATCTTCTTCGATCTGCAATACGGAAGTGACATCCTGTCCCTTCGCGCGCGTTTTCCAATCCGCATAGCGCTCCCCATCCAGCATGAAACAGAGTTCCTCCACGCTCGGCACAAACAGGTCGACATAGGGCAGCACATTTTCAAGGATCATTTTCCAGTCTGCTTTCCCGGCGTCAGAATCCGGGTCGACGGCTGCCATGTCAAGACTGGTCACGCATCCCGCATTTTTTGCCCTTTGCATCAGTGTCAGAAGTTCCGCCCCTTGATTTTCATACATGGAATGCATGATCGGGGGATAGCCGAAATGGAAGAGCGCAGTTTCCTGCAGCGCACTTTCCGGAATGTCTGATGCATAAAAGGAATTGTTTACGCCGGGATGATGCAAAAAGATGCGGTCGGTCCCGGGGATCGATAAAACGACAGAATAGGACGTGGATCCCTCAGAAGAGCGGATCAGGCTGTCCGAAAGGCCGTGCTCATTTAAGATCGCATCCAGCATGTCGCCGAACGCATCCGTTCCGGCCTTGCCCATCAGCGCAACATCCGCGCCAAGCTTCTTCATGGCAAGCCCGGTATTTGCCACCGCGCCGCCAGAAGAGACGGTCGCCTGCCCCACTTCGATCAGCTTCCCGGGCGAAAAGATCGTATCGATCGATCCGCACTTTTCCGGAAAAGCCGGCGTGATATCCACACAGATATGCCCTGCCACGATTGCTTTCTTCATCAGTAGAATTGCCCTTTCCCTGTGTTTCTTTCTGCTGATATTTTATCATGAAATCAAAAAAAATACATATCGGAGAACCCGGAAGGCTCTCACCGGTATGTATTTTCTATTATAGTCATTTTGCTGAGTTCAGGCGCCATGGACGCAGCAGGCCTCGCAGTCATGCTCTTCCGGGAACTCCGCCGGATCGTAAGCGATCCCGTTTTTGTCATAATAATCCTTGATGGCGGACTTGATCGCTTCTTCCGCGAGCACGGAGCAGTGCAGTTTATGTGCGGGCAGGCCGTCAAGCGCTTCGGTCACCGCCTTGTTTGTCAGCTTCAGCGCATCCGCAAGCGGCTGGCCTTTGATGAGTTCGGTTGCCATGGAACTCGAAGCGATCGCGCTCCCGCAGCCGAAGGTCTCAAACTTCACATCCGTGATCGTGTCATCCGCGATCTTCAGATAGATCTTCATGATGTCGCCGCAGACCGGATTGCCGACTTCCCCGACACCGTCCGCATCTTCAATGATCCCGACGTTACGCGGGTTACGAAAATGATCCATTACTTTTTCACTGTATAATGCCATGATGTTATCCTTTCTGTGCAATACATAAAATGATAGAGCGTGAGGAACAGTGCTACTGCAGGAGCTGTGTCTGATACTGTTTGAATACATGCGGCCGTTTTCCGTTTATGAGATCCCGCCAGAACGGAGACATGGCGCGAAGCCGCTCCACCACGGATCTGACCGATTCGATGATGTAATCGATCTCTTCCTCCGTGATGTCTTCTCCGAGACTTAAACGAAGAGAACCGTGTGCCACCTCATGCAGTCTTCCGATCGCAAGAAGCACGTGGCTCGGATCGAGAGACCCGGAAGTGCAGGCGGAACCGGAAGAAGCCTGAATGCCAAGGTCATCGAGAAGCAGCAGAAGCGATTCGCCCTCGATCCCCTCAAAGCAGAAATTCACGTTTCCGGGAAGTCTGTTTTCGGGGTCACCATTCAGTTCGGAATATTCGATCTTCGATAGACCGCTGATCAGCCTGTTACGAAGCGGGATCAGGTGTTTGCGGTGTTCTTCAAGATGCTTTGCAGCTTCTTCGAGCGCTGCGGTCATGCCGACGATCCCGGGTACGTTTTCCGTGCCTGCGCGTTTTCCTCTTTCCTGCGCGCCGCCTTCGATCAGGTTGGTCAGCAGGATGCCTTTTCTTGCATACAGGACACCGACGCCTTTGGGACCGTGGAACTTATGCGCCGACAAAGAGAGCATGTCAACGGCATCCCGCTGCACATCCACGCTGATATGTCCGATGGCCTGTACCGCATCCGTGTGAAACAAAACGCCGCGTTCTCTGCAGATCTTACCGATTTCAGCGATCGGCTGGATCGTCCCGATCTCGTTGTTTGCATACATGACCGTAACGAGTGCGGTGTCTTCCCGGATCGCGTCCGCAACCTCTTTCGCGCTCACGATCCCTTCTTTATGAACATCAAGAAGCGTGACGGTAAAGCCTTCCTGCTCGAGTTTCTTTAAGGTATGTAAAACCGCATGATGTTCAAAAGCTGTTGAAATGATGTGCTTTTTTCCTTTTTTGGCGCCAAGGTATGCCGCGGAACGGATCGCCTGGTTGTCTGCTTCGCTGCCGCCGGAGGTAAAAGTGATCTCTTTGGGATCGCAGTTTAAGATCTTAGCAACCTTTTCCCTTGCGTTCTCCAGGGCGGTCTTTGCCTGCTGGCCGACGCTGTAAAGACTGGAGGGATTGCCGTAGCAGTTCTCCATACAGTCGACCATGGCATCGATGGCAGCGCGGCTTGTTTTGGTGGTAGCCGCATGGTCTGCATATATGTTCATGTTGTTCTCCTTTTTTTGAACCTGATTTCTTTTGCAAATAAAACGGACGGTCCGGCTATAAACCTACTTGCCAGATAGGAATAAGATAACACAAAAACCTATTTTGTCAATAGGAATTTAACCGCAACCTGTTGAATTTGATTTTTACATAAGGCATAATAAGAACTGTTCGGGGAAGATCATCCGGTCGCCGGAAGCAAAGGAGAGCACATCATATGGTTTCAACCAAGGGTCGGTATGCATTAAGGGTCATGCTGGATCTGGCAGAGCATAACAGCGGAGCGTTTATCCCACTGAGTGAGATCTCGCGCAGACAGGGGATTTCCATGAAGTATCTGGAGATCATCCTGAAGACGCTTGTTCGGGAGAACCTGCTGGAAGGCCGGAGAGGGAAAGGCGGCGGCTATCGGCTGACAAGGCCGGCCGGGGAATACAGCGTCGGAGAGATCCTTGATCTGACGGAAGGGACCATGGCGAGCGTCGCCTGCTTAAGCGATGCGGCAAAAGAGTGTCCCAGAGAAAAAGAGTGCAAGACCATATCCATGTGGAAGAAATATGATGCGATGGTGCATGATTTTTTCCGCAATATTTCCATTGCAGATCTGTTGGAGGATAAAATATAAAAATCACACTTGACAGGATTGCTTTTTTTTGATTATAATAATTGTGCACAAGTAAAACGGGCACAAGATAAACGGACAAAATCAAAACAGAAGCAAGACAAAAAAAGCAAGGCAAAAGCTAAACGGAAGAGGCGGATCATGAAGAAAGATACAAAATATGACATGCTGAAACTTGAAAATCAGGTTTGCTTTCCCATCTATGCCTGCGCGAAGGAACTGGTCAGGCAATACGGACCGTACCTGAAGGAACTGAATCTGACTTACACGCAATACCTCGTGATGATGGTGCTGTGGGAGAAGGAAACGGTTTCCTCAAGGGAACTGGCAGAACTTCTGCATCTGGATTACGGAACGCTGACACCCGTGCTCAAGCGTCTGGACCAGACAGGGTATCTGATCCGGGAACGCAGTAAGGAAGACGAACGGCTTCTGAAGCTGACGCTGACAAAAGAGGGAGAGAAGCTGAAGGACAAGGCCATCCTGATCCCGCCCGCGATCGGCTGCTGTGTCGGACTTTCCGGTGAAGAACTCAAGGTGTTATATACCCTGATGTATAAAGCGCTCGGCAACATGGAGCAGACCGGAAAACGGTGACAGGCAGCAGGAGAGCAGTAACAGACATAAGCAGCAGATAGCATTCAAGGAAACAGAAAGCAGTAACAGGTAACAAGTAGCAAACAGCAGAAAACAACAACACAGAACAGGAGGAAACAAAATGGCAACGATCTATGATTTTACGGTGAAAGACAGGAAAGGCAATGAGGTAAGTCTGAAGGATTACGAGGGTAAGGTGCTGCTCGTGGTCAACACGGCAACAGGATGCGGCTTTACGCCCCACTATGAGCCTTTGGAAGCAATGTATAAGGACCTGAAGGAAAAAGGACTCGAGATCCTTGATTTTCCCTGCAACCAGTTTGCAAACCAGGCGCCGGGATCCGAGGATGAGATCCATGAATTCTGCACACTGAAGTACGGCACGGATTTCCCACAGTTTGGGAAACTGAACGTCAACGGCGAGGAAGCGGATCCGCTGTTTGCATGGCTGGCTACGGAGAAACCGTTTGCCGGATTCGGAAAGGGACTGAAGAATCTTTCTCTTAACAAATTTGCGGACATGAACAACAAGAAATTCGGTGACAAAGCTTATATCAAATGGAACTTTACCAAATTCCTGATCGACAGACAGGGCAACGTGCTTGCAAGGTTTGAGCCTACGGAAGACATGGACGCAGTCAGGAAAGCAGTGGAAGCGGAGCTGGAAAAATAAAGCGGGATCGCACAGAAATAGAAATGCCGGAGAAACAGGAACGGCACATAACAGGTTGTGAAAAGGGGGAACAAGGCAGGCATGGAAGAGAATAACCGCGGAAAGATCATCGTTAGGACCAGTGTGATCGGCATTCTTGCGAATGTGCTGCTTGCCGCATTCAAAGCGGGCATCGGACTGCTCAGCAACTCGATCGCCATCGTGCTCGATGCGGTCAACAACCTTTCGGATGCGCTCAGTTCCGTGATCACCATCGTGGGCATGAAACTGGCGGCCCGAGAGCCTGATAAGAAGCATCCCTTCGGCTACGGCAGGATCGAATACATCAGCTCCCTTGTAATCGCGCTCATTGTGCTGTATGCCGGCATTACGTCTTTGACCGAATCGGTCAAAAAGATCATTCATCCGGACACACCGGATTATTCCACGGTTTCTCTTGTGATCGTAGGCGTCGCGGTTCTTGTGAAGATCGGCCTCGGCCTGTTTGTGAAAAAAACGGGAGAAATGGTCAACTCGGACTCTTTGGTAAATTCCGGGAAGGACGCGATCTTAGATTCGGTGATCTCCTCCGCGACACTGATTGCAGCGATCGTGTTTGTCCTGTCCGGGGTCTCGCTGGAGGCTTACCTTGGCGCAGTGATCTCGCTGGTGATCGTCAAGGCAGGCTTTGAGATGCTCGCGGAGACGCTGTCCAAGATCCTGGGAGAACCGGGAGACGTGAGGCTCATGCAGGAGATCAAGAGAACCGTTTGCTCTTTTGATGAAGTAAAAGGCGCATACGATCTGATCCTGCACAATTACGGACCGGATACCTACAACGGCTCGGTGCATATCGAACTGGAGGACGGCTGTGAACTGACCAGGGTCGACGAACTCAACAGGGAGATCATGACCACGGTGTATCAGCAGCACCGGGTGATCCTTACCGCGATCGGCATTTATTCGATCAATACGAAGGATGAAGAGGTTAAGGCGCTCAGAAATGAGATCGCAAAACGGGTCCTTGCGCATGAGCACGTCCGTCAGATCCACGGGTTCTACTACAGTAAAAAGGAAAAAGCGGTCCGCTTTGATGTCGTGATCAGCTTCGATGCGAAAAGCAGGCAGGCCGTATTTGATGAAGTGTTAAAGGAACTGGAACAGACGTATCCGGACCTCAGGTTTAATCTGGCCATGGACATGGATTACGGCGAGATCGGAACATAAAAAGAGAATACCGGGATTCCCGGTATTCTCTTTTTTTATTGATGTGTGTGCTCCCAACAACTCTGTTATGAAGCGGATTTCTTACAGATTGAAGAAACTGATCTCGTCCGAGAGTTTTGCGGAGACTTCGTTTAAGCTCTGCGCGCTCTGGGAAAGCTGTACAACCGTCGAGGAAAGTTCTTCCATGGAAGATCCGGTCTGTTCGCTGCTTGCCGCATTCTCTTCGGAGATCGCGGACAGGGAGGTCATGGCCTCCATGACAACATTCTTGGCTTCCACGCAGGCATCCGCATTCAGGGAAATCTCGTCGACCTCTCTTGTGGTCTCGTGGATATCGCGGATCATGTTGTTGACGCTTTCGAAAGTGGATTCGATGACGGTTTGCTGTTTCTCGTTGGTAGCCTGAACATTGCCGGCCATACCGACAGCCGCCTGAGATTCTTTGAGCAGCGTATCCATTTCCGAACGGATCCTGTTTGCGGACTCGTTGGAATCCGATGCAAGTTTTCCGATCTCTTCCGCGACAACCGCAAATCCGCGGCCTGCATCGCCGGCTCTTGCAGCTTCGATGGAAGCGTTCAGGGCAAGCAGGTTGGTCTGGGAAGCAATGCTCGAAATATCATCGACCATACCGTTGATGCGGTCAACCGCATCGCTTGTAGCTGTGATCTTTGCGGAGATCCCGTTGATCGCGCCGTTCATCTCGGAAGAGCTCTCTCTGAGTTCTTTCAGGCTGTCTGCGGAACTGATGGAAGCTTCCTGCATGCGGCTTGCCAGATTGGTAAGGTCGGAAGTGGATCTCTTGACGCTGGAAACGGCATCTTCGATACGGGACATATTCTGCGTCGCACTCTGGATCTCTTCTGCCTGCTGCGTCGCGCCCGCTGCGATCTCCTGCACGGCAAAGGATACGCTTTCCGAATGCTGGGAAATCTTATCGGACATGGAAGAGAGTTCTCCGGAAGCGGTATCCACTTCCTTGGCGCCGTTGATGATCTCGCCGACGATATCTTCCAGTTTGCCGATCACGCCGTTCGTACTCTTCGTGATCTCGCCCATTTCGTCTTTTCTCTGATCGAACCCGTTGACTTTGCTGAAACGGCCTTCCGACAACTCGGCAAGAGAAGCGCCGATGGCGGATACGGGATTCGTGATCGTTCTGGAGAACAGGTATGCAACAACGATCCCTGCAAGAATGAAGATCACACCCAGGATCACCTGCAGGATCACGGTCTGATAAACGGATTGAAGAGCGACTTCCTGTATGCGGCAGGAAGCAACGATCCATTCACTGCTCGGGATCTTTTCCCAGGCAATGATCCAGGTGTCACCCATGAATTCGGATACATAGTTGCCGCTTGTCTTATCACCTCTGGAATCGGTATAGAACGGGTTCTGATCCTGCATTTCAGGGTCTTCGACGTTGACCTCGCGCAAGGAATGCGCAACAACCGTACCGGTCCTGTCGACGATTACGATCTCCTGTCTGTCCTGAGTGATCTCGGAAGCCAGCATATCGTGAAGGACGCCGCAATCGTAGTTACGCTGTACGATACCGATGACTTTGCTTCTGTCGGAACTGTAAACGGGAACGGAGATTGTCGTGATCGCTGTTCCGGTGGACTTGGAAATGATCATGTCCGAAACATAGAACGGATCCCCTGCCATGGGACGCTGGAAGTATTCACGCTCCTTGACATCCACGGTCTTACCGATCGTACGGATCCGCTGCATGCCGTCCGCGCCGGTAAGGGCTGTACAGTTACCGTCGGCCATGTTGTTGTCGATCACGAGCATCTGATCCAGAAGACTCTTCTCGACTGCTTCATTTCCCGGTTCCCCTTCCAGATAGGCGATGGTTTCCGGTGAGGAAGCAAATGACCGCAATGCTTCGATGTTGGCCTTGTAGGTCACCTCCAGCATCTGGCTGACCAGCGATGCCTGCGCTTCATTGATCTCATCAGCTGCGTGTTTTCCCTGATTCAGAGAGATGACCGCGCTGATGATCGTCAATGTGAGAACGGGCACAATGACAAGGCCTGCCATGATGAGGATCAATTTTCCTTTGATTCCACTCAAACTTTTCATTTTAAGATTCCTTTCTCCTCTTTTTTGACTCATGATCCGAAATCCCCCCGGTCATTTTGTCACGTATCTAAATTATACGACATTGTCAGAAAATTTCAAAGTATTTTTCTGACAATTTAACGTAAAAAGGAAACCAAACAAACAATTCGGTAAAAATCATGGCAGAATGATTTTTATAAGGAATCCGGATTGATTAAAAGCGGTAAAAAGCATACACTGAATGCAGGATAAAGCTTGCTGCAGGAGAGGGCGGAGTGCAGACAGAAACGACGGATCATAAAAAGTTCAAAAACCTGAAAGAAACGGGCCTTGTTCCGCAATATGCCCTTGTGCCGCTGCTTTCCATGCTGCTTTTGAATGTGGTGGTCTATTTTTTGACCGGACGGATGACGGGCGGGATGAAGCACTATGATATTTCGGTCTCGCTTGATGCGAAGATCCCGTTCCTTCCGGTCTTTATCATTCCTTACCTGTCCGCATACGCGCAGTGGATCGTATGCTATATCACGGTTGCAAGATCCGGAAGGGATTATTGCTATAAGGTCATCGGCGCGGAGATGGTTTCAAGGCTGATCATTTGCGTATGCTATGTGCTCTTACCGACGATCATGGTCAGAGGAACGATCACGGGAATTGACCCGTTTAGTCAATTGACTGCGTTGCTCTACAGGATCGATGCTCCGACGAATCTGTTTCCGTCCAATCACTGTCTGGAAAGTTATATCTGCCTGCGGACGGCGCTTGAAATGAAACGGGGCAGGGGATACAAGAGCGCGATGACGATCATGAGCATTCTGGTGATCTTAAGCACCCTGTTTGTCAGGCAGCATCTTATTTTGGATCTTTTTGGATCGGTGCTTGTGGCAGAGACGGGATTTCTGGTTGTGAAATTTTTAAATTGAGTATAAGATCCGTGCTAATTTCGGAAGAATCAAGCAAAATAGTTCTTGCAGATTGATATTGCATTTGCTACAGTAACATTAAGCATAAATTCACATTCCGTGTATCATCTTTTGATGCGCGGCTCACATTCAGAACATATAGACACATTTCTGTTGACACTTTTCAGGAATCTATGCTTACCCAACACATTTCATATTCATAAAGCAGGGATTCTTGAGATATACACCATACAGATTCCTGCTTGAAGCATTTTGCATGGATCACATGCTGTAAAAGGAGGGATCATATGGCAGAAAACAGAGAGTATAAGAGCGATGTCTTTTCCATGTTGATGGAAGACAAAGAGAATGCACTGGCGGTATACAATGCATTAAACGGATCATCATATGAAGACCCGGAACAGGTGGAAATGTGCAGGCTTGAGAAATCCATTTCACTCTCGATCCGGAATGATGCAGCGTTCATCATTGATATGAACGTGAGCATTTATGAGCACCAGTCCAGTTACAATCCGAATATGCCTTTACGGTCACTGCTTTATGTGGTGGACATATTCAAGGGCTTTTTTGAAAGAAAGGATCTGTTCGGCAGCAGACTCATCACGCTTCCTGCACCGAAGTTCGCAGTGTTTTATAACGGACCACGCAGCCGTCCGTCCAAGGAAGATCTGAAGTTGTCATCGGCATATTCACATACAGATGAGAGACCGCAGTTGGAACTGATCTGCACGGTCTACAATATCAATCCGGGACAGAATGAGATGCTGCAATGCAAAGTGCTTGATGAGTATACAAGCTTTATTGAAACTGTCAGAAGATATGAAAATGGAAAAGAAGAACATCCTGTGGAAAAGGCTATTGAGGAATGCATCCAAAATCATATTTTGGAAAAATTTCTCAAGGAACGCGGAACGGAGGTGATCAATGCCATGACGATCGATATGACTTTTGAAGCACGCGAAAAGATATTCCGTGCAGAGGAAAGAGCAGAGGGCAGAGCGGAAGCCATTGTACAGATATACAAAAAATGTATTGATCGTGGAATGAGTAAAGAGGAAGCCGCTTCAATCTCGGGGATCACGGAGGAACTATTGGCTTCGGTGGCTGTTTCGGATGCTGTTTTGAAGAACGCTTCAAAAGAAAATGCAATTCATTAACAGCCGTAATAAACTTTCGGAGGTGAATTCAGATGTCGGTGGAAAACGGCGTATGGATCATGAAAGGACTTGACTGGGACAACCCTTACAGGATCCGGACCTGGGAGGAACTGGTAAACTGGATCAACGAGATCGGGTTTCTGCCTTTATTCGGAAATGAAGTGGAAGGTTTTTCCGCGGAGGAACATACGGCTCCTGACTTCTGGTGGAGCGGAAACAGGCAGGAGGATCCCTGGGAGTGGAGGGAGATCATCGCGGCAAGCCACCGGGTCGCCTACGGTAAATTCTTCGGGAACAAGGCAGGATTTATCAGTTTGGATTGGCTGCCGTATTTTGTGAACTGCAGAAGAAACGGATATGATTTTGACGCGCGCTGGGAAGACGGGCTTGCAAGCCGTAGGGAAAAGAAGATCATGGACTATCTTACGGGAACGGATGAAGACGGGGACTTGACTTTTAAGGACGAGAGGATCCTGTCGACGGACCTTAAGAAGAAGGCCGGCTTCGGAAAAGGCGGTGAAAAGAATTTTCCCGGCACGATCACCGCTCTGCAGATGCAGACTTATCTGGTGATCGCCGATTTTCAAAGAAGAGTGAATAAAAAGGGCGAGGCTTACGGCATGCCGGTTTCGATCCTGCTGACGCCGGAAGCGCTCTGGGGGTATGAGAAGGTGACAAACGCTTACTATGAAACCCCGGAAACATCCTGGGAAAAGATCTTTACGCAGGTCCGCTCGCTTTATCCGCAGGCCGCCGATGAAGAGATCATCAGCGTTATCGGAAAAAGGCCGGCATAGATTGCATTATTCCCGGCGGTTGTGTACAATAATAGTAGCATAAAAATCGCAATGTGACATTTTTCGTTGCGGACAACCACGTTCGTCAGGAATCGGCAGAAACACAGGAAGGGGCACGCCTATGATCATAGTGGCGCATAACCTTGCTGCCATGAATGCGCAGCGTCAGTTCGGGATCACCGACAGGAAAGACAAAAAGACCACGGAACGCCTTTCATCCGGATACAGGATCAACCGCGCGGCAGATGATGCGGCAGGACTTGTGATCTCGGAAAAAATGCGTGCGCAGATCCGCGGACTGAATCAGGGCACAAAAAATGCGCAGGATGGCGTATCCTGGGTGCAGATCGGCGACGGCGCATTGGATGAAGTGCATGCGATGCTGCACAGGATGACAGAACTTTCCGTGCAGTCCCTAAACGGAATCTACACCGATGAGGACCGTGCGGCCATGGAGGCCGAGTTCGACCAGCTTCAGAGTCAGATCGACAACATTACCCAAAACACACAATTCAATACCATGGAGATCTTTTCGAGGCATGAGCCCACCTTTTATCAGGTGGAAGGGAACATCAGCTGGCCGCATGATGCGATGCATGATGTGTATTCCCCCGAGAACACGCTTGTGATCTCCTACCGGGAAAAGCAGGACGATCCGCCGGTTTCGGTCACACTGACGGTGCCGGAAGGAAGATATACGACACAGGAACTTGCGGATGAGATCGACGATGCCATTGCGGATTCTGCACTTGCCGTGAAACCGAAGCTTCATTTTGAATATACGGATAAGGGAACTTTTAATGCAAACCTCGAAGGAGGCGTCAGCATCGAGTCGGTTTCGGGAGGGTTGTCTTCTCTGCTGAACAAAACATACCAGGGCGGGTCTGCCGGTGCGCTGATCGGCACAACGATCTTTCCGACAGACGATTCCAGACTGCAGATCAAAACCGGCAAAAACGACCACTTGAGTTTTGTGATCGAGGATTTCTCCGGGAACAGGACCACAAAAGACCTGACGCTTGCGCAGGGCTGGTACAACCGTGAACAGCTGATCGGCCTCTTGAACGACGAACTTGCGGATACCGATGTTACCGCCAAAAAGTACGGTACCGGAATCATGCTTTCCGGTGAAGACTGTATCATTTCCCAGTTTAAGGGGAACATGTTCCAGATCGACAGCGGGTCGCCGAAATACACTTCGATCTTCTATGACAATGTCTTTCACGGAAATGTCAGTCTGACCCGCGGGACCTTTACCGGGGGAGCGGTGTTGCCGACAAGTTCCTATCAGAACGGGCGCGATGTAGAGCACGGATCCTATCAGATCGTAAGCGGTGTCAACGACACCCTGGCATTCAAGGCAAACGGCGCGGAGAATGCGACGACGGTCACGATCCCTGAGGGCCGGTATACATCCGGCGAGATGGCTTTGAAATTAAATGCGCTGTTTGCGGATCACGGCCTGTCGCTTACCGCCGCCACGCAAAATGAAGGCAACTTTGCAAAACTGAAGATCGAATCCAGGATCGACGGCGCTTCCAGCGATGTCGGGATCGTCAGGAATTCTTCAACTGCATTCGATACACTTTTTGTTACGCGTAAATACAATGTCTATACGCAGCAGGCGACGGTCACCAATGAGGGCACACCGGACCGCCTTCCGGTCGATACCGGCGCGAAGGCTTTCACTAACGGTACTTATACGAATCTACCCCTGACGGTTGAAGCAACAAAAAACGATACTTTTGCGCTGCGGATCGGTTCGGCTTCTTATAACATCACGCTTGCCGCGGGCACCTATTCTTCGGCAACTGCCGTAAAAAATGCCGTAAACACGGCACTTTCCAATGCGGATCTCGGCGTTTATTCCGGAAAGATCACGGCTTCGCTCGATTCTTCGAACCGGCTGACGCTGACCGCAGACAAGTCCGCGCAGATCGTAAACTTAAGCGCGACAAGCGTTTCGGGCAACACCGGGTATCAGGATCTGTTCACGACTTCCTACAGACTGGATACAAAAGTTCTGGATCAGACATCCAACAGGCTCGACCGGGTATTTCCGGATCCGACATCCATCTCGGAAAGCGAAAAGATCATCCGGGTGGAATCCCTTGACGGCACCTTAAGCCGGAATCTGGAACTGCCTGTCGGGAATGCGGTAACACATCAGCAGATCATCGATAAGATCGATGCAACGGAAGGCGTTTCCAGATTTTCCGATATTCAATATTCGGAGTCCAGAACAAGCGGATATGATCATAATTTTTCCGGCAATCAAAGAGGAACCGAGAGTTTTACCGCTGTCACATACAACAAACATGGGACAACCACCTACAGCGGTGTCGAAGGACAGGCCGGAACAAACTATACATCCAATACGCCGGCATCGATCCAGATGAAAGTCAAAGACAGTTTCACGCTCGGCACCGGGACGGATGAACTGAAACTCAGGCTGAACGGTAACGAGGTCACGCTGAAATTTGACCACGGTACTTATACGCGCGCTTCGTTTGCAACAGCGCTGCAGCAAAAGATCGATGCCGCGTTTGGACAGAACTTCGGTGGGGCAACGGTCCGGGTTTCGGGAACGGATGTGGTCCTTACTTCAAGACTGGTGGATGCATACGGGACGGAACAACCAGGTGAGGATACCTCCATTTACTGTACAACGGATAACAGCGGCTTCTTAAGGGAAATGCAGACCACAAGAGGTCCGGCGGAAGTTCTGAGCGCAACGAATGCGTTGATCCCGACTTCCGGGATCAATATTCAGGCCGGTGATACCTTTGTCTTTACCTTAAATGATGTGCAGCAGACCGTGACGCTGAAAGCGCTTTCAAACGGAAGCGGTGCTTCGTTTGCCAACATGCTGACCCAGTGCATGCGGGAACAGAATATCCCGGTTACGGCCTCGGCGGTGTCCTACAGCGGAAAGTACCGTCTGAAGCTGACAACAGCGGACACGGGCAGAAGTGTTTCGATCGGTTATTCCTCTGCTTCGGGCGGAAGTGTCTCCCCTAAACTGTACGGCGATCTGACCGCGGCAGGATCCACAACTGCAGGAAATGTTCCGGTAAAAGAAAGCGTAACGATCGAAGACGGCAAAAATGCATTCCGCTATTCCGTTAACGGCACGGGAAAAACCGTTTATCTGACGCCCGGAACCTACTCGAGGGCGGGCCTTCTTACGGAACTGAATGAGAAACTGGAAGGCGTGACCGCATCTTATACGGGAAATTATCTGAAACTGACATCCGATTACAAGGGGAGCGGTTCTTCCGTGTATCTTCCTTATGACAGCGGTTCGGACAGCGCCATGCGTTCGATCTGGGGACAGAATGAGACCAGGATCCCGGCGCTCAGGGCTTATTTTGACGATACCGATCATCTGTGGCTGGAGTCAAAAGAAGACGGCAGACGTTTTAAGATCTCTTCTGCGGGCACCACACTGGTGGAACAGACCAGAACGCCCGTTGTACAGACGCCGCCTTCACCGACCACAGGCTATTATTCCACAAGACATGCCACCATGGACGGCGGGAATCTGAACATCTCGGCATCCGATCCGCTTATCATCGATGAGTGGAACAATACGCTTCAGTTCAATTATTTTAAGGATTCTTCTTATTCTACGATAACGGTCAATGTTGCTTCCGGGACCTATACTTCCTATGAACAGCTGCAGACGGAACTGCAGTCCAAACTGGATCAGGCGGTCGGAAACGGGGAGTTGACCGCAACGGTCAATTCAAGCGGCGTCCTGATCCGCGCACAGGAAGCAGGGTATTCTCGCAGGATCGGGATCCCGGGATACAGTACGCCAAGGACAAGCCCGCCGACATTCGGTGATTTTTACGATAAGGTCATGAACCCCACTACCGAGAGAACGGAAACGATGGGGTATTCATCGACCGTCGGAAGCAACGTCGCTTCTTCGGACCAGCTTCCTTATACGCTCGGGCGGCGCAATGTGAAGGATAAGCCCGTCACGCTCAAGGAAGATATCAACGATACGCTGACCCTTGATTTTGCCTATACGGACGCGGGAGGACATGCGCAGAACAAGACCTTTTCCATGAAACTGGATGAGGGGACCTATCAGGGGGATGCGCTTGCCCGGATGATCCAGGGAAAGCTGAACGAACAGCTGACCGCACAGGGGCTTTCGGCGAATCTGATCGAAGTAAAGATCGGCGGAACGAACGCAAATGTCGCGGGTGTGGAGAATGACAAGGTACTGACATTTAAACTGTCCAACTCTCTGCCGCTGCCTTCCGCCGGGCAGTACACGATCGACGGGATTGGCGGAAATGCCGCGTTCAGCGTGTTCTACCAGACTACAGGGGAACTGGTGCCGGCGTATGTCGAGGGCGTGAAGGACATCGATCAGGGCATTACGATCGAGGAAGGGAAGAATACGCTTTCCTTTACAACGGACGATCAGACTTATACCGTAGAGATCCCTGCGGGAAAATATACCGGGCAGGAGATCCTTCATGCGCTGAACGATTTACTGGCCGAGCAGAATGCGCCTGTAAAGGCAGAACGGACGGAGGACGGAGTGCTCAGGCTGTCCCACAAGAAAATGGGGAATCATCCGATCACGGACCTTTCCGGAACTGCAAGAGGAAGTCTGTTCTTTAACGAATACAGCGGAGAGAATGAGGAAAGATCGATCCGGCTGCAGTTCAGCTCGGTTCTCGATGACAATAAAGAATTGGAAAGGCCGCCCATGAGCACTGCGTTCCTGGGGATCAATACCGTAACGATCTCGAAGATCAAATATGCGGGAAAAGCATTGAACAGGGTACAGGGTGCGCTTGACAGGGTTTCCGAGGTGCGTTCCTATTTCGGCGCGAGCCAGAATGCGATCGAGCATGTGATCAACAGAAACAACAACACTTCCGAGAACATGCAGGCGGCAGAAAGCAGGATCCGGGATACGGATATGGTGTCCGCGATGATGGAACATACCAAACTGGAGATCCTGAAACAGGCAGGGCAGGCTATGCTGGCACAGGCCAATCAGGATAACAGTCTGGCGCTGCAGCTGTTGCAGTGATCAGTACATCATCTGATCCTTGGGAATATCGTTTGCGGATGTGGTAACGGTGAACCGTTCTATGGTGAGCGGGATCCGGCATCCGGGGCAGTAAATAAAACCTTTCGGAAATCTGCCGTGCCGTTGGAATTTCGAAATGTGTACATTGATCCCTGCGCCGCATCTGTAGCAGGTCCCCTTTGCATAGGCGCCTCTTGAGAGGATTTCCCGGTTTAAGCGTTTCACTTTGGAAACATTAACAAAACCGAAGATGAGCAAAAGCGAGCCGATCAGAAGAGGAAGCGTACAGAGGATCAGAGGGAGTAGCAGAAACGGAGCGGCTTCTGCTTCGTTAAAGCCGGATGAGGTTGCCATCAGATAGGGCAACATGGATACGGAGAACACAACGATCGCGACAACAAGAAGGATCGCGCCCCATACAAATCTTGCAGGTCTTACATGATACAGTAAGACCGGCGGATCCGGATTCAGATCATTTTGGGGCGGCGCAATTTTTCGCGCGGGGGCAGCTGCGGGCTGCATGTTGATCCTGTTTCCGCAGTTGCTGCAGAAAGTCATACCGTTTTCAATCGTTGTGCCACAGTAAGTGCAAACCATGGTCATTCCTCCATTTCATGTCTGATCCGGGTGAGTAACTGTCTGTGAATATATTACTATCTGAGGCCGGAACATGCAAACCGAATATTCCTTTTTGGACAGAAAGAACGGGAGCGGAACGATCCACTCCCGTTTTGTTTATGAAAGATCAGGTTGATCGGGTTTACATCCGGTAAATCTAACTTAATCCACCTTGAAGAATGCAACGTTTTCTTTCAGCTGCGCGGAGATCTCGGACAGTTCATCCGCATCGCCGACGACATCCGTCATATTGGCATTCAGCTGTGTGATCGAAGCGCTGGTCTCCTGCGTGGAAGCCGCGTATTCTTCGGAAATGCTGGAGAGTGATTCGACGGAAGCCATGATCTTTTCTTTGCCGCTTGTCATGGAGTCTACCAAAGAAGCGATCTCTTTGTTGCCATTTTCGGTTTCGTTCAGCAGCTGCAGCATCTTGTCAAACGCGACACTCATGTTTTCGAGTGCTTCCACTTCGCTTGTGGTCGCATCCTTGATGCTGTTTGTCAGATTCCGGTTCTCATTGGAATACTGGTTGATGGTGCTGAGCATCTGTGTGATCTCGCCTGCCATCTGGTTGGACTCTTCCGCAAGGCCTTTGATGTTGTCCGCAACGACTGCGAATCCTCTGCCTGCTTCACCGGCTCTTGCAGCCTCAATGGAAGCGTTCAGCGCAAGCAGATTTGTCTGGCTGGCAATGGAGATAATGCCTTCGGCAGCTTTGCTGATCTCTTCGACCACCTCGGCGGTCTTTCCGACGGAATCGGCAACCTGGCCGGCTTTGGCATTGGTCTGCTCATCCGCATCACGGATTTCTTTCAACTGCTTCTGAAGTGCGATGGACTCATTATACAAAGCATCGACTTTTTCGAGATTGTTTTCCGCAACGGACTGAACCTGATCGATGCTGTCGCCGATCTCCTGGGTTATGCCGGCCGTAACCTGCACATCCTCCGCCATGGACATCGCGCCCTGCGCAAGTTCGTTGACCGCAAGTGTGATGTTGCTTGTATTTTCTTCGGAATTTGCGATACTGTTCTTGGCATTGTCGGCCTTGCTGTTTACGGAATCTGCACAGGAGACTACATCCAGCAGGGAATTTTTGAGCTGGCTGCGCATGCCGTCCATGGATGCTTCCACGTCATAGAATTCTCTGAACATGCTTTCCGTTTTGACTTCGGTGACAAAATCACCGCCGGCCATGTTGTTGACTGCCTTCACCATATAGGAAATGCTGATGCGCATCTTATGAAGGATCAGGATCGCTCCGGCAAGAACGACCACTGTGATGATCCCGAAGATGACCGCACTGCCGGTGATCCCGGCTTTGATGCTGGCTTCGTTCTTTGCTTTTTCTGTTTTCGCCCATTCTTCGGTGATATCCGTCATTTCGGAGAGCGATGCTCTTGCGGTTTCGAAATTCTGGATAAACAGCGTATAATCGCCGCTGCCGCTCTTCACATCATAGATGCTGTCCCATGCATTGTAGTTATCCATAAAGGTGTTGTAGAGCTTATCGAAGTTGTCCGTTTCCAGGATGGTCCCGGTGTAGAGGGAAGGCTCCGTGCTTGCGATGTCATGGGCTTCCTTAACGCGGTCAAGGACCTGCTGTTTGTTGTCTGCGTAATCGCTGTAATACCCGTCACTCAGCTCGGCGAGCTGTTCCGCCGGGATGTCCGCAGGCATCATGGAAACGTCATGATACTGCAATGCCGCCAGCATAGACTGGTAGAAATCCCTGTCGGCGTTGATCAGATCGGAACTGATCGTGTAGAGGTGCTCATAGTACAGCTCTTCGGATTCCTGCGATACATAGTTCATCTGGAGGCTGAAGAATATGAGGCTGGCAATGAGCAGTCCGGCAAGGAGCAGGCCGGCAGCCATCATCGATGCGACGATGCTGATTTTCTTCTTTTTGTTATCCATATTTTTCCTTTCTTTTCGCGAAAAATCAACGACAGATAAGTGTTGGTGAGTAAAGTGCTTGTATTATAACATGGAAGCTGTCACATTTCAACGAAAAATGTCAGAATTGGGAAGAAAAACATCACAAAATAGATAGAAATGAAAAAAATAAAACCGGAGGCAGCATCTGCCGTCTCCGGTTTACAACTTGATCCGATGATCGTTCCGTTTATTATTTTAAGAACGGAGCGAGCTTGGTCTGAGCTGTTGCAAGATAAGCTTCAGCCGCAACTCTTGCTGCGACACAGTCATCATATTCTTTCTGTGCTTTCTGCAGTTCTCCGATCCAGGAAGCGCTTCCTGCATACAGAGTCTTGAAGTTGTTCAGCTGTGCAAGGCGTGTAGCCTCAAGCTGTTTTGCATTGTAAACTTTGCCTTTGAGCAGGTTGATGTGGTTCTCCGCACATTCCTTGTTCACTGCTGCAAGCTTGGAGTTTACCATAGCAGTCTGTGCTGCGATGATGGCATCTGCGCCGGGTCCGCACTGCACTTTCTTCCAATCGGCAAGTTCGTTCTGAACTTTTGCGGTGTTGTTGTTGAGCAGCTGGATCAGAACATCCGTGTTCTCGGATGAGAAGCTGACCTCTCTGGCCATGACCGGAACAGCAAAGAGCATGGTCAATGCTGCAAGAACTGCGATAACCTTTGTAAGTTTCTTCATTTTTGAGTCCTCCTCTTAATGAAATTAGGGTTGCTTATGCAAACACTATACATAGGAATACCAAAAAATCACGTTTTGGTCAAGTTTTTCTCTGAAAACGGAACTGCATTTACATTGACACGCTGTTCTTATCGGTATAAATTGAAATGGTAAATGTCATTTCATACTTCATTTCAGGGAGGTTATGATGTACTGTCCAAAATGTAATTCACTGATCGATGATGACAGCATGTTCTGCGGATTTTGCGGAGCCACCATAGTAAGAGAGCCTGAGCCGCTTCCCGAAAAGCCGGAACCGGCAGAACAGGAATTTACAGAGCCTGAACCTTCAGATCCTGTGCCCGGCCCGATGTATTATGAGCCCGGATATTATGAGGAACGCAGAAGTGAGGGGCCGGTGGAAGAAAATGCGCAGGATTACAGATACCGGGAAGAAGATCTTAAGAATCCCGAGCCTGCCGATCCGGATTCACAGTTCTGTGTGAAATGTGCCGTCAAAATGCCGAAAGGCAGCAGGTTCTGTCCCGAATGCGATGCAAGACAGCCGATCTATGTCAGGAAAAAACTGAACGAACGGATCCGGGAATATTTTGGCATCGACCGGGAAAACAGGCAGGCAAAGCGGAATAAAAAGATCCTGAGATGTTACGGTCTGGCCATGCTGGTCTTTTTCCTGATCCCGGCGCTTTGCTTTATCATTCCGTCATTTATCAATCTGAACAACTATGCCAAGGTCAAATTTGACGGCTATGATACTGTCGGAAGAGCGAGGGTGGCTTTTGATGAGAGTAAGATCCGGTACAAGCTGGAGACCAGCATGTATCCGTATGATGTAAATGGGCTGCTCCGTGAATGCGTTGATTATGATCTGAGCCCGACAAGAAAACTCAGTAATGGTGATGTCGTAAGCCTCAAATGGGACTGTGATGACAGGAGTGCAGGAAGAGAACATCATGTGATCCTCATGCATACCGATAAGGATAAGAAGGCAAGCGGGTATATGCAGGCGGGTGAGTTCGACCCGTTTGCGAATGTAAAGATCGTTTACGATGGCATGTCTCCAAACGGATATGTGATCGAGATCCAGCCGCCGAAAGACGGGGCCGCACAGGATCTGTATTATGAACTTGACAGATATAACGAACTGAAAAACGGAGATCATCTGACCATGACAGTCAAAGCACCTTCTTATGATGACATGGATCTGGATGAATACTGTGCATACAACTGGGGTGTGCTCCCGACCAGGACGAGCGTGGATATTACCGTTAATGATCTGGAGGAGTATGCAAAGACTGCGGCAGATATCGGTGACCCCTGTCTTAGCCGGATGAAGAACAAAGCGGAGGATGTCTTTAAACAGGAACTGATGAACTATGGCGGAAGCGCAGACAGCCTGAAGGGCATGGAATATCTCGGGAATTATTTCCTGAAGGCAAAATCAAATTCCTCGTGGCCTGCAAACCGCATCTATCTGGTTTATAAAGTGAAAGTGTTTGACTCGTTTTACAGCGCGGATAAGGAATACGAGAAAACGGATGAATTCTATTGGTGTATTTCCTTTTTTGATCTGACGAAGAAGCCTTCCGGTGAAAATATAGTGAATCTGGATGACTATTCCGTTCCGTACAATACGGTCCATTTTGATTCCGGAGACGGCTGGGCAGGCGGAAACTGGAATTATCCCGGCTACGCAACCGTTATTGAACTGTATAACGCTGAGGTCGCAACACCGGGTCTGGAACTTGACATCGAGAACAACGTGAAGGCGCAGTAGAGGGAGGATAACAGAATGTCTGAATATTGCAGATTTTGCGGGAAGAAACTGGTCGACGGCAAGTGTGACTGCCGCGAATTCAAGACCGGGTTTTCGTTTGATTTTGACCCGAAAGAATATAAGCATCCGTTTTTCGTACCGGGGTTCAAGTACCTTGATTTTTCCTCGATCAGTGCGTTCATCACGTCCATGAGAGAGCAGAAGGAAAATAGGGATGCTGCCTTAAGACAGAAAAATCCGTACGAGAGAAACACACCGATCGTTCCCGGGTGCGTTGAGCAGGAAGAGAACGAAGTGGTGATCAAGCAGTATGATATCGCCAGGCTGAGGACCCGCCTGAAATTCATGAAGGCGGAAGGCAGACTTCAGGTCACCAATAAGCGGATCCTGTTTCGTGCCGCGGGCACTTCGCCTGTCGGAAACGTTCTGCAGCAGCATCAGTATGCGCTCGAGGAACTGACCGGGATCGAGATGCATACGGATTACAGGTTCAGCTTTTTGAACCTGTTGTTTACCCTGCTGTTCTTTTCCCTTGCGAGTATGGTCTCAACGGCACATCTTCTCGGGTCTTTCAGCAGACAGGCGGAATGGATGGGGTTCATTCTCGGCGTCGTGACGCTCAGTATCAGTTATGTCGTGAATAAACGGCACTGGCTCAAACTGTTCATGTCCATGATCGGTTACGGGAGTTTTCTGTTCTCGCTCATTGCCCTTGGCAAGATCTATGTCAGGAGAGGCGAACTGGCCAGAGCCGGTTCTCCGGCTACATCCCTTTCCACCTTCCCGACACCGTTTGAGATCATCGCCTTTATCACGCTGGCGTCCCTTCTGATCGTCGCGTTTGTCACGATCATTGTGAACACGATCATTGTCTGTTATGTTCCGAATCTGGTGATCAGGATCAAGACCAAAGGCGCGGCCGGCGCGGTCGTGATCGCCAGACAGAGGACCCTGTTCAGCAGAGGGATCGCGGATGAGTATTCCGGTTTCATGGAGGTCATGCCGTGGAAGGATACCGTTATGGCAATGAACGAACTCGGCCCGATGATCGACGATCTGCAAAAGCATGGAGATTATGCTGCGGCGAAGTGGGCGAAATAGCAGCAACCGTCTGAAAGGAGTATTCAATTGGAATATAAGCATATTCTCTGCCCCTGCTGTCAGAAAGAAGTGGATATTCCGTTGGGAAAATACAGCACAGGCTTTGATTTTAACTATTCTATCCTGATCAATTCGACGGAGGAATTTTTCGATCTGGTGGATATCTGTCCGGATTGCGGGTATGTCATGCTCTTCGACAACGGGATCAGTGAGGAAATGAAGGCATATGTTGCATCCGACAAATACAGGAATATCCTGCAAAATGAAGGACTGGAAGAGGGGTTAAAGAAGTGGATCCTGTATGCGATCCTGACAGAATTTGATGAAAATCACACGGAGGCGGGAATTGCTTATCTGAAAGCATATGATTATCTGGAATTGAAGGAAATGGCGGCGGATCACAGGCTGATCAAAAAGGCCGCCGCCTGTTTTTTGCGTGCCGTTAAGGAGGACTGTACATTTTCGGATGCAGTCCTTGCCGCAGATTCCATGCGAAGAGACGGGGAAATGGAAAAAGCCCGCTCTTTCCTGGACACCGTTGATGAGACATTCGAGGGGGAACTTGCCGAAGAACTGATCCAAAAAGAACGGGCGTGGATCGATCTGAATGAAACGGAAAAGAAGTATCTGGACATCTGATCTGAAGTAACAGATCTCACGGGAAAGGTATTTACGATATGGCATTTGATCACGAGGAAGAAGCGTTTTTAGGACATACACATACAGAGACGACGCTTTCATTCGGATTGGAAAGTAAAAAACTCAACAAACGTGCCGGCAATTATTCCTATGACATGGCCGGAGGGAAAGCTAAGGGAACGATAGGCGACCACAGGAAGGGAGCGAGCATTTCGGGAGAACTGGATCTCGGCCATGCGGAATTCAGCTATGAAACAGACTATATGTCGCCCGTCCCAAAGGGCAGTGTCAAAGCCGAGGGAGATCTTGCGCGCCTGAAGGCCAAAGCCGCTATTGAGGAAAACGGGTTTGAACATCAGGTGGCTTCAATGGATGCAAAAGTCCTCGGCGCAAGTTTTTCCGCGGGAGCGGGCGGAACTTATGTACTGCCGTCCGGCAAGGCCGAAGCGCATGCAGTAAAAGTCGGGGCCGGTTTCGGGATCGACAGCCTGCCAATTCAATTTTCGATCTTAGATGGTCCACAGGCCTCTGTCAAAGCGGATCTTGATAAGCCCTGGGATAAAATTATCGGGGTGGAGAATAAAGGTGAAACCGATACACAGTTGTCGGCAAAGGTTGACGGTCTTGGGGGTGTCAAGGGCATTGGGTCCGGCGTGGAGGATTTCAAAGGCGATCTGGGCTTGAACAGCATTTCCAATTTTGCAGATTACCGGAATTCGATCACCGAAAGAGCAGGAACGGCCACAGGAACGCCCGCTGAGATCAACGCCGGGGAACGCTATCGGAAGAATCTGGCAGAAGATGCGCAAAAGCAGTATAAGAAAAACGAAAAACAGCTGGACAGGATAGAGGGAAAACATTCCATTTTCTCAGACCGCAAAAACAACCGGATCGCTGATACGAGCAGGGGATATGTTGACCGGCTGGATGCTGCGATCGATCAGATCGCTGATGAAGAGCAGTCGGTCCTGCCGGTATTATCGGATCCGCAAGCCGATGTGGATAAAAAACTTGACGCGGAACGCCGGTTTGAAAAACTGGACAAAGAGGAAAAAGATCTGACGGAAGCCAGAGATCATCTTGTTTCCGACATGGACCGGGCGAATGCGAATCTGAACAGGTTCTCGGAATATGAGGAAGTCAGCAGGAAGCCGACGGACCGGATCATTTCCGATGCCAGAAACAATGCACAAAGTATGGAGACGGCAGTAGCAGAAAAGGGTGTCGGGAAACATCTTGCAGGTCCGGCGACAGACCTCTGCGGATCCAGAAATGAACTGAACGGCAGAATGCGTGAGCTGGACAGAAGGATCGGCGAAAACAACAGAAGTATCTCGCGATTGGAAGGCGTCAGACAAAGTTATCTGCAGCACAACGGAATGACACTGAAAGATGCGGTGGATCGAAACGATCAGGTCATTTCAGCTTTTAATGAACACGAGAAACTGTTCAGAAGTGAGAACGGAAGGCTTAGAGAAGAAAAGGGTGAATGCCAGAAAGCCCTTCTGGAGACGGATAAAAACTTTATGCCAAGGCAGGAAAGCGCGGCGTATGAAAGTAAAGCGCGCACGCTGGAAGCAAGCCGGATCGATAATGAAAATGCCAGGGCAGCCCAGAATGACAGGATCGCGACATACTGTAACGAAAAAGGGATCGGCAGAGGCGAGAACAATACCTATTATACGGAAAACGGTCAGCCGGATCCCGCTTTGCAGAATCTGCTGCATGAACAGGCAGGGCTGGAGAAAGAAGGACAGAATTGCCAGAACAGGATAGACGATAACAAAAGAGATCTGGCAAAGAGTGAGAGATTTGGAAAGAGCAGCCTGACGGTTGCCGAAAAGGATGGAAATGCGGACATAAAGGCCTCAAATGACAATTATAAGGACCGCGTCCGCGATATCAAAGACCTGCGCGGTAATCAGGACTCCATTGAGGAAAGATCACCCCAACCGGTGTTTGCATCCACAGCGGATATGGGAACGAAAAATGCCGGGCAGCAGGCGCCGGAGAGTAAACCGGCTGCGCCCACAAATACCCCGCCTGCAGCCAATCAGGCGCCGGAGAGTCAACCCGCGGCACCCGCAAACACACCGCCTGCGGTCAATCAGGCAGCGGAGAGTCAACCGGCTGCGCCCACAAATACCCCGCCTGCAGTCAATCAGGCAGCGGAAAGTAAACCGGCTGCGCCCACAAATACCCCACCTGCGGTAAACCAGGCAGCGGAGAGTAAGCCCGCGGCACCCGCGAATACACCACCTGCCCCGCAGGGCAATTCAAATAGTAAGGGAATGAGCGTATAGATAAGGAGCTTTTATGGCGATCGTAGGAACAAAACTTCCGGTCAATCCGGTGAATCAGACGAACCGTGATCAGGCGGATCAGAGGGTGATCCCTGCCACAGACAGAAACCAGAAAACTTCCGTTTTGTTCGGGGACGAGTTAAAACGGGATGTTCCCAATCTTTCCGGTGATGCGCCGGTCCTTTTCTTCAAGGGAACGGATGGACATGGGATCCACAGAGAGATCCCCATTTCCGAACGCCTGCTCAGCAAACATCTCATGCTGCTCGGCGGCATCGGGACCGGAAAGACGAATGCTTTCTTCCAGATGCTCTCCCAGCTTGAACGCAGGCTGACGCAAAATGATGTCATGATCATATTTGATACAAAGGGTGATTTTTACAAAGAGTTTTACCGACCCGGGGACATCGTGATCAGCAATGATGCGAGCGCGGCCGGGGTGGACGGAATGCCCGATCATTGGAATATCTTCCGGGAAGTCGCGCCGGGTGAACAGGAATATTCCGGCGTCATGGAGATCTCCAAAAGCCTGTTCAAGCAGGCCTGTGAAAAGACAACGCAGGTGTTTTTCCCGAATGCGGCAAGAGATATCTTTATGGCGACGATGCTGCACTTCCTGCGCTATGCAAGGGATACGGGATCTGACCGGTATCTGAACAACGAATCCCTGGTTGACTTTATCCGTTCGAAGACCATCGCGGATTTCAGGGATATGCTCTTTTCGTATCCCGATATGCGGGCACTGACCAGCTATATCGCTTCCGATGATTCGCCGCAGACGCAGGGCGTTCTTTCCGAACTGCAGCAGATCGTCAGGGAGATCTTTGTCGGCAATTTTGCCAAACCCGGGACGCTCGGCTTAAGAGACCTTGTCAGACAGAAGGGCGGAAGAAAGATCTTCATCGAGTATGACTTAAGTTACGGCGAACTGCTGACGCCCATTTACAGCCTCATGTTCGACATGGCGATCAAGGAAGCTTTGGGGCGGGGCCGCAGTGACGGAAATGTCTGGTTCATTACGGACGAGTTCCGCTTGCTGCCAAACCTGGAACATGTGGATGACGCGGTCAATTTCGGAAGGAGCCTCGGGATCAAATTCATGATCGGTATCCAGAATGTCGAGCAGATCTATGACAATTACGGCGAGGAAAGGGCTCACAGCATCATGTCCGGGTTTATGACGTCTCTGAATTTCCGTGTAAACGATCCGAAATCCAGAGATTATATCAAAGAGCAGTTCGGCCATAACCGGAAGATCGAGGTTTACGCGACGAACGTGCAGAGTAAAGGCATGCTGGAAGAGCGCCGCGACGGATATGTTGTTGAAGATTGGGATATCAGGAACTTAAAAACCGGGCAGGCCGTCATCGGTTTCCCGGAATATGAACCGTTTGTGTTCCGGTTTGATCTGTGGAACGCATAAAAATCACACGGGAGGAAAAAGATATGGAACAACAGACAGAACCCAGGATCGAGACAAAACAGATGCAGGAGACAAAAGACAGGGTACGGGAACTGTACTACGCCCTGTTGGATTTCATTTATAAGTGCATGGATTATGACAGGGATTTTTCATCGGATGCCATCTTTGACGAACTGTCAGAGGAGGAATATCTGGATTATCAGGAAGAGGCCAAAGCAGATATGGAAGACAGTCTGCTCGCTCTCATCAGGCTGCAGGAGTATTCCCAGTTAGATCTTCCGAAAAGCTTTGACAATGACTTAAATGACCTGCTTTTGAAAGAACTGCGGTTTCTTCCGGAAGATATCGTCATGCAGCAGGAGATCTTCGACCGGCCCGATGCACAGGATCCCGATGAGGGACCCGATTATCAGGAAGAGGATGTCCGTTTCTTAGACGGCGGATATAAAAAAGAACTGCAGCGGATCTTCAAGGATTATTATCTCTCCTGAGGCTGCAGTCCTTTATGTTTTTATTCCGTTTCAACAGCTGCTGATGTGGCTTCCGATCAGAAAGCATCGGAAAGGCTCATGCCTCCGCTCTTCATCAGCAGCATGATGGCGCCGGCAAGATGCGCAACGGAACTGTTGTTGTCAAGCAGGCTGAGATTGTTATCCATGCCGAGCGTTTCTGTCAGTTCCATCAGATCATCCTCACAGTCGGTGCCGGATTCTTCCAGGAACATCGGCGGATTCAGATGCTCCTCATCGAGTTTTTCTTTGCTGATGGTGGTCACGATCCGGACATTGCCTTCTTCCGTCTCGAATTCCGTCACATTTTCCCCGCTTCCGCCTTTTAATTTGCGGCTGATGGTTCCTTCTATCACATCGTCTTGTAGAGGAACGCTTCCCGAAGCAACGGAACCGGGCGTGATCGTGACAGTTCCGGTCAGATCTCTGTCATCACCATTGACTTTTCCGGTTTCCTCTATCAGAAAATAACCGTCGCCAAAATCCAGCTGGGTTTTTACTACGGTTTTCCCGCCATTCGTAATGATACTGTCTTCAAAGGTAAATTTGTTCGCTTCATTGTTTTCGTCTTCTGTGGTGATCAGAAACTGCTTTTCATCCCCGTCGCGGTAACTGCTGATGATCACTTCTGTATTCCGACCGTTCGAGGCTCCGCTCAGACGGAGCGCAACGGGTTTTTTCTTATAGGAAAAAGTCGTGAGCGTGACCTCGTCCTCTTCGCTTTTTTCAAACGCATGTGAAAAAATGTCATCGTAGTTTTCAAACTGTTTTTCGGTTTCCTCTGTTGAAGCCTCAAGTTTGAGAAGATCCATAAAAGCTTTCAGCAGATTTTCGGCTTCCGCGCCGTCAACCGTCAAACTGATCGTGTCGCATTTCTGCTCTTTTCCGAGGATCGTCAGGACTTCTTTGTCCTTAACGAACCGTTCCTGCTCCAGGTCTTTGAGAGCGGTTTCGTAAAAATCATCCGTCGCCGCTTTCCAGTCGGCATTATCAAATGTTTCCTCATCCAGAAGCATCAGCGCATACTTATCGACCGCATCATACCCTTTCAGTGCTTTTGTCAAAAGCGGATCCATTTCATATCTGACCATCGGGGCAGACGGATCCATCGGAGAATATATGAATTCATCTCCCTGAAAATAGATCCCGGTGGTTCCCATGGGCGTATCCCCGGTTGAGACCGAGAATTCATACGACGCATCTCCGGAGGAAGCATCATAACTGTAGATCTGCTGCAGTTCAAATTCCTGATCGCCCATGGCATCGGACTCGATCGACGTTGTCCGGAACGTTGTGTGAGAATCTTTGGTCTGATCCTTGGACAGATGCAGGATGGCTTCCGCCGCATCGGATCCGAAGTCGGAAACCTCATCACTGATGTTTTCGGCCATGCCGACAACGTTTTCGGCATAGGTTCTTTTGACATCTTTAAAAAGGTTCGGAAGCACAAAGATGCCAAGGAGCAGAAGAAGCAGCGCGCCGCCGCCGACGGACAGGCCGATGATCAGCCCGGCTTTGCTTTTCTTTTTCGGGGGCTGCTGCTGATATTGCGGTTGCTGATTGTACTGTGGCGGTTGCTGATACTGCTGCGGCTGCTGATATTGCTGTTGATTGTATTGCGGCTGTGGCTGCTGTACAAATTGCGGCCGGGGTTGGGGCTGTGCCTGATACGGTTGCTGCCGGAATTGCTGCTGATTGTTCTGCGGCGGCTGATTGTACTGTGGCTGCTGCTGATACTGAGGCCTTGGCTGCACGGGCGGCGGTGACGGCTGCATCCGCACAGGCTGCTGCGGAGGAGCCTGCGGTTGCAACTGAATCGGCCCAACCTGCGGCTGCTGTTGCACAACCTGCGGTGCCGCCTGCTGAGGTTGCGGTTGTACCGGGGCGGCCAGCTCCTGACGGGCGCCGCATTTCGGGCAGAAAAGGCTGTCTTCCAAAATAGATGTGCCGCATTTTGTGCAGAATACGCTCATACCGTTCCCTCCTTATATGCAATCATTAGTTTGTGCATTTTGATCTGTCTTTAATTTCACTATACTACATGGTGATATCCCTTGTAAATCCTGTAAAACAGGCGATTTTATCAGGATTTCATAATTTTAAAAAAATATAAAATGCTACTTGACACATAATACTATGCGTTATATAGTATTACGCATAAAGGGGTATCAATCGCGATCAATACTTTTATGGCAACACCGCAGTAAAAAATATAGGAAAGGAGTTGTGCATGGTATGGAAATACAAATGAAACGCGGACTTCTGGATGTGTGTGTTCTGGCAGCGATCAAGAGTGAAGATTCCTACGGCTACCGGATCGTCAAAGAGATCAGCCCGTATGTGGAAATCTCGGAATCAACACTTTATCCGATCCTGCGGCGCCTGGAAACAGGGTCCATGCTGACCGTCAGAAGCGCGGAACACAACGGAAGACTCAGAAAGTATTACCACATCACCGAACAGGGCCTTGCGCGGATCGAAGCGTTCAAGGAAGAGTGGAAAGAGATCATGAACATCTATGAATTTGTGACAAGGGAGGGAGAGAAAAATGAATAAAACAGAACTGTTAAACAGTTTACAGAATCTGCTCAGTGGCCTCCCGGAGGAAGAACTGCAGAAATCTCTTGATTTTTACAGCGAAATGGTGGATGACCGCGTGGAAGACGGCATGGGCGAAGAAGAAGCCGTTGCGGCGCTCGGGGAAGTGAAGGAGATCGCCGACAAGATCCTTTCGGAAGTATCCATCTCGAAACTGGTCAGGGCAAAAGTCAAAAAGGCGAGACAGAAAAGCGGGATCAGGCCCTGGATGATCGTCTGCCTGGTGCTGGGCTTTCCGGTATGGTTCCCGCTGGCGCTCGTTGCGCTGATCCTGATATTCGTATTCTATCTGGTGTTCTGGATCCTGATGCTGGTGCTTTACATCGTGGACTTAAGCCTGCTCCTTGCAGGGATCGGTTCCGTCATTGCCGGGATCGGCACGATGGTGGTGGAGAAGAACTGGAGCGCCGGCTGGTTTATGATCGGTTCGGGTCTTGTATCACTGGGACTTTGCATCCCCTTATTCCCGCTCTGCGGGCTGGCAGCAAAGGGCCTGTTAAAGGTTGGAAAGAAGATCCTTCTCGGGATCAAGCAGCTGTTTGTCGGAAGGAACAGGGAACCGGTAAAAACCATGGATGCGGAAGCAGATAAGAATACGGAAGATGTGCCGGAGGTTGTGCCGGCAGGAGGAGTTGAATCATGAAAAAAGGAATGATCATCACACTGATCGTGGCAGGAGCCCTGCTGGTACTGGGGATCCTCCTGATCATCACGGGACTTTCATTAAAATCGTTTCATATCACAAAAGTATTTACGGAAGGCGGCAACATGACGGAAAGAACGGTAGAACTGCAGGATACAGTGGAAGAGGTAAGCGTTTCCGATCTGCACGGCGCAAGCATCGATATCGTGTGTGCAGATACGGCAAAGGTTGATGTGAAAGAGCCGAAGGACTACACGTTTACGATCACGGAGAATGCCGGGAAACTGTCGATCACTTCCGAGGATCACAGAGGTCTGTTCTTCAGGGTTTCGGAGCCAAAGCTTGTGGTATATCTTCCGGCTGCTGACTATCGGGCGCTTTCGATCGACAGTCAGGCCGGTTATGTCAAAGTCGCGGACGGATTTACTTTTCAGAATGCGACGGTCAAAAGCAGCAGCGGGTCGGTTTCTTTTGCCTCTGATGTGAAGGAGGATCTGACGGTTGATGTTACGAGCGGATCCCTGACATTAAACGGCGTCAGTGCCGGGAATGTGAAGACGGAATCCTCATCAGGAGGGGTCACACTCGAAGAGATCAACTGTGACAGTCTCAGCGCCAAAGTCATCAGCGGTGGGATCAAGGCAACAGGGATCAGTGCATCAGGCGACCTGACCTTTGAAGGCCACTCCGGCGGACTGCATTTTACCGATATCACCTGTCAGAATCTGAAAACGACCAACACAAGCGGCGGAACGGATCTGAAAAATGCGATCATTCAGGAGGAACTGTCCATAGCAAATGTTTCCGGCGGGATCAAGATCGAAAACAGTGATGCGAAAACGATCGGTCTGAAGGCCACTTCCGGTTCGATCAAGGCGGAATTCTTAACCTACAAAGATTTCCGGGCAGATGCGGGAAGCGGGAGCGTGACTTTGCCGGAACCGATGGGAGAGATCAACGGAACCTGCGTGGCAAACACCACCAGCGGAAGCATTAAGATCAGCGTCAAAGACTGATAAAAAACGGTAGTAAAAAACAATTTCATATAGTGGGGCAACAGCGAAATGGTGCGTTATGTAACCTTGACATTGGGGGTGCTGAAGCGTACCATTTTGTTATTATATTATCAATCTTTTTCAGGAGGTAGATATGAGAAGACAAACCGTTATGCTGAAACGTTTATTTGCCGGACTGATCGCCGGCGCAATGATCGTATCGGCGATGCCTGCAAATGTTTCTGCGGCAGAAGCTGCAGATGCCGGTCAGGCAGAAACAGTTTTGGAAAATGTGCAGGAGGCAGAGCAGGATGCTGCAGAGCCTGTTGCAGAGGAAAATGTGCAGGAAGATACGGCTGCACAGGAAACCGGAGAGGACGCTGCGGCTGCGGAAGTGGAAGAAGCAGTTGACGAAGCCGGACCGGTGGAAGAAACCGCTGAAGCAGTTCCGGAAGAAGAGACGGAACCGGAAGCGGAACTGCTGGGAAACAGTGGTTTTCCCGTATTGATCAGCTGGTATTCAAATGCATCAGTTGAGATTACTGCACCGGAGTACTGCAAGGGCGCTTATAGCGTGGGTACAACGCTTAATGTCGCAGAAGGTGACCAGCTGACTTTTAAGGTAACCCCTGAAAAATGCTGGGGGGTCACCGGAGTCAAGTATGGGGTAGATGAGTCCTCTGCCACAGCGGACCTTGCGCCAAATGAAGACGGAACCTATACGGTCACGGTAAACAGCGATTTATTTATCGATGTTACGGTGGAAAGATTTGCATGGTGGGTTTCCTTCAACACAGATCCGAATTACGATGCAATCGGGTGCGTACCTAACCCGGATGATGCGGGAACAGTCTATGTTCCGCAGAGTCCCTGGACCGGCGGCGTTCCGGTTTATAAGGATCAGGACTTTTCTTTCTATTTCAATGTGAATGAAGGATACGGGATCACGAAGGTTACTTATTTAGTTGGCGGGGTGGAAAGCGATCCGCTTGCTCCGGTCGGAGAAGAAAGTTCTCATGTTGGTGATGAAGGCAAGTACACCCAGACCGGAATATATACGATCCCTGAAGTAACCGCAGATACCGAGATCCGGGTGTACAATGAAAAACTGACCTATCAGGTTTCCTTCATGACATCGCCGAATACCGGCTCGATCGGGTGTGTGCCTGCAGGAGACAACTACATTCCGCAGGATCCCTTTGAAGGCGCTGTTCCTGTTTATAAGAACCGGTCTTTCTCTTTCTATTTTAATGTAAATGAAGGATACAGGATCACGAAGGTCACTTACAAGGCAGGAGAAGAGGCGGAAAGCGAAGCGCTTGTTCCGGTGGGAGATCCCGTCTCTTATGTAAAAGACGATAAAAAATATGTTCAAACCGGTACCTACACGATCCCTGCAGTAACAGATGATACTGTGATCAAGGTGGACAGTGAAGGGTCATCCTGGGTAACTTTCATTACCGCGCCGAATCAGGACAAGATCGGCTGCACGCCTTACGGCGACAACTATATCCCGCAAAATCCCTGGAATGGCAAGGTACGCGCTTATAAGGGGCATCCGTTCCAGTTCCTTCTGAATCCGGATCCGGGATATAAGATCACAAAGGTTACCTGCCAAATGGGTGAGGGCGAGGAAAGCGGACCGCTCATTCCGGAGCAAAAAACTTATGAGAAGAACGGAAAGACCTATACCGTCGACATTTATTCGACACCCGATATTGCGCATAAAACCACTATTTATGTGTATAGCGTAGGACCATATTTTATGCTCGATGATGCAACAACGTTGGGCTCTGTGTTTGCGACCAAACAGGCCAAACAAACCGGAGAAGACAGATGGTCGTTCAACAATATGAGTGCGGAAGATTTTACTTTCACGGTCACAACAAAAGTTGATGTGGAACCGTTTGTATCCATCGGAGATGTCTTTCAGAATACGCCTGAACCTTCATTCGACGCCGGTTATACCAAGGCGACTTATACCTATACAGTAAAGACTGCCGACCTGCAAGGACAGGTCCTCAAGATCGAGGATGCGGAAGCTGACAATGAATTGAAAGTGAAAATGGAACAGGGTGTTTCCAAGATCACCGTTCAGGTTGACGGAAAGTATTATGCGGGAGAAGAACGATATAATGATCATGGTTATCTCTATTTTGATGTTCCTGCACGCAAGCAGGCTACGATCACCGTTACGGCGAAACCATATTACCGGGTCGCCGGGTTTACGGCAACGGATTCGGAAGATAATACTTATGAGTTAGGAGCCAACAACGGTGTTGCCACACTCAGAGTGGATGACGCTTATTCTGTCGAGCCGCAGATGGAAGCTGTTCCGAGAATGGCGATTTTTGATAAAATTGGGGGAGACAGAGACCTGGCCGACAAGGAAACACGGAAAGTGCGTTATGACCTTTCTGAAGAGATCGTGATCAAAAGCGGGGAAAGTTATCTCCCGATCGAAAGTGTGAGCGCCAAAATGGGAAGCACACCGATCGCCGGATTTGCAGAGGTTAAGGCGGTTGGAGGAGAAGAGCCTAACTACCGTGTCAAGATCGACGTCGGGAAAGCAGCGGGCAAGGGAAGCAAGCCGGTCACGGTCACGATCGTCGGTGATTTTGGCACCAGAACCTTATACTATGATATTGTACAGAAACCCACATCGGTCACGCTGAAGGGTTTCAACAGTAACAATGAAGTGACACAGGTAGCCGGTATGGTGGCGGACTATGCGGTCACATTAAACAGCGGGGCTGATTATACAAACATCGAAGTGGCGGATGTCAGCGATAACGGTCTCGTCGACTTTGATCAGTCTTCCGGGAAACTGTCGGTTGCAACCTATGATAGTAACGGCGTGATCGCGGACGATGATATCACATTTAAGATCAAGGAACTTGGTGGTGAGGAACTTGGTACATTCACCGTAAAACCGGCCGAGCCCAAAAAGTTTGCGGCACCGACGGCCACGCTCAAATCGGCGAGTGATATCGACATGACGTTGTCCCTGAAACTTCCGAAAGCGCTTGAAAAATACTCACAGCTTTATTACCACGTGGAAGCAACGGCGGTGGATGATACGCATGAAGATGTGATGGTTCATTCTTATGATGAGTTTATTGAACCTGCAGATGCGTATAAGATCCCGCTGATGCAAGATGATTCTCCAGATTATGGGGACGGGTTTGCCAAGAAGTACGATCTGAAAGTCACGATCGTACAGGTAAAAGACCCCACGAAGCCGGATAAGTTCCAGGAAGACAATCTGAGCGTCGGTAATTCCAAGGAACTGAAGAAGCAGTCCACCAAGGACTTTTGCTATGAAGCAAAGATCAGCTTGACCAAAAAGAATACAAGTTTCACGCTCGGGGAACAGGGTGTTCTTCTTGCGGTCGCGAAGTTCTCAAAGAGTACATCCTGGGCAGAGGTTGGCGAAGCGTATCTGGTTCCGAATAACGGAACTATGAATAAGTTGGACTGCATTGCAGACGAAGACGGCAATATTTATCCGGATAACTACGATCCTGATGATTTTGCTCCCGGAAACTACACGCTTTATGTGTCACCGTTTGTACCGGACGGAGCACATTCGAAGTATGCTACCATGGCGGTTACCGTAAAAGCACCGGTGACGCATATTACATTAAGCGCTCCGCAGAGTAAAATATATAAAGCGGCAGGAAAGGCTGCTACGGTTAACGTCAAGGCCACCTGCAAATACATAAATGACACCTACGGAGAGGCAAAACCCGCGTCCACAAAACTGAACTGGGAAGTACAACCGGAGGTGGCCACTTCCTCCATCACGGATTATATCAGTGTCAAAGACGGCAAGGTTACCGTCCAAAAAGGCTATGTGCTCAGCGGAGTACCTGATGAGAACAAGTTCAAAGTGCTTGCAAAGGCAGCAGATCTCGGGGATGACGGCGCTGAGTCCGAACCGTTGGAATTTGAGGTAACAGCGGATGCCGTTGAACTGAAGAGTATCACGATCGGTGGGATCAAAGGTGTCGACAAGAATCCGGTAGCGCATCTTTCGACGGAGTACTACGAAAAGGCTATCCGGGTAAACGGAGAAGCGATCGATGATGAGAATATGACCGTTTCCATCACGCCGAATACCGGGCTGGAACTGAGCTACGGAGGTTACATATACGCATCTAAAGCCGGTACTTATACCGTAAAGGTTATGATGAACGACGGCAGCAAGAAGTCAATTTCGAAGAAATTTGCCGTAGGATATGATGAAATTACGGGTTATGAGTATCAGGTGCTCTCAGCTGCCGGGACAGGAAGGGCATGGAAACAGGATTCCCTGGGATTTGATGAATTCGGAACGGTTGTTACGACCGAACCGCAGTTTTTGATCGTGGAGGTCAATCCTGTTCCCAAGCATGCTAACGCGCTTTGCGATAACAAGGCAGTGATCGATTTTGACAAGAAATCTGCCAAAAAAGTGACGATGGCAGGATCTACCGGAGCCGGCAGGCTGACGCTTGTTCCTACGAAGGGCGAAGTAAAGATCACCCTGTCTTCTAAAGATAACAAGCTGGAGAAAAAAGAACTTACGATCAAGATCGATCCGATCGAAGGAAAACTCACACCGCAAAAGAGTTATGATCTTTACAGTCTCGATGCGGCAAAGCGGGAGTTCACATTTGGCCTTAAAGGCATTGCACAGGATACGGATACCGACGGCTGGAAACTTGCCTTTGCGCCTTTGGACGCAGCCTACGCAAGTGATAAGAATATAGATGCAGCATTGGCTTTTTGCGATGCGATGAATGCAAAAGGCAATGCTTTGAATACGATGTTTGCAGGTGATAAGAGTTCTGTCACTTTCGTATCCACGGGCACGGATCCTTACGGAACACAGATCCCCAAAGGAAAATATACCTGCAAGGTCGTGTTGCTGGATGGGGATAATAACAGGGTTACCTCCTTTGCGCAGGCCACCTTTAATGTGAAAGCCGCACCCAAACCGAAGGCTACCTTAAAACCAAATGTGACCATGAAGAGCACGGATGCTTCCGTGACGCTGGAATTCAAGACCCAAAAAGATCTGGGAGGTTTTGATAGAGTCGAGACGATGTCTCCGCTTGTCAACGGACAGGAACAGGAATATCCGTTTGATGATTATTTTGAAGCGGCACCGTCGGATGATGGTACAAAGATCATCCTGAAGAGAAGAATAAAAGACTCAGAATTAGTGCCTCTTCCGGTCGGGGTCACCCAATTCAGCGGTACGATCGGATATATCGCTTACGGTTCGGATCATGCTACGAGTATCGTCAATTTTGATCCGGTCACGGTGACGATCACCGAATGAGCCGGAGCAGATGCTATGGTCATGTAACAGACAATGAATGAACGGAAGCGCCGCAAAAGCGGCGCTTCTTATTTTTTGGGATGCGGAAAAACATGCCGGGAAAGTATACCGGGAAAGTATGCTATAATAGAACAAAAAGGGAGAAACAGGTACCGATGCAAGTGGAGACCGACTATAAAGAAAAAGTGATTATGGATGCATCAGGCTTTGTGCTGCTGTCGGACTTTGTGCCGGACATCGTGCAGGAGATCCGTTATTTTTCCACTTATAATTTTGTCGGAAAGCGGGTGGACGGATACGAAGAACCCGTAGCGATCTTAACGAAGGAGGCGGCCCGCGCCTTAAAGTCCGTCAGCAACGAGATGAATGCGGCCGGATACCGGCTCAAGATCTTTGATGCGTACCGGCCGGTGCGCGCCGTGAAGCATTTTGTGCTCTGGGGGATTGAGGATCTGGATCTGAGCATGAAGCCGTTCTTTTACCCGGAACTGGAAAAGCAGGAACTGTTCATACAGGGATATATCGCGAGCAGATCAAGCCACAGCAGGGGCAGCACGGTCGATCTGACACTTTTGGATATGAAAAGCGGCAGGGAACTGGACATGGGCAGTCCTTTTGACTGGTTCGGTCAAGAGTCGCATCCGGACTATAGAGGCATTACGGACGAGCAGTACAACAACCGGATGCTGCTGCAGAAAGCAATGGTCAGAAACGGCTTTACGACCATTGACTGTGAGTGGTGGCATTTTACGCTTGCTGGCGAGCCGTATCCGGACATCTATTTTGATTTTCCCGTATCGGCATCCGTGGTCGGCCGCTGACGCACGAAATCGATCTGAAAAATGAAGACACTTAATGATCATCTGCAGGAAACATTTGGCTGCAAAGTATATAAGATCGCGCTGAACGGCGGCTTTACCTGCCCGAACCGGGACGGGACACTTTCCGGCCGTGGCTGTATTTTCTGCTCGGCGGGAGGGAGCGGTGAGTTCGCTTCGGATCCTGCAAAGAGCATCACGCAGCAGATCGAAGACGGCAAGCAGCTGGTTAAGAACAAGATCCGAAACGGAAAGTATATCGCCTATTTTCAGGCATATACCGGAACGTATGCGCCGCCTGAAAGACTCCGGGAACTCTACATGGAAGCGATCGCTCCCGATGAGATCGTAGCGCTTTCGATCGCAACTAGGCCCGACTGTCTGTCAGATGAGGTCTTATCGGTCTTAACCGAATGTCAAAAGATCAAACCGGTCTGGGTCGAGCTGGGGCTGCAGACGATCCATAAGAGGACGGCAGAATATATCCGAAGGGGATACGATCTTCCGGTGTATGATGCGGCTGTAAAAGCATTGAGAGAGCGTGGCATGGAAGTGATCACGCATGTCATTCTGGGGCTTCCGGGCGAGACGGTTTCGGATATGGTTCAGACCGTAAAGTATGTATGTAACAGCGGCGCGACAGGGATCAAACTGCAGCTGCTTCACATCCTTAAGGACACGGACCTGGAAAAAGAATACAGGGCCGGACGCGTACGCGTGCTTTCGGAGGATGAATATCTTGAAATATTAAAAGCCTGTATCCGTGTGATCCCGGACAATGTTGTCGTTCACAGGCTGACCGGTGACGGGGACAAGCGGCTTCTGGTGGCACCGCTTTGGAGCGCTGATAAAAAGCATGTCAGGAACCGGATCGAAAAGGAGGTTTTGTCATGAACAAAGGAAAACGGTATTTCATCACCCTGTCGGTGTTTGTGCTGACTTTTCTGGCACTGAACCTGTTGGGAGTGATGCCCGTGTTTGCAGAGGAGGAAGCGAAGCAGACGGCAACGCTTCTTGGCGGGAGCTTTGCGGCATCCTTAGTCACGATCATCGGCGAGGGATATTTCAGCGGGATCGATACGGCCTGGACGATGATCATCATCGCCGTGGCATCCATCGTTTCCAAGATCGGCACGCATACCGGGATCACCTGGCTGCAAAACCGCTGGGGATTTTCATTCGGGATCTTTGACAGCCTGATCGTCTGCATCGTCATGATCCTTTGGTTTGGAACACCATTGGTCTTAAAATCATTCGGTGAGACGAATGCCATCGGGGTTGCGATCGAGAGCAAACTGAAAAAATACAACGGGGTCTTATTGGGCGTTGTCGTGGTTTCCCAGATGGTCACCGGCGCGCGGTTTGGCAAAGGGAGCGATCCCGTGGCGCTTCTTACCGGAAAGCGGATGCTCATGGCTTCCGCATCGGAGAGCGGATCCGGCATGGGCTTCTGGGGCGTGAGCGCAACGGTCATTGCATGCATCGTGGCACTGGCCATCTGTCTTGTTGTTTACTACCTTGTCCGGTATCTGTTTTCGCTTGTGGACATCATGATGGTGCCGGTCAATTCCATTGTACCGTTTTCATCGGCGCTGTCTGTGATCGCAAAGTTTTTGCTGGTCGTTTTTATGCTTCTGATCGCGATCTTTTTACCGGGACTGTTCGCGTTTTTCTTCGTCGTGGTACTGATCGCGGCCATCCTCCTGTTCCGGACCGCCTATATTGCCTGCCGCTATATAGAAAGCATTTATGCGACACCGCTCTTTAAGAAGATCTTCGGCGGATATGACAGGCAGATCCCGTTAAGAGCAAAAAAGGTGCCGCGCAAGCTCAGAGCGCTTTTTGCGGAAACGGAGCCGGATCTGGTGATCCCGGTGTTTGTCTTAAAGAAGATCCCGGGCATCCCCAAAATGCGGAAATGGGATCGCTGGTGGCTGGTGTCAAAGGGGAGAGAACAGGAACTGATCAAGCCGCAGCTTACAAAGAGAGAATGCCTAAGGGTTCCCATCCGTTTGGAAGACGGGCAGAAGATCTTCTCCAACCAGTTTCTGTTCTACCATGAGATCTTTACGATCGCAGGGGACGAAGACTGCATCACAAAGCCGCTTAAGAGGATCCCGAGGCAGTTCCATCTGGTCTTCAGCAAGGAGTATTTCTACCGCTATCAGGAGATCCGCGAGTATACCGGCTTTACGGACCTGGCGGCTTATAAACAGATGTTAAAGGATATGCAGCCCGTGGAAGAAAAGCAGGGATTCTTTTCGAGATTCCGGAAGAAGGAGTCGCAGATATAATTATCGAAAAACATTAAAAACTTATTGACAAACGTAAAGGGGCGTAGTATAAAGGATTTATCGATAATCGATAAATCCTTTTTTGCGTTTATGATCATTTGGCAGGAGAACCCTATCCGGCATCAGTAGGTTGTGGAGGGGGTATTCCCTGTCACAGATCAGAGAAAAAAGCAGAACAAAAAGAAAGCGAGAGAGAACAATGGAAAACTCAAAGATCCGGGCAATTAAAAAATCAGCAGGCGTAGCAGCCACGGTACTCAATGTCTTAAGGATCGTTGCTTTGGTCGGCGCGATCATCGCGTTTACCGGGGGGATCTTCTGCCTGGTCGGCAAAGGCATCGGAAACGCACCGATCTATGAAAACGGAAAACTGAAAGTATATCTGCCGGGGCAGAATGCGGAAGAGGCGATCGATCTTTACATCGATGATGGACCGGAATTTCTGGAAGATCTTCCCGTGAAGGATGTGCCGGCCGCATCGGCGCTCAAGTGCTTCTTCGCCTCCGTCATGATGGCCGGGACCATGGTGATCCTGCTCATCATCCGTAACATGTTTCTGGAGATCAGGGACAGCGACACGCCGTTTACGGAAGAGATCCGGAAACGCCTGAAAGTGGCGGGGATCCTGGTCACGGTCCTTGCAGCCATGGAGTCCGTGGGGATCGCGGCGATCGTTGCGTTGGCAATGTGGTGCGCATACTGTATTTTCGGTTATGGTATGGAACTGCAGAAGCAGGATGACGAGACATTATAGGAGGCGCTATGGGTAAGATCATATTAAGACTGGACCGCGTCATGGCGGATAGGAAGATCAGTCTGAACGAACTGTCGGAGAAAGTAGGCGTCACGAATGTGAACCTTTCCAAGATCAAAACGGGCAAGATCAGCGCGATCCGCTTCTCGACACTCGAAGCGATCTGCAGGGTATTGTCCTGCCAGCCGGGCGACATCCTTGAGTACGATCCCGATGCAACAGAAGAGGAAACGGAAGATAAAACAGAGGGATGAAACTGTCATGTAAGGACTGATAAATGACAGAGAAAAATCGCGATAAAATGGTGCTTTTTCGGGAAAAAACGAATATAATAATCTTGTCACAAAATGACGGATATGTTAGGAGGGCAGGATTATGAAGCACACAGCAATGATCGCAAGAAGGCTGCTTACCGGTATGCTTGCGGCGGCGATGATCATGACGGGACTGCCGTCATATGTATTTGCCGACACATCCGTACCGGAAGCGGTCGTAAATGAACCGGCAGAAGCAGCAGAGACAATGTATGCTGCCAAAGAAACGGAAGCGGCAGAGTATGCTGCCATAGAAACAGAACCGGAAACTGCAGAAGCACCGGAAGAAGCTGAACCGGAGCAGACAGATGATATTACAGAACCGGAAGCTGCAGAAGTACCGGAAGAAGCTGACCCGGATCCGGAACTGCTCGGTGAAGAAGAGCACAGCGACAGGGAAGTAATGCTGAACGCCGAACCGGATAAGTTTACGTTTTCCGTTTGCGAAGACGGTAATATCGTTTTCGTAGACCGTACGCCGGAGGGCCAGGAGGAAAAGGAATACCATTATTTCCTGAAAGAAGGGGAAGACGGGGAGCCGGTAGACACCTTCAGGCTTAAGATCCTGCCTGTAGACCCTTATGTGATCACTTCGGTATCCGCAGATATAGCAGCTGCGGGTGCAGAAATGGAAAGACGGGAATTTAGCGTAAGCGGACCGGATCAAGACGGGATCTATACCTTTACACTGCCGGAAGGCAAGGCCGTAGTAGGAGATGTCCACGTTTTTGTTTATACGACGGAAGCAACAAAGCATGAGATTTCGTTCGCACGTTACTGGGATTACTGCTATACTGCCAGCTCCAACGGAACTGCTCTTGAAAGAGTTAACAAAGTGACGGAAGGCGAAGACTTTTCCTTTAAGATAGAGCCTAAGAACGGGTATAAGGTTCTTGGCGTTTACAAAGACTGTGTAAGAGAAGGAAACATGCTCACCCCGGGTGAAGACGGCGTTTACACGCTCAAAGCCGTAGACAGGTCTGTTGACATTTATGTTGTAACCCCGCAGACCGTGAACCCAAGCGTTAGCGTGTATTCATGGTCCTCACAGCTTGAAAATTTCAACCAGAATAACTACAAGTTTACATATACGGGTGTCCGATACACTGAAGACGACCAGCCCAAACCGATCTCGGACAGTGAGGAGATCACGATCACGATCTCCGGAAAAGACGAAACGGTAGATATCAATGCTTACGATGTCTTACTGGTTGACGAATCGGCGCCGACACTGATGGACGGATACTCATTTACATTTCCGAAAACGCGTGTGATACAGGCTGAGATGTATGGCAACAGCCTGTCTCCGACGTTCCTGCTGAGACCCAAACAGTATAATTTAAGGCCGGCAAAAGCGCAGGCGGCTGATTTTTATCTGTATAAAGAGAGTAACGGAAACGGCTTATTGAGCAAGCTCTATGAAGGCAATACGGGCAATCCCCTCTTATATGACAGGGATGCAACGATCGTCGTGATCCCGGATGCGTGCACCGAAGTGAAAAAGGTGTATGCGGATGAAGAGGAACTGGTTGCGCTTGCTACAAAGGTCAGTGCCAAGATCGAGGGAACGGCGGATGAGGCAAAGGAGTATACCGCATACCGGATTCCCGGCAGTCTGGTGAGGAAAGACCTTGAACTTTTTGTTGAAACCGAGGCGCAGGCATCCGATGCGGATGTGACTTTTACAGTGGATGCCCAGAACTGCACATTCTCCACATCGACCCGGGGCGTAAATTACGATCAGAAGACGGGCGTTGTAACAGTCCCGAAAAACATCACATCGTTTGACTATTCGATCGAAACGAAGGGCAATTATATCCTGACAGCGGGAGGTGTGCTTTTGCTGAACGAAGGCGGTCAGGCGGAACCGACGAATATCAGGCTTCCGGAGGCGCTCCTTAATAAGAAAAAGAATGGTCTGCTCTACAACATGAAAGGCAATGCCGCTCTTCTTGCGGGCAAGACGCTTTCGATCGTGCCGATTGAAAAACAGCGTAAACTTTTTATCGTATCGGATTCCACTACCTGCGTGAATATCGGGGGCGTGGAAGTGAAATGTAACGGGAAAGCCCTTCCGGGTCCGACGGATACATATACGATCGACGATCCGTTTGCGACTTTAACGATCAAAGGAGCCGCAAGAGACTATTTCAAACTTACGGGAAAAGCAACGGTAAACGGGAAGGAAGTCGATGCATCCAAAGGGATCGTGACCACAACTGCGGCCATGTGCGATGGATACGGTTATGTGAGAGTCGCATTTGAGACAGCCAAAGAAGTAGGTTTCGCTTTCGGTTATATGGGTAACGAATATCCGCAGTTCGGCCCGCGCTATCCCGATGGCGTCATATATGAACACTTCAACAAAGATGCATATATAGAAATGTTTGAAGAATACAACTTCAGAAGGATCATTTCCGCCACTTTCGAACCGCAGAATGCAGCCATGGACGGCTTTGTCGGTTATGATAACGGGTATCTGGTCCTGAAACGGAATAAGATCAGGGATTATTCCAAGACCTTCAAATTCAACGTCGAAGCAGTGAGCACCGGCGGAAAGACCGTTACGGGCACGTTTTCCATTTCTTTCACGCCGCCTCTGACTTCGGCAACGGTGAGCGGTGTCAAAGACGGTGAACTGTTACAGCCAAGCGGCACGAGCGCAGCGTATACCGTGAAACTGAACAAAGGCACCAATCCGGGCAGTCTTGCCGTCCGTCCTTTTGGTGAGGATGTTCATGCGGGTGCTGTATTTGACCCGGATACGATGAAACTCACTGTGAATACATTCGAGGAAACTTCCGATCATACATATCTGCCGACGGAACCGTTTGACATGGTCCTGTATGAGAAAGACTATAACAAGGATCTTTTGAGCATAAGAGTGGTCCCGACGGAAGTGAAACTGAATGCGCCGGCTGTAACGGTGAAGAACGTATCGGATGTGGATATGATGCTTTCACTCAGCCTTCCCAAAGGCCTGTCAGCCAAAAACCTCTTCTATGAGGTAAGCGCTGCGCCTTCGCAGAACGAGATGATCACAGAGCCCATGGTTGAAGCGGTAGAGCCGTTCTATGTAAGAGCGGACAGTGTAAGCGCAGATGCCGTCCGGCTCCCGCTGACGAAAAAAGACAATCCGGCCTATGATCCGCTTGAACCGGACGACAGCACACCGGCTACCATCGAGGCGCTTCCCGGCGAAGGTCATGCGCAGAGTTATGATATCACCGTAAAACTTGTGCAGTTCGGTACCGGACCGGCCGACGGAGGACCGGAGAATCTTCTGCTCAGGGGTAAGGAAAAGACACTGAAAAAACAGAAGACCAGGAATGTCGCCTATGAGGTGAAGATGAGCGTCACGAAGAAGACGACGACTTTCTTCAGGGGCGAAAAAGATGTGTTCGTGGGTGTGGCCAAATTCTCCGCAGGTACATCTTACACGCAGATCGATGAGCAAGGCTCCTATGTAGAGGACGCAAACGGCTATAAAGTAAACGGTGTCAGCGTGAAAGCAGGCGCTGACGGCATTTCCCTGTATCTTCCCAACACAGCGAACATTCCCGTCGGCAAGGCAACGCTTGTTGTGAAACCGAAGCTCCCGGCAAACACCGTCTGCACACCGGCAACTGTTGCGCTTACGGTCAAACAGCCGATCGTGGGCATGTATCTGACGCCGTATGACAGTGAACATGAAGGAGAGGATCTGTATCTGTTCAAACCGGAAGGCAAGGTGGGAACGCTGAAATTCACGGTGCATTTTACCGGAAATACAAAGCCTGCTTCCACGAAGGTAAAATGGAGCCTTGAAACAGGCGAGTACAACGAAGTCAGGGGTTATGTCAGCGTCAAGAACGGAACCGTTACGGTAGATAAGGCATATACGCCCAATGATAACTGGGGCAAGCAATACAGGACGGTCACGATCAGAGCAACGGCGGATGATTTTGATGGAAATACGGTATCGACCAGCAGAACATTTGTCGTAACAGGCAAAAATCTGGACGATGCCGGAAGCATCTGCCTGTATGACACGGACGGTGAACGCATTGATAATACCGATGCTGTGCAGCCGAATGATATTGCCACATTCTCTTCAGTGGTGGATGGCACATCGGGATATGTTGCTGTTTCGGACTGCAATGCTTTCAGGATGGCGGCAGATAACTTTACTTATAAGGTTACGCCGAAGGGCTTAACGATCGATCCGGATACGGGCAGGTTCACATCCCCGCCAAAGAGCGGAACCTATACGGTCACGGCAACGGGTAAGGACCCTGCCAAAACGAAATATACAATGACCTTTACCGTGGCCGAAACGACACCGGCATACGACTGCAGGGTCGAGACATTCACCAAAGAAGTCCTGCGGGACGGTGTGGAGACTACCGAAAACGGAAATCCCGTCATCACCTTCAGCGGGAAGACAGCCACCGGCTTTACGTTCATCATGCACCGTACGGACCGCTCCATCATAGATAAGACCAAGGTCAAAGTTACAGGCGGAAAGATCATAAAAGAGCAGGCGGATGCGTATGGGACCAGAATGTTTGCGATCAAGCCGGCAACGGATCCGGTTTTGATCCAATATGGCAAGACGACCGTGAAAGTATGCAGTGACTGGACGGATCAGAAACTGGAGATCGAGCCGCTTGACGATCTGTACGCAAATACTAACAATATCGCCGGCACTCTCAAGGCTAAGACGGAAACGGGTGAAGATAAGTACGCCGCACAGTATTATGGAAATACTACCAAATCGGACCGCATCCTGTTCAGTGAAAGCGAACAGATCTACAAACTCAAAAAGGATGCGGACAAGATCAACTACCAGAGGATCCTGGTCTGGCTGAACAACAACAGGATATCGTCTGAAGCGAATGCCCAGGGCGATGACGGCTCGTTTGAATTGACGATCCCCTCCGGTCCGATCCCGGATATTCCGGCAGGAACGTATACATATTATGCTGCGCTGGTCACGACCGATATTCGCTTTATACCGGCATTCAACGGTGGCGGATTTGTAGAGAAGACCGTGACTTACCGGACTGCGCCTATTGCATTTTCGGTCAAAGTCAAGAAGGGAAAAGCGCCCGCGGCCAAGATCGATCCCAAAGTAAAAATGACCCGGAACGATGAAAAATGGAGTGGTCAGATCTCGTTTAAAAAGAGTGATTTTGCGGCCATTTCAGACTTTAATCTCTATAACTGCAATGACAAGGGCGTGGTCGTGCCGGTCACGGAGATCTTTGACGCTCAAATATCCGCTGACGGTCAAAAGATCGAACTCACCCAGAAAGACGGAACGGATTTTAATCCGGCCGATTATCCGGCAGGCGTATCGGGCTATATCGAATACCTGCTCGTGAAGGGAGACGGTGCTGAGGTTCCCGATACCACAACGGCAATACGCACGGAGAAATTCACCATGATATTTCAATAAACGCTAAAAAACGTCCGGCATTGGTTATCAATGCCGGGCGTTTTTTTGTTGAAAATGCGAGGCTGATGCGATAGTATATAGAGATAAAACGGACGGTACGTTGGCAGGCTGCTGACGACAAATAATTATGGGCTGAGGTTCAATCGAAAGAAAGGATATAACATGAAAGCAAAAAGGATCGCCTGTGTATGCATGGCATTATTTTTGTTCGGACTGGCCGGCTGCGCCGGTCTTGATGAGATCGAAACGGAAGTGAATGATCTGGCGGAGTTCGTGGATGAAGCCGCAGACAATGCAGATGATGATATGAAAGACGAAATGGAAGACGCGTTGGAAGAGATAGAAGAGGACGCGGAGGACAAAGCTGAAGAAGTTGAAGAGCAGGCTGAGGATGCAATAGATCAGGCCGAGGATCAGGCTGAGGAAGAGGCTCCGGCTGATGAAAGCGCTAATATGGTAAATGTCAGCATCCCGGAATCCGAACTTTCCGCGCAGACGATCAGTTTTACGAGCACGACGCTTGACGGAGAACCGGTCGACGAGTCGATCTTTGCCGATTATGATATCACGGTCGTTCATGTCTGGGGAACGTTCTGCGGACCGTGCATCGCCGAAATGGGCGAATACGCTTCGATGTATGAGGAGATCCCGGACAATGTCAATCTGGTCGGCATGATCTGCGACGTCTACGAGGGGGATGAAATGAATGTTGATGATGCGCATGAGATCCTTTCGGATGCCGGCGCAAAGTTCACAAACTTAAGGACCAGTGAGAGCCTTTATAACCTGACAGCATCGCTCGGGTTCGTACCGTCCTCGTTCTTTGTGGACAGAGAAGGCCATCTGATCGGCAAGATGCTGGACGGGGCTGATTTTGACATGACGCTGGAACAGCTGGACAGTTACATCGAATAAAAGGCTCATCATGTTAGCAAATTATCACACACACACCGTCCGCTGTCATCACGCCGGCGGAACGGAAAGAGAATATATCGAAGCTGCGATCGCAAAGGGCTTTAAGGTGCTGGGCTTTTCGGATCACACGCCGCAGCCCTATCCGCCGCAGTATATCTCGGGCATCCGGATGCTGCCGGAAGAACTGCCGGGATATGTCGAAACGCTGTGCGCTTTGCGGGAGGAATACAGAGAGGAGATCAGGATCCTCATTGGGCTGGAAGTCGAGTATATGCCGCGCTATTTTGACGACCTGCTCAGACTGATCCGCGCTTATCCCGTGGATTACATCATCCAGGGCCAGCATTTCGTGCCGGATGAGATCACGGGTTTCTATGCCGGCGACATGACGGATTCCGAGGAACGTTTGCAATCCTATGTCGATCTGACGATCGAAGGCATGAAGACGGGTTATTTTTCCTATCTCGCGCACCCGGATCTGCTCTATTTTACGGGACCTGACGCGGTTTATCAAAATCACATGCGAAGGCTTATTTCGGCTTCGATCGACCTATCGGTCCCGCTGGAAGTAAACATGTACGGATTTATCGGCGGCAGATGGTATCCGCATGAGCGCTTCTTTTCTCTGGCATCCGAAATGGGCGCATCCTTTGTGATCGGCTGTGATGCGCACAATCCGAAGATCATCGCCAAACCGGAGGAAGTACCGCACTTTTCTGATTTTCTCACAAAATGCGACATCCGCACCGGGGACAATATCGTAAAGATCAGACCGCTTGCATAAGGCGGTCTGTTTTGTATCATCTTACTTTCGAAGCGCTTCTGTGGTAGAATATGATTTGTATGTAACACAATAATACTGTTCCGGGGAGGAGACATGAAAAAGAGACTGTTTTGTATCATTCTGTCAGTGATCATGTTGTTTTCGTTTACCGGCTGCACAGAGACGATGGCTTATGGGGAAAACCTTGAAGAGTACATCGTGACCATGCAGTATCATGATCAGTTCAACATCCTTCAGCTGACGGATATTCATTGGAATGCGAACACATCCGCGAAGTCGTCCATGATCTATATGGACAAATTGCTGAAAGAGGTCAATGACCACATCGTATCGACACAGGGGGAAGGCTCGAAGATCGATCTTGTCGAGCTGACCGGCGATATGCTGATGCTGGCCAACAGTTATCATCTGAAAACGTTCATCAACTATTTTGAGCAGAAAGCGGAAGAGTACGGATTTGTCTATGCGCCGGTCTGGGGCAACCATGACAGACAGGGGCTGTACAATTCCAACACGCTTGCAAAGAGGTTCAGCGAAGCGCCGCATTGCCTGTATTTTGAACCCAACGATGACCTGTACGGAAGAAGCAATTACATCATCAATCTGACGGAAGACGGAAGCACATCGTCCAAGGTGGACTGGATGATCGCAAATCTCGATTCCGGCGCAAGCTTTTCGGAGACGGAGCTGTCCGTGTTCAGGGATTATGATTACATCCGTCCCGAGCAGACGGAGTGGTTTTTGCGTGAACACGAACTGGCAGGTGAAGATGTGCCGGTCATCGCTTATTATCATATCCCGCAGGACGAAAACGACAAGGTCTGGACGGCCGTTACGGAAGACGGTGCAAACATCAGAAACAAATTCTTCAAGCTGGAAGATTTTGCCGATAACGGAAACGAAAAATACGCAAGCAATTTTATCGACGAGGCAAAGAAACACAACCTCAAAGGAGCCTTTATGGGGCATGCGCACAATGTCGACTGGACCTACGAAGAGGATGGCGTGGTCGTCGGGCTCGGTGTCAAGACCGGTCCGGAGCTGTACTTTGCGCACATCAAAACGGACTCGGAAGATCCGGCGATGCAGGAAGGTCTTAGCTCCGTCGGCATCAATGAGAATTTTGATCTCATCGGCGCGTCGCTGGTGACTTTGAAGGATCAGAGCGGTTCTTTTGATCTGGAGCATCTTTATTTCAACGAAAGGAAAGACGGTGATTTTGCCGCCTGGGTGAAATGGTGATGAAGAATGAAAATCAAAACAAACAGGCACTGATCGTTACCTTGTCGGTGATCGTTTTCTTTATCTGTTCGGCATGCTCGCTCATGAATGCGCTCTACTGTTTTTCCGACTGCATCGGATCCATCGTCAGCGGGTCTCCCGATGTGGCGGCGAAAGATGCGTTAAGGTCGCTGCCGATCTTTCTGTCATTTTTCTTATCGCTCAGCGGTCTGATGGTGGCACATACATTTTATCGCAACGAAAGCCCGAAGATCCTTAAGAAGAATGCGAAAAAGCATGCCTGCATCGGAGCCGTACTCGGCGTGCTGCTCATTGTCTATGTGATCGCCGGCCTGATCACGGGCAGATATCTTTCGATCGCAGAAGGGGCGCCTTCGCCGATCTATCCGCTCGATGCGGTGCTCTATGCGCTTTTGTTCATCGCGATCGCGATCTTTATTTTCAGGTATTTTAAGACCACGGAGGAAGGGAAACTTTACAACGGTCCGGTCCGCGCACCGATCGCAAAGAAGGGGAAATTCATCAGGTGCTTTTTCAGGACCATCTGGCTCCTGATCGCGCTCTACGGCTTCTGCGGATTCTTCTACAGCTTTTTCATCGTGGATTTCGTGCACGGTTATACTTCCTACAGTCTGGCCGTGATGCTGGTGTCCTTAGTGGCATGTCTTTCGATCGCGGTCTGGGAACTGTATTACAACAACCTCTCCGAAGAAGAGAGAAGAGCAAAGACACTGAAACTTTCACTCATCCTGCTCTGCGTGACAGTCGTATCAGCCGTTCTTTATTTTGTCGGTCTCAGAAACAGCCTTGACGGACCGTCGAATGTAGGCTTCGGGATCCTTCCGGTCGCCTTTACCGCAAGCGTGAATTTCGCAACGCTCGTCGTGGTCTTCACGCCGCTCATCGTCGCTGTCACAGGCCTCATCAAAGGACTGATCCGTAAAGCAGCTGCGAAGAAATAAAAAAACACTTGACTACATTAACGCGGTTATGTTATACATGAATAAACCGTTGATGGAGAGTGAGTAAGCTCTGAACATGATCCCTACAGAGAGCCGCAGATGCTGAGAATGCGGCGGGTGATACGGAACCGAATGGACTCCTGAGGGCAAGGGGAAATGGGAAGTCCCAAAGTATCCGCGCCGGGGTAAGATCCCCCGTGACCAAAGATCAGCATATGTTTGTATGCGTGAGTGGGTATAGTTTCTATACCAAGCCGGGTGGCACCGCAGGTGATCAAGTCTACCTGTCCCAGCAAAGGATTCTTTGTCTGGGACTTTTTTTATTCTCCAAACCTGTGAAAAGTTCCCGGGCAGGGACCACAAACGCAGATGCCTGCATGGGCAGGCAAAAGTTGCTTATGGTTGTGCCGGTACGAACTTACCGGCCGGGACCGGCTCACAGGATCCAGGATCCTTGGCCGAAACAAAGGAGGAAAAACAGATGTCAGAAAACAAAGTGCCTTACAAGATCTACCTGCAGGAAAACGAGATGCCGACCGCTTGGTACAATATGAGAGCGGACATGAAGAACAAACCGGCGCCGCTTGTAAACCCGGGTACAGGTCAGCCGCTGAGCGCGGAGGAACTCACCCCGATCTTCTGTGAAGAACTGGTCAAGCAGGAACTCGATGAAACGACCCCGCTGGTCGCCATTCCGGAAGAGATCCGCAATTTCTACAAGATGTACAGACCTTCCCCGCTGGTCCGGGCGTACTGCCTGGAAGAAAAACTCAAAACACCGGCGAAGATCTATTACAAATTCGAAGGAAACAACACCAGCGGAAGCCACAAACTCAATTCCGCGATCGCGCAGGCTTATTACGCCAAGAAGCAGGGCTTAAAGGGTGTGACCACGGAGACCGGCGCAGGACAGTGGGGAACCGCACTTTCCATGGCCTGCTCGTACTTCGACCTTGACTGCAAAGTCTACATGGTAAAGGTTTCTTATGAGCAGAAGCCGTTCCGTCGTGAGGTCATGAGAACTTACGGCGCATCCGTTGTACCGTCTCCTTCCGAGACCACGCAGGTAGGCCGCAAGATCCTTGCGGAGCATCCGGGTACGACGGGAAGTCTTGGCTGCGCGATCTCTGAGGCGGTGGAAGTTGCCGTATCCAATCCGGGTTACAGATATGTTCTCGGAAGCGTTTTGAATCAGGTATTGCTGCACCAGTCCGTGATCGGTTTAGAGACCAAAGCGGCACTCGATAAATACGGGATCAAGCCCGACATGATCATCGGCTGCGCCGGCGGCGGTTCCAACCTTGGCGGTCTGATCGCGCCGTTCATGGGCGAGAAGTTAAGAGGAGAGGCAGACTACAGGATCATCGCGGTCGAGCCGGCATCCTGCCCGAGCTTTACAAGAGGAACCTTCGCATATGATTTTTGCGACACCGGCATGATCTGTCCGCTGGCCAAAATGTACACGCTCGGCAGCGACTTCATTCCGTCACCGAACCATGCGGGCGGCCTTCGCTTCCACGGCATGAGCACGACGCTTTCCCAGCTTTATCATGACGGCTATATGGAAGCAGTCAGCGTGGACCAGACATCCGTCTTTGATGCAGCCGTGCAGTTTGCGAGAGTGGAAGGCATCCTTCCCGCGCCCGAGAGTTCGCATGCGATCCGCGTTGCCATCGATGAAGCGCTCAAATGCAAGGAAACAGGCGAAGAGAAGACGATCGTCTTCGGTCTGACCGGAACCGGCTATTTTGACCTTGTTGCATATGAAAAATACAACAACGGCGAAATGACCGACCAGATCCCGACCGATGAGGAGATCGCCGCATCGATTGCAAAACTGCCCAAGATTGGGTAATATAAATCTATAATGATCATCCCTTGGTCGATCCGAAAGGATCGTAATCTGAAAAATGTAACGAAAATAACGCTGCGGGGCACGCTGTTGACAGCCTGTCTCGCGGCGTTTTGCGCTGTTTCGCTGTGCAGGTTTATCTGTTCAGATCGATTTTTCCGCCCATGATCTCGTCCGTACCCTTTCCGGTAGTCCGGTCAATTTCATACCATGCGGATGTTGCGGTATGCGTGCCCATGTCATCATAGAGATGGATGGTCACCATGTTGCCGTTTACGCTGTCAACTTCGGCGATGCCGGGCCGGTATCCGTAATGTCTCGAATAATAATTCAGCGCCATCTGACAGAGCTCGTTGTTGGTGTAACCGCTGCTTGCGCTCGCATCAGGGGCGGGCGCATTTTTCTCATATTTGGAAATGAGATTCACATTATAGGCTTCATACTGGTTCAGGTTCTTCTCCGACCACTGGCTCGGAGAGATGTAGCCGTAATACCATGATTTTCCGTCAAAATAATCCTGCAGCTCTTTGTCCTTGAACATGCGGCCGTGGCGCGCATAGATCTCGTTGCGGGCGATGCGGAGTTCCCTGGCGTTGAGCCCGGAAAGATCATAATCCGTCAGCTTTCTGGAATCGCTGTCGTAAATGATGTAATCCGGCTGCACATAAGTATCCGCGAGGTCTTCTTCATAAGCGGCGGATGCTTCGTCATATTCACTCGAACGATTGGAAAGAAAGCGCAGCGTTTGTCCGTTTCTTGTAAAAGTCACGGTAAAGGGGGTCGTCCCCTCGCCGAAGCCGCCGATGTGACCGTAATGAACCGTATAGACATTGTCGCGGACACTTCCGCGAAATGTCGAAACCTCCGATATGTAGTTGGTATCCCCGTGATCAAAGGCATATGCCCTGCATCCCGGAAGATAGGTCCACCGGGACAGGGGATGACGCATTTCTTTGTAGTCATATCCTGTGGTTGCTCTGACATAGCTTTCGACGTCTTTTTCGGAGACCACGGTCAGGTCACCCAGCAGTTCCGTTGCACCGACCTGCTTCAGATACTCCATCTCTGCCTCTTCGTAGGAACCGCTGTAGGAAAGCCCTGCTCCGAGATAGAATACCTGGCTCCAGTCGATGTCCCGCGGGTCTTGATATTCTGTCAGCAGGAAACCGTAGTAGGACTCACTGTTAAAGAGCGTATCCAGTTCCGAGAGTTCCTGGGAGGTCAGTTCGCCGTCTGCATGATAGGATACTTCATCATCTGCAGATCCGTTCGCTTCATCCGCTTCTTCATCGACGGGATCTGCGCTGTCGTCTGCGTCGTTATCGTCTTCATTCCCGCTGTCGTTTGCGGCTTCGTCACTGTCATCGTCCCCATCGTTTTTCTTCCGTCTCGATGTGCGTTTTTCCTTAGTATCTTCCTTGTCACGGTCGGAGCGCATGGTCTCAATGACTTCTCCCGCAAGATCCGTGACCGCGCAGCCGCACAGGGTAAAACTGAAGAGGATGATCATCAGGATGATCACAAACTGTCTGACCGGTCTTTTTTTCATGTTTTATATCCTTTCGCGTTGTTTACCAAGCCTTCTTGCCTGAGCTTTTCTGCTCTCCACTTTTGATGATAGCATACTTTTGGACTTTCCACTATTCTGTTCTGCGTGCCGCAATTTTGCCGGATATCCTTGAAAAATGAATGGTCCTGCGATATTGTGGATTATGAAGCAAGATATGGTCATCACGCTTTGGGAGCAGCGAATGAAGATCGTCGTACTAAGCAGCGAACTGAAAGAGAAACAGAAGAAAGAGATCCTTGCTACAGCGGACGGGATCGGGGCAAGCGTCTGCTTTGCGGAAAAGGAAGAGGAGATCCCTGAGGACTTTGCGGAAGCGGAAGTGCTCTACGGTTATGGCGTTAAAACCGCCGCCAAAAGCACGGCCCTGAAATGGCTGTGCGTTCCTTCCGCAGGCGTGGAATATCTGCTTGCACCCTTCGCGTTTGCAAATGAGGACTGCATTCTGACGAATTCTTCGGGCTCCTACGGTGTCGGGATTTCGGAACATATCATGATGGTGACTTTGATGATGCTTCGGAATTTCACGGAAGTGTTCAAACAGTCCGTCGCCGGAAAATGGGGCAGCAGAGTGCCGCAGAGATCCTTAAAAGGAATGCGCGTTACGATCCTTGGAACCGGGGATATCGGAAGCACGTTTGCAAGGCGTGTCAAAGCATTCGAGCCGGCATGCATTACCGGTATCTGCAGAAGTGGGATCTGCAAAGAGCCGGCGTTTGACAAGGTTTTCAAAAGCAGTTCGCTCGATGCGGTCTTACCGGAAACGGATCTGCTGATCCTGTGTCTGCCCGCTACTTTAGAAACGCAGGGGATCCTGTCCAAAGCGCGGATCGAGGTGCTTCCCGATGACGCATACATTGTGAATGTCGGCAGGGGCTCTGCCATCGATGAGGAGGCGCTTGCGGAAAGCCTTGACCGGGGGAAACTTGCCGGCGCGGCGCTGGATGTTTTTGTAACGGAACCGCTGAGCGAAAACAGCCGCCTCTGGAACACGAAAAACCTGCTGATCTCACCGCACGTTGCGGGCAATCTGACGCATGACTATTCATTAGATAAAAATGTGGAGATGTTTTGCGACAATCTCTTAAGATATGCTGCGGGGAAGCCTTTGGAGCATGTCGTTGACAGGAAGCGTGGCTATTAACGGATGAAATTCCGGGAGGGACAGACATGGCAGAGACGATCATGATCAAGGAAGACACCTGGCGGTTTGAAGATGAAGGCGTCCGCTTTTTCCTACTCTGCGGTTCAGAACGTGCGGCGCTTGTGGATACCGGAATGAACACGCCCGATGCGAGAAAACTGGCAGAGGGTCTGACGGATCTTCCGGTCATTCTGATCAACACACATGCGGACCGTGATCACATCTCGGGGAATGCGGCATTTGACGAGATATACATGAGTTCTGAAGAAGAGGACAACTACCGGCACAATAACGGCACCGGCACGATCATTCCCGTTAAAGAAGGAGATGTGATCGAGCTTGGCGGCAGAGCGCTTCGCATCATAGATCTCCCGGGACATACGCCGGGCAGCATCGCGCTCCTGGATGAGAAATACCGGGTGCTGATCGCCGGCGATTCCGTTCAGGATGGCAAGATCTTTATGTTTGGCACGTACAGGGATCTCGACAGGTACATCGACAGTCTGACACACCTTTTGGAGTACGACGGACAATTTGATGAGATCTATGCCATGCACGGAACGATCCCGGTAAAACCGGATCTGACCGGGAAACTGATCGAAGGCGCAAGACAGATCAGAAGCGGCGAGGTTGAAGGAAGCGAAGTGGAGATATTTGGGAAAAAAGTTCTGCATTACGGATTCCCATATGCGGGATTCCTCATGGAGTGCACAAAAGAACTGTAATATGAACTTACACGGTTCCGTAAACAGGACAGAGAGACAGAAAATGAAAAACGATCAAATGCAGGGTATGAAAATAGGATTACAAATAAAGAAAACAGCATGCTTTGCAATGCTTTTAGCATTGGCAGTGCTGTTTACGGCCTGCTTTCCGAAAAGCTATTCCGACGAGAAAAAGAAGCAGGTGGAAAAAGCATATACTGCAGAGGCAAAATCATGGTTTGAAGAGAATCTGCCGGAAGCGAAAATGAACAAAAAGACGGAAGCCGTAACGAGCTCGATCAATCTCTACAGTGCTGTCAGGGGTACCTACAAACAGGACGGAGAGGAATATCCGTTTCTGTACGATCATGCAAACGCGCAGATGTATCTTGGAAAAGACTGTGCTCAAACGCTGGATCTTGTCTTTGAGGAACTGGAAGAAAGACTGCAGATGGATGATCACCGTCTGGATATCACCTACACGGGGATCAGGATCGAAACAGCGCTTGAAAATGATAAGGATGAGCAATTTGAAACCGCGCTGACCGATGAGATGACGGACGTGCTGCCCGCAGGACTTTCCGTGGAGGACTGCGCCAAAATGCTGCTTTGCGGACAGGACGGACAGACGCACTTCATCATTTATGCCTATCCGGATGAGATCCCGGCGTATGATCACGGTCTGTTTGAAACCTGTCCCGGGATCGATTATGTGCGGTTTACAAAGCCTGTGGATCTGACTTATGACGGGCTCTATGAAGGTATGTATTTTGCAAACAAAGCGCAGCGCTCCTTCCTTCATGTGAAAGAACTGCCGGACGGATTGTATGGCGGATTCTATTATTCCACGACCGACACCTATGACGATAACGGTGAGATCCTTGAGGAAGAGCAGGATCAGGAAGAAGAGATCGGAAACACCGGGGAAACCTTCCGCGTGGAAGAGGATCCTGCGCTCGGACTGGTCATTAAGATCCCGCCCGAAGCTTCTCCGATCGTGTTTGCGCCGGCTGCGAAGTATGTCTGTGAAAAGGCAGGCGGGAATCCTTCCGAAAACTGGCAGGAACTGTACAAGACTCCGAGTGAGAATTACCCGGAGAAGATGAGCTGCTATGACAACACATTCTTTCTTCCGCAAAACGACCTCGAGGCTTATACGATCAGTACGGTCACTTTTGAAAACGGCGAATACAATCTGAAACCGGTAAATGATTCCAAATAAGAGAATAGAAAAACCATGCAGAGTAAGTGTAAGAGAGGAGGAAGAACATGTTTTGTAGATTTTGCGGTTCCAATATTGCGGATGATGCGGAATTTTGCAGATTTTGCGGCAAGAAGCTGAGCGTGGACGCGGGTGCGGCCCCGGTGCAGCCCGTGCAACAGCCCGCGCCACAACCGGCCCCGGTGCAGCCCGTGCAACAGCCCGCGCCACAACCGGCCCCGGTGCAGCCCGTGCAACAGCCCGCGCCACAACCGGCCCCGGTGCAGTATGCCCCGCAGCAAGCACCACCGCCGGTACAAAACGTACAGTTGCAACAGCCGCAGCAGAATGCTCCGAAGCCGCGCAGGTTTTCTCCCGTGCTGCTCGTTCTGATCATTGTGGCAGCGGTCGTGACTTTATCTCTGATGATCGTTGTTCCGATCGTGCTTTACAAAAACCTGAACCTGTCCGACCGATTCAGCAAGAAGGTAGAAAAAGAGGAAACAATCGTCGATGACGGATGGGTAGAAGATGATGCCTGGGTAGAAGAGGAAGAACCGGGAGAGGCTGTAGAAACGGAAGACGCTACAGAGCAGGAAGAGATTGCTGAAGAAGCTGCAGCCGTTCCCTATGCTGAAGAACAGGGATTTACGTTTGAGGATCCCTATGCGGGTGATTTTTACTTCCCGACATATGCACAGGTTTATTATCTTGACGGGAACGGAAACCGGACAGGAGAGGTGGATCCTTCGACAGTGGAACTGATATCATCCGACTGTCAATATCAGTTCCGTCCGTTTACGGTGAGTGAGCCGGACGGGGACGGAAATGTGCTGCTCACGATCGTGTGTGATGCCGAGTATAATACGACGCTGATCGATAAGGGAATCGGAAGCGACCATGATGTCGGCACTTACTGGCGCGTATTCCGGCTGTTTGATTATTATACCGGGCAGCAGATCGACCTGCCGGCCTATTCGGAACTCACTTATGATACGGAGCCCGTATATACCGAGATCGAGTGGATGGGCAAACCGGTCCGGATCGGTCTTACCTCATATGAAGAGTGGAAATACGGAGAATTTGAAGACAAAGAAAAAACCGCTGAAGGTTATCAGGTGAAGGAAAGCACCACAAAAGGGACCGTTTTCTACCAGGTCACGATGCCTGAGGATTACGACGGACTGATGCTCGTGGGCTATAAAGACGGTGTGAATGAGGAACTGTTCAATGCTCCGGCGCAGGATTACGTGGAAAAAACCATGCTCTTGGGCCCCGACAATTACGGGCTGACCTATACAAAGGATGATCTGGTCCTGATCCGTGTCAGTGACGCGGCGAAAGAATCCGTTCCGGATGATTTTCTGGGTGCGCATAAGATCCTGACCTATTATCCCGGCCTTCAGACGATCACAACACTGATGAAAGTCAAGAACGAGAAGGATACGAACGAACTGCTCTATATGCCGACGGACTGCGAGGTGAGCGAGACGATTGAGGGCTGTGAGCCCGGGACCAAGAAAGTGATCGGACATTTTGCGATCGATTATTCGAAAGAAGAAAAGAATGTTGCGTTTGAAGCCTGGGTGGATGCTTTTGACCGCTACACAGGAACATCCTTTATGAGCGGAAGTCCTCTGACCATCAACGCGAAGACCAAGGCGACGGAACTTGAACAGCCGATCACGATCGACACGCCTTCCGGTTCCAAAGAGATCTTTATGGAAGTGGAGAGCAAGATGGATAAAAAGAACAAGGTGATGAACCGCACCATTACCATCACCTGCCCAACGGACTATGACGGCACGGTCTTTATGGTCGGCTATTCTTCACGGGCGCTTGCGGAGCAGCTTGATTTTGAAGCACTCGCATCACGGAAGATCCCGGTCGACGAACTGCCGTTCTTAAAGAGTGGGATGCCGTACTATTTCTACACACTGAATGGGCGATAATGCATTTGGTAATGATATGAAGATCAAAAACAGGATCCGGCATATTTGCTCCTGCTATGCTAAGGATCCTGTTTTTATGTGAAATGATTTACGATCTGTTTTCGATCTTACTCGCCGCGGATCTCATCCACCAGGGTCAGAACATCGCCGGAGGGGCTGATGCTTGCCTTTTCCCACTGGCCATCTCTTTTAACGAGCAGAACGATCAGAGAACCGCCGTCCGGGGATTTGTAACGGAAGGCAAACCGGTCGGGATCGTCCTCGTCCTCGTTGTCGTCCATGGGCTTCACGCCGGTTGTTTCCACGAGCCAGTCATAGAACTCAATGCCGCTCAGCGCGCTCTTCGCATCACTGTCCATGGAGGTGTAATCCACATAGAACTGCGCCAGCACCCTGGCATCTACGATCCCCTCGCCAAACCACGAAGCATCAAATCCTTTGTCGATCGCATTTTGGGAAACGGGAACATCGGCATCAGAACCGGAATCCGTATCCGTTTCTTCTCCGGAAAGATCATCGCCTGAACCTTCGAGATCCCAGTCGCCGTCATCTGTCCAAAAATCATCGCCGCCGTCAAGCCATTCGCCGTCATCCCCGGCGTTCTCGCCGTAAACGGTTTCGCCGTTCTTTACGGCCTTCAGCCTGTCGAGAACGGAAGTGTATTTGGGCGCATCGCCGGGATCGGAAGCGATCTCGTCACAGACAAGCACGATATCGACTCCGGATCCGATCACATCTTTGATCTCAAGCACGCCGTTCTTTAAGGTCCCTTCCAGCTCGACACCGCCGCCTTTTGCACTGAATTCATCGCCGTCAAGCGACCATTTGATGCTTGCGTCATCACCGTCCAAATGGAGCTTCCCTTTGCCTTTGTCATTCAGTTCGACGGAAAATCCGCCCTCAAACACATCGGTGATATCCATGTCAAAACCGCCCATGGAGGCGCTTTTTCCTTCATACACGCCGCTGTTGGGTTCGTCTGAAGTGGCTTTCCCGCAGGCACAAAGGCAGACAGCCATCAGGCCTGCCGCCAGAAATAATCCGATCTTTTTCATGTTCTCCTCCTGATCCGTTGTTTGTTCTGATACCGGCGCCGCTCCCGGCACCGCCATGATGCTATTTTAATGAAAATCAAAACATTGCGCTACCGACGAAAGTCTAGGTTGTGTGATTTTATTTTTGATAGAGCAAAAAAACTGTCGGCTCCTTTTACTTGAAAAGATCCTGATATTCGTCTACAATCCTTTACAAAACCTGCAGACTGAAGTTTCTTTTCAGTTTATGGTCCGTATGTAAGATCAAGGTCATCAAAAGGAGGAAGCCGCGATGTTCCATATTCTCGTGGTTGACGACGATAAAAACACGCGTAAATACATCAGTACGCTTTTGGAAGAGCAGAATTACACGGTCTCGACCGCAGAAAACGGTGAAGAGGCACTGGAAATGCTAGGCAAGGCATTTATCGATCTTATCGTGCTTGACATCATGATGCCCAAAATGGACGGATACACGTTTACCAGGGAACTTCGGGAAGCGAATAATAATCTGCCGATCCTGATGGTTTCTGCCAAGCAGCTTCCGGTCGACCGCCACAAGGGCTTTCTTGTGGGAACGGATGACTATATCACAAAACCGATCGATGAAACCGAGATGCTGCTTCGGATCAAAGCGCTTTTGCGCCGCGCACAGATCGCGAACGAGAGAAGGATCGTGATCGGGGATGTGACGCTTGATTATGACAGTCTCACCGTAACACGCGGGGATGAGACACAGGACCTTCCGCAGAAAGAGTTTCTGCTTCTTTATAAATTATTATCATATCCCGGCAAGATCTTTACGCGGATCCAGCTGATGGACGAGATCTGGGGACAGCAAAGCGAAACGGGCTGGGAAACGGTGACAGTCCATATCGGCCGTCTGCGCAGACGGTTTGACGGCTGGGAAGAATTCGAGATCGAGTCTGTGCGCGGGCTTGGCTATAAGGCGGTGAGAAAAGTATGAATAAAACCGATACAAAGAAAAACAGACAGAGAAGATCCCTGTTGCTGCTCTTTTCCGGCGTTGTTTTGATCTTTCTTCTGGTAACGACCGCGCTTGTGGGGGTGGTTGTTTTTTTTCTGATCCAAAACGGCGCTTTGGAACTTTCGGAAACAAGCTTAAGCAACGGACCGCTTCTGTTAAGGCTGCTCTTATGGAGTCTTGCCATCGGTTCCGTTCTGGCCTTTCTGACCCTCAGGTTTCCGTTAAAGCCTATCAATAAGATCCTCAATGCCCTGAACCGTCTTGCCGCAGGGGACTATTCGGTAAGACTGAAATTCAGGGGCGCTTTTTCCAAACATCCGACCGTTGCCGAGCTGACGGACTGTTTCAACCGGATGGCGACGGAACTGGAAAAGACAGAGATGCTCCGTTCGGATTTTGTCAACAATTTTTCCCATGAATTCAAAACACCGATCGTCTCGATCGCCGGCTTTGCAAAGCTTTTAAGAAGAGGAAACCTGCCAAAGGAGCGGGAAGAGGAATATCTGCAGATCATTGAAGAAGAATCCCTGCGGCTTTCGCAGATGGCGACAAATGTACTGAACTTAACAAGGGTGGAGAATCAGACGATCCTTACGGAGGAAAGCGAATATAACCTTTCCGAGCAGCTTAGGAACTGTGTCCTTGTACTTGAAAATAAATGGAACAAAAAACATATCGAGTTTTCCCTGCCGGAAGAAGAGTATTTCATCTTTGCCAACGAAGAACTGATGAAGCAGGTCTGGATCAATCTGATCGAGAATGCCGTCAAATTTTCACCGGAATATGAGATGGTTTCGGTTGAAGTGAGCAAAAATGACAAAACGCTGTCTGCATCGGTTACCAATGTCGGTGACGAGATACCGGAAGAGGCGCGCGAAAAGATCTTCAACAAATTTTATCAGGCGGATGAATCCCATGCCACGGAAGGAAACGGCGTGGGACTGGCCGTTGTAAAAAGGATCGTGGATCTGCACGGCGGCAGCGTCCGTGTTGACTGCGCTCAGGGAAAGACAACATTCACGGTCGTTCTGCCGCGCACAAGATTACGGTGATCATACGGAATACCACGGAAAAAGACCGCCAAAACGGCGGTCTTTTTTTATTTCCGGTTTGTTTCTTTTCAGTTTAGAAATCGTCTGTACAATCGTAAATCGGGTAAAAATGACGAAGGAGAAATGTTTATGAGAAAAGTACAGATCATCACAGATTCCTGCTCCGATCTGACCCCGGAGCTGTTGGAGCGCTATCATCTCGATTATGCGCAAATGACTACTGTTTATGAGGGCATGACGGCTCCCGCCGATCTAGCCTGGACGCCGCAGGATGTTCATAAATTCTACGATATCATGCGTAGCGGCGGGCGCATTACCACCACACAGGTTCCGATGGAGGAATTCAACCGTATCTTCCGGAAATATCTGGAACAGGACTGCGATATCGTTTACATCGGCTGTTCCCTCAAACAATCCGGTTCTGTAAATACCGCATCGGTGCTGGCTAAAAAACTGATGGAGGAATATCCCGGCGCAACGATCTGCTGTATCAATTCACTGCGCGCCAGTATGGGTCTTGGGGTCCTTGCGATCGAAGCGGCAAAATTTGCCGAAAAAGGCGCTTCGGCTGAAGAAACGGCAGAATACATGAATGGCCGGCTCAATCATTCCCGCCAGTTCGTTACGGCACATACGCTCGATTATCTTAAACGCGCGGGACGCGTCAAAGCTTCTTCCGCGTTCTTCGGCAATCTTCTGGGCGTGAAACCGATCATCGTTGCCGATGCCGACGGCGAACAGGTGGCATATAAGAAAGTGAAGGGACGTACCGCTTCGTTTTCCGAACTTATCGATCTTATGAAGGAACAGCTTTCCGATGCGAATGATGAGGCGATCTATCTGGCACATGCCGACTGCAGGCAGGAAGAAGTTGATGAGATCGTGGAAATGATCCGGCAAAAGATCCCCGGCAGGGATGTTTATGTGGGCTATATCGGACCGATCATCGGCGCATCCATCGGGCCGGACGCTGTTGGCCTTTTCGCGATCGGAGAAGAACAGACTTTCAGGATCGGAGAGAAATAGGACATGGAAATTCAAAATATCGACGGCGTACTTTTCACAAAACTGATCCGTGCGGGCGCGGCGAACCTGAGCGCGCATACGGAAGAAGTCAATGATCTTAACGTATTTCCCATTCCGGACGGCGATACGGGAAGCAACATGCTTTTGACCATACAGGGCGGCGCCAATGTCGTTTCTTCCGGAAATGAAGGGGTCGGAGCCGTTTCACGCCGCGCGGCGGACGGGATGCTCCTTTCTGCAAGAGGAAATTCGGGCGTGATCCTGTCGCAGTTTTTTGACGGGATCGCGGCAGGGCTTGACGGCAAGGAAACGGCGGACGAAAAAGATACCGCCGATGCGTTCCTGTGCGGTGTCGATCACGCTTACAACGCCGTGGTGGATCCCGTGGAGGGAACGATCCTCACGGTCGTGCGCGAGGCTTCGGAGTATGCGGCAAACCGTACGCATAAGGATGTGACCGGGTATCTGTCGGACTTTCTTTATCAGGCAGGCGAGAGCCTCCGCTTAACACCGGAGAAGCTGCCTGTACTCAAAAAAGCAGGCGTTGTGGATTCCGGTGCCGCAGGACTGATCTATATCATAGAAGGCATTGTGGCGGCGCTGAACAATGATGCGCCGCAGGCAAAAGAAACACCCGTGAGCGCCCCTGCAACTTCCACTGAGAATGCGCTCGATCTCGACAGGTTTAACGAGGACAGCGAGCTGACCTTCGGTTACTGCACCGAACTGCTGCTGCGTCTGCAGCGGGCAAAGACCGATCTGGAAACGTTTGATGTGGATGTCATCAAGAACTATTTGAAAACGGTCGGAGATTCCATAGTCTGCTTCAGGACCGGGAGCATCGTCAAGATCCATGTGCATACGAAAACGCCTTATATGGTTTTGGAATTCTGCCAGAGGTACGGTGAATATCTGACGGTCAAGATCGAAAATATGTCTCTGCAGCATAACAGCCTTCCTGCCGACAGCAAACTGACACAAAAGCCGGAGCGAAAAGAATTCGCTGTTGTTGCCGTTGCTTCCGGGGAAGGGATCAAACAGACCTTCCGTGAAATGGGAGCGGACTGTATCGTTGAGGGCGGCCAGAGCATGAATCCGTCCGCGGAAGATTTTCTGGAAGCCTTCGGACGCGTGAATGCGGATGTCGTCTTCGTTCTGCCAAACAACAGCAACGTGATCTTAGCGGCCAAACAGGCGGCAAAACTGTACAAGGATTCCGAAATCCGTGTGATCGACAGCAGATCGATCGGTGACTGTTACGCGATCCTGACCATGCTGGATCTGGATTCCGGCGATGCAAACGAGATCGAAAATGAGATGAATGATGCAATGAACGGCGTTGTGACCGCCTGTGTGTCCAAATGCATCCGCGACGCGGAAATGGATGGTTTTCTGCTTCATGACGGACAATATATCGGCATCACCGGCAAGGAGATCATTTCCGCTGACAATGACCGCCGGGACACCGCCTGCATGCTTGCAGACAAACTTGATTTTTCGGATCACGAGATCTGCATCATCGTGCGCGGCGCCGATTCGGATGAGCAGGAGGCTGAGGAGATCGCGACGCATATCAGGAAAGCGCATCCCGGGTGCGAGGTGTTCGCCATTGACGGCGGACAGGAAATCTACAGTTATATTCTGATCGTTGAGTGAGGGAGGTACATTTATGCGGATCGCCATTTGGTTTATTGCTGCTGTGACCGGCTGGTACGTCGGAGGGATCAACCCCTCCATTGCGCTGTCTAAAGCGATCTATCACGAAGATATCCGTGAGAAAGGAAGCGGGAATCCCGGATTTACAAATTTTAAGCGGGTCTACGGGAACAAATTTGCATGGTTCGTTTTTGTGCTGGATCTGTTCAAGGGCGCTGCCATGTGTCTGGCTTTCGGACTGTGGTTCCTGAAACTGGAGTATTCCTTTCAGTTAGGCGCGGCGTTTACCGGTCTTTTTGTCATGCTGGGGCATTCGTTTCCCGTGCAGTATAAATTCAAAGGCGGAAAGGGATTTCTGGTGCTGCTTTCGGAACTGTTCGTGCTTGACTGGAGAGCGGGGCTCATTGCTTTTGCCGTCATGGCGGTCCTGCTTCTGACACTGAAATATATGTCGCTTGCAACCATGTGCGGACTGATCGCAGGCGCCGCATGCCTTTTTATCTTCAAGTGCGAAATACCTGCTGCGGCGATCTATGCGGCCTGCGTTGTCTTTATGGTGGTGCGCCACAAAGAGAACATCAAGCGGCTGATCAAAGGGACGGAAAACAAGTTCTATCTGGGAAATAAAAAGTGATAAAAAGTGATATGGAAGAGATGAAAAATTACCGGGCCGGTATCGACATCGGCTCCACGACCGTAAAACTCGTGATAACGGAAAACGAACGGATCATTTTCGGAAAGTACTGCCGTCATCACGCACATACACAGCAGACGCTGGCAGAACTTTTGAAAGAAGCAAGAGAGATCACCGGTGCCTGCTCTCTTCATGTTCATATTACCGGATCCGGATCGATCGGGCTTTCCAAGGCACTGGGCATTCCGTTTACGCAGGAGGTCGTTGCCGTTGCGGATGCCATCGCAAAATATCATCCGAAGACCGATGTCGCGATCGAACTCGGCGGCGAGGACGCCAAGATCATTTATTTTACGGGCGGACTGGATGAACGGATGAACGGAGTCTGCGCGGGAGGTACCGGCTCGTTCATCGACCAGATGGCAGCGCTTCTGCAGACCGATGCCGCGGGCTTAAATGAAGCGGCGAAGGACTACAAGCAGATCTATACCATTGCCGCCAGGTGCGGTGTGTTTGCAAAGACCGATATCCAGCCGCTGATCAACGAGGGCGTGTCGAAAGCCGATCTTGCCGCGTCGATCTTTCAATCGGTTGTCAACCAGACGATCTCCGGACTTGCCTGCGGCAAGCAGATCCGCGGCTGTGTGGCGTTCCTCGGAGGACCGCTTCATTATCTCTCAGAATTGAAAGCGGCATTTGTCAGAACACTGAAACTTACGGAAGATGAGATCGTTGACCCCGAGAACTCCCATTTATTCGCAGCGCTTGGCGCTTCCATGCAGGATGGCGGGGAACCGGTCTCAATCGACGATCTGATAGAAAAGCTTAAGACCGGCGTGAAAATGGAACTGGAGATCAAACGCCTGGAGCCGCTGTTTGCCACACGGGATGAATATGAAGCGTTTCTTAAGCGCCACAAAAATGCGACGGTGCAGAAGGGCGATCTTGCAACCTATAAAGGAAAATGTTTTCTGGGGATCGACGCCGGATCCACCACGACAAAGCTTGCGCTGACGGGCGAAAACGGTGAACTGCTCTATTCCACTTACGCTTCCAATCACGGAAACCCCGTCGAGGTGGCCAGAAAAGCCGTTCTTGAGATCCTTTCGGCTATGCCTGAGGAGGCTTATATCGCCCGTGCCTGCTCTACCGGATACGGGGAAGGACTGATGAAAGCCGCCCTGCGCCTTGATGAGGGCGAGGTGGAGACCGTAGCGCATACCACCGCAGCCGCGTTCTTTGATCCTGAGGTGGACTGTGTGCTGGACATCGGCGGGCAGGATATGAAATGTATCCGCTTAAAAGACCATGCGGTGGATACCGTGATCCTCAATGAGGCCTGTTCCTCCGGCTGCGGTTCGTTTATCGAAAACTTTGCCGCATCCCTGAAGCTGACGGCGGAACAGTTTGCGGATGAGGCGCTGTTTGCCGCTTCTCCGATCGATCTTGGCACCCGCTGTACCGTGTTTATGAATTCCAACGTCAAGCAGGCCCAAAAGGAGGGTGCGGAGGTTTCGGACATCTCGGCGGGACTCGCCTATTCGGTGATCAAGAACGCGCTGTTCAAGGTGATCAAACTGTCCGATGCAAAGCAGCTCGGCGCGCATATCGTCGTGCAGGGCGGAACTTTTTACAATAAAGCGGTGCTTCGCGCATTTGAAAAGATCGCGGGAACGCAGGTGATCTGCCCGGATATTTCCGGGATCATGGGCGCGTTCGGCGCGGCGCTGATCGCAAAAGAACGCTATGACGGCAAAAAGAGCACCATGCGCTCTTATGAAGAGATCGACGCTTTTTCCTATCAGTCAAAAGCATCCAGGTGCGGCGGTTGTGAAAACAACTGCATGCTTACCGTCAGCACCTTTGATGACGGCAGCAGATTCATCAGCGGAAACCGCTGCGAAAAGAAAATATCCTCGGGCTCCGGGAAAAATAAAGGATACGATATGTTCGCATTCAAGCGCAGCCGTATTTTCGGATACGAACCGCTTGCAAAAGAAGATGCGCCGCGCGGTGAACTGGGGCTTCCGCGTGTGCTGAACATGTATGAAAATTACCCGTACTGGGCGACATTTTTTAAGGAACTGGGCTTTCGGACGATCCTGTCGCCGTATTCCTCCAGAGCGCTCTACGAAAAGGGCATGGATTCCATTCCTTCGGAATCGGAATGCTATCCCGCAAAGCTTTCTCACGGCCATGTGCAGTGGCTGTTCGAACAGGGCATCAAAACCGTGTTCCATCCCTGCGTGTATTACGAATACCAGGAAACGCCGGATGCGGACAACCACTACAACTGCCCGATGGTCGCATCCTATGCGGAAAACCTGAAGAACAATGTTGAGGCGGTCAGCTCCGGGCAGATGCAGTACCTGCGCCCGTTTATCGCTTTTACCTCCGAAAAGATCGCCACGGAGCGGCTTGTAAAATTCTGCAAAGAAGAGTGGAACATTCCCGCACATGAGGTAAGAGCCGCCGCACATAAAGCGTGGCTTGAAATGCGCAGGGCAAAAGAAGATATTAGGAAAGAAGGCACCCGCGTTCTTGATGCAATGAAAAGCGCAGGCCGTCGAGGCATCGTTCTGGCCGGACGTCCGTATCATATCGATCCGGAGATCAATCACGGGATCCCCGAAATGATCACTTCTTACGGCTTTGACGTATTCACCGAAGACAGCCTTGATTTTGACATCATAGAGCGCCAGCGTCCGCTTCGTGTGGTCGATCAGTGGGTGTTCCATTCGAGACTGTATAACGCGGCGGAATTTGTCTGTCACCGTGATGATCTTGAGTTTGTCCAACTGTTTTCCTTCGGGTGCGGGCTGGACGCGGTAACGAGCGATCAGATCCAGGAGATCCTCGAGAGATCCGGGAAACTGTATACGGTGCTGAAGATCGATGAAGTGAGCAACCTCGGCGCGACGCGCATCCGGATCCGCAGTCTGATCGCAGCGGTCGCCGAGCGCGACAAACGCCATGTGCATGCAGATCCGCAGCCGGTAGGATTCGTCAGGACCGAGTTTACGCAGAAGATGTTTGATGAGGGCTATACCATCCTTGCACCGCAGATGAGCCCAATCCATTTCGATCTGCTGACGCCTGTCTTTGAAAAATACGGCTATCACGTGGAAATGCTGAACAACGCCACGAAAAAGGCGGTGGATGCGGGGCTGAAATATGTCAATAACGATGCCTGCTATCCCTCGATCGTGATGACGGGACAGATGATGGAAGCGGTGCTTTCGGGAAGGTACGATACGGACAAACTCGCACTTTTGATGACGCAGACCGGCGGATGCTGCCGGGCAAGCAACTATATCGGATTTATCCGCCGCGCGTTAAATAAAGCCGGCCTTTCCCATATTCCCGTTATCTCACTCAATGCAAACGGCATGGAAAAGAACGGGGGCTTTCATTTAACGATCCCGATGCTTATGCAGGGACTTCGCGCGCTCGTGCTCGGCGATGTGATGATGCGCTGCCTTTACCGCACGCGCCCTTATGAAGCCGTGCCCGGTTCCGCCAATGCCATGCGGGACAAATGGCAGAAGATCTGCATAAAAAATCTGGGATCCGATAAGCCGGAATACTCGTATAAAAAGCTTTGCGAAGGGATCGTAAGTGATTTTGACACGCTTTCACTGAATGAAGATGTGAAAAAACCGAAAGTCGGGATCGTCGGAGAGATCCTGGTCAAGTATATGCCGCTCGCCAACAATCACCTTGTGGACCTGCTCGAGAGAGAAGGAGCGGAAGCGGTTGTTCCGGATTTCATGGACTTTCTTGCAATGTTCATCTATGACAAGGATTATAAGCACAAATATCTGGGACGGAGCTACCTGCAATCTGTGATCACCAAAGTAGGCGTTCCGGCACTGGAAAGACTCAGGGCGCCGGCCGTAAAAGCACTCAAAAAGAGCAAACGCTTCAGCGTACCGCTTCGGATCGATAGGATCGCAGGACCGGTCAAACCCTTCCTATCACTCGGAAACCAGTACGGCGAGGGATGGTTCCTTTGCGGCGAGATGCTGGAACTTCTGAATGAGGGCGTCCAGAACATCGTCTGCATCCAGCCCTTTGCCTGCCTGCCCAATCATGTGATGGGAAAAGGTGTGATCAAAGCGTTGAAGGCTGCCTATCCGCAGGCGAATATCGCAGCCGTGGATTATGATCCCGGAGCAAGTGAGGTCAACCAGTTAAACAGGATCAAGCTGATGCTGTCGGGCGCAAAAAAGAGTTCTGCCAAAAAACAGCAAGACCGCACGGCTTAGAACGGCTCCAGCAGATATGCGGTGTAACCGGGAATTTCCAGTCCGCCGCCAAAATCGATCGTCTCACCGCTGATCAGGTCTTTGGCCCGTCCGGCTCTCGCATCAAAATGCGCGGTAAACGGATTCTCGTCGGCGTTGATGGCGACCATCACTCTGCCCTGATCGCTTTCCCGCTCGAAGACGCACTGGCGGTTGGTCAGAACAAGCGATTTGAATGCGCCGTACTGCAGGGCGTGAGAGGATTGTCTGGCCCGGATCATGGCTGCGACCGAGTCGGTCAATGCGTTCCATTCAGGCTTATCCACGCAGGGACGAAGCGCCGGATCGCCGTCGGACTTATTGCCCTGTATCCCCCATTCACTGCCGTAGTAAACCGTCGGAATCCCCGGCATCCCGAAGAGCATCGCGTAGATCAGCGGAAGATGATTCGGATTGTTCAGGACACTTGCAATCCTGCTGACATCATGATTGTCAACGAAGGAGAGCAGGTGTCTTCCTTTATACAGCGTCCAGGGCTCCGGACCGTACTGTCGCATCAGCGAATGCACGATCTCGAACAGGTTCATGGAATTGAACGCCGAGTGCATGCCCTTGTAACATTCGTAGTTGGTCGTGCTGTGGCAAAGGTCGTCAGCAAGCAGCCGGTTGTAGTCGCCGTGGATCATCTCGCCCATCAGGAAGAAATCGGATTTCCACGAAGAAGTGGCGCCTCTTAAGCGTCTGATGAAGTTTGGGTCGAGGCAGTAAGCGACATCCAGACGGAGTCCGTCGATGTCAAAATCATCGATCCAGCCTTTTACGCTGTCTAAAAGGTAGCTGACCACTGCTTCGTTTTGCAGGTTCAGTTTGACCAGATCGTAATTGCCTTCCCAGCCTTCGTACCAGAACCCGTCGTTCCAGGCGCTGTTGCCGTCAAAACTCAAATGGAACCAGTCTTTATAGGGAGAATCCCATTTCTTTTCCTGCACATCCCTAAAACCGAAAAATCCGCGGCCGGCGTGGTTAAAGACGCCGTCGAGCACGATCTTGATGCCTGCTTGATGCAGCGCGTCGCAGACATTCTTAAAATCCTCGTTCGTGCCGAGCCGCACGTCAAGTTTCCGGTAATCCCTCGTGTTGTAGCCGTGCGTGTCCGATTCAAACAGCGGATTGAACAGAACGGTTTTGACCCCGAGCTTTTCAAGGTGCGGGATCCAGTCAAGGACCTTTAAGATCCGGTGTTCCAATTTCCCGTCATTTTCAAAAGGTGCCCCGCAAAACCCAAGGGTATAGATCTGGTAAAATACGTCTTCGTAAGCCCACATAAGCTGCCTCCTTGATGATGTCACGAATTGCTGCGTTGCCGTTGACATCACAAAATGTATAAAAGAAATTCACGAATGCTACAAAATATATTATAATAAGAATCGGGTACTGTCAAAATCAGGTACAGATGTAACAAAAAGGAGACGTACATGGCAAACGAGCAGAAACCGCTATTCCGGGAAAAGAGCATGGAGCAGATCTCAAGCCCGGAACAGCTGAATACATATATCAAAGTTTCCAACGCGGGCGTGTTCATGATCATCATCGCAATGATCATCTTTATGGCAGGCGCGCTCGTCTGGGGGATCTTCGGCAGGATCGAGATCTACCAGAACGCGGTCGCAAGGGTCGAGAGCGGCAGGGTAGAGATATATGTTCCCTATGCTTCTTTTGAGAACAAGCACGTTCCGGAAACGCTCAGGTATGAGATCAACAACAAGGCGTTTTCCATCGAACTTGGCGAGAATGTGCCGGAACCTTACGAACTGACGGAAGAAGAAGCAGAGAAGATGGATTCTCTTGCTTCCTATCTGGGTGATTTTCAGACAGGCGACTGGATCTATGCGTTCAGCGGACAGATCGACTATCCGGACGGTGTGTACGAGAGCCGTATCGTGACGCAGGAATACGCGCCGATCTCATTTGTGACGAACTGACCGTTCCCGGTGACGAACGGATTTTCTTTGGATGGAGATACAATGGCGAAATTGGTAAAAATCAAAAGCCCGGTGGAAAAAGGCGTCGCCCGCGTGCCCGTCGTCATGCAGATGGAAGCGCTCGAGTGCGGCGCAGCCTGCCTGACGATGATCTTAGCTTATTACCAAAAGTGGATCCCTTTAGAGCAGGTGCGCAAGGACTGCGGCGTTTCCAGAGACGGTTCCAATGCCAAGAACGTGCTGCTTGCGGCAAGGGGATACGGCTTTGAGGCGCACGGCTACAGGATGGAGCCGGAAGTGCTGAAGAACGAGGGGACGTTTCCCTGCATCGTGCATTGGGAATTCGACCATTTCATCGTGGTCAAGGGCTTTAAGAATAACAAAGTCTATATCAACGATCCGGCCAGGGGCGACTATACCCTGTCCATGGAAGCGTTTGATGCGGGCTTCACGGGGATCGTCCTGTGCTTTGAGCCCGGTGAGAACTTTGCGCCCGGCGGTCACAAGAAATCCATTTTCGCTTTTGTGCGGAAGCGCCTGAGCGGCGCGGGCTCCGCGGTTCTTTTTATGGCGCTTGCGACGCTGCTTGCTTCGCTTCTGGGGATCGTGCAGCCCGGCTTTTCCAGGGTGTTCATGGATTATCTTTTGACGCAGAAAGCACCCGGCTGGGTTACGCCGTTCTTTGCGGGACTGATCATCCTGACGATCCTGCAGCTTGTCACAGCTTATCTGCAGGCGGTCTACAGCTTGAGGATCAACGGAAAGCTGGCGGTCGTCGGCAATACGACATATCTCTGGAAGGTGCTGCATCTGCCGATGGAGTTCTTCGAACAGCGCTTAAGTGGCGATATCCAGATGCGCCAGTCCGGGAATGCAGAGATCGCGTCTTCGATCGTTCAGACCTTATCCCCGCTGCTCATCAAGAGCATCATGATGGTCTTTTATCTTGTCGTCATGCTCCGCTATAACGTGATGCTGAGTATGATCGGGATCGCTTCGATCCTGATCAATGTGGCCGTGTCCAATTATATCAGCGCCAAACGTGTCAACATCTCGCGCGTAAAGATGCGGGATATGGGAAAACTTACCGGTACCACGATCTCCGGGATCGAGATGATCGAGACGATCAAATCCAGCGGCGCGGAGAACGGCTATTTTGAAAAGTGGGCCGGCTATCAGGCAAATGTCAATGCGCAGGATGTGAAATTCACGGGCATGAACCAGACGATCGGCATGATCCCGTCGCTGCTCTCATCCGTAGCCAATATGCTGATCTTCTTCATTGGTGTTTACTTAACGAGCAGGGGCGAGTTCACCATCGGTATGATCACATCGTTCCAGGGCCTGCTCGCAACATTTACGGAGCCGGCCATGTCGCTGATCTCCGCGGGACAGAGCCTGCAGGAAATGCAGACGCAGATCGAGCGGATCGAGGATGTCATGTCTTATCCGGACGATCCCATTACCCAAAGTTCCGAATTAAAAGAGGATGTGTCCTATCAGAAACTGACCGGCGAGATCAGGATGGATCATGTGACTTTCGGATATTCGAGACTTGCGCCGCCCCTGATCACGGATTTTAACTTAGAACTTCATCCCGGAAAATCAGTGGCCTTTGTCGGAACCTCCGGCTGCGGAAAATCAACGCTTGCCAAGCTGCTCTGCGGCCTGAACCTTCCCTGGGAGGGGGAGATCCTGTATGACGGCAAGCCGTTAAGTGAGATCGATCATCAGGTGTTTACGGGATCCGTTGCCGTCGTGGATCAGGAGATCACGATGTTCGAGGATTCCATTACGAATAATATCAAGATGTGGGACAAGTCCATTGAGGACTTTGAGGTGATCATGGCCGCAAAAGATGCGCAGATCCATGATGCGATCGCCTTAAGAAGCCACGGCTACGATCATGTGGTCAAAGAAGGAGGCCGTGATTTTTCCGGAGGTGAGCGGCAGAGAATGGAACTGGCCAGAGTCCTTGCGCAGGATCCGACAGTCATCATCCTCGATGAAGCAACAAGCGCGCTCGATGCAAAGACCGAGGCCGAGGTCGTCAAGTCGATCAAGAGCCGCGGCATTACCTGCATCGTGATCGCGCACAGACTTTCCACGATCCGCGACTGTGATGAGATCATCGTGATGGACCGCGGGCAGGTCGTGGAACGCGGCACCCATACCGAACTGTACCAAAAGGGCGGGTACTACACGGATTTAATAAGCACAGAATGAGTGTAGCGAACGCATCAGGCGTTCGCGAAACGACTTGGCAGTTTCCTTTAGGAAACTGTCCGGCGTAGCCGGATTGAGCAGCAGACATCAAGTCTGCGCTCAACCATAACAGAGTAAGGAGTATATCATGGGCTGGTTTGACACGCAGCTTCGCGACAGAGAGCGGCTGGACCAGGAAAACTTCACAGATGCATTCATGCACATGGCGGGTGCCGTGATGGGAACGCGGGAGTACGAGCGTTTTCTGGACGAAAAAGAACGGACGGAGTCTGTCCTTTCCAGGATCTTAAAGTACTACCAGCTGAAAGCGGCAAGGATCCCGGATTCCGTCAAGACATTCCAGGATGGCCTGGAATATGTCATGCGGCCGCTTGGCATCATGTACCGCAAAGTCATTCTGGAGGAGAACTGGCATAAGGATGCGGTCGGACCGATGCTTGCCTGGCGTAAGGAAGACCACAGCCCCGTGGCGCTGATCCCCGACAGGATGGGCGGATTTTCCCATCTCAAACATCTGGAAAAAGACCTTGAAAAAGAAGCGATCTGCTTCTATAAACCGTTTCCGCTGAAAAAACTGAAGACAAAAGATCTGCTAAACTACATGGCGGCGACACTTGCGCCTGCCGATGTTGCGATCATGGTCATCACGACGCTGATCGTCACGGGTCTGGGTCTTTTGATCACAAAACTGACCAACATGCTTTTGACGGATGCGAATGCGAATAAGAGCACGGTATTTCTGGTCACCATGTTTGCCTTTTTCGGCGGTGCCACGATCAGTTCCCTGTTGTTCAAGGCTGCCAAAAACATGGCGCTGAGCCGCATCAACAGCAAGATGAGCGTTTCGGTGCAGGCGGCGACGATGATGCGCCTTCTGTCCCTGCCGCCGGTATTTTTCAGGGACTTCAGCGCCGGCGAACTTGCGGAACGCGCGGACCACATGAATTCGCTCTGCTCGATGATCCTGGATGTGGTATTTTCCACCGGTCTGACGGCCGTGTTCTCCTTAGCCTACATCGGACAGATCTTTGTTTATGCGCCGGCTTTAGTTACGCCTGCGATCACCATCATTCTGATCACCGTGGCATTGTCGGTGGTCACGACGATCGTTGACGCGGCGGCGGAACGCGTGATCATGGAACACGAGGCGAAAGAGAGAGGCCTCGTGTACGCCCTGATCTGCGGGGTGCAGAAACTGAAAGTGGCAGGTGCGGAAAAGCGCGCATTTTCCAAATGGGCGCACCTGTATGCGCATACGGCTAATGAGATCTATAATCCGGCGGTGATCCTGAAACTTAACAGCGTCTTTACGCTGGCTGTTACCCTGATCGGGACGATCGTGATGTATGCCATGGCGATCGTATCCAAAGTCAGCGTGACCGATTACTACTCGTTCAATGTCGCGTACGGCATGGTGAGCGGCGCCTTTTTATCGCTCGCCCAGATCACGGACAGCATCGCGCAGATCAAGAGCGTTCTCAAAATGGTCGATCCGATCATGAAGGCGGAACCGGAGATCAGCGAGAACAAGACCGTGGTGGAAAAACTGTCCGGATCCATCGAACTGCAGCATGTTTCCTTCCGTTATGAGGAACAGACGCCGATGATCATTGATGATCTGTCCGTTTCGATCAAGCCCGGAGAGTATGTGGCGATCGTCGGCAAGACCGGCTGCGGAAAATCAACGCTTTTAAGACTTTTGCTCGGCTTTGAAACGCCGGTGAGAGGAACGATCTACTATGACCAGAAGGATATCAGAGCGCTCGATCTAAAATCCCTGCGCCGCAATATCGGCGTTGTCATGCAGAACGGCAAACTGTTCCAGGGAGACATCTATTCCAATATCGTGGTCTCCGCATCCCACTTAAGTGTGAAAGAGGCCTGGGAAGCCGCCAGGATCGCCGGAATGGATGAGGATATCAGACGGATGCCGATGGGCATGTTTACGATGGTCAATGAAGGCAGCGGCGGGATCTCCGGCGGGCAGAAGCAGCGTCTGATGATCGCGCGCGCCATTGCGCCGAAGCCGAAGGTCCTGTTTCTGGATGAAGCGACCTCTGCGCTTGACAACCTGACACAGAAGCGGGTTGCAGAGGCTTTGGATGAACTGAAATGCACCAGAGTCGTGATCGCGCACCGTCTTTCCACGATCAGACAGTGCGACAGGATCCTGGTTCTTGATAAAGGAAAGATCATAGAAGAGGGCTCTTACGAAGAACTCGTAAAACAGGACGGCTTTTTTGCGGAGCTTGTAAACAGGCAGCGTCTTGACACGGAGCCGGATGAAGGGAAACGGGACCCTGCAACGAATGCATGAGGCGGACAAAACGATGGACGAACAGCTGACAAACAGACAGGAAGCGGTATACCGTGATTTTTACGAAAAAGTATTTCGCATGATCCTGGCCAAAGTCTGCAATGAGACGCTGGCAGAGGACCTTGCGGAAAATGTTTTTGTAAAAGTCTATGCCAACTGGGATCATTTTGACGAAAACCGCGCGTCGCTTTCCACGTGGATCTACCGGATCGCGCAGAACACGGTGATCGACTATTACCGTACGAGAAAGGTGCATGCCGAGGTGCCCGAGGACCTTGCTTCGGAGAGCGCGGTCGATGACGAACTGCTGAAGAACGAGACGCTGGAGCTTCTGGCGGATGCGCTTGAAAAACTGCCGGAGCGTGACAGGGACCTCGTGATCCTGCATTATTACCGGGGGCTTACCTTGAAAGAAGTTGCGATGAAGATGGGCATGTCCTACAGCAATGCAAAACTGGTCCACAACAAAGCGCTTGCAGCGCTCAAAAAGCTTCTGGACGGCGTGGTCTGATCTTCAGACACAGACAACGGAATAAGTACATAATTACATCGGCTCAAAGCAACAAGAGCCGGTGCTTGATGTAAAGGAGGGTGTTTTATTATGAAGAAAAAATGGATGGCTTTGATTTTGACCGGATTACTCGCACTAAGCATGTGCGTGCCGGTACTGGCAAGTGAAGTTGAGGTCGACAGCGCGGGAAACGTGTTCGCGGCGGGCGATATGGTGACCCTCCCGTCGGATCAGGTCTTTGGCGCGTTCCTTGCCGGAAATAACGTGAACATCGACGGACAGGAAGCGAAAGGCAGCGTGGCTGCGGCAGGTCAGACGGTATCTGCAAGCGATACGAAGATCGGCGAGAGCCTCTATGTGGGCGGTAATTCGGTCACCTTAAAAGACACGAAGGTCAAAGGAAACGTCTGGGCAGCCGGAAACACCGTTACGATGAGCGGTAAAACGGAAGCGAACGGCATTTATGCCGCAGGCAGTATGGTGACTTTTTCGGGCACGACCAACGGTCTGTTCGTTGGGGCAGGAAAGCTGGTCATCGACGGTACGGTCAACGGTGATGCGATCATTGATGCGGACGAAGTCAAAATCACGGACAACGCAGTTATCACCGGTAATCTGAAAGTAAGAAGCTCGAAACAGCCAGAGATTTCCGATCAGGCGAAGGTTACAAACTACTCCTTTGAAGAGGTCAAGCCGGATGAGGAAGATCTTGAGGAACTTGAAGAGGCCGGGAAAGCCGCAACGGGGATCGGGATCGGCGCGATCATTATGAAGAAGCTGCTGAGCGCGATCTACTGGATCATTGCGATGGTTGCATTCGGCATGCTGTTATGCTGGCTGTTTGGAGACCACTTAAGCGGTGCTGCTGCGATGATCAAAGAAAGAACGCTTCCGATGATCTTAAGCGGTGTGATCGGCTGGATGAGCATTCCGTTTGCGGCGCTGATGCTGCTTTGCACATGGATCCTGGCACCGACTGCCGGTATGCTTGCAATGGCATATACGCTGCTGCTGTGTGCCGGACTTGCTTTTGCGGGCGCTTCTCTTGCAAGGCTCATCTTCCCGAGAATGAACGTGTTCTTATCTGCGCTGATCGGGATCGGGATTCTCGAAATCGTCAGGATCGTTCCGGTTCTGGGCACGCTTGTCGGAATCGCAGCGGACATGTATCTGATCGGCTATGTGATCCAGAAACTCTGGATCGGAAGACTTAGGAAAAAAGCTGTTGAAGTTGTTGAAGAAAGCGTGGCAGCAGATGAGTCCGTCGCTGAAGAAACCGTAACGGAGGCAGAAAGCAACGATGCCGAAGAATAAGCAGGTTGAAGGACAATTATCTTTTGCGGATTTTCTGTCCGGGCAGGATAGCATTCCTGCAGGAAAGCCTGCTCCTGAAGATCCTGCAAAAACGGATGATCCGGTCCGCGGGCTTAGCAAGTCTGCCGGTTGTGACGGCGATGACGCTTTGTTTGAAAAGGAATTTGCGCTCCTTACGAAGTTGTTTGACAGCGTGAAAACGGTTGATTTTGACCCGATGGAGTATCTGAGTCCGATCGCCAATGCGGTAAAGACCATGCAGGGCGAGGGGATCTCGTTTGCGGAAGCGCTTGAGAGACACTGTTCGAAGATGAGCGCGGAAAAGATCATTGCCGCTTTTCCCGCAGATCTGCAGCAAAAACTGGTGGAGATCATCGGCGGCATGCATGATGAAATCTGACAGGATATGATTTCATAGTTTTTTTATGATTGAAACCACTAAATATAGTAGATTTTAGCCCTATCTTGTGCTAGTATATACAAGATAGGGCTTTTTCGTGATTTTTTGTCCCATTCAGAGAGAACAAAGCATTTCTGATGAACAGCAGGGAAGGGCGCAGCCCCTTCCGATGGCCGGGAGAACAGAGAAATAAAAGCCCGAAAGTGGGAGGAACACCGTGGAGAACGAGAACAAGACAATAGATCAGGCACAATCCGTTCCAAACAGCACAGCCGCAAAACCTGAGACGGCTGGGACCTCACAGACTACCGGAGCTTCACAGAACCCCGGAACTACACAGACTGCCGGAGGGGCTGCCGGGACAAATCCGCAGCAGAATACACCGGCGAATGCGGTGCAGCAGACTCCCGTGAAGGAGCAGACTTCTGCGGGAGTACAACAGGATGAGGAGATCCGGCTTCCGCACAACTCGGTTCCGGTCGGAGACGATTCCGACGATGATCTGATCGCTGTCGATCTTCACGAAGAGGAACATAAAAACCATCATGATCATGAACACAAGAAACAGGATGAGTCTTCCTCCCGCCCTGTTAGACGCCGCGAGAAGAAACCTTCCGACCCGTATAGAGGAAAACGCATACGCAGAACGATCATCTGGATCATTGTGATCCTGATTCTGCTTGGGATCGCCCTGTTTGCTTATTTCAAAGTTTACAAGCCCGCAAAAGCAACTGCGGAAGCGATCATGAACCAGAGCAAGGAAACCACGGACACGATCGAGAGCAGGGATATCGTGCATGCGATCTCCACAACGGGAACCTTTGAGGCGGGAGAGGTCAGAACGATCACCAGCACAGCCAAAGATCCCGTGATCGATGCGGTCATGGCAGATGTCGGCGACCATGTCAATAAAGGCGACACGCTGGTCCTCTTTTCCACAGAAAATATCAACAGGACAATTGAACAGCTGAAGGAAGATCTGTCCGAGAGCAAACGTTTACAGGCTGTGGAATCGCGCGCGAGCGACAGGAGTTATTACTATGCCTATACGGATCAGGCAAACCAGTTGCTGAATCAGTCGGAAAAGGTGGAAAATGCATTAAAAGCATTGTATGAGGCCTGCGACGGATACGGGGATGCAAAAAGAGCACTGCAGGATGCAAGAGATTCCGGAAAAGATGCAGCAACGATCGCAAGTCTGGAAAGTCAGGTCACGGCCGCCTACCAGGAGGAGCAGAGAGCACAGAATGAATATAATGCTGCTGTTACGGCGCAAGGACAATTGGTAGGGTCTTCCGGGAACACCTTAACCAAAGCGGATGAGGATCATGAGATCGCAGCGATCAAAGCAGGCGACCAGGCTAGAACCTATTCCAGACAGATCGAGGACTATCAGGATAAACTGGAAGACTTTGTCATCACGGCGCCGATCAGCGGGATCGTGACCAAAGTGGATGTGGAGGAAGGGAACGGTTTTGCCGGCGGCAGAGTCATGGTCATCCAGAATACCGATACCATGAAGATCATTGCCAGGATCGATGAGTATGATATTCCCGACATTAAGCTCGGCCAGAAAGTCGTGATCAAAACGGATGCCACCAGAGATGATGAACTCGAAGGGTATATTTCCTTTATCGAGCCCGCATCCACCACGACAAAGGCAGGCGTATATACTTCGGATCCTTTTTCCGCCAAAGCAACGGATGTGACTTACGAAGCAACCGTAACGGTGAGAACGCAGGATCCGCGGATCAAGATCGGAATGTCCGCAAAACTGAACATCATCATCGATAAAGTCTCCAATGTTTTGACTGTTCCTTATGATGCGATCTCGACCAATGCACAGGGGCAGACCTATATTACCGTGATCGACGAGGACGGCGCGGGTGGCGCCGGCCATGGAAACGCTGATGCTTCAGGCCCCGTCCTGCAGGTCAACGGACAGAACATGGAACAGGCTTCGGATGAGAAGGCGGCAGCGGGAATGAAGTTTGGAGGAAAAGCCGATGCCCCGGCCTCCGATAACCGGCGGGATATCATTGTCGAGGTCGGCATGGAAGGCGACTATTACACGGAAGTGATCTCCGACGAGTTGAGACCGGGTATGACCGTTGTGATCCCGGACAGCGGAAAGTTTGATCTTTCTGATATGGAAATGATGTTTGGGTTCTGATCGGAGTAAATCATGGCAGATAAAGTGATCATTGACATGAAAGGCATCATAAAGCGGTATTTCATCGGTCAGCCCAACGAACTCGAAGTCCTACATGGGATCGATCTGCAGGTAAGCGAGGGCGAGTTTGTCGCGATCGTCGGCCAGTCCGGTTCCGGTAAGTCTACGCTGATGAACATGATCGGCGCGCTTGACAGACCGACGGAGGGGGAATACATGCTGAACGGTGTAGACATGTTCCGTGCCGCTGACAGGGATCTTTCGGCGATCCGCTGTAATGAGATCGGTTTCGTGTTCCAGACCTACAACCTTGTGGCAAGAACCTCTGCACTTAAGAATGTGGAACTCCCGATGCTCTATGCAGGAACGCCGCGCAGCCGTCGCAGATCCCGCGCGATCGAACTTTTACGCATGATGGAAATGGACGATCGGATGAAGCATTCTCCGGATGAACTGTCCGGCGGACAGAAACAGAGGGTGGCGATCGCAAGGGCAATGGCGAACGATCCGGCCATTATTCTTGCGGATGAGCCGACAGGCGCGCTGGATTCGGCAACCGGACGACTGATCATGGATATTTTTCATAAATTGAACAAAGAACAGGGCAAGACGATCGTTCTGATCACGCACTCCCCGGAACTTGCGGAGGAGACGCAGCGGATCCTGACTTTAAAAGACGGCAGGATCACCGGATGCCGGAAAGGAAGTGGCAGACGTGCTGATACTTGAAAATATCGTATTAGCCTTTACAGCGCTCATTTCCAATAAGATGCGATCGCTCCTGACGATGCTCGGGATCATCATCGGCATCGGCTCTGTCATTGCGATCGTGACCGTCGGAAATTCCCTTTCCAATTCGATCTCATCCTCCATGGAAAGCATGGGCGCCAACAACATCATGGTAGGGTTGCAGGCAAAATCAGCCGAAGAGGATGTCACGGAATCCGGCATGCGCTTCCGTGGGGAAGACAGAAACCGTATGCCGGAAGAAGATGACTACTTCACGAAAGAGATGCTGCAGGCCTATGCACAGAATTTTCCGCAGGAAGTCAAGACTCTTTCTCTGTCCCAGTCTCTTGGCGCCGGACAGGTGACCAGAGCAACGGCTTACGCGAATGTCGCGCTGGTCGGTGTCAATGGCGGCTATTTTGCCGGAACCGACATCAAAATGATCAGCGGAAACGGACTGAGTGAGAAGGCATTAAGCGGCGGAAATGCCGTTGCGCTCGTATCGGATTATTTCGTCAACAACCTGTTTGCGGGAGATACGGAAGAAGCACTCGGGAAGACATTCGAAGTCGTGATCGGCCGTGATTTTTATACCCTGACAATTGTAGGCGTATACAAATATGAGCAGACGATGATCTCCTTCACCTCGGAAAAGGACACACAGACGGACATCTATGTGCCGATCACTTACGTACAGAAGAAGAACCATCTGGTCGGAAAATACACCGATTTTACCGTTGTTACCAATTCGGGCGTCGACAGCAGTAAGTTCATGGCCGCGACAAGACGGTTTTTTGACCGCTGGTACCACAACAACAAAAATATGGAAGTCAGGGCATTCAGCCTGGAATCCATGGTTTCCACCATGACAGACATGCTGGATAAAGTGTCGATCGCGATCTCCGTGATCGCAGGGATCTCGCTTTTGGTCGGCGGGATCGGCGTCATGAACATCATGATGGTATCGATCTCGGAGCGTACCAGAGAGATCGGAACGAGAAAAGCGCTTGGGGCTACAAACGGATCGATCAGACTGCAGTTCATCGTGGAAGCGATGGTGCTCTGCCTGGTCGGCGGTGTCTTCGGGGTCCTGCTTGGGATCGGCGGCGGCGCGCTTGGTGCGAAGCTTCTCGGCTACGAGGCTTCCCCGACGATCAGCAGTATCCTGATCTCCCTGCTGTTTTCCCTGGCGATCGGCGTGTTCTTCGGCTTCTATCCCGCCAACAAGGCCGCCAAAATGAACCCAATCGATGCCCTGCGGTATGAATAAGGTTGGACCACCAGTCTGCGCTCAACCATCTACACCTTTTTAAGGAGAATACAAATCATGCAACTCAATGACTATGAAGTCAGGCACAACAAATTCTTACGGGAGAACGGGGCAGAATGCACGCTGTTCTTAAAGCGGGATGCGTCGTTTCCGTTAGAGAAGCCCTGCAAGATCGCGCTCTACGGGAGCGGCGCAAGAAAGACGATCAAAGGCGGGACAGGATCCGGCGAAGTCAATTCCAGGTTCTTTGTGAGCGTGGAAGACGGCCTCGAGGCAGCAGGTTTTACGGTCACAACGAAGGACTGGCTGGACGGTTATGATACAGTCAGGGAGAATGCCTATGCGAAGTTTGTGAAGCAGGTCAAAGCGGATGCCAGAAAGCACCATGTGCTCGCCGTCGTGGAGGGCATGGGCAGGGTGATGCCGGAACCCGCTTATGCATTGCCGCTGACGGGAGAAGGGGATACGGCGATCTACGTGCTTTCGCGTATTTCCGGAGAGGGATCGGACAGAACCCCCAAAGACGGCGATGTGCGGCTGACACCGACCGAGATCCGCGATATCCTTGCTTCCAATGTCAAATATAAGAATTTCCTTCTGGTATTAAATACGGGCGGACCGGTCGATCTGAGTCCGGTTTTAAAGGATGTCAGGAATATCCTGATTCTCTCGCAGCTTGGCGTTGAGACCGGCGATATTTTAGCGGACATTGTGCTTGGAAGATCAAATCCGAGCGGAAAACTGGCCACCACCTGGACGAAGTGGGACGACTATTCGAAGATCGGAAATTTCGGCGACAAGAATGATACGTATTATGAAGACGGGATCTATGTCGGCTACCGGTATTTTGACAGCCTGCTGATCAAGCCGCAGTTCCCGTTCGGTTTCGGCCTGTCTTATACGGAGTTTGCGTGGAATGATGCGATCGTTCGCATGGAAGGCAGCAGGGTGCTCGTTTCCCTCAAAGTCAAAAACATGGGGAACTATGCTGGCAAGGAAGTCATGCAGGTCTATCTGTCCGCGCCGGATGATGTTTTCGATAAGCCCTACCAGGATCTTTGCGCATTCCAAAAGACCGGACTTTTGAAACCGGGAGAAGAAGAGGAACTGACACTGAGTTGGGACCTGAAGGATTCGGCAAGTTATGATACAAAGAACAGCCGCTGGCTTCTTGAGGCCGGGTCTTATATCATCAGGATCGGAACTTCCTGCGCGGATACGAAGCCTGTCTGCATTTTAGAACTCGGTCAGGATATCGTGACTTTGAAAACAAGGGCCTGCTTTGCCAATTCCGGCGTGAAAGACTATATGCCTCTCCGTATTGACCGTAACGGTCAGACCGACGGGCTGAAGCATATCACGGTCGATCCTGCAGCATTTCAGACAGAAGAAGTTGTCTATGACAGCGAGCCGGAGATCGCGGAGGAGATCAGGAAACTGACCGACGAACAGCTGGCTGCATTCAATATCGGCGAGTACGGAAAGGGTGGCCTGATCGGCAGCGTGATCGGAGAGGCTTCCGTGCATGTGGCGGGCGCTGCAGGCGAGACCACGAACATTCTGGAGAAAGAGGGCTATCCCGTGATCGTGATGTCCGACGGTCCCGCAGGCCTTCGGATCAGCCCGAAATACTATGTCGACCGAAACGGTCAATCACATGCGATGGGTGAGACGATGCCGGCCTCCATGGTTGATTTTCTCCCGCGTCCCGTTGTGAAGCTGATGGAGCGCATGTCGAAACGCAAAGCCGAGAAAGCAGAGATCGTAAAGACAGGGGAACAGTATGCGACGGCCATCCCGATCGGAACGGCGATCGCGCAGAGTTTCAATTTGGACCTTGCTTATGCGTGCGGGGATATCGTCGGGTCGGAAATGGAACTGTTCGGTGTCGATCTGTGGCTGGCGCCGGCGCTGAACATTCACAGGAGCATCCTCTGCGGCCGCAATTTTGAATACTTTTCGGAGGACCCGTTGGTCAGCGGCTATTTTGCTGCGGCGATCACGAACGGTGTGCAGTCCCATCCGGGAAAAGGCGTTACGATCAAGCACTATGCCGCAAACAACCAGGAAACGAACCGTTACAACAGCAACAGCCATGTCAGCGAGCGCGCCATGCGGGAAATGTACCTGAAGGGCTTCGGGATCTGTGTGCGTGAAAGCCAGCCGCTTACGGTCATGACTTCCTATAATCTCTTAAACGGCGTGCATACGTCCGAGAGAAGAGACCTGATCGAAGATGTGCTGCGTGCCGAATTCGGTTTCAAGGGTGTGGTGATGACGGACTGGGTGGTCAACGGCGGAACGATGGACAAGTCATCGAAATATCCGGCGCCCGTGCCCTATAAGGTCGCGGCGGCGGGAAATGACCTGTTCATGCCGGGCGGCAAAAAGGATTACGAGAATCTCCTGAAAGCGATCCGCACGGGTGAGATCGACAGAAGACAGGTACAGATCAACGCAAGCCGCGTTTACCGCCTTGCCGTATCGATGAAAGCGCAGTCGCAAAAGAAAAACGGGTAACGACAGGACCGGCGGCTGACTTTCAGACACCGGCCTTGTTGTGGATCGTGTAGAGATACATTAAAAAAATAACCGTCACAGGCCTTAGAGATAAGGTGGTGCGGTTATTTTTTATGGGACCAAGGGGACTCGAACCCATGACCTTTCACACGTCAAGCGAATGCTCTCCCAGCTGAGCTATGATCCCGGATGAAAATATTATACCATGCTTTTATGACTCTGCAACAGGCTTCTTGATTTTCAGCCAAAAAAATGAGCCACTAAAAAAAACCGCCCGGCAGATCACGCGATCGCTGTGCTCTGCCGGACGGCTTTATCAGCGGATTCAGCCCATTACGACTTCAACCGTGTAGGAGTCTTTTCCTTCCACATACGGGATCACGTTGCCGTCTACCTTGCTGCCGTCAACGATCAGGGATGCAACGCCTTTTTCTACATGATCCGGATTCTTGACCGTGATGTTGTAGGTGGCACCGCGGAACTTTCTCGTCAGCGTGAAATCGCCGAAATCCTTCGGGATGCAGGGATCGATGGACAGACCCTTTAGGGTCGGGTAAACGCCCAGAATGTACTGGGAAACGTTAACAAAGGTCCATGCAGCCGTACCGGTCAGCCAGCTGTTCTTGGCTTCGCCGTGGAACTTCGCATCCGCGCCGGCAACCATCTGGGAATAGCAGTAAGGCTCGGTGCGGTGGATCTCCGAGAATTCCTCGGTATAGGCGGGACAGGTCTTTTTATAGATCTCGAATGCTCTGTCGCCTCTGCCGATCACGGTTTCCGCGATGGAAACCCAGGGATTGTTGTGGCAGAAAATACCGGCATTCTCTTTGTATCCGGGCGGATAGGAGCTGATCTCACCAAGCTCTAAGTGGTACTCTGTATAAGCGGGCTGCAGGATCATGATGCCGTATTTGGTATCCAGACGGCTCTTGACGGAATCCAGCGCTTTCTCGGCGAGACCTTCCTTGACGCCGATGCCAGCTAAAGAGCAGAAGCCCTGCGGCTCGATATAGATCTGGCCTTCCTTGCATTCTTTGGAACCGACTTTGTCGCCGTGCGCATCATAAGCGCGCACGAACCATTCGCCGTCCCAGCCGGCATCCAGAACTGCCGTATACATCTTGTCGACTTCCGCGCGGGCACGTTTTGCTTCTGCTTCTTTTCCGAGTGCTTCACAAAGGTCTGCATATTCTCTGCCGTATTTGACAAACATGCCGGCGATGAAAACGGATTCTGCGACCGGACCTTCCGAAGGACCGAAGGTCTGGAAAGATTCACCGGGATGTTCGGAGAAGCAGTTTAAGTTCAGGCAGTCGTTCCAGTCCGCTCTGCCGATGAGTGGCAGGTTGTGCGGTCCCTTGTGGTTGACGGTATAGTCAAAGGATCTGGTCAGATGCTCGAACAGCGTCGTTGCTTTGGATTCGTCATTGTCGTAAGGCGTCATGACATCCAGGATGGAAAAATCACCCGTTTCACGGATGTAGGCGCTGGTACCTGCGATGAGCCAGAGCGGATCGTCGTTAAAGCCGGAGCCGATGTCGGAATTCCCCTTCTTGGTCAGCGGCTGGTACTGGTGATAAGCGCTGCCGTCTTCAAACTGCGTGGAAGCGATATCGATGATCCTTTCCCTTGCGCGTTCCGGGATCAGATGCACAAAGCCAAGCAGATCCTGGCAGGAATCACGGAAGCCCATGCCGCGGCCGATCCCGGATTCATAGTAGGAAGCGGAACGGGACATGTTAAAGGTGACCATGCACTGGTACTGGTTCCAGATGTTGACCATGCGGTTGACTTTGTCATTCGAAGATTCCACATGATATTTGGCAAGGAGGTTTTTCCAGTAGTCTTTTAACTCGGAAAATGCCTTGTCCACATCCGCGTCTGTTGCATATCTTGCAAGCATCGCCTCGGCGGGTTTCTTGTTGATGATGCCGTGACTTTCCCACTTCTGATCCTCGGGATTCTCGACATAGCCGAGAACGAAGATCAGGGAAACCTTCTCGCCGGGTTTCAGGGTCAGGTTGATCTGGTGGGATGCGATCGGTGCCCAGCCGCTTGCCATCGTGTTTAAGCATTTGCCGTTCTTTACGACAGCCGGTGCCTCGGGGGAACCGTAAGCGCCCAGGAAATCATCGCGGATCGTATCGAAGCCGTCGATCGCGTGATTGACGGAATAAACCGCATAGTGATTGCGGCGCTCTCTGTACTCCGTTTTGTGATAGATCGCGGAATCGATCACTTCGAGCTCTGCAAGAGAGTAGTTACGCTGGAAGTTGGTCATGTCGTCCATGGCGTTCCACAGACAGAATTCCACATAGGAAAACAGGGAGATCGATTTTTCCGAAGAAGACGTATTTTCAAGCGTTACCTGATTGATCTCGCAGGTGTCGTTCATCGGAACGAAAGCAAGTGTCGAACCCTTGATCCCGTTCTTCTCGCCGGTGAAGCGGCTGTAGCCGATCCCGTGTCTGCATTCGTAGAAATCAAGGTCTGTTTTGGTCGGCTGCCAGCCGATGTTCCAGATGGTGTCCCCGTCTTTGATATAGTAGTATTTGCCGTTGATGTCGTTCGGCACGCAGTTGTAGCGGTATCTGGTCAGACGAAGAAGCTTCGCATCCCTGTAAAAGGAATAACCTCCGCAGGTGTTCGAGATCAGGGAAAAGAAATCGTTGCACCCCAAGTAGTTGATCCAGGGAAGCGGTGTCTTCGGTGTCTGGATGACATATTCCGCATTCTGGTCGTCAAAATAACCGTATTTCATGTGAACCCTCCTTAGTTTCCTGTCGTGTTCCGGTTTGATCTTCCTTATTTCTGGAAAAAGAAACCACTTAACACTCGTATTGTGAGTATAGCTTTTTTTGTGTCGAAAAGCAACAGAAATGTGACAGGCTTCGTTGACTTTTACACGATTAGAAGGCAAAATGGAAAGAGGTGTTTAAAGGGTGATTTTTTATGGTCAGACTGATCGATGTGGCGAAGCGCTGCGGCGTGTCCGTGGCGACCGTCAGCAAGGCATTAAGTGATAAAAAGGATATCGGGGAAGAGACCAAGGAACAGATCCGCAGGGTCTGCGATGAAATGGGCTATCTTCCGAATTCCTCCGCGCGGGCGCTCAGGCTGAACAGGACCTACAATCTGGGGGTCCTGCTGATGATGGAAGACCGGAGCGGGCTGACGCATGCCTATTTTTCGCCGCTCATTGAGGCGTTTCGCGCTTATGCGGATCAATGCGGCTATGACACGACTTTTATCAGCAAGGGCAGGGATGCCTCCATGAGTTATCTGGAACGGGCGCGCTACAGAGGCGTCGACGGCGTGCTGGTGGTCTGCGCGGATTATACGATCCCGGAAGTCTCGGAACTGCTGGAATCGGGTATTCCGGTCATGACGGTCGATGATTATTATCCGGATCCTTACAGCTCGGTGATCAGCGACAACGCGCAGGGAATGCGGGATCTGGTTGATTTTATCTGCGACAGGGGGCACAGCCGTATCGCCTATATTTACGGACACAATACGGAGGTCACAAGGAACAGGATCGACGCGTTTTACAAGACGCTGCAGAAGAGGGGGATCATCGCGCCGGATTATTATGTGCGTTCGGGCGAATTCCGCAATCCTGACCTTTCCCATGATGTGACGATGGAATTGCTGGATCTGTATGTGCGGCCTACCTGCATCATCTATCCGGATGATTTTTCCGCAATGGGCGGCCTGAACGCGATCAAGGAGAGAGGCTTCAGGATCCCGGAGGATATTTCGATCGCCGGATATGACGGCGCGTATATTTCGCAGATCTTGGAGCCGAAACTGACCACGATCCGTCAGGATGCGCCTAAGATCGGCCGGGTCGCTGCCCAAAAACTGATCGGCCGGATCGAGAATCCCAAAGAATCCGGAACCGAAAAGATCCTGGTCCGCGGAGAACTGCTCGAAGGCAGCTCCGTCGGCATCATCGAAAAATGAGCCACTAACCCCGTCCCCAAGGGCTCACTAACCCCGTCCCCAAGGGACCATGAGAGAATGAGATGCGGATATTGATCGTAGAAGATGAAATCAGAATAAGGGAAGGCATCCGGAAGCTGTTAAGCAAGCTGGACCCGGGTTATGAGATCGTGGGAGAAGCCAACGACGGGCTCGAGGGACTGGACCTTTGCAGGCAGCTTGAGCCGGACCTGATCATCACCGACGTGCAGATGCCGGGCATGAACGGGCTGAAGATGCTGGAGACGCTGCATGACGAGGGCAGGATGGTCAAGACCATCGTCTTAAGCGCCTATTCGGAATTTGAGTACGCAAGAGGCGCCATGAAGTTAGGCGTCACCGAGTATCTGCTCAAACCCGTCAATTTAAGCGAGTTTTCCAAGGCACTTGAGAACATCAAGGCCCGAATCATGGAAGACAACCGCAGAAAGCCCGAAAAGATCGGCACGCTGGATCAGATCATGCGCGAGCTGATCGGCGGAAGGCTGCAGCCGGATGAGGATACCAGGAATTACCTGTTCAACAATTACCATATCGCGACCGACCGGGAATATATCCTGCTCGTGGCCTATCTGGGCGATCAGTACGAGGCGCGCGCAAAAGACGCGAAGGCTTCCCTCAGGCGCTCCCTTTCCCATTATGAGGGGATCGGGTACTGTACGCTTGAGATCGAGTCCCTGCGCTCCCTGCTTGCGATCGTCTATCACTGCGCCTCGCCGTCCGATTTCGAACGCTGGGTACAGTATCAGCTGTTAAAATCATTCACCGAGCCTGCCGCGATCGGCTTTACCGTCGTTGACTCACTGACACAGTTAAGAGCCGGCCTTGACAGCGTGTTCCCCTACATGGACTGGAACCTGTCGTTTGAAGATGACGTGCTGATCTCTTACCCGAAGATCACGAAGATCCAGACTTCGATGTGCATCTATCCGCAGGACATCGAGACCAAGATGAAGACCGCAGTCTGCGCTTCTGACCATGAGAAGGAAAAAGAACTGCTGCGCGCCTTTTCCGATCATTTTAAGGACGGAAAGGTTTACGACCCGCACGAGATCAAGGAAAGCTATGTCCGCTTTATCTGGGCGATCATCGAGACGGCCAAAGGCATCGGAAACAAGAGGGCTTCAGAGATCAAGCAGCAGAAACTTTTAGAGCGGATCATGAATGCCAAAACGCGCGCCGAACTTTCCGGTGTCTGCGATCTGATCGCAGAAACGCTTTCTTCCATGGAAGATGAGACCGCATCCGATAACCTGACCATCCGGCGCGCCAAAAGCATGATCAGCGAGTTCTATCATACCGGCATCACGCTCGATGAGATCGCGTCGAGATTAAACATCACCCCGGAATATCTCGGGACGCAGTTCCATAAGGAAACCGGCGTCACGTTCAGTTCCTATATCAAAAATTTCAGGATCCAGAAAGCCAAGGAACTGCTCATCGGCACATCTTTAAAACTCTACGAGATCTCCGACAGGGTCGGCTACTCCGATCCCAAGTATTTCAGCAAGGTCTTCAAGGAAACGACCGGGCAGCTTCCCGCGGACTACAGAAAAAGTTTCAAATAAGGATTAGATTATTCCCCCTTTTTTAGATTTATCGTATTTTGCGAATCCCCTAATCTTCATAAAATGCAAGTGTAGGATCTATCACCTTTATCACAACAGGGGGAATCATGAAACGCGTAAAAAATTTCTTTCGATACGATAATGCCGGCCTTTTCTTCATCCTGCCCGCATTTCTGTACATGATGTTCTTTGTGGGCTATCCCATCATCAGCAATATCATCTTAAGCTTCCAGAATGTCTCGGTCAGAAATCTGGTGAACGGCCAGAAAAAGTTTATCGGGTTTGCCAATTATTCTGAGATCTTTCAGGACGCCGTCTTTCGCAAGGCAATGGGGAACACGCTGCTGTTTACCGTCGCGTGCCTGCTGTTCCAGTTTCTCATCGGCTTCGTGCTGGCGCTGCTTTTCAACAAAAACTTCACCTTTGCCAAAACCATCCGGGGTCTGACGATGATCCCCTGGATGATGCCGATGACGGTCACGGCGCTGATGTTCAAGTTCATGTTTTCAACAGACGTCGGGATCATCAATTACATCTTAAGATCCTCCCATCTGATCAGTGAAAATATCGAATGGCTGACGACGCCGGGGACTGCCATGATCGCGGTCGTGGCGGCCAATGTCTGGATCGGGATCCCGTTCAACACGATCCTCATTTCGACGGGGCTTACGACGATCCCGCAGGAGCTTTACGAGAGCGCAGCCGTTGACGGCGCGAACGCCTGGCAGAGACTTGTGAAGATCACCCTGCCGCTGCTCCGTCCGACCATCGAGTCTGTTCTGGTGCTCGGGTTCATCTATACGTTCAAGGTATACGATCTGGTCTATGTCATGACAGAGGGTGGTCCGGTCAATTCCACGCATCTGCTGTCGACCTATTCGTATAAACTGTCCTTTGACATGTTCCAGTACAGCAAGGGCGCTTCGGTTGCAAACGTGCTGTTCCTGATCCTGCTGCTCGTGGGCATGCTTTATTTAAAGATCACTATGCGGGGAGAAGAAGACTGATGGAAGAGAAAAGATTAAATCCCAAAAAGAATACTCTGTTCTGCATCATCTCGGTGGTCATTCTGGTCATTTTGCTGTTTCCCCTGTTCTGGACGCTGATCACATCGTTTAAGACGGAGAAGGAAATCTTCCAGATCCCGCCGACCTGGTATCCGCATGTGCTGAATACCAAATCCTATGCCGCGCAGATCGAGACGGGTGATTTTAACATGTTCAAATCCTTCTTCAACAGTTTCGTGATCTCCATGGGAGCCATGCTGATCTCGGTGGTCCTTGCGGTGCCGGCTTCCTATGCGATCGCAAGATACCGGTTCGTCGGAAGAAAAGCCATGCTTTTAGGCTTTCTGGTCACACAGATGCTGCCCGTATCCGTGCTTTTGACACCGATGTTCATCATGTTCCGGAACCTGAAGATGTACAATACCTGGGGGGCTTCGATTCTGGCGGACGCCACCATCGGGATCCCGTTTTCCGTACTGATCCTAAAGAACTATTTTGCCTCGATCCCGAAAGCACTCGAAGAGGCGGCATATATTGACGGCTGCACCAGGATGTCGGCATTTATGAGGATCCTGGTCCCGGTGGCCAAGCCGGGCGTGATCGTGTGCGCGATATTTTCCTTCCTTTACGCATGGGGCGACCTTGCCTACGGGATGACGTTCATTCTCGATCAGGAAAAGCGCCCCATCACTGCGGGGATCTTCAACTTCATGGGGCAGTACGGCACAAAATGGAGTTACTTAACGGCCTTTGCGATCGTTGCGATCATTCCCGTGACGCTGATCTTCATCTTTATGCAGAAATACATCATCAGCGGAATGACGAACGGAGCCGTCAAGGGATAGAAAACGATTGAAAGGCAGATGGGAACATACTATGATAATGGTCAGGGGGATTTGGAACGATCACCCTGATCATTTTGATTTTTACAGGAAAAATATGAAAAAAACCGGCATCAAAAACAGACTGATCCTGCTCTTTATCATGACATCGATCATTCCGATCGTCGTGATCGAGATCTTTTCGTTTGCCAACATTTCAAGGACGCTGCGGGAAAACATGCAGGTGATGAGCCGCAGTAATTTAGGCCAGCTTGACAACAACCTGCATATCGGACTCGAATCCTACGAAGACCTTCTTTATCAGATCTATACGGATGACGACATCGTCAAATGGGTGGAAAATCTGGACACCGGGGTCGACGAAGCCGTGACGGTCAACCAGATGCGAAGACTGTTCAGCGGGCTGCTGTATTCCAAGGATCACATCCGGGCGATCACGCTGATCACGCCGAAGGGAGAAGTCGTTACCTATGAGCAGATGACGCCTGCCACCTACAGAAGTTCCTGGTTAGACGGCTTCAGTCTCGGAAAGGACGGTTTGTACCGGGATGTCATTAAGGATTACGATCCTCATATCTATCCGACGGAGTTTGGTACGAACTTTGCCAACAAGGATTACTATCTGCTGCACATCGCGCACAGGATCATCGATTATAAAAACTTAGACAGAGAATGCGGGATCGCGATCTTAAGCATCGATGAGGAACTGCTCCAGACTGTCTGCAACAGCTTTGTGCAGGACGGAAGGGTGTTTCATTTCATCGTGGACGGAAACGGGAGGATCATCACGTTCGGGGAGGAGCCGGACAGGATCGGGACGCTTGTCACCGACATGAAGCGGGATGAGGAGACAAGGACCAAAGATTATGAACGCTTTTACAGAAGCATCCCGGACGGGACGCCGGCCTCTTTCGGAACGTATGTGCTTCACGATGAGGAACTGGGCTGGGATCTTGTGAATATCATGGATTTGAGCAACCTCCTGGTTTCCATGCAAAGGCAGCTTTTGTTAACGCTTTTGATCGGGGCAGTCGTGATCGCGGCCGCGGTGTTCTTATCCACAAGGATGTCTAAGAATCTGGTCGCTTCAGTCGGAAGGATCGTAAAAGGGATGGAAGAGGCACAGGGCGGCGACTTAAGCGTCCGGATCGATAAAGACGCGGATATGCCGCTTGAGATCGAGAGCATCGCGGACGGCTTTAACGATACGCTCGAAAAACTCAATGAAGCCATCACCAGGCAGCAGGAGGCACAGATCACGGCGCTCGAGGCGCAGATCAATCCGCATTTTCTCTATAACACGCTCGATACCATCAACTGGATGGCGATCGATCGGGACGAGTATGACATCAGCAACGCGATCAGCTCGCTGGCCACGATTTTAAGATACGCCATCGTAAACAGCAACGCGGAGATGAGTATTAAGGAAGAAACGGAGTGGCTGAAAAAATATATTTACCTGCAGCAGTTTAGGATGAAGGACCGGTTTTCGTGCTCTTTGTTTGTGGCGCCGGATATTCAGGAGGCAAGGATCCACAAGTTTCTGCTGCAGCCTTTTGTGGAGAACGCGATCGTTCACGGCTTTGACAAAGAGCGGGAAGATGCGAAACTGGAAATCTCCATTGAAAAGAAGGGTGACAGGTTAGAGATCAGGATCGCAGACAACGGACCCGGCATGGACCCGGAACTGATGGAAAAGATCAACAGCGGCAATTATGAAGACGGCGGTTCGGGAACCGGCATCGGACTGAAAAATGCCGCGACGAGGCTTGCCATGTATTACAAAAAAGCCGGTGAACTGCATGTGGAAAAAGCAGACCCCGAAGGGACGCTGGTCATCATCCGGATCCCTTACAGAATGAAATCAGATTAGATTATTCCCCCTTTTTAAGTTTTCTTGAGTTTTCTGTCCGTAAGCTTCGACGGATAATAAACCCGTAAAGAAAACAACGCTCATGAAGGAGGTATTTTATGAAAAAGAGAGTTTTAGCAACATTGATCAGTGCCATGATGCTCACTGCGGCGCTGGCTGGATGCGGGGCATCAGCAGGGACTCCGGCACCGGCACCGGCAAGTGATGCAACAGAAGAGGCGGCACCGGCAACGGAAGAAGCGGCACCGGTGGAAGAGGCAGCAGCAAGCGAAGGCGCTGCAGGGGATGTTACCATCTGGTATTACTGGGAGACTGCAGGCCATCAGGAAGCGCTGGACCACATCATTCAGGAATTCAACGGCCAGCAGGATCAGGTCAAGGTTCAGGCCAAGTATGTTCCGTTTGCTGATTTTAAGAAACAGCTTTCGGTAGGCGCATCCGCGGGAGAACTTCCCGACATCGTGATTTTGGATAATCCCGACCATGCTTCTTATGCGGCAATGGGAATCTTTGCGGACATCACGGACAAATTCGATGTCAGCACCTATTATCCGGGTCCCGTTAATTCCTGTACGCTGGACGGCAGACTGTACGGTGTTCCGTTCGGAAGCAACGATCTGGTACTCTTCTATAATGAAGACATGCTCAAAGACGCGGGCTGCGAAGTGCCGACGACATGGGATGAGCTTCTGGATGTTGCCACCAAGACGACCAAGGGAAATGTTTACGGATTCGCTCACTGCGCACTGCAGAACGAAGAAGGTACGTTCAACTTCCTTCCCTGGGTATGGTCCACGGGTCAGACTTCCTATGAGATCAACTCCGAAGGCGGTATCAAAGCACTTGAGTTTGAAAAGAGCCTTGTCGATGCAGGCGCATTCCCTAAGGAAGCGATCAACTGGACACAGGGCGATACGATGAACCAGTTCATCTCCGGCAACCTTGCCATGATGATCAACGGCACCTGGCAGATCCCGACCATGCGCTCGGAAGTTCCCGACATGCATTGGAATGTGGCTCCCATTCCGCAGGATAAGCAGCAGGCTTCCGGCCTTGGCGGCGAGAACTATGCGGTCATCGCAGGCGGAAACGAAGACGGCGCGATCGAGTTTTTGAAGTATGCGACCAGCAAGGACACCTGCCTGTACATGATGGATCACATGGGCTACATCTCTTCCGATTCCACGATCGCAAAAGACCAGTTCCAGGGCGATCCGGTATACCAGGTATTTGTTGACGAGATGCAGTATGCAAATGCAAGAGGCCCGCTTCCCGAGTGGCCGGATATCTCCGATGCGATCTCGCTTGCGTTCAACAAAGTGATCACAGGCGACAGCGACCCTGCTTCGGCAGCGGCGGAAGCACAGACGACCATCGATTCGATCCTTGGAAAATAAGGCTTGCTGTGATCTTTACGGGGCAGGGAGATACTCTCTGCCCCTTTTTGCAGGAAAGGATCTTAGGAATGCCCGGTGTGTTCGGGAAAGGGCTGCAGATTCAGTTACAGAAAGGACTACCTCATGAAGTACGAAGTAACCGTAAGTGATGATTTTTGGAACAGATACAGAAAGCTTGTCAAACAGGAGATGATCCCTTATCAGTGGGCTGTGCTGAACGATGCGATCAAGATCAATATCGAGCGGGAGAGGAATGATGCATCGATCCCGAACGAGAAAAGTCATGCGATCGAGAATTTCAAGATCGCGGCAAAGCGCGCCGAAGGCAGGCATTACGGCTGGGTATTTCAGGACAGCGACGTCTATAAGTGGCTGGAGGCGGTCGCATATTCCCTGCGCTATGCATGGGATGAGGAATTGAAAAAAACTGCGGATGAAGTCGTTGACCTGATCGGTCAAGCACAGGAGGAAGACGGCTATCTGAATACCTATTTTTCGATCATGGAACCCGACCGGAAATACAAGCGTCTGAAGGAAAGTCACGAGCTCTACTGTGCTGGACACTTTATTGAAGCGGCGACAGCTTATCATCTGGCAACGGGGAGTGCGAGAGCACTGGAGATCGCGAAGAAACTTGCGGACCACATCTGCAGGACATTCGGAGATAAAGAGGGACAGATCCGAGGCGTTGACGGGCATGAGGAGATCGAGATCGCGCTGATGAGACTGTACCATCTCACAGGCTGCCGGGAATACATGGAAACGGCTTCCTTTTTCCTAAATGAGAGGGGGCGGGATCCGTCATTTTTCCGGGAGCAGACGGTGGATGATGACGGCAATCCGGTGATCGGGGGACTGGACAGTTTTCCGCTGAAGTATTTTCAGATGCACCGTCCCGTTCCGGAGCAGGATACGGCGGAAGGCCATGCCGTAAGGCTCGTGTACATGAGCACGGCGCTTGCGGATCTTGCGGCGACTTCCGGGGATGAAAGGCTCGCGGACACTTGCAGAAAGATCTGGAGAAATATCGTTGATAAGCGGATGTATATCACCGGCGGGATCGGCTCCACCGTGATCGGGGAGGCTTTCACGCTTGATTACGACCTTCCGAATGACACGATGTACTGCGAGACCTGTGCGTCCGTCGGGCTGATGTTTTTCGCTAGACAGATGCTTCGGATCGATGCAAACGCAGAGTATGCGGATGTGATGGAACGGGCCCTGTACAATACGGTCCTTTCCGGAATGGCGCTTGACGGCAAGCACTTTTTCTATGTCAATCCGCTGGAAGTGGTGCCGAAGAAGTCCATGGACGATCCGGGGAAAAGTCATGTAAAACCGGTCCGTCCGCAGTGGCTAGGCTGTGCATGCTGCCCACCGAATCTTGCAAGGCTGATCGCATCCCTAGACAAATATATCTATACGGTCAGGGATGAGGAGATCCTGGTGAATCTCTTCATCGGATCGGAACTTCAGTGCGAAGATACAGAAGGCACATTTGTCATCAGGCAGGAAGGGAATTATCCGAAAAGCGGGAACCTGCTCTTTAAGATCTCAAACAACGGACAGGCTGCGCGGACCCTGAAGATCCGGGTTCCGTCCTGGGCAAACGGATATACGGCCGCGATCGACTGTGAGTCGTTGTCGACCAAACCGGTCAACGGATATCTGTGCTTTGAGATCGCGCCGGGAGAACATGCGGTGGAGCTGAACTTAGACATTGCACCGAAGAGATGGTATTCCAACCCGAAGGTGTCTGAGAATATCGGCAAGGTCGCCGTTTCAAGAGGACCTTTTATCTACTGCGCGGAAGGCGTTGACAACGGAGAGGACCTGCACTGCCTGCGGCTTCCAAAAGACGCGGCGCTTTCTTATGAATGGCAGGAGGATCTGTTAAACGGCGTCGGTGTCATCTCGGCAAACGGCAAACGGATCACGGGGGCAGACACTGCGCTCTACCGTGCTTTTGACGACACGTCGATCACGGAACAGCCTCTCAGGATGATCCCCTACTACGCCTGGGCCAACCGCGGCACCAACGAGATGCGCGTGTGGCTGAACGAATGAGCCCTTGGTGAGCCCTCGGGGACGGGGTTAGTGGCTCATTTTCAGAAAATTCAAAAAATGATCCCATAACCCCGTCCCCGAGGGCTCACCAAAGGGACCATGCCAAGGCACCAAAAAGGAGAAGACATGATCACAGCAGATGTGAACAGACTGACTTACAGATATGATGCGGAAACATTGTATATCGAATCCTGGGGCGAAAATGCCGTAAGGATCCGCGCGACAAAATGCGCTAAGATGCCTGAGGAGAATTGGGCGCTTTCCGTCCCGCAGGTGCCGTCGGGAAGCGCAAAAACAGACGAAGACGGCGGCGTTCTTGAAAACGGGAAGATCGTGGTCAGATTGTCGGAAGCCGGAAAGATCACGATCTTTACAAAGGACGGGAAGAAACTGCTGGAAGAATACACCAGAAACCGCAGGGATGTTACCGATCCGAAGTGCAGCGCGATCGAGGTGGAGGGAAGGGAATTCAAACCCCTGATCGGCGGAGACTACCATCTGAGCGTCCGGTTCGAATCGCTGGATCCTGAAGAAAAGATTTACGGGATGGGGCAGTACCAGCAGGAACATCTGAACCTGAAAGGAACGGACCTCGAACTGGCGCACAGGAATTCCCAGGCGAGCGTGCCGTTTGCCGTATCTTCTCTCGGATACGGCCTGCTGTGGAACAACCCAGCGATCGGAAGATGCGTATTCGGTAAAAATCACACCACGTTCGAAGCTTTCAGCACGAACGTAATGGATTACTGGGTCGTTGCGGGGGACTCCCCTTCGCAGATCGTAGAAGCCTATGCAAAGGTGACCGGCACGGTCCCGATGATGCCGGAGTACGGGCTCGGTTTCTGGCAGTGCAAGCTTCGTTACCGGACACAGGATGAGCTTCTGGACGTGGCGAGAAAATATCACGAACTGGGGATCCCGCTCGATGTGATCGTGGTGGACTTTTTCCACTGGCCCAAACAGGGAGAATGGAAATTCGATCCGGTTTACTGGCCCGATCCGAAAGCGATGATAGAAGAACTGAATGCCATGGGGATCAAACTGATGGTTTCCATCTGGCCGACGGTGGACAGGGAAAGTGAAAACTTTGACTATATGCTGGAAAACGGTTATCTCATCCGCACGGAAAGAGGATACCGGACAGGCCTTGATTTTCAAGGTGCAACGATCCATCTGGATGTGACGAACCCAGCTGCAAGGAAGTATCTCTGGGAAACGGCGAAGAAGAATTATGCCGATCTTGGCGTCACGCTTTTCTGGCTGGATGAGGCGGAGCCGGAATACACGGTGTATGATTTTGACAATTACCGCTATTTTCTTGGGACCGATCTGATGATCGGAAACATTTACCCGTCCGACTATGCAAAAGCGTTTTATGAAGGGATGAAAGAAGCGGGGCAGGAAAATATCGTGAACCTGATCCGGTGTGCATGGGCGGGAAGCCAGAAATACGGGGCGCTCGTCTGGTCCGGCGATATTGCCTCCAGTTTCGAAAGCATGCAAAACCAGCTTGTCGCGGGACTCAATATGGGACTTGCGGGAATTCCGTGGTGGACAACGGACATCGGCGGCTTCCATGGCGGGAATCCGGATGATCCTGCATTCCGGGAACTCTTCGTCAGGTGGTTTGAATGGGGAACCTACTGTCCCGTTATGAGACTGCACGGAGACAGAGAACCGAGACAGCCGATGCTTGGAACGACAGGCGGCGCGGCATGCTGCTCCGGCGCTGCAAACGAGATCTGGAGTTACGGGGAAGAAGTGTTTGAAATCTGTAAGGACTATATCCGGCTCAGGGAATCCATGAGGGATTACATCCGCAGGCTCATGAAGGAAGCGCATGAAACGGGAGCGCCTCTGATGCGGACCCTGTTTTATGAGTACCCAAACGATGCAGAAGCGTGGAAGATCAAGGACGAGTATCTGTTTGGCGACAAGTTTCTGGTGGCGCCTGTTTTAAGCGCAGGCGTGACTTCAAGGGATGTTTATCTTCCGTCAGGTGCCCGATGGAAAAATCAGACAGACGGAAGTGTGTATGAGGGTGGATGCACAGTATGTGCACCCGCGCCGCTAAGCGTGATCCCGGTATTTGAAAGAATAAATTGAACCATGGGGACGGGGTTAGTGGCTCATTTTTGCCCCGATTGGTTTACATAAAAATGAGCCGCTGACCCCGTCCCCAAGGGACCACCCGGGGATCATGGAAGAAACTGATCGATGATCGCGTTGATCGACTTGTAAAGATAAGGTTTGAGCGTTTCGATATCTACAGGCTGGCTGTAAAGAATGGAGGAGTAGATGCTGCTGCCTACCAGTTCGATGATCATGTAGAGCATGAGCTTCGGATCGCTGATCTGTCCCTCGGTATCCTGCACCAGCTCCTGATAGGCATCATGGATCGAGGGATATTCCACGATCTGCTCGTTTTCCATTGTAAAATGATAGAAACCGAGACCGAGATTCTTGGAAATGAACATGAGCAGCAGTTTATTTTCTGCCAGAGAAGTGATGATGTCATCCACGATGAAGAGCAGCTTTTCCCGGTACCCGGTCAGCCCTTTTTCATGCAGCCTTTCCATGGCGGCATCAAAGAGTTCCGTGGAGCGGTGCACCATCAGCTTGTTGTTGATGTCGTATTTATCCTTAAAATATAAGTAAAAAGTGCCCTTGGCTACACCGGCCTGTTCAACAATGTCCGCGATGGACGTGTTGTGCAGGCCTTTTGTTGTGAAGAGTTTAAAGGCTGTATTCAGAAGCGCCTCCCGCTTCTGCTGTTTGTTCTGAGCGACTTTTCCCATATCGGATGATCCTTTCTGAGTACGATTTTCTCACTGTTTTATGAAAAAAGCAATAAGTTGAAAAAAAATATTGACTATTGGTCATTTTTGTATTATAACAATCGTGTGATAAAAATGAACAATGGTCAGTTTTTAAAAGAAGGTGCAGTGAATGAAGAAATTTGCTAATGCAGTGGTAAGGTCCAGAGTGATGATCGTGATCATTTCGTTGTTGCTGCTGATCCCGTCGGTGATCGGCTATCTGAAGACGAAGGTCAATTACGACATCCTCTACTATCTGCCGGATGAGATCGAGACAATGGTCGGGCAGGACATTCTGGTGGACCAGTTCGGAACCGGAGCGTTCTCGTTCCTGATCGTTGAGGGAATGGATGAACGGGATGTTTCAAATCTGAAAGAAAAAGTCAAACAGGTGGACGGCGTTTCGGACGTGATCTGGTATGACAGCATCGCGGATCTTTCGATTCCCATGACCATGCTCCCGGACGATCTTTACAAGGCTTTCAATAACGGCGACTGCACGATGATGGCCGTGATCTTTTCGGACACTACTTCGGCAGACAGGACGATGAAGGCGATCGGAGAGATCCGGAAGATATGCACGAAGCAGTGCTTCTTAAGCGGAATGTCCGCCGTGGTCGTGGATACGAAAAACTTATCGGACAAGGAAACGCCGCTGTATGTTTTGATCGCGGTCGTTCTGGCAATGCTTGTGCTTGGCGTGACGATGGATTCGTTTCTGGCACCGGTCTTTTTCCTGATCGGGATCGGCATGTCGATCATATACAATCTTGGAAGTAACATTGTGCTCGGTGAGATTTCCTATATTACGCAGGCGCTGACGGCGGTGCTGCAACTGGGCGTGACAATGGACTATTCGATCTTTCTCTGGCACAGCTATGAGGAGCACTTAAAGGACGGATCGGTTGACCGGAAAGAAGCGATGGCTTCGGCGATCGCAGATACCATTACTTCCGTTGTCGGCAGCTCGATCACCACGATCGCAGGTTTTGTGGCCCTTTGTTTCATGAGCTTTTCCCTCGGTATGGACTTAGGGATCGTGATGGCAAAAGGCGTGCTGATCGGTGTGATCTCCTGCGTGACGATCTTACCGTCCATGCTGCTTTTATGCGACGGTGCGATCAGGAAGACAGGCCACAGACCGCTGCTGCCGGATCTTCCGAAGTTGTCGGCCTTCATCGTTAAGCATAAATGGATCTTTGCGGTTCTGTTCATAGCGTTGCTGATCCCCGCTTTTTACGGCTATCAGCGAACAGGGGTCTACTACAACCTGGACTCGACGCTTCCGAAGGACCTGCCCAGTATCATCGCAAACGAGAAACTGGATGAGAACTTTGATATGAACTGTACGCACATGCTCCTCTGTGATGTTGATCTGCCGCAGGATCAGACGAACCGGATGATCGAAGAGATCAGAAGCGTGGACGGCGTCAAGGATGTGCTGGGACTGGATTCGATCGTCGGACCCATGGTGCCCTCGGACATGATCCCGGAGGAACTCAAAAGCGCCCTGCAGAGCGATGAATACAAACTGATGCTTATTTTATCCGAATACAAGGTGGCAAGTGAAGAAGTCAACAACCAGTGCGATGAGCTGGGACAGATTGCAAAACGTTACGATCCGAAGGCCATGCTGGTGGGAGAAGCGCCTTGCACAAGGGATCTGATCCGGATCACGGACCATGACTTTGCAACGGTCAGCGAAGTGTCGATCGGAGCGATCTTTGTGATCATTCTGTTTGTGTTCAAATCCCTTTCCCTGCCGCTTGTTCTGGTCGGGGTGATCGAGCTTGCGATCTTCATCAATATGGGAATTCCGTACTATACCGGCACGGTCCTTCCGTTTGTTGCATCCATCGTGATCGGGACGATCCAGCTGGGGTCCACCGTTGATTACGCGATCCTGATGACGACCAGATACAAACAGGAGCGCGGGGCCGGGAAGGACAGAAAGGAAGCGGCGCTCATTGCGCATCAGGCCAGTATGAAATCCATTGTCGTCAGTGCGCTGAGTTTCTTTGCCGCAACCTTTGGCGTCGGCCTGGTCAGCAACATCGATATGATCGGTTCTCTTTGCACGCTGATGGCAAGAGGCGCCCTGATCAGCATGTTTATCGTGTTGACGATGCTGCCGACGATGCTGCAGCTGTTTGATCCGCTGATCTGCGTGACATCGTGGAAGTTTGCACCATATACATTGTTTCATAAAAAAGAAACTGTCAAGCACCGTACAGATCCGGGCAAGACAGTGTTGAAGGCATAAAAGGAGGTAGAAGATCATGCGTGGAAAAAAGGAAATGGCTTTATTTTTAACATCGGCAATGATCCTGTCGCTGCTTGCGGGATGCAAAAACGAGGCGCCGGCGCCGGAAGAGATAAAACAGGAGACGCAGCAGAAAAGTGAAACGGACGAAAACAGACTGATGGATGCGATGACAGCCGTATCCACGGTCGGTGCACAGATGGCAAAGAAGCAGGAGACAGTCTATGTCAAAACGAATGCCTGCGGCGGCGTGGATTCGGTCGTAGTAAGTGACTGGCTGAAAAACAGCAGCAGTTCCGGCGAACTGATGGATGAGTCGGAACTTAAGGACATCAAAAACGTGAAGGGCTCGCAGCAGTTTGAAAAAAACGGGGATCAGATGGTCTGGAATGCATCCGGTGAAGATATCTATTATCAGGGCACTACGGATAAAGACCTGCCTGTTGATGTGCAGATTTCCTATCAGCTTGACGGCAGAGAGATTTCTCCTGAAGAGCTGGCCGGTAAGAGCGGGCATGTGAAGATCAAAATGAATTATGAAAATCACGACAGAAACCAGGTGGAGATCAACGGTGAAAAAGAAACGATCTATACACCTTTTGCAGTCATGAGCGGCATGATGCTTGATGCAGCAAAATTCAGCAATGTTACGGTCACAAACGGAACAGTCATTTCCGACGGCAATAAGGACATCGTGGTGGGCATGGCTTTCCCGGGGCTTGTTGACAGTCTGAACGGCACAAAGGTTTCGGATGCCGCGCTTCTTACCAAGATCGAGGACGAGATCAGGATCCCGAGTGAGGTGAGTGTGGAAGCCGATGCAAAGGATTTTGAACTGGGAATGACGCTGACCATGGTCAGCTCCGACGTAATGGGTGCACTTGGTCTGGAAAACGTGGATACAGAAAAAATGCAGATGCCTGATCTGCGAGCTTCCATGGAAGAGTTCAAAAATGCAGGTACCAGACTGGTGGAAGGAAGCGGACAACTTCGTACAGGCGCAGGAGCACTTTCAAACGGAGCCGGAGAACTTGCAAAGGGCAGCGGAGAATTATATGACGGAGTTATCAAATATACCGGCGGTGTCGGTGAACTGTCAAACGGCGCACAAAAGCTCCATGACGGAGCCGGCAGACTGGATGATGGGATCGGCACGTTAAAGAACGGGATCGATGAAGTGGATGCAGGCGCAGGTGCCCTGAGCGATGGGATCGGAAGCGCTGTACAAGGCGCCGATCAGGTCAAAAACGGCGTCAGTCAGATCAATAACGGTGCAGCCGGACTCAAAGACGGAGCCGCACAGGTATCGGAAGGCCTTAAGGGACTGCAGTCGCAGGTAAGCTCGCTCTCGCAGTTAAAAGACGGACTGGGGCAGGCGGCATCCGGTGCCGGACAGATCCGTGATGGTCTGAATGCACTTGCGGAGAAACTCAATGCTGCGGCTTTTTCGGAAGTAAGCGGTGTTTCCGAGGTTACGGGTGAAGGTATTTCTGCTCCGGATGCATCTACGGCCGGGACCGTGGATCATGTTTCCATCTCCGTATCAACGGACGGCATGGATGAGGAAGCGGCAGCTGCAGTGGCATCGGCGGTAGCGGAGGCTGAGTCTCAGGCAAATGCACAGATCGATGCGGCAAACGCGCAGATCGAATCGGCAAATGCCACGATCGGAAATCTCGCAGCAGCAATAGACGGCGCAAACGGACAGATCAGCGCGGTAGTGGATGCAGCCAATGCGCAGATCGGCGCGGCCAATGCACAAATCCAGATGGCGAATGCCCAGATCGGCGCAGCACAGGGAGCGTTGCAGATGGCTTCAGCAACGGCATCGCAACTGGCCTCTGCAGCAGGAAGCCTGTCAGACAGTCTGTCCGGCATGCAGGCGGCTTTGGATGTGGATGCATTAAACGCCGGGATCGGAAAGCTCTCAAGCGGTGCCGGCAGCGTGGCTGACGGTGCGGCACAGTTATCAGCAGGAACGGAAAAATTAAACGGCGGCGCTGACTCGTTAAGTGAGGGAATGCATAAACTCTTCAGCGGGGCCAAAGATCTGAAATCCGGAACTTTAAGACTTTCAAACGGTGCATCCGAACTGAAATCCGGGTCTTCTGAACTCAGAGGAGGAACCGGCACACTGCTCAGCGGTACGCAGGAACTGAACTCAAATTCGGCCACTCTGATAGACGGCTCGAAGCAGCTTGCAAACGGAGCAGGGGAACTGGCAAGCGGTGCCAGTGACTTATATGCAGGCGTGCAGAAATTAGACGAAGGCATGGTACGGTTCGACGCGGAAGGGATCTCCAAACTGACGGAACTGTTTGATACCGATCTTGACAGCATGGAACAAAGAGTCAAAGCCATCAGCGATGCCGGCAAATCCTACAAGTCCTTTGGCGGCAGTGCCGCAGGTGAGGAAGGATCCGTGCGCTTCGTGATCGAATCTGCACCCGTCAAACACGAGTAACAGTGCGCCCATGCGTGGTCCCATGGGGACGGGGTTAGTGGCTCATTTTCGGAATTTTCTGAAAATGAGCCACTAACCCCGTCCCCGAGGGACCATTTTTTTGCAAGGCTTACTCGAGATTCAGCCGTTTGGTCATGCCATGATCCATGATCAGGAACGTGACGACACCAAAGACTGCAGAGATCAGCATGATCGAGATCCAGAAGAAGGAAGGGATCGCAACGATACCGTCAGGTGAGGCATTATTGAAGACATAGTATACGAACTGCGGGATCAGCGTGACCCAGGAAACCACCATCATGCAGGTGGTGATGATCAGATAGCTGACTACCGCGCCCCAGACCTTGTGCCGCTTCCAATACTGGCCGAGCACGATGGACGCAAAGACCATGATCAGACTGACCAGAGTGCCGAAGATGCTGTAGAAGATGACCACAAGGAGCTGCACCGGATTATCGGCCCCATACATCTGCATGTAAAAATCACTCGCATTTAATGTGATGTCACTTGCAAGGGCTGCCATCATACGGGTGCTCACCATCATGATGCTAAGCTGCATCAGCACACAGAGCACGATCTGGCAGAGACCGTCCACGATGATATGTGACCAGTAGATCTGCCTTGCGCTGACCGGCAGTGTATGTGTCAGATATCCCCGGTCCCCGTAAACCGTCTTGTAGAACCGGATGCCGATGATGATCGTAAACCCGATCGAGACACCGGAAAGGATCATATAATAGATCATCAGCCCGAACATGATCGACATGAACAGCAGAGGATTGCTGTCGGGATCAAGCTTTGAAAACTGCGCGGCGGAGAAATATCCCACACACGATGCGACGGCCATCAGCCCTGCAAAAAGCAGAAATTTCTTATAGATATAATTCCATTCGTATTTCATCAACTTGCCTAACATGCAAACACCTCCCTGAAGATCGCATCCAGCGATTTTCCTTTTTCTTCGCGAAGATCCTCCACGGAAGAACTTAAACGGATCGATCCGTCCTGGATCAGGATCACATCATCCAGGATATTCTCCACATCAGAGATCAGATGCGTGGAAAGCAGGATGGATGCTTCCTTGTCATAGTTGCCGATGATCGTCCGGATGATATAATCCCTGGCAGCAGGATCCACGCCGGCGATGGGCTCATCCAGAATGTAAAGCTTCGCTCTGCGGCTCATGACCAGGATCAGCTGCACCTTCTCTCTGGTGCCTTTGGAGAGGGCTTTGATCCTTTTTTTCCTGTCTATCTGCAGAGAGGAGAGCATCTGCTCTGCGCGCTCCGTGTCGAAATCTTTGTAAAAATCACGATAATAGGCGATACATTCTCCGATCGTCTGATCGCCCGGAAGGCTTAAGCGGTCGGGCAGATAGGAAATGATCGCTTTTGAGGCAACGCCCGGCTGCTCTCCGCAGATCAGAACCTTTCCGGAAGTCGGTGTCAGAAGACCGTTGATCAGTTTGATCAGGGTCGTCTTTCCACTGCCGTTCGGTCCGAGCAGCCCGACGATCCGGCCGCTTCCCACTGTAAAAGAGATATGATCCAGCGCCGGTTTCTGCCCTTTTCCGTAGGCCTTCACCAGCTCTTCGATCTGCAATAACTCACTCATTTTTTTCCTCCTCGATCTTGGACCGCACGAAAGATACGATCTCTTTTTTCTGAAATCCCAGCTGCTGCATCTTATCAAGAAACAGCGTCAGCTGCTGCGTTGCGATGGCATCTCTTGAGCGCTCGATCTTTTCCCGGTCGTCCGTCACAAACCTGCCCGCCGTACGTTCCGTACGGACCAGCCCTTTTTGCTCGAGCTCCGTGAACGCTCTTTGCATGGTGTTGGGGTTCACCCCTGCTTCCATGGCCAGATCACGAACGCTCGGAAGTTTGGATCCGCTCGGATAAGTTCCGGAGACGATCCCGGTCAGCAGAACTTCCAGCAGCTGTTTATGGATCGGCCTGTCTGAATCCAGTTTCCATGACATGATTGCTACTCCTTTCCTCGGATTGTATTACTGTACTAACTGCGTAATACAATAATACATAAAAAACATTCTGTCAACAGTTTCCTGAAATTGACAAGAAAAATAACCTGGGATATAATTTGAGAGCCGTTTTAGCGACGGTTACGGGGTGTGGCTCAGTTTGGCTAGAGCGCGTGGTTTGGGACCACGAGGCCGCAGGTTCGAATCCTGTCACCCCGATACGAAGAAAGCCCTTAAAATCAATGGTTTTAAGGGCTTTTCTTTGGCCTTGGTGCAATTTTTATATAGCGAATTTTCGCAGTTTATAGGCGCTGTCTATATTCGATTGCACCAGGATAAGAAACGGCCTGCGGGAAATCCGCAGGCCCATTTTATCGTCATCCTTCGATGAGTATTTGTTTCTTTTCGGGGAGTTTCTCTTTTTCCTTCTTAGGAAGGGTGAGGTTCAATACACCGTGTTTGAAGCTTGCCTTGATGTCCGCCTCGGTGATGTTCTCGCCGACATAGAAGCTTCTCTGCATTGATCCGGAATAACGCTCTTGTCTGATAAGTTTGCCCTTCTTATCTTTTTCGTCCTTATCCAGACCCTTGTTTGCACTGACAATGAGATATCCGTTGTTCAGTTCCAGACCAATCTCTTCTTTCTTGAATCCGGGCAGGTCGATATCTACTTCGTAGTGATCGTCATGCTCATGAACATCGGTCTTCATCATCCTGTCGGCATGTCTGCCGTAAAGCTTTCTTTCGGTTCGATCCAGATCTCTGAAATCCGGGAATGCAAACCAGTCGTCAAATAAATCTTCTCCAAAAATACTAGGTCTTAACATAATGTGTACCTCCTTTTCACTCAATACTGTTAATAGCTACTGAGCAAGGGGAAGGAGGGATTAGATCATTGGAACATTTGGTTCTTATGGTCTTCTCTGTTCCTCTGTTCGATTATGTTATAGCACTTGAATTAGCACTCGTCAAGAGAGAGTGCTAACAATTATTGTGAAATATTTGTGAACTGTTTATATCATGCAATGCTTATGTGGCGTATTACAAAGAAAATGAGATGTATCCGGGGGATAATCCTCCGGTAGGAATCCTGCTTTGCACAAAGAAGGGTCCGAAGATGGTCGAGTATGCTTTGTCCGGTATGGATAATCAACTGTTTGTTTCAACATATATGCTTCAACTTCCCGGTAAAGAGCAGCTTAAAGAATTCTTGTTAAAACAGATGGATGAATTGGGATACGATGATTGAGTGTTTTGGTTACCCTGACGCTGATCGAGGACTTGCGGAGTTCCTTTCTTACAGTATTTTCAGCGTTTCGGTGGATCCGGTTCGAATCCTGTCACCCCGATGAAAATGATCCCTTGGGGACGGGGTCAGTGGCTCATTTGGTCCCTTGGGGACGGGGACAGTGGTCCATTCAGATTTTTCTTGAAAAATATTTTTAATCATATTAGCCTTTTCTTAGGACGTCCGGAACTATTCTAAGAGGAGGCTTTTATATTGGATAAAGAACAACTGCATACTTTTATTTCCGAAAGCACCGGAAACGAGAGCAACATCTGTCAGATCTATGCGATAAAAGACGGCTCTGCTGTTTATGATGATTGCTGGCACGGATTTAAGACTTCAGATGCCATGAATGTCAATTCCGTGACCAAAGGTGTTGTGAGCCTGCTTGCCGGAATCGCGCTGGATCAGGGGCGCATCAGGAGTGTCGATCAGAAGGTGATGGATTTTTTCCCGGATTATACCGTAAAGCGCGGCGAGAAAACGATCTACGATGTCACAGTCAGACATCTGCTCACGATGACCGCCCCGTATAAAGGAAAGGCAGAACCGTGGAAGAAGGTTTGTACCTCTGCTGATTGGACATTAACGACGCTCGATTACCTTGGCGGTCGAAAAGGAATTACCGGTGAATTCAGATATGCTACACTTGGTATTCAGATCTTAGCAGGGATCATCGAGAGATCGACCGGAGTAAAGTGCATTGATCTTGCCAACGATCATCTGTTTGAGCCGCTAGAACTTCCAAAGCGCATATTACATGGAGACAGTTCAAAAGAAGATCAGTTTGATTTTTTCATGAATAAGAATCCCAGAAAAAATGAGTGGTACGCAGATCCTAAGGGCAATGTTACCGCAGGCTGGGGATTATGCATGTCAGCAAGAGACATGGCTGTGATCGGAGACATGGTGCTTGGCGGCGGCAGGTATCACGGCAAGACGATCGTCTCTGAAGGATATATAAAAGAAATGACCGCTCCACATCTGAAACTGGGCGAACGCTTTGGCTGTATGAACTATGGCTATTTATGGTACAAGCCGTATGATGACAGAGAGGTTTATGCGGCGATCGGTGATTGCGGGAATATCATCTACGTAAATAAAGAGTCAAACATATCCGTAGGAATAACCGGTACATTCAAACCAAGAATTTTTGACAGAGTTGATTTTATCGAGCAAAAAGTATTGCCCGCGATCGCAGGCTGAATGGTCCCTTGGGGACGGGGTCAGTGGTCCATTTGATGAGAAGACGAAGGAGGATATCAATGCTTAAAAAATATATTGAATTTATGAAAAGATCACCGCTGATAACTGCTGCACTCTGCATCGTATATGTGGTTGTGTGTTTCAAGGCGGTACCTACAGAGACTGCTTTTCAGTTCTTTATGGTAAGAACCATGCTTTGCGGAGCGGTGTGCTTTTTCCTGTACCAGATATCCGGAGATAAGACCCTGGCATCCTGTTATGTTTCCACGGGATATGTCCTTAAGAATTCCATAGGGTTTCTGGTGATGTCGTTTATCATGGGCACGGTCATGCTGATCTCCGATATAGGTGATCAGGTACCCCTGAAGGAAAACCCGGTATTGGGATTTATCATCATATTTCTTATGTTTCTTTCCGTGGGTCTTTTTGAGGAACTGGCCTTCCGGGCAGTTATAAACGATGCGATCATCTATAAGTTCCGGGAAAAGAAATATGTTTTTATTCTGAGCGCAGTGGTCTCATCACTGGTGTTCGGAGCTGTACATGTTTTGGGATTTAATCCCACGTCCCCTGTTGCATGGGGGCAGGCGGTAGCCAAAACGCTGGAATCAGGCGTTTTTGGCTTGGCCCTTCTTATACTGTATTGGAAGACCAGGAATATTTGGGCCTGCGGTGTGGCACACGGATTGTTTGACTTCTTTGCCGGTTATACAGAAGGGCTGTTTGTTCCGGTGGAAACATCAGGTTCCTCGTATATCAATACCGGTGAAGATGGGGGACGGATCCTTATTACATACTTTGTTATTGCCGCTATAAATACAGTCCTGACATTTATTGTATGGAAGAAGGTTGGGAAGACCATCGATTTTGAAAAGATAAGGCGGGAGTGGTAGGAGCCGGTGGTCCCTTGGGGACAGTCGGAACAGCTATGACGCAGTCATACTTTGCATCTGTTCCGACGACCTGCCCATGACGAAGGAGTGGGCAATTCCTTAACGGGGTCAGTGGTCCATCCATTCATGAATGGATCAAAGGAGAATGCAGATGGAAAAATCAAACGACCGCAGGTCTTTGGGAATATTCATTTCGTCGATGCTGATCTTCGGGACTGTCGGGGTGCTCAGGCGCTATATCCCGCTCTCTTCGGCGCTGCTGTCTTTTTCGCGCGGGATCCTCGGAGGCCTGTTCCTCTTGATCTTCACACTGGTCCGCAAAAAGGGAGCGTGGGAGAAGATCCCGGCGCGCACATTCGTGAGCCTTCTGGTCACGGGCGCAATGATCGGGATCAACTGGATCCTGCTGTTTGAAGCTTACAATCATACAACGGTTGCGGTCGCGACACTCTGTTACTATATGGAGCCGACCATCGTCATGCTTTTGTCTCCGCTCATCTTTAAAGAGCGTCTGACAGGGAAAAAAGCACTTTGCGCTGCGGTGTCTATCATCGGCATGGTCCTCGTGTCCGGCGTGATCACAGACGGAGGCGGGGATAAAAACCTGTACGGGATCGCGTTGGGACTTGGCGCGGCATTTTTCTATTCCGGGGTTGTCATCATGAACAAGAAAACGCCCGGGATCGACCCGTTTAAGCGAACGACAATCCTGCTTTTATCGGCGGGACTTGTCATGCTGCCTTATCTGCTGCTTACGGACGGCTTTCGCGGGGAAGGCGTGAATGCAGTTTCCGTCATTCTGCTTCTGGTTCTCGGGATCGTTCATACAGGCATCGCATACGCCATGTATTTCGGGAGCATGGACGGACTGAACGTGCAGACGATCGCCGTGTTCAGCTACATCGATCCGGTCTCGGCACTGCTTTTTTCCGCGTTCCTGCTCAGAGAACCGCTAAGTATCACAGGTATCATCGGCGCTGTTCTGATCATCGGATCTGCCATATTCAGTGAGCTGAAAACCTGACGAGAATAGACTTTCGTCGGTAGCGGGACGGGAAAACATAAGATATATTAAATTGTACGGATCGAAACCGGATGTGAAACCGGTCCATATGAGGGCAGTGTGAAACCGGTCCGGAACGACCCGATCAGCGTGGATCACGCAGACTGAAAGGAAACAGATCATGAAGGAAAAATCATTTGCAGCGGTTATTCTCTGTCTTGCGGGCATCCTGCTTCTTGCAGGCTGCGGCGATAAGGCGGCTTTGTCAAAATCCGATATCCGGGAACAGCTTCAGGAGAGAGTGGGAAAAATGGCAGACGGATCTGCAGAGGGAGAGGCGGAAGAACCGGAGATAGCGGAACAGGAGCCTGCCGAAGAGAAAGATGACGAAGAAATCGCGGAAGAAGCAACCGATCCCCGTAAAGAAGCGTATCAGGAGATCCTTTACCGGTACAAAGAGGCGCAGGATCTGAAATATACGCCGGAAGAGGTCGAAAGCATGGGGCTTCATACCGAACTTGTCCAGCACGGATGGCCTTCGGGCGAGATAGCCGGAGATGTAAAGTATCTGTATTACGATGTTGATGCGGACGGAAACGAGGAACTGCTCATTACGTATTACGGCGATGTCATTGACATATATGCTTTTGACGGAAATAAGGCCAAGCAGGTTTTTTCCACGCCGTACAGAGGGATCGCCGAGATCCATCCGGACGGAATGCTTTTGCTCTTATATTCGATGTCGGCATCGGACGGAAGCTCATCCTGGTACCGGTATGACACTGCGCTTGCTGACTATTTTGAAGTATATGAATGCAGGTACGATGACGGCAGGGAGTCGTACTATACATTCTGCGCCTATGATATGAGCGATGAGGAACGCAGACAGGTGGAAGAATCCTATCGTGATATCGGGACTTACCCTGTGTGGGTGTATGAGTGGTCCGGCGAACTGACGCAGGAAGAATATGAAAAGATCGTTCCGACAACGGATCCCATCAGGCTCCCGGAAGGGGATCTGCTTTCGGATGTCGTTCTGCCGGATGATTACGAGTATGCCGATCTTTCGGACAATGCACAGAACGCTGCATCCGAAAATACGATAGAGATCACAAAGGATATGCAGAAAAAACTGAATATCTTTTTATCCAATTTTGCGGAACAGGATATGGGGTATTTTGACTACGGGCGGCCGGACACCGGCGATCTTGCTGATTTTGCCTACAGATGGACGTATATCAATAAGTGGAAAGATCTGGATATCACAACGGACGGATATTACACGTTAAGTCTTGATAAGGTTAAGAATGTGGTCAACAAATATATGGATGTCACACTGACGGATGAGGACCTGAACGCCTATGTATGGCCGAATGTATATCAGGGCTTTATCAGTAAGGGAAGATACTGCGTTCCCGCCGCCGACGGGGAATCCTATGACACACTTGCAATTGTTACTTCACTGAGCGAAGAAGGAACCAATAATTTCAGAGCGCAGTTTGACATTTATGATCTGGATCAGGATTATTTCCTAAGTCATGAAGACGTGGACAGTATCCCGGAAGAATTCTATTCTTATGATGCAACGGCCGCAGCAGCGGAACCGGCCCTTGTCAAAAGCGGAAGCGGCTATGCCATCATCAAGAAAGACGGGGATTCCTATAAGCTCCGGTATTATGATAAGTACAGATAACAGGACGAAAAAATGTATTGCAAAAACTGTGGAGAACAAATAGCAGAGAAAAATGATCCGGGAAGCAATGCTCCCGGATCATTTTCTTAATAACTGTCAAGCGCTTCATTGACCTGATCATAGTCCATGAGATCTTCTTCATTGTCAAGCCTTCTGATATCGGATAAGTCGCTGATCACAAGCGATTCCTCAATGTTTGATTTTTCCGGAAGATCGGACAGATCATATTCCTTGTCGTAATGCTTCGAATAGGTATCACCGCTTGGCTCGATAAATTCCACATCCGTGGATGCCTTCCCTGCAAGACTGTCTTCTGCGGCAACGTTGATCCTGCAGTACACGGTATCGGGATCTGCACTCATCACATCATAGAACTCATACGTACCAATCCCGGCATTCCATTTTGTGGGTACCAGGAAGCCGCTCTTTTCATAGTAGCAAAGACCGTTTCCGTCCGTATTGAGATCATCTGCAGAATAAACTTTGATCGCAGTTTCGTCCACATAGGAATGGATCTCGCAAAGGGCCCATTCCTCCCCACCGATCAGGGCGATCTCGGGGATCTCATCATCATTCAGGTAGAACAACTTATATCCGTGAATGTAATCTTTTTCATGATCTTTTTCCCAGTTTTGGATCAAAGACCCGTAATAGGCTTTCCAACCGTCCGCATCGGCATCGGAATTGGCGTCGCCGGTGCAGTGATCGGATCTGACATAACGGACCTCGCCGTCCTGTCCGGTGTAGAGTTCATAAAAATCATCTTCTTCCGGTTCGTAGAAACCGGTCACAAACTCTCCGCCGTCATCATAAATGCTGTAAAGATAACCTGTGGTCCCGTCAGGATTTTCATATTCCTCGCAGACCAGCTCGCCTTCGAAATTAAACATGCCGTCATAACTGTATGATTCGACATGTCCGTCTTCGGAAATGGACAGGTGTCCGTTCTCAAGGGAGCCGTCCACATACCAGTCACCTGCAAATTTTGACAGGTCAGCGTCCTCCACTTCCTTTAGATATCCCCCGGCGCTTGAGTATTCATCGGAATAATCGAACGAAGCCGTTTCCGGATCGTAGAGAAAGACTTCACTTTCGATCTCGCCATCGATCAGATCATCCACGCAAAAATCATCGTAACCGTCTTCATTGAAATCCATCATGTACATGCTGTCTTCCACGGTATTGATGTCATGGATGCCGTCAAGGAGCGCGCAGTCGGGGAACGGCGCGTAGTCTTCCTGATCGGGTGCTAAGATGATGACGCCGTCTGCTTCATAAGCAGCGGCAAGAAGATCGGTCTTTCCATCCGGCGTATTCCATTCCAGACTGGTAAAGGCACGTGTCGTCCTCCAATCGGCCCCATCGATATCTTCTTCCGTTACGGTTTCTGCCGGTTTCCCACACCCGGCTAACAGGACCGCAGTCACTGCAACCAGACTGAATAGTGTGAATGTTTTTTTCATGATCCCTCCTAGAAACTAAAAACCGAGTATTGATTTTCGATAAAAAGAATACTCCCGTTTCGTATGAAAAAATAGGTACTAAAAGTATGTATTTTCATATTTTTATCGTACTTGTATAATAAAACAGAATGGTCCCTCGGGGACGGGGTTAGTGGTCCATTTTGTGAGGGGAGGTATTTATGGGAAAAATCGCAAAGCTCAAGGACTATATCATACCAAGAAACGGTGAGATCCGGGTTGCGGCTTTTAATATCCTCGCATTATGCGGGGTCGCGGTCAGTTTCATCACCGGGGTGGTCAACCTCATTTACGGGAACAATGTCGGTGTGGTCCTGGCTGATTTTGCCGGCGTTGTTGCCTCCCTTTTGCTGATCGTTTACTGCCGCAGGAGCGGGAACTACAAAGTTGCGATGATCCTGACGGTGTTCGGCGTTTTCTTAGGTCTGTTCAGTGCCCTGTTTTTTATTCAGGGCGGGTATCACAGCGGCATTCCGGCGTTCTTTATCTTCGGCGTTGTTTTTACCGCATTTCTTCTCGACGGTGTTACCATGGTCGTTCTGATCGTCATAGAACTTCTGTGGTACACCGGATTGTGCCTGTATTCCTATTATCATCCCGTCACACTGGAAAACAATGAAAAATACTATATGTCACGTGTCGTTCTGGACATGGTCCTGGTCGCTTTATCCCTTGCGATCACCATGTACTGCCAGATCCGCGTCTACAGGAAGAAGCAGCAGGAACTGAATGCGGCGATTTTGGCAGCGGATGAGGCAAACCGCGCAAAGAGTGATTTTCTCGCAAAGATGAGTCACGACATCAGGACGCCGCTAAATACCATGCTGGCGATGAACGAGCTGATCGTTTCCAACACCTCGTCCGCAAAGATCAGGGAGTGGATCAACGACAGCAACATTTCCGGAAATATCCTCCTGACGCTGATCGACGACATGCTTGATCTGACGAGGATCGAAACAAAAGGAATGGAACCTGCTAAGAAGCCGTGGAATACCAAAAACGTGTTTGACGAAATGGCGCTGGCATGGCGGATCCAGGCGAAGAAAGCGGGACTGACCTTCCGCTATGAGCCGGATCCGAAGCTTCCGGAAATGCTGCTCGGGGATGCGAATGTCATCCGCAAGATCACGGACAACCTTTTGAGCAACGCCGTGAAATACACGAAAAAAGGATATGTCGGATTCAGCATCCACTGGGACAAAGTCCTTGAGATCAGGGTATTTGACTCAGGGGCCGGGATCGCGCCGGAGCATTTGAAGACGATCTTTAAGCCGTTTGAGAGAGGCACGCAGGATCTCTACAGGGAAACGAGCGGAAGCGGCTTAGGCCTTGCGATCGTGAAAGAACTCGTGGATGCTTTAGACGGAACAGTGAACTGTCAGAGCACGCTTCATGAGGGCAGTGTCTTTACCGTCAGGATCCCGCAGAAGGTTGCGGATCAGGATTTATCAAAATCAGACCATTCCGGTTCTGTCTTACAGCAGGAAAAATCTAAGCCGCAGGCCGGTAAGATGAAGCAGTTCTTTGCGCCGGATGCAAGCATCCTGCTTGTGGATGATAACCGGTTCAACCGGAAAGTGATCCGGGAATTCTTAGAGCCTGCGCTTATGAAGGTTGATGATGTGGAGAGCGGATCCGAGGCTTTGGAGATGATCGACATCAAAGAGTACGATCTGGTCCTGATGGATCTTCGTATGCCGGGACTTGACGGCGCGCAGACTTTGCAACGGATACGGGAAGAATATCCTGATTTTCATACACCGGTCATCGTGCTGACGGCGGACATCATGAACGGGGTGGAAGAATCGCTTCTGGATCTCGGCTTTGCCGGTTTCCTTTCCAAGCCCGTGAGCTCGTCCAAACTGTTCGAGACGATCGAAGCATTTATTCCCGATAAGATCGTGGCCATTGATATCGATGCGGAAGAAGAACTGTCACGGGATGCTGTAGAGAATTTTCAGGACCGCCTCATGCCGTACGGGATCGATGTGAAGCTTGCGCTTGAATACAATGCGGGAAGTACGGATGAATTCCTCATGCGGCTGGAGCTGTTTGACAACTATGCGGATGAGACCATGGCCAAACTGAAGGCATCCGGTGTAGGAACGGACTATGATCTGCAGCTGCATTCCATCAAATCGATCGCAAGAGGAGTCGGCGCTTTTCTTTTGGCGCAGCTTTGTGAAACGGCCGAATACAGAAAGGACGATGCGTTTGGACTTGAGATCAAACCGGTTATTCTGAGTGAGTATGAAAGAGTCCGTAACGGTGTGGTAAAGATCATGGAAGAGGTCAGACAGATCTAAAGAGTATACTTTTAGTACGTGTTTTTTTCGATATCCGGATAGTATAATTTTTGAGGACGATAACGGTTATCTTAACGAAAGAAAGGGAAACATGGTACGGAAACGGGTAATGATCATCGATGATGATGCAGAGACGATGACCTTAATGGTCAGACAGCTCGGAGCCATCTTTGAAGCGAGAGGGTTTTCCTCCGGCGAAGAGGCGCTGAAGGTTCTGCTGTCCGCAGATCCGGAAGAGGTATGGCTGCCGGATCTGATCCTTCTTGACATCATCATGAACGGGATGGACGGCTACGAAGTCCTGGGGATCTTGAAGGAACATGAAGAATTAAAGAGGATCCCCGTGGTATTTCTGACCGGCATGACGGATGAGACCAGCGAATGCAAGGGCCTTGAGATGGACGTCGTCGATTATCTGAAGAAGCCTGTCGCGTCCAAGGTACTGTTTGCAAGGGTACAGCATTATATCGATCTGTATTCCGGCACATCCGCAAACGGAAAACTTGACGAGGAAAAGCTGAAAGCTCTGGTCATTCCCCTTACCGACAGAGAAATGGATGTTGCGCGTCTTATGGCGGAATTCCGTTCCGACCGGGAGATCAGCGACATTCTTCATATTTCCATGCCTTACGTTAAGAAACTGGTTGCTTCGGTCAAGAAAAAGCTTTTGATCGATAAGCGCGGAGAGATCAGGAAATATCTGGTTTCATCATGAGTTATCACCATAACAATAATTTAGATCATCGATCGTTCATGATCCAAGGGGGAAGGAAAAATGCATTTTAAGAAGATCATCAGAAGAATCGCTTTACCGGCAGCATCCTTGATGCTTATGTTCTCCCTTGCCGCTTGCGGGCAGGGAAACGAAACCGCGGAAGTTTCGGAGCCGGAAGAATATGCGGAGGATGTGGAAGAAGACGACTACTTAGAAGATCAGACGCTTGAGGAAGAACCCTACGAAGAAGAGTATGAAGAACAGATGACGGAAGACGTTGCAGAGGGTCCCGCATTTGTTTCAATCTATCGTGACCTGGTCAGCGAAATGTCCGATTCGGGTACAGCGGATCAGTTCATTTTGGCATATCTGAATGATGATGATATTCCGGAACTTCTGGCATGCGATTCCGAAGGATCATATGATCATGAAAATACCTTTATCTACACGGTTTATAATGACGAACCCATTCTCGTTGCAAGTGTGATCGCAGGCGTGGACGGTGCGTCCTTAAGCTATTCCGACCAGTATATGATCCGTCAGACGGGCAGTGTTACAGGTGAGAGGGAGGTTTTCTCAACGCTGGATGGCGGTACACTTGTGGAAGAGTTCAGGGCCGAGATGATCGATACGCTTCAGACGGATGCCGCCGGAGATGAAGTGTACAGCTATTCGATCAATGGAACGGAAGTCACACCGGAAGAGTATGAGAAACAGCTCTCAGACTTCAGGGCAAAATATGCGCCTTTTACCGGCATCGATTATGACGGACTGAGTATTATGGAATACAAGAACGGAGAATTTGAGGTCATGCACCAGATGGCATACTGGACGGCCGATGATACCTTTGAAGAACTGGACAAAATGGCAGAGGGCTTAACGGGCGGCCTTGCGTTAGCGGGACCGGAGTATACGAACGTGACAAACATCCGGGAAGACAATTATGATGACGGTACCTATTTCTATGAAGATATGACCGAGGATGCGATCACGGTCATCACGAACATGTGCTATCAGAATTCGCAGCGTGACGGCCAGGCCATGGATGCGTATGCGGAAAATATTGTCTGCGCACAGGTCGATAATGATGCCGTGATCACGGAAACCGTTGAGGATTCCGAACTGGCGGCAAAACTTTCCTATCCGGTCTACAAGATCTCCTATGAGAGCGGATCCAATGAGGATACCAGACAGGCGGTCGGCGTGGTCGTGCTCACCGATCTCTATACGTTCTACTATGGCTACAGCTGCCCGATCGACTACTTCGAGGAAAATGCTGATTTTTATGAAGGGGAACTTAAGGACGTCGAACTGATAGAATATTAAAGGTCCCTTGGGGACAGCCGGAACAGAAAACTAGATCCGGTCGCTGTCAAGCAGGATCGTCACGGGACCGTCGTTTACGGATGATACCTGCATATCGGCGCCAAACTCACCGGTCTTCACGGTAAAGCCTTTTGCGCGGCACTCCGAGATCACGAGTTCGTATAACGGGATCGCTTTTTCAGGTCTTGCGGCTTCCGTAAAACCGGGGCGCCGCGACCGGCAGTCCGCATACAGCGTAAACTGGCTGACGATCAGAAATTCTGCGCCGGCATCGGTGGGATTCACATTGATCTTTCCCGCGACGTCCTCAAAAATACGCAGCCCGCAGATCTTATCGGCAATCTTTTTGGCGATCGCTTCGGTGTCATCGACATGGATGCCCAAAAGGATCAAAAAGCCCTTTCCGATCTGTGCGATCGTTTTGCCGTAGATCTTAACGTCAGCTTCCGTTACTCTTGTTACTACTGCACGCATGATGTTCTCCAATCTTTTTTCTTAGAGTATAATGGTCCCTTGGGGACGGGGTCAATGGTCCATTTTCTTAAAAAATCACACAATGGGCCACGAACCCCGTCCCCAAGGGACCACAAAGAAACCAAAAAATGAAGGAGGTATGCAGATGTTTCAATTCTGGGGAGACGGGTCCGACCTGTCGAAGAGTTTAGTTGACAGCATTCAGGTGCGGTCCACGGCGAACTTCAACTGGACATTCATTTTTATCCTTGCGGTCGTGTTCTATGTATATTGGAGCGAACTGCACAAAAAGAATTACGAAGTGGTCTTTGCCGGGCTAGCGCTCTACGGCGTGCACTGGCTGTATGAAATCTGCAACGCCGTGATCGGCCACATTTTCGGCTATCCACTGTGGTCGGTCTCCAACGAGTCGACGACATTTATCCTGCTGATCGGCGTCTGCTGGGAACTGTCCATGATGTTCATGCTGGCGGGGATCATTTCCTTCAAGATGTTGCCTCAGGACCGGGAGAAACGGTATTTTGCCAAAAACGGCAAAAAGGGGATCAGCTGCAAACTGGTCGGCGCGATCGAAATGGCGCTGCTGTTTGCGCTTGTGGAATCCTTCCTTGCGGCGACTGAAAATCACTCGTTTATCTGGGTGTACAAGTGGTGGGGCGTGCTGCCGGTATTCATCACGACATATATTCCGTTCTTCCTTGCAAGCAACTATGTCCCCGACATGGCGCCTGCCAAGAGAAAACGTTTTCTGATCACGATCTGGAGCGCGGTGGCAGTTTTGCTCATCGTGCTGATCCCGCTCGGGATCATCTGATGATGTTGAGCCCTTAGGGACGGGGTCAATGGTCCATTTTCAGAAAATTCACACAATGGACCACTAACCCCGTCCCCAAGGGATCACCAAAAATATATTTACAGGGAGAGAGAAATGAAGAAGATTATGAAAAGAACCACAGCGCTACTGCTTGCCCTGGCACTTGCATGTTCCCTCACCGCATGCGGCGGGAACAATGAAAAAAGTGACCTGGCCGAGAAGATCGAAGACGCAGCAGCGGAAGCGGAAAGCGCGGCCGAAGATGCTGCGGAAGAAGCAGCAGGCAGTACGGAAAATGCAGACGGAAAACCGGCCTGTATCGGATACTGGAAATATGATGACTATCCGATCTATCTGCTGGTTGCAGACGATCTGCAGTGGGTTTCCTATGACGATAACGGAAATGCCACATTCCGCGGGACGATCGAAGTTGACGGAGACGCCTTTATCATGAACTATGAAGACGGGGGCGACTCGGAAATACTCACGGTTACGGATAATGACAAGATGGTCGATCAGGACGGCAGCACGATGACCCGGCTGGAAAGCTTAAGCTTTGCGGCATCAGCCGACGATGAACTGACGCAGACCGCCAATTTCCCCGGGAAATTCGAGGCATATTCCATCAAGGTCCCGGAACGGATGAAGGCCGTGCCGCGTACGGATCTTGCCAATTCACTCGATATTTCCAACAAGTCCACCAAAAAGGGAACGGACGATTTCTACAGCACGATGATGGTGACCTTCCAGCCCCTTGTTGACGTCGACAAGTTCATGGGGAAAGGCGCGTGGCTCGCACAGCCCTGCATGGGATACCTGTTAAACAACACCATGGAGGCGTTTTACGGCAAGTACCTGCTCAAATCACTCGGGACCAGTTTTCATGACAGAGGGAATTTCTATGAGATCACGGGATACATGTGGCTGGATCCGTCCATTTACCCGGAAAATCCGCAGGACAAGACCATCATGGGCGTCATGCAGCTGCGTTATTTCGGGCCGACGGGATATGCGCTGATCGCAGTCACGGTTGCGCCGGAGACAACGATCGAGGACTACTTCAAGCTCAATCTGAGAATCCTGAACACCTGTACCTATACGACTAACTGGTCCACGGCGCCCAAGGTCGTGCCCAAGCAGGCCGGGAAGGCGCGGGGAAAATCAAAGCCCGCCAAGAAGACGCCCAACAGCAAGAAAGTGACCGGCAGCGATCCCGGTGATTACGGAACCGCCTTTTACTGGACGGATGAAGACGGCGATATCTGGTACTGGAACGGCTATGAGAACATCTTCCAGAGTTACGGAAGCGACGGCTACATCGATGATGACGGTGAGTTCTATGAGAACAATGATGCCGGCTGGGATGTCGATAACTATGTCGAAGATTATTCCGACTGGTCAGACCCCGGAGACTATGCCGACTGGTCAGACCCCGGCGATTATGCAGAAGACTGGTCAGATCCCGGCGATTATGGCGATTATGATGATGTCGGCGCATACGACGGCTATGATGACGGCGGCTATGATGATTACGGCGGGTATGACGACTATGGTGACGACTGGTAAAAAGCGACCGGCAAAATACGGCCGGTCAAGACATCACTCGATGCTGTATTTTTCCAAAATACTGCGATCCGGAACATAAGAAGACAGGACGGAATCCGCTTCTTCAAGAATTTCGTCATAAGTCAGGATCGGAACTTTATAATAAACATCAGGCGAATAACGCGACAGGAGGACCAGACTTTTCTGGTCCTTTCCTATGCCCGCGATCTCCCCGTCCGCAAGCACGAGAAGCACATGCTTTCTGTCATGCAGCTGCACAAAGGTCTCGATCTCTTTCTTACACCATTCGGACTTCGGAAGGTTCGGCGTGCAGATCACGATCAGAAATTCGGAATTTGCAAGCGCCTCGCTGATCGGATCCGAGAGGTTATTGGAAAGCGGCAGCTCCGCCTCGTCGCGAAAGACCCGCTCGATCTTCGTCTTTGACGGTGACGTCTTTTTGATGACGGATTTCGGCAGCTTAAAGTTCTCCAGCTTTTTATGCAGGTTCTCGGAAATAAACGAGTCAAGCTCGCAGTGTCTGTAGCTGATAAATGCATCATATCTGAAGGTTTCGCTCATGTTTGCACCCTCTTTTTCTGATCGTTGCGTTTATTTTTCGTGGCGCCGGTCATATGCCGGATCCGTCTCACCGGCCGTGTTCGCAATCTTGAACCGGTCCGTATCCCTAAAAATCACGGCTCCACGGCTTTTCTCATAAAAACAGTTTGCGGGAAACGGGCATGTCTGTCAAGTAAAGAGAAGTAAAGAGAACATGCAAAGACACAGAAAATTAAGTGTATGATCCATCTACACGAACAGCAGGGGCTTATGTTATAATTCAAAAGAGCACATGCCGGGTTACTTTAGGCATGTCAGGATCATGACCGGAACGGAGGAAAAATCTATGGCTATGAGTGGGATCTTTTTTGTTATTCTGTTGTTACTGCTTTTGTTTGTTGCAACACCCATCATCATTGTTGTATGCATTGTTTCTGCGGCAAAGAAACGCAGAGCAGCACAGGAGCGTATTGTTGATGTGCAGCCGGGAGCGGAGCGGCCTGCAGACGAAACCGCTGACACAACGACAGGCGAAACCGCAGACACAACGACAGGCGGTTCCGAAGATCTTGCTGAATGATCCGGAAAGATCCTGCAAGAAAACGGAAAGTCAGATAAGGACAGGATATGCTCGAGGGTAAAAATCTGGAAAAACGATACGGAAACTTCACAGCGCTTTCCGGTGTGGACTTAAGTGTGTCCCCCGGAGAGATCGTTGCGCTCCTAGGACCAAACGGCAGCGGGAAAAGCACTTTGATCTCGCTGCTTTCCATGTGCCTAAAACCGGACGTCGGGGAAGTCACCGTCGACGGAGAGAGAGGCAGGGAAGCCAAAAAACTCCTGTCGTTTGTGCCGCAGGATGTGGTCCTTTTCGAAGAACTGTCCGTTATCGACAACCTGAAATGCTTTTCATCCATAAAAGGCGCACAGGCGGCAGAGCGGATCAAAGAGTTAAGCCGCACGCTTTTGCTGACGGACTTTATGAAAAAACGCGTGGATAAACTGTCCGGCGGACAGAGAAGAAGAGTGAACATTGCCGTGGCAATGATGTGCTATCCGAAATACCTTCTTTTGGATGAGCCTTTTGCGGGCGTGGATGAAAAGAGCGGCGACTGCCTGATCGAATATCTCCTGCAACTGAAAAACGCCGGTATGGGCATGGTCATCAGCGAACATGACAAAGAGCGGATCGCATCCCTAGCGGACCGTGTCATCATGTTGGAAAAGGGGCATATGGCATGAGCTTTGGCACCCTTCTGATCACGGATATCAAAAGGTTACTCGGGCACGGGCGCATCGTTGCGCTTTCCCTGCTCACGCCCGTGATCGCGATCATCATTTTTGCCTCCGTTTTGTTCCCTGCCATTTCCGGCATGTACAACCAGGATCTGATCTGCGGGATCGTGGATGAAGACGGGTCCGAACTGATCGGACAGATGATCAACATTGTTTACAATACCTCGAGCCTCTCGGAGTACGGAAGGCCCTATCCCATCAAGGACGTGGATATCGGGATCAGGGCTTTGGAAGACGGCAAGATCGATCTTCTGATCCGGATCCCGGAGGCTTTTCTTGATAAAGCAAGGGCGGGGGAGAAGACCGCTCTGACCGTATATTATGTGCCCGCGCATGCGTACGAGGGCAACGTTGTCGTCACAAGTTTGAAAAGCTGCTTTGCGATCTACTGGGAAAGCGAAGACCTCGTGAATATGACCGGCGAACTTGCAGAGACGCTTGGTTTGGAAAGATCAAAAGCCGCGCAGATGGTCGAAGACGGCAGGGTGGATATTTTCTGGGCACAGGTTGCCAGAAACGAAGTCATCGGGCAGGGTGAGAAAATGACCTCCATGCTGATCAGCTACGAGTACCTGATCGGATTGCTGTTCGCGGTCTGCGCTCTGTTTGCTGCGGTCCCGTCCCTGTATATCACCACGATGGATTTTGACAGGGTATACGGAAAAAGAGGGATGCCGCAGAATGGGATCGTGACCAGATATCTTGCGCGCCTTGTGACCTCTTCGCTCCTTGTGATCACATCTTTCGGGATCATGTTCCCGATCGCTTTGATGTTAAAGACCGTGTCCGGCGAAACAAACATCGCGATCCTCATTCCCATTCTGCTGATCGCGCTCTGTTATTCGGCGCTCATGCAGCTTGTCGCGCTGCTGTTTCGAAAATGCGATCATGCCCTCTGGGCGGTGCTTTATATTGCCGCGCTGATGATCTTTCTGACGGTCGGGATCAGAGAGAGTTCCCTGCCGGATCTGATCGCTTCGATCGTCAGATTTCTCCCGCTGAAGCCGGCGGTGAGCCTGCTTTCCAACTTAACGTTCGGCACGCAGAGCAGCCGCCTTTTGCCTGATATCGTAAGACTCCTTGCAGACACCGTCCTCTTTCTTGCGGCCGGGATCTTTGTGTACAAAAGAAAGGGGGAGAAGGTATGAACAGCCTTGCGATTTTTACGACCAGACTGAAATCGTTTCTGTCAGACATTCCGTCCCTTTCGATCATCCTGATCGGCATCGTGATGTCGGTGGCGTTGTCCGGCTGGCAGAATGCCGCAGACGACAGGTATCCGGTGAGTGTCGTCAACGAGGACAGAGGAGAATATGGGGAACTGGTCGTTTCACAAATGGAGAAGGAAGAAGGTCTGAAGATCACCCGCGATACGCTTGAGAGCGCTTCGGAAAAGTTCCATCTGGGCAAAACACCCTGTGTGCTCGTGATCAATGAGGATTTTACTAAAAAGCTGAAGGCAGGCGATCATAAGGACCTCATCGCTTTTAGGGCTTCCCAGGACAATCTCGGCTCGTCCTATGCATCGGAAACCGCCATCAATGCTACGCTTAAGATCTGGGCGGAAGAATATTCGTTTCTGAAACTGCAGGACGTTACCGGAAACCGGGGAGACAGGGCAGCTTTTGACAAAATGGCGGAAGAGATCTGGGCAGGCGGCTCCCACGTGAGCGTTGACGGAACGGAACTGTTATCTTCCGCGCCGGTTGAAGAACAGCAGGATGCGCACAGAACGGCGCTTCCGCTCTATGCGGCTTTTGCCATGTTCTATCTGCTGATTGGCGGAACATGGATGATCCGGCTGCAGAACAGCGGGCTGCTGGAAAGAAGCGCGCAGAAAAATTACAGCCTCGTGACTTTCTCATTAATGGAGGGACTGCCCGGCGTATTGATCGCGCTGACCGGGGCGATCCCCGCGATCCTTTTATCGGAAGGCGCGCCGGCGTTTTTGCAGATCCTGCACATGCTCCTGTATCTTTTGTCGGCGCTGGGGATCACCTTCACGATCTGCTCCGTCTGCAGGACATTTTCCACGCTGATCTATGCGTCGCTGACTGTAACGGGGATCTTTTCGGCCTATTCTGGGATGTTTACAAAACTCCCCGAATGGTCTTCTGCGCTGAAGTGGTTCAAACTTCTGCTCCCGGGGTATTATTTCATGGATGGGATACAGACCGGCGGCAGCATGATAGGTGCGCTGCTCTGCATGATCTGCTGGATCGCCGTGGGTTTTCTGGCGGTATTTCTGCGGAAAAAGAGCAGAACATGAACTGCATCGGAAGCATTGCAGAACAGGAACAGGCTGCAGGAACAGGCGGCATATCAGCCGGAGCAGATTAATCGAAAGGAAAAGAAACCGGATGTACGGTGCCAAATTAGTCAAAAGAACCGCGATGCAGCAGGTGATCTCGCACCTCTGGAAGAAGCGGACGGAATGCGAAGTCTGTATCGTGGACACCGTGGATGTGACGAAGCTTAGGGAATGGCTCAGAAATAAGCGCAGGGAAACCGGAAAGAACTATACGCTGTTTCATGCCTTCCTTACGATCGCGCTGCGCCTTCTGAAGGAGAGGGGCGGGATGAACCGTTTCGTGCAGGATTGTGCGCTCTATGAAAGGGAAGAGCAGACGGTCAGCTTTGTGATCAAAAGGCAGTACCGGGACGACGCCGAGGAAGCGCTGATCACGCTGACCGGCACGCCCTATGATACGATCGATACGGTTTTTGCACGTACGGATCCTGTGATACAGGAGGAAAAATCAAAGGAGAGGGCTTTGGACGGCGTGGAAGACCTGATGGAAAAACTGACGCATATGCCGTTCTTTTTGAAGAAGCCTTTTGCTTCGTTTGTGCTGTTTCTGGACAGAAAAGGACTCTGCCCGAAAGCATTTATCAAGGACAATCCGTATTACAGCTCGGTCATCATCAGTAACTTGGGATCCATCGGCTGCAAAGCGATCTATCATCATCTGAGCAATTTCGGAACGAACAGTTTAGTGATGACGATCGGAACCCTGCATAAAGAGGAACACATTCTTGCAAGAGGGGAAAAGGTCCTTAGGGATGTTGTTGATTTTTCCATCATTACGGATGAGCGGATCGTGGACGGGTTCTATTTTGTCAAGAGCCTGAAGCTGATCAAGAAGCTGGCCGCGCACCCGGAAATCCTGGACAGACCTTTATCCGAGCCGAGCAATCTGTAGGACGAAACACTACCCTGCGCCGGGGCAATCTGTAAATTGAAACATGACCCTGCGCCGGGGCGATCCATAAAAGAAAAGAGGAACACATGAGAGCAGTTTATTTTGACGGAAAATGCGCACAGTACAAGGCCGACCTTCCCGTTCCCGTCAGGGAGAGCGGACACAGTCTGATCAGGATCCTGCTGGCCAATGTCTGCAGCACCGACAAGGAGATCTTAAAAGGCTACCGCCCTGATTTTCGCGGGATCATGGGACATGAATTTATCGGCGAGGTCGTGGAAAGCGACAGGAAAGATCTTGTCGGAAAGATCGTTGCCGGCGAGCTCAACGAAGGCTGCGGGACCTGTCTTTACTGCCAAACGGGAAGAGAGAAGCACTGCCTGCATCGAAAGGTGATCGGCATGTCAAAGGACGGCTGCTTTGCGGAATACATGACATTGGCGGATCACCTGATCCATCCGCTGCCACAAGGCCTTGACCCGGAAGTGGCCGTTTACACGGAGCCGCTTGCGGCGGCACTTGAGATCACAAAGCAGGTACATATCGATCCGGCAGGGAATGCGGCAGTGATCGGGGACGGCAGGCTGGCCTTTATGATCGCGCAGGTACTTGCGCTGACCGGCGTTGACCTCACCGTGATCGGAAAGCACGAAGAAAAGCTTGCAATGTTTGCGGATTTTGCATCGACCAAATTGGTCAACGGCTATCTGGATGCCGGTAAATACAGGGAACTTAGCGCGGATGAGTGCTTTGAATATGTCATCGATGCTGCCGGGAACAAAACGGGGATCGAGCTTGCGATGCATCTTGTCAGGAAGATGGGGACGATCGTCTTAAAGAGCACCTATGCAGGCAAAACCGATATCGACTTCAGTTTCTTTGCGGTCAATGAAGTGACGCTTGTCGGCAGCAGGTGCGGCCCGTTTGAACCTGCGATCAAGCTGCTTTCCGAGGGGAAAGTCAAGTTCCCGCCGGTTGATTTTTATGACTTATCCGAGTATGAAAAAGCGTTTTCTTCCCCGGCTTTTAAGGCGGGATTTAAGATCGGTTGAGTGTTTTACATGAAGGACAACATTTCAGGAAAGTAATTTTGGAAGTTATTTTAAGACAGGTATGTTTTGCAATTTGAGCGTGTCTGTCGCATAATAGAACCATGAGCGCAAAGATCAAAACCGTACAAACAGAACAGTTTTCCATGGACTATGTGTGCTTTGGAACCGGGGAGAAGACCTTCGTCATCCTGCCGGGACTGAGCGTTTTCAGAGTCGGCGAGTTTGCGGATTCCGTGGAAGTTGCCTATGAACCGTTTGCGGATGATTTTTCCGTCTATCTGTTTGACAGAAGAAACGAGCTTCCGGCTTCCTATTCCGTTTCGCAGATGGCGGATGATACCGCGCTTGCCATGAAGACGCTGGGACTGAAGGACATCTGCCTGTTCGGCGCCTCGCAGGGCGGAATGATCGCCATGACGATCGCGATCCGGTATCCGGAACTCATCAGAAACATGGTGCTCGGATCCACCTCTCCCTATGTGCGCGATGCGCAGCTGTCGGGCCTGAAGTCCTGGGTGGATCTTGCAAAGGATAACGACAAGGCCGGATTGTTCCTAAAGTTCGGGGAAATGATCTATGCGCCGGATGCATATCACGAGATGCAAAAAGCAATGCTCGGCGCGGCTTCGATCGCTAAGGATGAAGATCTGGAACGTTTTGTCGTTCTGGCGAAGGCTTCGGAAGGCTTTGATGTAACTTCCGAACTGGGGCAGATCAAATGTCCCGTGCTGGTGCTCGGATCCGAGGATGATGCGGTCCTTGGCGCTAAGGCTTCAAGAGACCTCTTTGCGGGGCTTGAAGGACACTGCAAGGCGGAACTTTTCATGTACAATGGATACGGCCATGCGGCGTATGATATGGCGCCGGATTATAAAGAGAGGCTGATCCGGTTCTTTTTACAAAACTGAGAACATACACCGGCTGCAGCAATGGGAAGCCGGAAATTACAAACAGGAGGGTAACAGGTGAAGGTATTTCAGGGATTTCAAAAGGGTGTGAATCTGGGAGGCTGGATCTCGCAGTTTGCTGCCTACGACAAGGAACATTTTGAGACGTTCATCACAAAGGCAGACATTGAAAACATCGCAAGCCTCGGCTTCGATCATGTCAGGGTGCCGGTGGATTATAATGTCCTTGAGGATGAGAACGGCGTTCCGATCGAGGACGGTTTCGGCTATCTTCTTTCCTGCAGGGAGTGGTGTGCTTCTTACGGACTGAACATGCTGATCGATCTGCACGAATGCTACGGCTATTCGTTCGATCCGCTCAAAAAAGATATGGACCGCAGGAAATTCTTCTATGATGAGGCGCTGCAGGAGAGGTTCCTGAAGCTCTGGAAAAAGATCGCGGAGACATTCAGCGCATATCCGGATCAGGTCGCATTCGAGCCGCTGAATGAAGTGGTGCTTGCGGAAGTAAGAGATGCCTGGAATACACTTCTTGCCAAATACATCGGCATGATCCGTTCCATTGCACCCGAAAGTTATATCGTGGTCGGCGGCGTCAATTACAATTCGGTGACCACAGTGCCACTTTTGACCGTACCGGTCGATGATAAGATCGTCTACAATTTCCACTGCTATGAGCCCATGATCTTCACGCATCAGGGCGCATACTGGATGGACGGCATGCCGCTTGACTACCGGATCGGCTACCCGAGAACATTGGAGGAATACCGAAGTGAGAGTAAGAAACTCCCGGTCGACCTTGGCGGCGCCGTTTACATCGAGGGGATCCGTGAGATCGGGGAAGGCTTCTTCGAAGACATCTTTATGCCTGCGATCGAAAAGGCAAAGAAAGATGATGTGCCGCTTTACTGCGGGGAGTACGGCGCGATCGATCTGGCAGACGGCGAGGACAGACTCCGCTGGCTGAAGGATATCCACTCGGTCTTCAGAAAATACGGCATCGGACATGCGCTTTGGAATTACAAGGAGAAAGATTTCGGCATGCAGGACGAAAGATTTGCAAAGGTCCGCGAGCGGTTCATTGAGATCGTCTGAGTGTGAAATTATTGGAGTATCATTTTCGTGGCATGTGAATTTCGTGGAGTGTGAACTTGAAGAGAATCTTACTGACAAATGATGACGGGATCGCAGCGGACGGGCTCGTCCGTCTTGCCGCTGCCGCAAAAGAATACGGAGAAGTCTGGGTGGTGGCGCCGCATTCGGAAAGAAGCGCAGCTTCCCACAGTGTGACTTTAAGGCATCCGGTGGAAGCGTGGAAGGTTGATTTTCCCGTACCCGGCGTGCATGCCTATGCCTGCGACGGGATGCCTGCGGACTGTGTCAGGGTCGGGGCGCTGAACATCGTGCCCGGAAAGCCGGATCATGTCTTTTCCGGGATCAACCACGGCTACAACCTGGCATCCGACATCCAGTATTCCGCAACTGCGGGCGCCGCGTTCGAGGCTTCTTTTCAGAAGATCCATACGATCGCGTTTTCCGAGGATGCCTCGGACATCTGTGAAGTGAGCGATCACTATCTGCGAAAGATCATGGGAGAACTGCTCGACAAGCCGCTTGGCGTCGGCGAGATCTGGAATGTGAACTTTCCGGGCTGCCGCCTGTCTGAATGCGGTGGCGTGCTGTATGACCGGACCGTCTCCACGGATGAGTTCTACGTGGACCGGTATATCGAGACGAAGATCAGCGACGACCGGGTCTCCTACATGGTGGAAGGCATCCGCAATTTTGCGGCTTCCGAAGGAACCGACCTGAAAGCGATCATCGACAACTGCGTCTCGGTCGGAATCGCAAAGAACATCTCGTAATGAGCCCTTGGGGACGGGGTTAGTGGCTCATTTCCAAATCCCAAAAGCTGATTCAGATCAGCCCTAATTTTATCATGGCATGTTCGATGCCGTCTTCTTCAAGCGTATCGGTGATCAGGTCGGCATGCGCGCGGGCTTCCTCGCTGGAGCGGCCCATGACGACGGAAGTGCCGGCCGTATCAAACATCGGAATGTCATTGGCGCTGTCGCCGAAGGCGATGGTGTCCTTCACATCGACGTTCAGGATCTTGCAGACTTCCAGGATTCCGGTACCCTTATGGAAGCCTTTCGGAACGATCTCCACCACAGCTTCGGAATGGATCATGTAATCGTAAAGATCGGAAAGTTCAGCAAAGCAGGCATCCCTTGTCGGCGTGTCGCAGGCGCAGGAGAGCTTGTTGATCTCCCATTGACCCCACTGGTCAGTGATGCCAAGAAGCTGATCGCCCATCTCCGCGATGACTTTGGAAGCGTACATGTCTCCCTGGAATTCGGAAAGATCCATATAGAGATAGTTCGGGCCCTCTAAGATCGTGCGGAAGCCGTGCCTGCGGATCGTTTCGATGGTGCGGATGCAGTCCGGGATGGAGATCAGATGATTGAAGACCACCTTGTTGTCCAGCTCGACCATGCAGCCGCAGGCAGAAACAATGCCGTCAAAACCGATATCCAGAAGATTCTGCTCTTTTACGAAAGCTCTGGCCCTGCCGGTGTTGATCAGGCACTTGTGCCCGTTTTCCTGTGCTTTTTTAATTGCGGTAATGGCACTTTTGGGGATGTAGTTTTTGTAATCCCAGATCGTGCCGTCGATATCAAAAAACAGTAACATGCAACTATTGTATCATGCCTTGGCAAGTCCTGCCTAAATTTTATCGGCAGAGGCACGAACATGGTACGCAAACAAGGCACGCAAACAAGGCACGCAAACAAGGCACGCAAACAAGGCACGCAAACAAGGCACGCAAAACAGGCATGCATAACAAAGCACAAAGCAACCGCCTGCCACAGATTGCAAGCGTGAAAGTGAGATGTTATTATATTTAAGATAAAAATCGGGAATCCGTGAGCAGGTCCGGAAGGGCAGAAAGGTCCGGAAGGGCAGAAAGACCCGGAGAAGCAGAAAGGCACGAAGCATGAACATCCGAAAGTTCAAAGACAGCAAAACAGCGATCTATATTTGCGCTTTTCTGATCCCGTTTCTCATGATGATCGTTTTCTGGGCGCTCTGCGGCGTCTATCCGTTCGGGAAGAGTTCGATCCTGACCGGAGACATGGATCTCGAATTTGTTGATTTTTATGCCTATTTCATCAACACGCTGAAGACCAATAATGACTGGTCCTACATGCTGACCAAAACGCTCGGGGGTGATTTTCCGGGGCTTGCGGCATTTCAGCTGCACGATCCGCTGTTGTTTCTGCTGCTGCTGTTCCCCGGGGAAAAGATTGCCGTCGGGATCGAACTCGTCTTTACGCTGCAGATCTCGATCGCGGGACTTTCCGCTTCCGTGCTTCTCAATAACAGATACCGCAGATCCTGGTTGTCCCTTTTGTTTTCGACCGGCTATGCGTTCTGCGCGTTTTTCTTCGGATATCTTGTCTTAACGATCTATTTCGGCGCGCTGGCCATTCTGCCGCTCGTGGTGTATTTCTTCCTGCAGTATCTGGACGGCAAGGCATCCTTTATCCCGTTTACCGTTACGGCCGTCCTGTTTATTTTCATCAACTATCACATGGGCTTCATGCTCGTGATCTTCCTCGTGATCCTGTATGTGTCGAGAGTGATCGCTGACCCGGCATGCTTCAAAAAGCTTCCCGGCCTGATCCTGACCGGGGCGACGGTGCTTCTGATTGACGGCTTTTTCCTGCTTCGCACCGGCCTGTCTCTGCTTGGCGAGAAGACAACGCAGGGCGCGGATTACGGATTCTACAGAAGATTTCCCTTAAACCAGCTGCTTACGGGACTGTTTTGCGGAACGGCGAGAAATGATCTGCGGCCGCTTATTTACTGCGGCGTGTGCGCGCTGTTTTTTGCCGTGCTGTATTTTCTCTCGGCGGCAGACAAACTCCGCGTGAAGCTGGCAAATGCGTTTGTGCTCGCTTCACTGGCCCTCAGCATGTGGATCAACACGTTCGATGCGGTCTGGCACGGCTTCAACAATCCGGAAGGATTCTATTGGAGATACGCTTACTATATCAGCCTCACCGTGCTTGTCCTTGCATACAAAGGCTTCCTGTCCGTTGCAGGTGACGGGGAGGCGCAGGGTGACAGGGAAGCGCAGGGTGACAGGGAAGTGCAGGGCGACAGGGAAGTTCAGACCGGCCAAGCGCGAGTCGCCAAGGAACAAGCAGCCAAGGACCAGCCCGCCAAAAAGATCTTCCTTACCGCCGCGATCCTTGTCGTCTACATGATCCTGCAGCGGCTTTTGCAGAATCCCTATCTGGACCTGACACGGTTTGTGATCAATGCGGCCCTTGTGACTTTGACAGCGCTTGCAGCCTTTCTGATCTGTAAAAATCAAAAGCTGAAAAATATCGTATTCGCCGCGCTTCTTCTGATCACTTTTTCGGAACTGCTCTACAGCGCCAAGACCTCGTATCTTTGCCTGAATACCGATAACGGGGAACTGCCGGAGATGGCACAATTCACACAGGATTATCATGACATTGACGATGTCATTTCATCGATCAAAAAAGCGGACGGCGGGTTCTACCGGATCGAGAAGGATTTTGACAGGGCCGTCAACGATCCGTCCCTGTTTGACTATATCGGGCTCTCACATGACAGTTCCTGCGAGAAGGACGAGATCCTCGACTGGCTGGTCAACTTCGGGTTCTGCAAGACCGTGTATTTCACCTATTACAACGGCGGGAGCACAGCGTTTGTGGACGATCTTTTCGGTGTCAGATATTATGTATCGCGTTTTGATTCCGTGGAAAAACCGTATGAGGCAATGCCTTATGAAGGAAAATACCATCCCTATTTCAATCCCGATGCGCTGCCGATGGCATACATCGCGCCGCCGACGCTTGCCGGTGAAGATCTTACGGAAGGGAACACTTTTGAAAAACAGAACCGGATCGCATCCCACTGGATCGACAGACCTGTATTTCTGAAAGCGGATGCGGATGTGACTTTGGAGGGAGCAGAAGAGCAGGGCAGCGGACACTATGTGAGAACGGATGAGGAGGGATACATTGTCTACAACATTCCCGTCAAATACCGCATGCCGGTCTATTTTTACTTCTATGCGCCCGAAAGGCAGAACGGGGAAGTGTTTGTAAACGGGGAATCCCGTGACGTGTATTTTACGGTCAATCACTGGAACACGCTGTGCGCGGGGACCTATGCGCCCGGAGACGAACTTGAGATCAGAATGAAGATCGCGGACGAGGAACTGACCATCAGCGAGGCCTGCTTCTACTACGAGGATCCGGAAGCGTTAAGCGCATTCGGAAAGGCAGCGAAAGACCTGAATCGACAGATCACGGAGATCGTAAAAATCAAAAGCGCCCACCTTGTATTCGAAACGAACTGTGATGAAGCGCGGAGCGTGGTCGTATCGGTCCCGTATGAGGATTCCTGGCGTGTGACCTGTGACGGTGTAAAGATCGACGCATCGAAATGCATGGATATGCTGTTAACATTTGACGTGCCAGAAGGATCGCACAGGATCGAACTGAAGTATATGCCGGAAGGCACGGTTCCGGGGCTGATCTTAAGCATTCTCGGGATCCTGCTGTTTGCCGGAAGGTGCCTGTATCTGTACCGGAAACACAGGACGGAGATCAATGAAAATAAAAATGCTTGAATTATTTATTCACGTCCTTTATAATGTATTGCGTTGACTTTGTGTTCGTAGCTCAGCTGGATAGAGCAACGGCCTTCTAAGCCGTGGGTCGGGGGTTCGAATCCCTTCGAGCACAGGTTGTGGTGGGTATGGCGCAGTTGGCTAGCGCGCCAGATTGTGGCTCTGGAGGCCGTGGGTTCAAGTCCCACTATCCACCCTTTAAGAATCCCTGTAAATTCAACGTTTGCAGGGGTTTTTTGATGCCACAAACAGTTGAAACGGGTTGAAACACTAATGTGATTAGCCTAAAACTATGTTCTTAAAACTTGATTCATTCTAAATAGTCTTTATCTACTCATTTTTTTCAAAACATTATGAAGAAGATGTTCAAGCAGTCTATAGCCATATCTTTTGCGCTCCCAGGATTTGTGCTTTTTTCTCATAATTTGAAATATCAAGAGGGAAAATCAAATCTATCACGTAGTATATAACTGAGAGAGTCAAGGGGAAATGCCATAATTGTGTAGTTTTGAAAGAGGTTGTGGCATGTTTTGTCGACCGATATAATGGGATATTAGGAGGCGTGAATTATGAACGAGTTGATTGCGTTGTTATTTGCCATTGTTTATTTTGGCGGACCGGCGGTTGCGTGGGGATATTATTGGTATACACATTTAAGTGAGGGAGAAAACCGCCAAGTGTTATTTTGGATAGTACTGATAGTGATGGAAATTACCTTATTCATCATATTAAAGTCTTTTTCAAGAAAATGTCCTAAGTGTGGAAAACTAAACGCGTTAAAGGAAATTGACAGGAGCAATATTGGCAGGTCTCGTACAACGATTGATGAGATGAAAAATATATATAACAGTAAAGGTGAAATAGTAGGATCGTATGATGCGCCTGTTCCGGCTACAATATATACCGACAAAGTACATTATCAATGCAGGTTTTGCGGATTTGAAAAGGAGCAGGAAAAATCTTATACCAGAAAAGACTAGAGGAGATCAAAATGCTTTTTGAATTAAAGTGTGAAGCCTGTGATGCAATCCTTGTTCCTGATGAAGGCTGTAATACATATTATTGTAAGTATTGTGGATCAAGATATGTCTTCGCTGACGAAGACGGCGAGATCATAAATGTAGACGAACTAATAAAAGAAGGATACGAATACTTAGACGAAGCTAAATATAGGGATGCGTTTTATTGTTTTGATCTATATGTCTCGGGATGCAAGGCTTTCAATTATGAGGCTTATTTGGGCTATATTCTTTCTAAATATGAGTGTCGAAAAACAGAACAGCTTTCTGTGGTGGGGAGCTGCGAGGCATTTGAATGTGATGAATGGAAGAGACTTGTTGCTATTTCAGGTGAGAATGCAAAAAAACTCATGGAATACCCCGATGAAAGTGTTAAGAACTTTAGAGCAAAGATGAAAACAGTCGCTGATCGTTCTGATTCAGAGATAATTGATTGTGAAGAGCTGTATCTTATGTACATTCCGGAGTATCGCAATATAATAACAGCATCGGATATGCAAGCTGTTATGGGCACAGACGCGGTTTTTGATACCATAGATAAGTATTACTTAATCTCATGTACGGCATCGGATAAAACTGCAGAATATTATCTTCCGGCGATAAAGGAAGCATGCAAGTGTGGACATAGCAAAGTGTTAATGATTGTACCAGAGCCGTCTTCTTTTGATAAAACAGCATTTGTTGAAACAATGTTTGAATACCATATGTCTAATGATATATCTCTTGTTTTGGCATTTGTTAATGATTTTGAGAAGATAAAGAGAATCTTTAGATACAGTAAAATGTCCGGATATTATGAACACTATGATGTTCCTAAAGCACAATACAGTAATAACACGGTGTTTTTGCAGGGTAATAGAATCGTACTGATTAACGGTAATGTTAAATATGCAAATAATGACAATTCTAAATTGGCAAGGCAGATAGAAAGGATAACCGGGGAGTCTGTTGATCCACAATTGAGAGAACAGCAGAAAGCAGAAAAAGAGGAGCAAGAAAAGAAAAAAGAAGCAGAAGTAGAGCAACGAGCCGCATGGATACGTGCGAGAAAATGCAGGCATTGTGGTGGTGACTTTGTGGGAGGATTGTTTTCAAAAACGTGTTGCCTTTGCGGCAAAAGAAAGGATTATTGACATATGAATGAGATTATTAAAGGATATGAAGAACTCTATAAATGTGAATGCTACAAAAACTCCTGGCCTTTTGTGACAATTACACCTTCACAATCATTGATAAGCCCCCCAAAGCTTATGCTTATTGGGCGTGCACCAAATGGCTGGGAAGAGGACTTAGATCTTAAAGATGCATGTCTGGAAGAATATAGCAGCAAGATTAAAGACAAAATTGACAATAAAGACAGATGGAATTGGATTAAGTATGAAAATGGTAGACTGACAAATATAAACGAAACCTACTATCCAAACAAATCTCCGTTTTGGTCATATACGAAAATGATATGGGGAAAAGTACTAAATGAAAAAGAATTAAAACCGGAATGGATGAAAGGGATTATTTGGACTAATCTTTATAAGATATCAGATAGAGAAACAGGCAATCCTACAGAGTCTTGCAAGAAAAAACAGGCAAAGCCATGTGTTGATATACTTAATGCAGAGATCGAAATGTTAAAGCCAACACACATCATTGTAATGACGGGATATAACTGGATTAAAGATATAAAGAGTGAAGAGGGCATATTGAACTTGTGTTTTGCAGATAGTGTAACACCCTGCGTAGAAGGGGGATTTGTTGAAGCTAGTGGAAGGTATAAGGGAATTAAGATTATTGTAACATGCCGACCGGAAAGGAAAGCGAAGGAGTCTTTTGCTAATGAGTGTTTTGAGTATTTTGAAAAAATCTAAAGAGTAGTAAGTGAAAAAAGGGTCTAAGGATCCTTTTTTTATAATCTGGGGAGGGAAAACGGAATTATATACGTATTATATATAGGTACTCAGCGGGAGCATATAAGCTCATATAACGATAGGAGGTGCTTATGAATACGTATATTGTTAATGAGATTAGTACTAAGTGTGCACAGATCAGGGAGAAGGGAGTTACTGAAGAGGGAATAAACCAGATCATCCGGGCTTATAAGCAGGTTCTCAAATTGTGCGATATCTCCAGAAACGAGGGATTATTAGAACTGGAAGATAGTGCAAGAAAAATCGATACGGATCGTATTACAGACAGATTTCTCGTATGGATGATCGGACTGATCTGCGATTGCGTAGCCCCGGAAGTTGTTGAGGAATATGGCATATGCAAAGCAGCTGCACTGGATATGCATGATTATGATGGATTAATCCTTATGTTCTATATCAAGGCAGTGCTTTGGGTCCAGGCCGGGCATAGTTCGTGGGGAATGCAAAACCTGCTGTTATCTTTCTGGCCGGATTTTATCGAAGAAGAACTCAGGAATAACGGGATTATCTGAATGCATATTTGGAACAATGGGAATTGCAATCCGAATAAGGAGGGACTATGAGTAAAGTATATCTTTATGAATATCATGACGGATGGGAAGATCTGATGTATGTTACGGATCATGAGCTGTCGGATATAGAGCGTTTCTGTACTCTATGCGAAGACTGGGACAGGTTGATCGCAGTAATCAATACCAGAGAAGAACTCGTCAGTCATCTTGCAGACTATTCCATTTTCGAGAATAGTGGAGAGCATACGGATTGTTTTAAGAACATAATGTCTGCCTATGAAGAGTACAGTTCTGATGATCATGTCATCGCAATCACCCCGAAAGAGGAACTCCCCGTTGGTTTGTTCTTCTATGTAGATGGAAACTTTGCGTTTGCGGGATGCAGCCTTTCCAAAGCCGAAACATATGGGGATTTTCTGATTTTTCCTGAAGGTCATTATGATACATGGGAACACTACAGTTATCTTAAGTATACCAAGGCCGGTATGGAGGTAGATTACGATTATTATCCCCGTGGACGGGTAGTGTACCGAAAGAGCGATGATACGTTCATCATTTATCATGACAAGTGTGTTACCGACGTTATCAATCGAATCTCCGACCGATACGAAGGCTATAACTACAAACTTGAACTTGATGAACATTACTGTTGCCATATGTGTAACGCTGACTACGTGATGTAGGAAGGGGGCGATTCAATGGAAAGATATGATATTTGCAATGACGGAGCGGATCTGAAATTAAAGAGGACGGCATTAAAAATCGCGGCTTGCAGTATGCCGGAGGGACAGCCTATCGGGCATGAGCGCGCACGTCGTATAGAGAAAGAGCTAAACCGGATTGAACTGTTTGGGTATGCCCCCATGTTTCTGATCTTACACAATCTGATAAAGGATAATGATGTAAAGCCATATGAAGTCATATCCAATGGGCTGGCCGGATCATATATCGCCTATCTCCTGGGTATATCAAAAGCCAATCCTCTCGATAAAGCCTGTCCATTATATGATGAAATCTGTATGGGAGTGTTGGGTGAAAGCAGACCATCGTTTGAACTGCGTTTATCCTCAAGAGCCTATCGCGCAGTAAAAGGATCGATTCCAAAACTTCCGGGTGTTGCGAAGGTTTATGATAGCGATAATAACGTATTGCAGGGCTCCGATGGCCGGATCACAAGTCCGAAACTTTTTCTTATTCCTGATTATTGCAATAAAATGCCGGATGAGTTCAAGGACAAGTTTAAACAACTGTCAAGTATTACGATAATAGATTCCAAGTGGTGTGATCAGTTGGTCGAGGATGTCGAGAAATATGGTTATTTTCCGACGGAGGGACAGATAAAGGATCCGTCTTTTTTGAAACAGGCATTTGATTGCCTGAAATCAGGAGATCAGAAGGGAAAAGATCTGAGAGATCTTTTTTATGCAGATACGGAAGGATTCCTGGAGATCATAAATGCATGCAATCCGGAAACCTTTACTGATTATATAAAAATCTTGTGTTTATGGCTTGGAACAGGTGTCTGGGAGGGAAATGTTAAAGAAATGATCATGGAAGAACACAAGCCTTTGTCTGAAGTATTAACATGTACCGAAGATGTTTATGAAAAACTTCTGGAATGTGATATTAACAGAGAAACGGCATTTATGATAGCAGACGCAGTTCATAGAGGTAAGTTTTTTGAGAATAACGGAAGGTACCTTCGGATCCTGTCAGAACGCGGAATCAGTAACGATATTATACAATTTTGCGCTAAAACCCAATATATGTTCTCTCGTGCACATTGTGTAGGTCTCGCATATTATCAATTGAGGTTGTTCTACTATCGTATTATGTAATCCGTGGAAGACTATGTAAAGTGTTTCGGATTATTAAAAGGAATGCAAACAAGTATACCTTTGTCTGGAAGAAGTCAGTTACAAAGTTCCAGACACGACTGTTTGAAAAGATCGCAGCATTTGGGGCTGAATGCGAAACCCTTTACGGCATCCACACCGTTTATTATGATCAGATATCTGTACACACACTTAAACGGTTATTGGGGGAAGGGATACGGCAGAAAGCTTATGAGAGTAGTTATGAGTGAACTGAAAGAACAAGGGTTTTCGGAAGTGTTTTTGTGGGTTCTTGAGGAGAATACCCGGGCAAGACGGTTTTATGAGATGTTCGGTTTTACCTGTACAGATGATTACAGGGAGGATATTATAGGGGGAAAGCAATTACGTGAAGTTCGGTATGTATATAAGTATTAAACTCACTGATTAATATAAAGAGTAAAAGTTGAAACAGAGTTGAATGGCATATATCGGAATGACTCCGGATGAACTCATGGATTATACACGTAAATACTTGAAAACACCGGCGACCAGTCTATGGCGCAGTACACCGTGAACAATGATAAGTATGAGACAAAAGCCTACATGCTGATGTGTGATGATCTCGTAAGAGAGCACGGGAACATGGACAAGGCAAACGCCATGAAGGAAATGTGCGAGGAATGCGGATTTGAACCGATCTCCATGAGAGATGATTTTGCGACCATCTACGGCGATGACGTGAAAGTGACCGATTACGAACAACTCGAAGTAGAGCAGTGATCAGAGACAAGGAGCGAGGCGGGAAAATTTATTTTGACATACCGGGTATGACTTGCTATAATACTTAAGTCTGTTAACTACGGACGATACCTGCTATTCACCCTGGCCTTTTATGTGCCCGTCGGGCCGGGCCGATCGCGAGAGTTCAGATTTAGGGCTATCGCCAAGCGGTAAGGCACAGGGTTTTGATCCCTGCATTCGCTGGTTCGAATCCAGCTAGCCCTGTAACTGCCTGTATGATATGGCAGTGTGCATGGAATCTTATGGGCCACTAGCTCAGGTGGTAGAGCACTTGACTTTTAATCAAGTTGTCCGGGGTTCGAGTCCCCGGTGGCTCACGAAAAACAGCAACTGACGTTGCTGTTTTTTTAAGCACTGACCAAATGTGTGAACACAAAAATGCATTGGGTAATGAAGCGCATAATGCGATGCAGCAACAGGCGGATATGGCGGAATTGGCAGACGCGCTGGATTTAGGTTCCAGTGGGCAACCGTGCAGGTTCAAGTCCTGTTATCCGCAGTAAAAAAATCACCCCGGACACTTCTGCTCCGGGGTGATCGTTGTTTATTC
>CACZBD010000002.1 GCA_902779305.1 uncultured Lachnospiraceae bacterium | reverse complement strand
CCAACAGCAGCCAGCGCCTGATCCGAGATTCCCTTGCCAACTATAATGCTATCCACAAGACTATATAGTTGTTGGAAAAGATTTCCCCATAATAAGGGCAAAAAGAACAGTATGATCTGTTTCATACTGTTTCCTGAGGTCATATTTTGTGTGGTCTGTTCTGTATTTGTCATTGCCGCTCTCTTTGGTCTTTCTCTTGATGTTAATTATTTAATAGTTAAGATCATTTAAGTATCCAGGCTATTCCCTTTGCTAGACGCAAATCCGCATCTTTGAAATGATTTCCGGGATTCATTTCAAACGTAGTTTCTATGCCCTTATTCTTGTATTGATCATAAACTTTTCCGGTCTTATCTTCAACTGTGCTAAGAAGCGCGTTGCGAGTGCGCGCCTCTCTATCGCCAAGGGGAAAATATACTCTTGAAGGCATTTTACCAAAATTATTTTTTTCTGCATATTCTAAAAATGAAGGGTACCACATAGATCCGGATGCACTTACTGCTCTTGAGAACACATCAGTCCTGTACAAGCTGTAAATAGCGAACAATCCTCCAAGTGAATAGCCTGCAATAGCCGTATATTCAGGCTCTGCACCAAGCTCAGCTTTTATAGCAGAGATTAAGTACAAAGCGCGCTATAAACATCACTTCCATTGCCCTGAAATGTATTCATGACTATGAGTGGCGCAGCTTTCCCCTTTTCACCATATATATAGATATCAACCATCTGAATAATGTTTAATTCTGCATTACATGCATCCACTGAAATCACCTCCAATTCTTAATAGTGGATTGAATTCAGCCGAAACCACTGCTATACTTAAATCAACCGAATTAACAATAGCTCCGGCTATTTGCTTACTCTCTTGTTACCAGCAAGAGAGTTTTTCTTACCTACACTGCTTCCGGACTGAAGTAACCAATTTCTTCCCATACCTTTCTGTCCGGACAATAGTAGTTGCAGAAGCACACGTAGATCCTACCATGATAAAGAAGATTGTAGGCCATGCAGGAGCAATGTCTCTGACAGAGAAAGTGTATACCCACTTGGATATTCAATTCCTTGTAGAAGCCATCAACAAGATTTGATAAATGAGAATTTTGCTGTCTACTTGCTGTTTACCTGCTGTTTACGGAACAAAATTTTCTGCGTTTCACCACAACCGAATACAATTATAGATAAAAGAAAAACCCCAGAAACACTGAGTTTCTGAGGTTTGTAAATTCTTTTTGAATCTCGAAAGATTATCTCTTCGAAAACTGCGGTGCGCGTCTTGCGGCTTTGAGACCGTATTTCTTACGCTCTTTCATGCGGGGATCTCTGGTTAAGAACCCTGCCTGCTTTAAAGTCGGGCGGAAATCTCCGTCAGCCTTCAGAAGCGCTCTTGCGATGCCGTGTCTGATCGCACCGGCCTGGCCTGTTGTGCCGCCGCCGCGTACATTGACCTGTACATCATATTTACCAACGGTATCCGTAGCAACAAGGGGCTGGCGGACAACCGTTTTCAAGGTTTCCATTCCGAAATACTCGTCAATGTCCCTTTTATTGATCACGATATTTCCTTTGCCGGGTTTCAGATATACTCTGGCAACGGATGATTTTCTTCTGCCTGTTCCGTAGAACTTCTCTACTGCTTTTGCCATCTCTTATCTCCCTCCGATCACAGCTTCAACGCTTCAGGTTTCTGGGCAGCATGCGGATGCTCAGCGCCTGCATAAACGAATAATTTCTTATACATCTTGTTTCCAAGCGGTCCCTTCGGGAGCATGCCTCTGACAGCCTTCTCCACAACCTCTGTGGGAGCCTTCTGCAGTTTCTCGCGAAGCGGAGTCTCTTTCATTCCGCCGACATACTCGGAATGACGATAATAGATCTTCTGATCCAGTTTCTTACCGGTAACGCTAACTTTTTCCGCATTGACAACGATCACGTAATCACCTGTGTCTGCATGCGGTGTGAAGACCGGTTTGTTCTTTCCTCTTAAGATCTTTGCGATCTCAGATGCCAGACGTCCGAGCGTGCAGCCCTCTGCGTCGACAACATACCATTTTCTCTCAATGGTTGCCTCGTTCGGCATATATGTTTTCATGGTTGATACCTCCGATGAATTGCTCAATCGTATCCGGAGCGATACGACGATTCCGTTATAGTTCCAACCGGACCCGCAATGATTCCATTTTCACTGCAGTTCCGCAGCTTACTCGCGCCTGGTCCGTTCTTTGCTGATCGGACGATTGCCGGGGCTGTGGCAGGGCGCGGTTATGCCGTGACACCAAAACATTATAGTACACGCACCCCCGCGTGTCAACAAGTTTTATAGCCGTGATCTTCACTCAAATTCATATTCCATCAGACACAGTCCCTGCGGCGGTGCCGTCGGTCCGCTCGAAGCACGGTCTTTTGCCCTAAGCATCTCCTTTACGGATTCCGGTTCCCGCTTACCCTGACCGATCTCGATCAGCGTTCCCGCAATGATCCTGACCATGTTATAGAGGAAGCCGTCTCCGCAGACCGTGATCGTGATCTGCTTCCCTTCCCTGATCACGGACAGGTAGTAGATCGTTCTGACCGTGTTTTCGGTCTGCGTGTGCGTGGAGCAGAACGAAGCAAAATCATGCTGTCCGACCAGATAGGAGGCGGCTTTTTTCATCCGGTCCACATCCAGTTTGGTATGCACCCACAGCATATATCGCTGGTTGGTCGGCATCGGAAACGTATCCTCCCAGATCCGGTAAGCATAGGTTTTCCTGCAATCACATTTTCTGGGGTGAAAATCAAGTGCCACCTCTTCCGACTTGCGGATCCTGATATCCGCGGGCAGCGTCTGGTTCAGCGCAAACGAAAACTTGTCCGGTGGGATCCTTGAGTCTGTATCAAACACACAGACAGCGCCCTCTGCATGCACACCGGCATCCGTTCTGGAAGCGCCGATCACCCGGATCTCATCCCCGAGCAGATCCGAAAGCTCCCGGTTTAAGATCCCCTCGATCGTTACGGCATGCGGCTGGATCTGCCATCCGCTGTAATCGGTGCCGTCATATGCAACTGTCAGCATGATCCGTTTCACGTTTCTTTTCCCCTTATCACAGTTTCAGTGCGGGTATTCTCGGCAAAACAATGGTTGCGGCCAGATATAGCGCCAGGATCAGATAAGCCGCAAGATCCCTCAGATGATATTTCAGCGGCTTCATCTTGGTCCTTCCGTTTCCGCCCTGATAGCACCTTGCTTCCATCGCAAGCGCAAGGTCATTGGCCCTGCGGAAGGCCGAAATAAAGAGCGGCACCAGAAGCGGCACCATGTTTTTGATCCGTTTAAAGAGATTGCCGCTTTCAAAATCAGCGCCTCTGGCCATCTGCGCCTTCATGATCTTGTCCGTTTCTTCCAGAAGGATCGGAATGAAACTCAAAGCAATGGACATCATCATCGCGATCTCATGGACCGGAACTTTGATCTTCGAAAGCGGAGACAGCGATTTTTCCATGCCGTCCGTTAAGTTCTTCGGTGTGGTAGTCAGTGTCATGATCGAGGAACCGATGATCAGGTAGATCAGGCGCAGCATCATAAATGCGGCCGACCGGATCCCTTCTTTCGTGATCGTAAACTTCCAGAACGAAACCAGTGGGATCCCCGGCGTTGCGAACAGATTGATGAGCACCGTGATCGCAAGCAGGATCACCACCGCTTTTAGGCCCCTTACCATAAAGGAAAAAGGAACCCTGGAAAGCAGGATCATCGAAACCAGAAAGACCGTCGCGATGATGTAGCCTGTGAAGTTTTGAAACAGGAACAGCGAAAGCAGGAACACGATCGTTCCCAGCAGCTTCACACGCGGATCGAGTCTGTGCAGCACCGAATCCGTCGGGTAATACTGTCCTAGCGTAATATCTCTAAGCATGCCTGTAAGCCTTCTTCTATCGTGATCGCATCCTGACGGACCGGAAGCCCTTTCTGATACAAAAGGTGCATGATCCTGGTGACTTCCGGAACGGACAATCCGATCCGGTTTAAGTATTCTTCGTTTGCAAAGACATTGCGGGGCTCATCATCAAATACCAGCTGTCCGGCGTTCATGACCAGGATCCTGTCCGCAAAAGCTGCCACGTCATCCATGCTGTGCGTAACTAAGATGACCGTGATCCCGTTTTTATCATGAAGATTCCGGATCAGATGCAGCAGATCATCGCGTCCTTTCGGATCCAGACCGGCGGTCGGTTCGTCCAGGATCAGAACCTCGGGCTTCATGGCCAGCACGCCGGCAATGGCCACCCTGCGTTTTTCTCCGCCTGACAGGTCAAAGGGGGACTGGTAAAAATACTCATCGGCGATCCCGACCTGTTTGAGCGCCTCATAGGCGCGCAGTTCGACCTCGGACTGCGGCAGTCCCAGATTTTTCGGTCCGAAGCAGACATCCGTAAACACGTCTTCTTCGAACAGCTGGTGTTCCGGATATTGAAAGACCAGGCCCACCTTGCCTCTGTAGGTATGAAGATCGAAATCCTTGTCGGCGATGTTTTCACCGTTGAAATAGATCGCGCCCTCATGCGGTTTCAAAAGTCCGTTCAGATGCTGCACAAGGGTGGATTTGCCGCATCCCGTCTGTCCGATGAGCGCGAGAAATTCCCCGTCTTCGATCTTGAAGCTGACATCGTCAAGCGCCTTGATCTCCATGGCCGTATTCTTGTTGTAATAATAACTTACATGGTTGATGATAAGCGACATAGCGCCTCCGCAAACTCTTCCGGCGACAGGATCCCTTTCGGCATCGGTACACCGGCTTTCCTCAGTTCATCGGCCAGTTTCGTGGTCTGCGGCACGCTGAGGCGGATGCTCTCGAGTTCGTCCGTATGGGAAAAGACTTCCCGCGGGGTGCCTTCCATGACCACTTTGCCCGCATCCATCACATAAACCTTATTGGCATAGATGACTTCTTCCATATAATGGGTGATCAGGATCACCGTGATATTTTCCACATCGTTCAGTGCCCTGACGGCACGGATCACTTCTTTTCTTCCGATGGGATCCAGCATGGCCGTGGGTTCATCCAAAACAATGCATTTGGGATGCATCGCCACCACACCGGCAATGGCTACACGCTGCTTCTGTCCGCCGGACAGTTTTCCCGGCGCATGCGTTCTGTAGGCATACATGCCGACGATCTTTAAACTCTCTTCCACACGCTCCCAGATCTCTTTGGAAGGGATCCCGATGTTTTCGGGGCCGAACGCCACATCCTCTTCCACCACGGTTCCGATGATCTGGTTATCCGGGTTCTGAAAGACCATGCCGGTGGTTTTACGGATGTCCCACATATTTTCGGGCTCAAGGGAATTCTTGCCGTCGACCCAGATCGTTCCCTCGCTGGGATAGAGGATCGCATTCATATGCTTTGCGAGCGTGGATTTCCCGCTGCCGTTGTGCCCTAAGATCGCGACAAAATCACCCTGTTTAATGTCCAGATCGATATCGTCAAGGGCCCGCACGATCCCGTCAACAGCGCCGTCCTTATCACGCCTGATATATTCGTATGCAAGTTTTTTCGCAGAAATAATGCTCATAAACCGCCTCGGTGACAAAAGAGCCCGGGACCTCTCCCGGGCTCTTGCTTGATCTCTTTAAACCAGCTCAATGATGACTTCCATGGCTGCGTCACCCTTACGGGGACCGATCTTGATGATCCTGGTGAAGCCGCCCTTGCGGTCTGCGTACTTCGGTGCGATCTCATCAAACATTTTAGCCGGCATATCCACTTTTTTGGTCTTTGCTTTTCTGCCTGCCGCCTCTGCCGGTACATCCACGATCGGATAGAATACCTTCAGCATCTGTCTGCGTGCATGAAGTCTGGAAGGAAGATCTTTCTTGATCTCTTTTTCCACGGTATCGAACTTGGTAACCTTCTTGCCGTCAACTTCTTCTTTGACACGTTTTCCGTCTTTGTCCTTTACGGGAACCTTAGCCTGTACGGTAACGGTCTCAAAGTTGTCTTTTTCTTTTACTGCCAGAGCGATCAGGCTCTCTGCGATCTTGCGGATCTCTTTTGCCTTTGCTTCCGTTGTGACGATCTTGCCGTGATAAAGCAGGTTGGTCACCTGGTTGCGCAGCAGTGCCTTTCTCTGACTGCTGGTTCTTCCGAGTTTTCTGTATTTAGCCATTTCTTTTCCTTTCTGCGCTCATCGCGCCCGGGCCGTGCCGTTTGGACTTACCTGCCCGTGTTTTTATGAACCCCGCCGCGCCATTCGGCCTTACCGGCGTGAGGTTAATGACTCCGCAAACGAAGCGGAGATCGACTCTACGTCTAATGTCTGGCAAAACACTTTTCGAGCGAGCATAATGAAGCGAGTCGAGAAAATGTCGTTTTGGCAGACATTTTGCAGAAGGATCAGCCTTCGTCTCCGACGTTCAACTGCAGGCCGAGTTCCTTCAGTTTGCCGAGCACCTCTTCCAAAGACTTGCGTCCAAGGTTACGAACCTTCATCATATCTTCGCTCGTCTTGTTGCAGAGCTCCTCAACGGTGTTGATGCCGGCTCTCTTCAGGCAGTTGTAAGAGCGGACGGAAAGCTCGAGCTCATCGATGTTCATCTCAAGCGCCGTCTTCTTGTCATCGGTAGCCTTTTCGATCATAACCTCTGCCGTCTTGGCATTCTCGGACAGATCGATGAAGAGAGAAAGATGCTCACTTAATACTTTCGCCGCAAGGCTGACTGCCTCGTCGGGAGCAAGTGTGCCGTTTGTGAACACGTCCAGTGTCAGCTTGTCAAAGTCTGTGATCTGGCCGACACGTGTGTTCTCAACCGTCATGTTCACGCGCTCAACAGGTGTATAGATCGAATCCACTGCGATCACGCCGATCGGCAGGTCTTCGGTTTTGTTCTTGTCTGCGCCCACATAGCCTCTGCCCTGGGTAATGGTCAGTTCCATGTAGAGCTTGCAGTCGCTTCCGCCGTTCAGGGTCGCGATCACAAGATCCGGATTTAAGATCTCGATATCCTGGTCAACCTGAATGTCGGATGCCTTTACAACACCTTCGCCTTCAAAATCAATGAATGCGGTCTTCGTCTCCGATGTGGAAGCGTTGTTCTTGATCGCAAGGTTCTTGATGTTCATCACGATCTCGGTCACATCTTCCTTTACGCCCGGAATGGAGCTGAACTCATGCAGAACGCCGTCGATCTTGATCTGGCTGACTGCAACGCCCGGAAGAGACGAAAGCATGATCCTGCGAAGGGAATTTCCCAGCGTTGTGCCGTATCCCCTCTCAAGCGGTTCAACAACGAATTTGCCGTACTTCTTATCATCTGAAATCTCAACGATCTCAATCTTTGGTTTTTCAAAATCAAACATGCAGGATCCTCCTTAAGTATATGGTTTACTTAGAGTACAATTCGACGATCAGCATCTCGTCAACAGGAACATCGATCTCTTCACGAGTGGGGATCGATTTAACGGTTCCCTTTAAGTTCTCCTGATCTGCTTCCAGCCATGCGGGAACGAGTCTGCCGGCGGTTACTTCAAGGATTTCCTTATATCTTGCGGATCCTTTGCATTTTTCTCTGATTTCGATCACGTCACCGGCCTTAACCAGGTAAGAAGGAATGTTAACGACTTTCCCGTTTACCGTTACCTGCTTGTGATCAACGATCTGTCTTGCTTCCCTGCGTGTTCTTGCAAACGTCAGTCTGAAGATCACGTTGTCAAGGCGGCTCTCAAGTAAAGCCATCAGGTTTTCACCCGTCATGCCTTTCATTCTGTCAGCCTTCTCATAGTAATTTCTGAAAGGCTTTTCCAGAACGCCGTAGATGAATTTGGCTTTCTGTTTTTCTCTGAGCTGAAGGCCGTACTCACTGACCTTCTTGTTGGATCTGTTTAAATTTCTTCTGGATTTCTTATCGATCCCGAGATACATCGGCTCTAAACCGAGGGATCTGCATCTTTTTAAAACAGGGGTTCTGTTTACTGCCATTTTAAATCTTCCTCCTTACACTCTTCTGCGTTTCGGCGGACGGCATCCGTTATGCGGAACGGGCGTCACGTCACTGATGCTCACTACTGTAAGACCTGTTGCCTGCAATGCTCTGATCGCAGCTTCTCTGCCGGATCCGGGACCCTTTACGAAAACATCAACTGTCTTCAGGCCGTGAGGCAGAGCTGCCTTTGTAGCTGTTTCTGCAGCCATCTGGGCTGCGTACGGAGTAGATTTCCTTGAACCTCTAAAACCAAGACCACCGGCACTTGCCCATGAAAGAGCGTTTCCTTCCGCATCGGTCAAAGTAACGATCGTATTATTGAAGGAAGACTGGATATGTGCCTGTCCATGTTCAACGTTTTTCTTGACACGTTTTTTTGTTACTCTTTTTGCAACTTTCTTTGCCATTTTAAACTAACCTACTTTCTCTGATTACTTATTTCTTTTTACCTGCAACAGTACGCTTCGGACCTTTCCTGGTTCTTGCATTGGTCTTTGTCTTCTGACCGCGAACCGGAAGTCCTTTTCTGTGACGGATGCCTCTGTAACATCCGATCTCCTGTAATCTCTTGATGTTGAGAGCGGTTTCTCTTCTTAAATCACCTTCCACCTGATATTCCGCATCAATGATGGAGGCGATCTTTCTCTCTTCTTCCGCTGTCAGATCTCTGCAGCGTGTGTCGGGGTTTACTCCCGCCTTCTCAAGGATCTTTGTAGCCGACGGTCTTCCGATCCCGTATACATAGGTCAGACCGATCTCTACACGTTTGTCTCGTGGTAAATCCACACCAGAAATACGAGCCATTTTTGTTTCCTCTCTTTCAATGATTCTTTTGGGTTAAACGTAAGAATACGTATTGACTGGACCACTTCCGATATGAGACGGAAATGATCAACCTGCATCGCAGGTCTTGTCCGGTACAGGTACAAGTAAAAGTACCGGTATCAATCGTAGATGACTCGCCTTTCGTCTATGGACTTGCCGTCGAGTTATCTATCGAATCGCAATATCCGTTTGACGGAACAGATACTGCATCAGCCGCTTGTCTGTCAAGGATCAGCCCTGACGCTGTTTGTGTTTCGGGTTTTCACAGATCACTCTGATCTTCCCTTTGCGTTTGATGATCTTGCATTTCTCGCAGATCGGTTTTACCGATGATCTCACTTTCATGTGAAAGCCTCCTTCCTCTATGATCCTTTCTGCATTTTGTCCCGCAAAAAGCATTGCAGAACATGGGTTTACGGCCCATACAAAGTCATTTCTTCGCAGTGAGCCGACGTATATTATATCATCACAGATGAATAATATCAATGATTTTTTTATTTATCTCTCCAGATGATCCTTCCTTTACTCAGATCATACGGGGACATCTCCAAAGTCACCTTGTCGCCCGGCAGGATCCGGATAAAGTTCATGCGAAGTTTTCCGCTGATATGCGCCAGCACTTCATGGTCGTTTTCGAGTTTTACCCGAAACATGGCGTTGGGAAGTTTTTCCACCACGGTTCCTTCGATTTCAATGACATCTGCTTTAGACATCCGCGTTCCTCCTATAATTCCTGATGCTGTGTTTGATCGCTTCGTTCGTGTCGGTCGGATTCTTGATCTTGATCACCTGCAGGTGCTTTCTGTTCTTCTTCTTCGGATTTTCTACCGTCTTCAGTGCACCGTCCGCAACCAGAAGATACCGATCCGTTTCTTCTATTATAATGTACAGAGCTCCTTTATCATGTCCGGCAAGGGATCTGGCCAAAAAACCAACCATTTCATGCCTCCTGTTTTTTAGAAAGTGTCAGGATCTCCGGTTCGCCTTCCGTGATCAGGATCGTGTTCTCGTAATGGGCGCTCGGCAGTCCGTCTGCCGCCACCACCGTCCAGTCATCGTCAAGCCACTCCACATCATAACGTCCCATATTGATCATGGGTTCGATCGCAAGCGTCATCCCTGCTTTCAGTTTCAGGCCCCTTGATTTTTGTCTGAAGTTCGGGATCTGCGGATCCTCATGCAGTCTGGTTCCGATCCCGTGACCGACCAGATCTCTGACGATCCCGTAACCGAACTTGCTGACATAATCGTCAATGGCATTGGAGATATCGTGCAGATAGCAGCCTTCCCTTGCAAACTTGATGCCCTCGAAAAAGGACTGTTTCGTGACATCGATCAGCTGCTGCACCTTCGGGGAGATCTCACCGACAGCGTAAGTTCTTGCCGCATCGGAATGATACCCTTTATAGATCAGCCCGGCATCCAGACTCACGATGTCGCCTTCTCTTAAGATCCTGTGTTTATTCGGGATCCCGTGCACGACTTCCTCGTTGACGGATACACAGATCGAGGCCGGAAAGCCGTTGTAGTTTAAGAAGTTGGGAATGCCGTCCTGTTCCCGGATCAGCTGTTCCCCGTAGCGGTTGATGTCCATTGTGGAAATGCCGGGTTTGATGAACGCCCCGAGCGCATCATGGACAATCTCAAGTCTTCTGCAGGATTCCCGCATCAGCTCTATTTCTCTTGCGGATTTGATCGTTACAGCCATTTTTCAATCTCCCAGGATCTTTACGATCTCTCCGAAAACATCCTGCAGGTCTTTTGTGCCGTCGACCGTGCGCAGGATCTTTCTTTTGTCGTAAAAATCGATCAGCGGCTGCGTCTGCTCATGATAGACATCCAGTCTCTTCTGAACGGTTTCGGGCGCATCGTCGTTTCTTAAGATCAGCTGTTCCCCACAGGAATCGCAGATTCCTTCTTTTTTGGGCGGAACATGCTCGATATGGTAAGTCGCTCCACACTTGGGGCAGGCCCTTCTGCCGCTCATCCGTCTGATGATATGGTCATCGGGTACATCCACATTGATCGCAAAATCAATCCTGTCGTCCCGTTTTCCGACTTCTTCTTCCAGCACTTCCGCCTGCGCGATCGTACGCGGAAAGCCGTCGAGAACATATCCGTTTTTGCAGTCCTCATTTGAAACCCTGTCGAAAAGCATGCGGACCGTGAGCTCATCAGGAACGAGTTTCCCGGCATCCATATACTGCTTTGCTTCTCTGCCGAGTTCGGTATTATTACCGATGTTGCTTCTGAACAGGTCGCCTGTTGAAATATGCGGAATGCCGTATTTATCCGCAATTTTGATCGCCTGGGTTCCTTTTCCGGCCCCCGGCGCTCCCAGCATAATGATCTTCATAAAGAATCTCCTGTAAAATGATATGCAGACAAGGCCTGATCAGGCCTTGTCCACATCAATGTTTCGATCAGTCGTTTAAGAATCCTTTGTAATTGCGAACCAGCATCATGGATTCGATCTGTTTCAGCGTCTCTAAGATCACGCCGACGATAATGATCAGGCTGGTGCCGCCGAAGGATACGCTCAGATTAAAGTATCCGTTGAAGAAGATCGGGATCATTGCTACGATGATCAGACCGACTGCTCCGATAAAGATGATATAGTTTAAGATCTTTGTCAGATACTCGCTGGTCGGTTTGCCCGGTCTGATACCCGGAACAAATCCGCCCTGTTTTTTCATGTTATCCGCGATCTCGATCGGGTTGAATGTGATCGAGGTATAGAAATACGCGAAGAAAATGACCAGAACAATGTAGATCACAACACCGATCGAAGAGATCGGATTCGCTTTGCTGAACCATCTTCCGGAATTCAGCATTCCCAAAAAGGTGTTCCACCCCTGACTCTTTACCTGGAAGAAGGAAGAGATCACGATGGGAAGCTGCATCAGGGAGCTTGCAAAGATGATCGGGATCACGCCGCCCGTATTCACCTTCAGGGGAATATGACTGCTCTGTCCGCCGACGATCTTTCGTCCCTGTACCTTCTTGGCGTACTGCACGGGGATCCTTCTCTCACCGCCGTTTAAGATAACCGTCAAAACAACCGTTCCGACCACTACCGCAACGATGATGACAACCGCAAGAGCGGCCTTGGCAAAGGACTGCCCGACAACATAAGTCTTGAACAGATTGGCAAAGTCCTCCGGGATCCTGGAAATGATGTTGATGGTCAGGACTACGGATATTCCGTTTCCGACTCCGTTTTCCGTGATCTGCTCACCGATCCACATCAGGAACGCACTGCCTGCGGTCAGAGCGGCAACGATGGAGACGATCTCCAGAACGCTGTTTTCATTCAGCATGTTACCGTTCTTAAAGCCGATGGCCATGGCCGTACTTTCGATCAGCGCCAGACCGACCGTCACATAACGGGTGATCGAAGCGATCTTTTTCCGGCCGTCCTCTCCTTCCTTCTGCATCTCTTCCAGCTTCGGGATCGCGATCGTCAGAAGCTGCATGATAATGGAACTGGTGATGTACGGTGTGATGTTCAACGCAAACAGGGACATCTTTTCAAAAGAGCCACCTGTAAATGCACTCAGGAACCCGAGATTATCCTGCATGTTCTGCGAAAGCCAGTTCGAGAACAGCTCCAGGTTTACGCCCGGAACAGGAAGCTGGGATCCGAGTCTGATCACGATCAGCATCAAAAACGTAAAGAGTAATTTGGTTCTGATTTCTTTGACCTTAAATGCGTTTTGCAGTGTTTTAAACATTAGATCACCTCAGCTTTTCCACCAAGCGCCTCGATCTTTTCTTTCGCGGATGCAGAAAAGGCGTTTGCTTTTACGTTCAGTTTCTTTGTGAATTCTCCGTTCCCAAGGATCTTTACGCCATCCTTCGGATTTTTCACGATGCCCTTTTCGATCAGCGACTCTACCGTAACATCAGTACCGTTATCGAATACCTCGAGCGCACTGATGTTGATCGGGATGATCTCCTTTGTATTTCTGTTGAGGAACCCTCTCTTCGGAAGTCTTCTATATAAAGGCATCTGTCCGCCTTCAAAACCGACCCTGGGTGCACCGGAACGCGCTTTCTGACCTTTATGCCCTTTACCGGCGGTCTTGCCGTTACCCGATCCGTGTCCACGTCCTCTTCTAAAATTATCACTGTGCTTCGAGCCTTCAGCCGGCTGTAAATTCGACAATTCCATGCTGACACCTCCTTCTATTCTGATTTGATTAGATTTCTTCTACTTTTACCAGGTGACAAACCTGCTTTACCATTCCTCTTACGGCATCATTGTCCGGAAGTTCGACGGAATGATTCAGTTTGCGCAGTCCCATGGCCTCAACGGTCTTTCTGTGCTTCGGCACCGCACCGATCGGGGACTTCACAAGCGTCACTTTGATCTTTTTATCTGCTGCTTTTTTTGCCATTTTTGACGTCCTCCTTCAATCAGGCCATGATCTCTTCTACGGACTTTCCGCGAAGACGCGCAACTTCTTCCGGTGTCTTTAACCGGCTCAGTGCATCGATCGTAGCAAGCACGACATTCTGCTTATTGTTGGAACCTAAGGACTTTGTACGGATGTTCTTGATCCCTGCAAGTTCGCAGACGGAACGCGCCGGACCGCCGGCGATCACACCGGTACCTTCCGGGGCACGCTTTAAGAGAACGCTTGCTCCGCCGAATTTTCCTGTGTAGTCGTGCGTAATACTGTTATGTTCATCCATGGCAACCGTGATCAGGTTTTTCATGGCATCTTCTTTTCCCTTGCGGATCGCTTCGGGAATTTCAGTGGCTTTTCCAAGTCCGGCTCCGACATGTCCGTTACCGTCACCGACTACTACCAGAGCGGTAAAACGCATGTTGCGGCCACCTTTTACAACCTTGGTAACACGCTTGATGGAAACCACTTTATCATTCAGCTCTAACTGACTTGCGTCAATGATATTTCGTCTCATGCGATCTTTCTCCCTTCTTAGAATTCCAGTCCGGCTTCTCTGGCTGCGTCAGCCAGTGCCTGAACCTTACCCTGGTATATAAAGCCGCCTCTGTCAAAGACAACCGTCTTGATCCCTTTGTCAAGCGCCTTCTTGGCGATGACGGTTCCCAGATATGCTGCCGCTTCAACATTGTTGGTCTTCTCAAGTTCCGCTTTCACGTCTTTATCCAATGTGGAAGCTGCCACCAAAGTATTGCCGACGGTATCATCAATGATCTGCGCATACATATGATTGTTGCTGCGGAACACTGCAAGACGCGGTCTCTCGGCTGTGCCGCTGAAACGGTTACGCATTCTGTTGTGTTTCTTGATCCGAATTTCTGCTCTTGATTTTTTACTAACCATTTTGCCCCGCCTTTCTACTTCTTACCGGTCTTACCGACTTTACGTCTGATATGTTCATCGGCATATTTGATACCCTTGCCCTTATAAGGCTCCGGTCTTCTCTTGTCTCTGATCTCGGCTGCGTACTGTCCGACTTTTTCCTTGTCAATACCCTTGACGATGATCTTGTTCTGGCCTTCGACTACCGTCTCCAAGCCTTCAGGGTCTTCCATTTCAACCGGGTGGGAATAACCCAGGGACAGCTGAAGTTTCTTGCCCTGCTTTGCCGCTCTGTAACCAACACCGTTGATCTCAAGCGTCTTTTCATATCCCGAAGTTACACCGACGATCATGTTGTTTAACAGGGTTCTTGTTAAACCGTGTAATGATTTCATTTTCTTAAGATCATTGGGGCGGCCGACCGTGATCTGACCATCCTCCTGTTTGATCTCCATCTCAGGGACCAGAACACGTTCCAGTGTACCCTTGGGACCTTTTACAGTCACTTTATTATTTTCTGCAACTTCCACAGTCACACCTGCGGGAATCGCGATTGGCATTTTTCCTATCCGTGACATGCCCGTACCTCCATCTTATTCTTTGCTGTGGGTTCTTTTGTTATCAAGAATCACATTGATGTTAACATTATTGCCTGCGCTTACTCCGCTCAAGCGCCGCTCAGGCTGGTTACCATTCGGAATCACAGCCGCTTACTCCGCTCAAGCGCCGCTCAGGCTGCGCCGCCCCTTCGGGCCGGTGCAAACTACCACACAAAAGCGAGCACTTCGCCGCCGACGCCTGCTTTGCGGGCTTCTTTGTCGGTGATCACGCCATTGTTCGTGGAAATGATGGCGATCCCGAGTCCGCCTAAGACCTTCGGAAGCTCATCTTTGCCGGCATATACTCTTAAGCCGGGTTTTGAGATCCTCTTCAGTCCGGTGATGATCTTCTCATTCTTGTCCTCACCGTACTTCAAAGTGATTCTGATCGTTTTGAACGCGCCGTCCTCGACCACGTCATATTTTCTGATGTATCCTTCATTGAGCAGAATCTGCGCAATGGCGAGCTTCATCTTCGATGCAGGAACATCTACCGTATCATGCTTTGCAGTATTTGCATTACGGATTCTTGTAAGCATATCTGCAATAGGATCACTCATTGTCATCTTGTGTCTTCCTCCTGTTATTATTGGAAACCCTCCTCTGTCCTGAATGGTTTTCGATCAGAGGGCTTTTTATCACAAATTTTACCAGCTTGCTTTCTTCACGCCGGGGATCTGTCCCTTGTATGCCAATTCACGGAAGCAGATTCTGCAAATACCGTATTTTCTCAAATAAGCATGCGGACGACCACAGATCTTGCAACGGGTATATTCTCTCGTGGAGAATTTCTGCTTGCGCTGCTGTTTGATCTTCATTGCTGTCTTGGCCATGAATATTCCTCCTTTATCCTACTTCCCTAACCTATCTTGCAAACGGCATACCGAACTGTGCCAGTAATTCGCGTCCTTCTTCATCGGTCTTGGCTGTGGTAACGATGATCACATCCATACCTCTTACCTTGTCGACCTTGTCATACTCGATCTCCGGGAAGATCAGCTGCTCTTTGATCCCGAGTGCATAATTGCCTCTGCCGTCAAAGGAGTTTGCATCCACACCGCGGAAGTCTCTTACACGGGGAAGCGCCAGATTTACCAGACGATCCAGGAATTCGTACATCTTTTCGCCGCGCAGGGTAACCTTGCAGCCGATAGACATTCCTTCTCTGATCTTAAAGTTCGCAACGGATTTCTTTGCCTTAGTAACGACCGCCTTCTGTCCTGTGATCGTTTCGAGATCGCTGACAGCAGATTCCATGATCTTCGGGTTATCCTTTGCTTCGCCGACACCCATGTTCACCACGATCTTCGTAAGCTTCGGGACTTCCATCACGTTCTTGTATTCAAATTTCTTGATCATCGCATCGACGATCTGATCTTTATACATGTCCTTATATCTACTCAACGAAACGTACCTCCTCTCTGATTTAATCGATTACCTCTCCGGTAGATTTTGCAAAACGGACTTTCTTGTCATTTTCAAACTTGAAGCCGATCCTTGTTGCTTTGCCTTTATGCAGGTACATCACGTTGGACGCATCGATATAAGCTTCTTTTTCAACAATACCGCCGTTCTGGTTTGCAACGGAAGGTTTTGTGTGCTTCTTGACCATGTTGATGCCTTCCACAAGCACCTTGCCGTTCTTCTTATCTACTGCAAGCACTTTTCCTTCAGCGCCTACATCTTTGCCGGCAATGACCTTGACGGTATCGCCTTTCTTGATTTTCATTGTTGCCATGTTTGCGTCCTCCTATAATACTTCCGGAGCAAGGGAAACGATCTTCATAAACTGTTTCTCACGAAGTTCTCTTGCAACGGGTCCGAAAATACGGGTTCCTCTCGGTGTATTATCATCTTTGATGATCACTGCTGCATTCTCATCGAACTTGATATAGGAGCCATCTTTGCGACGCGCGCCTTTTACGGTACGAACGACAACAGCTCTTACGACATCACCCTTCTTGACAACGCCACCGGGTGTTGCATCTTTCACAGTGGCAACGATAATATCGCCAATATTTGCATATCTTCTTGTAGAACCGCCTAAAACCCTGATGCACAGAAGTTCTTTCGCACCGGTATTATCAGCGACTCTCAATCTGCTTTCCTGCTGAATCATGCCCTTTACCTCCGCATCTTATTTCGCTTTTTCTACGATCTCAACCAGTCTCCATCTCTTATCTTTGGAAAGCGGTCTTGTTTCCATTACCTTTACGGTATCGCCGATATTGCACTCGTTGTTCTCGTCATGCGCTTTGAGCTTGTAAGTTTTCTTTACGTACTTCTTGTAAAGAGGATGCTTTACATGATTTTCAACGGCTACAACAATGGTTTTATCCATCTTATTGCTGGTAACCTTACCAACACGGGTCTTTCTTAAATTTCTTTCCATTGTCTACTCCCTTTCTACGCTTCAACCTTGGAGATCTCAGTGATCCTGGTCTTCACTCTTGCGATGTTCCTTCTGACCTCTTTGATCCTGCTTGTGTTATCCAGCTGGTTGGTTGCGTTCTGGAATCTCAGATTGAAAAGTTCCTTCTTCAGCGCTACCAGATCCTCATTGAGTTCGGCAGCTGACTTTCCCTTTAATTCTGTATTGTATTTACTCATTTACTGCACCGCCTTCCAAGTCCGCCTTAGAAACGATCTTGCACTTACAAGGAAGCTTGTGTGTCGCAAGACGCAATGCTTCTTTTGCGATTTCTTCAGATACACCCGCGATCTCAAACATCACGCGGCCGGGTTTTACAACCGCTACCCAGTATTCAACAGATCCTTTACCGGAACCCATTCGGGTCTCGGCGGGCTGTGCCGTTACCGGCTTGTCCGGGAAGATCTTGATCCAGACTTTACCGCCACGCTTGATGTAACGTGTCATGGCAATACGGGCTGCCTCGATCTGGTTCGATTTGATCCAGCAGGGCTCCGTTGCGATGATCCCATACTCACCGTAGCTTAATGTATTGCCTCTTAAAGCTTTTCCTTTCATTGTGCCACGGAACTGTTTACGACGTTTTACTCTTTTCGGCATTAACATTATTTATCGCTCCCTTCCTTGGCCGTTTTTTCTTCTTTTGCCTTGGTAGGAAGTACTTCGCCCTTGTAGATCCATACCTTTACACCTAATTTTCCGTAGGTGGTATCCGCTTCCGCAAACCCGTAATCAATATCGGCGCGAAGGGTCTGCAGAGGAATGGTTCCCTCGGAGTAGAACTCTGTACGTGCGATATCCGCTCCGCCCAGACGTCCGGAAACCGCTGCCTTGATGCCGAGCGCTCCGGCTTTCATGGTTCTGCCCATGGAGGATTTCATAGCTCTTCTGAAAGAAACACGGTTTTCGAGCTGCTGTGCGATGTTCTCTGCTACCAGCTGTGCTTCTCTGTCCGGTCTCTTGATCTCCTTGATATCCAGAACAAGTTTCTTGTTCGTAAATTTCTGGAGTTCCTTCTTGGTCACTTCGATCTCCTGGCCGCCTTTACCGATGATCACACCCGGCTTTGCCGTAAAGATGATCACCTTGACCCTGTCAGAAGCTCTTTCGATCTCAATCTTGGAAACGCCTGCGTTGTATAATTTCTTTTTCAGGTACTCTCTGATCTTGTAGTCCTCTACGAGAAAATCCGCAAAGTCTTTATCATCAGCATACCATCTGGAATCCCAGTCTTTGATCACACCGACTCTGAGTCCGTGGGGATTAACTTTCTGTCCCATTTCCTTCCTCCTTATCTTTCATCAAGCACAACCGTGATATGGCTCATCCGCTTCTCGATGCGGTAAGCTCTGCCCTGTGCTCTCGGTCTAATACGCTTCATTGTAGGACCTTTATTTGCGTAGCACTCAGCCACATAAAGGTTCTCAGGGTTCATACCGTTGTTGTTCTCGGCATTGGCGATCGCCGATTCCAACAGCTTCTTGATAATGCTTGATGCATATCTGGGGTTGTAAGACAGAATACCGAGTGCTGTCTGCACGTCCTTCCCTCTGATCGCATCCAAAACAAAACATGCTTTCTGAACAGATACTCTTGCATAAGATAGCTTTGCAGACGGTCTTGTATCCTTGTTCGCATTTCGTTCTCTCTTGATCTGGGATCTATGTCCTTTTGCCATGGATGATAACCTCCTTTCAAACTATCCTTTTATTTCACTTTCGATTTCTTTTCGTCTTTTCCGTGGCCTCTGTAAGTTCTTGTTGCAACGAACTCACCAAGTTTATGACCGACCATGTCTTCCGTGATGTATACCGGAACATGCTTTCTGCCGTCATGTACGGCGATCGTATGTCCAACAAAAGACGGGAAGATCGTGGAGCGGCGGGACCAGGTCTTGATAACCTGCTTGTTGTTCTGCGCGTTCATCTCATCCACTTTTTTCAATAAACTCTGATCGGCGAACGGGCCTTTTTTAAGCGATCTTGACATTTCTTTTCCTCCTGCTTCCTCTTCTCTACTTGATCGTCTTGCCGTCTCTGCGTCTTACGATCAGCTTGTTGGACTGCTTGTTCTTCTTCCTGGTCTTTAAGCCAAGTGCCGGCTTACCCCAGGGAGTCGACGGACCCGGACGTCCGATACCGGTCTTACCTTCACCACCGCCGTGCGGATGGTCGTTCGGGTTCATAACGGAACCGCGGACGGTAGGTCTGATACCCATATGACGTTTCCGGCCTGCTTTACCGAGGTTGATCAGGTTGTGGTCCCCGTTGCCGACAACACCGATGGATGCTCTGGCATTCAGGGGAACCATTCTCATTTCGCCGGAAGGAAGACGAAGTGTTGCATATTTTCCTTCCTTAGCCATCAGCTGCGCCGAATTTCCTGCGGAGCGTACCAGCTGGCCGCCTCTTCCGGGATACAGTTCCACGTTGTGAACCTGTGTACCTACCGGGATCTCGGAAAGCGGGAGGCAGTTGCCGACTCTGACTTCGGCTTCCGGTCCGTTCATGACCTTCATGCCGTCTGTCAGCCCTTCCGGTGCTAAGATGTATGCTTTTGTACCGTCTGCATAGCAGATCAGTGCAATGTTTGCTGTTCTGTTCGGATCATATTCGATCCCGAGAACCGTTGCGGGGATCCCGTCTTTGTTTCTCTTAAAATCGATGATCCTGTATTTTCTTCGGCTTCCGCCGCCACGGTGTCTTACCGTGATCTTACCCTGATTGTTACGTCCGGCATTTTTCTTAAGGGACGTTGTCAGTGATTTTTCCGGCGTCTTCTTGGTGATCTCGGAAAAATCAGAACCCGTCATCTGTCTTCTGCTCGGGGTATATGGGTTATATGTTTTGATTCCCATTTTGTTTCTCCTTCTTTCGTGGTTTATTATCGTACTTTACTGTACATAAGTGTGGGACCGGTGCAAGTTACAGGCTGCCGAACAGCTCGATGTCCTTGCTGTCCTCTGTAAGCTGAACGATAGCTTTCTTCATTTTGGAAGTCTGTCCGACGATCCTGCCGCGTCTCTTATTCTTTCCGTCAAGGTTCATGGTGTTGACCTTCTTGACTTTCGCGCCTTCGAACATTCTTTCAACGGCTTCTTTGATCATGGTCTTGTTGGCATCCGTATGAACCAGAAACGTGTATTTCTTCTCAGACATGCCTGCCATGCTCTTTTCGGTTACAACCGGTTTGAGGATCACATCATAGTATTGAATGTTAGCCATTATGCGTACACCTCCTCAATCTTCTTGGCAGCAGCCTTGGTCATAACGACCGTGCTGTATTTCATGATATCGTAGACATTGATCATCTCTGCAGATGCTGTGATCACGTTCGGGATGTTCTTTGCGGACATCACGATGTTCTGATCGTCACCGTCAATGATCACGATGGCTTTCTTAACCTTCAGGTTGTCCAGCACCTTCTGCATGTTTTTGGTCTTGATCTCGTCGAGTTTTAACTCGTCAAGCACTAAGAGCTTCTCTTCGTTCACGCGGCTTGTCAGCGCGGACTTTAATGCTGCTCTCTTCTCTTTTCTGTTGAGCTTGAAAGAATAATCTCTCGGTACGGGAGCAAATACCATACCGCCGCCCTTCCACTGCGGTGCTCTGATGGAACCCTGTCTTGCATGACCGGTTCCTTTCTGTCTCCAGGGTTTTCTTCCGCCGCCGGATACTTCCGAACGGGTTTTGGCTTTCTGTGTTCCCTGGCGCATATTGGCAAGATGCTGTACGACTGCTAAATGTACCAGGTGTTCGTTGACCGTTACACCGAATACCGCATCGCTTAATTCCAGCTTGCCCACTTCTTTGCCTTCCATATTAAAAACGGATACGTTTGCCATTTCTCTGGTTCTCCTTCCTTATAAAGACTAGTTCGCAGCCTTTACAGATTCTTTGATCGTTACCAATGCTTTCTTCGGACCCGGTACCGCGCCCTTTACAAGCAAAAGATTCTTATCCGCATCTACGCGGACCACTTCCAGATTCTGGATCGTGATCCTCTTAGCGCCCATCTGACCGGGCATCTTTTTGCCTTTGAACACACGGCTCGGGCTCGAGCACGCACCGTTGGAACCTGCATGGCGATGGAACTTGGAACCATGTTTCATGGGACCTCTGTGCTGGCCGTGTCTCTTGATCGCACCCTGGAAGCCTTTACCTTTGGAGATCGCGGTTGCATCGATCTTATCTCCTGCTTCAAAGATGTCTGCCTTGATCTCCTGCGCAAGTGCATACTCTTCGGTGTTCTCAAACTTGAACTCTCTGACAAACTTCTTGGACTCCACGCCGGCTTTCTTAAAATGACCCTGCTCAGCCTTTGTTGCGCCGTGTCTGTGGATCACTTCCAGCTTGCCGCCTTTGTCCTTGTTGTTGATCCTGTTCTTCTGATCGATAAAACCGACCTGAACTGCATTGTAGCCGTCGTTTTCAACGGTTTTGATCTGTGTGACGAAGCAGGGGCCTGCTTCGAGAACGGTTACCGGCACGAGAACGCCATCATCATTAAAGATCTGCGTCATGCCGATTTTCTTTGCTAAAATCGCTTTTTTCATTTCTTTCTCCTTTTCTGATATGCACATGTTGCTGATCTGTCACGTGCAATGCCTACAGAGGAACCCCGCAGGGTTCATACTAAGTAGGAGTTATTTGTTTTTCATCTTGATGTCGATGTAAACACCTGCCGGCATTTCCAGCCTGGACAGAGAATCTACCGTCTTCTGTGTCGGTGTCAGGATGTCGATCAGTCTCTTGTGGGTTCTCTGCTCGAACTGTTCTCTGGAATCCTTGTACTTATGTACGGCTCTGATGATCGTTACCACTTCTTTCTTGGTAGGAAGGGGTACCGGTCCGGAAACCTCGGATCCGTTTTTCTTCACAGTTTCAATGATCTTTTTGGCAGATGCATCCACGAGCTGGTGATCGTAAGCCTTTAAAGTGATTCTCATTACCTGTGTTGCCATAAAAAAAGTCGCCTCCTTTTCGCACTTTTGAATCTAAGTACGACAAGCGGTGACTGTACACTCTCCCGTGTGTGTCCTAACAAACTGCATGGACCATCACACGTCGTTTCTGCCCTGTGGCAGACTATTGAACTCGTACAGTGACTTGTCGCCAGTTTCCTAACTTGACATTCGCTCCACGGAACTATCCCTTTCCTGTCTGCAGTAAGGAAGCTCGGCCATCCAAAATTGCCTGACGGCAATGGGCCTCTCGCTTAGCGCCGATCCCCTAAGGATCGGTGCAAAGGGTAACCTCACGCTTCATCGCTATCAATGTCACAGCAAACGTTAGTATACACGATGTTCTGTACGCGCGCAAGTTTTTTTGAAGAAATATTGTATTTTTTTTCGTACAATGTGTCTGTCTGTAAAAATCACACTATATATGGTAGAAACAGCCATGGTCAGAGATTTTGCAAGACCATGGCTGCTGTGTGGCATTTGTTTTTTTGAGCGGAAAGGCTTCCCTTACTCTTTCATTTCCACCTTGGCATGATCAAACAGATCCTGCACTTCTTTGGAAGGTTCCTTATCGCACAGTGTCACGATCACCGCTGCGATCAGGCTGCAGATAAAACCGGGAACGATCTCGTACAGACCGGTCGGTGTAGACAGAAACGCATACCAGAGCGCATCCACCAGAAATCCGGTAACGATACCTGCGATCGCGCCTTTATAGGTAAAGCGCTTCCAGAACAGGCTTAAGAGGATCGTCGGACCGAAGGCCGCACCGAAGGCGCCCCATGCACATTCCACCAAAGCCATGATCCCGCCGGTTCCGGGCGAGCTGGCAATAAAGAACGCGATCACGGCAATGATAGCCACCACGATCCTTCCTGCCCAGAGCATTTCCCTATCGGATGCGCCTTTCCTGAAGATCGGCTTATATACATCGGAAGAAAATGCCGAAGAAGATGCAAGAAGCTGGGAATCCGCCGTACTCATCGAAGCTGCAAGGATCGCGGAAAGCAGAATTCCAGCGATAAACAGCAGCAGACCGTTCCCCGAAAAGATCGTGCGGACCATGTTGATGAATACCAGGCTCTTACTGTCATTATCAAGCGCCGACCCCAGAAACTCGTGTCCGACCAGACCGACCACCGTTGCCATCGCCAGGATGATCGCTGTCCAGAAGGAGCCGATAATACGGGATTTTTTCATCTCCGCTTCAGATTTAATGGACATATAACGGATCAGGATATGCGGCATGCCCATGTAGCCGAGCCCCCAGCCCAGTCCGCTTAAGATATCTGCGATCGACTTCCAGTCGAGCTTTCCGCTGCTCAAAAAGTTATAATAGTTCTCCGACGTTTCAACAACCGAAGCCGGTGCAAAGTCCGGTCTGCCCATAAGGACGCTCGCAATGATCGGAACCGCCATCAACGCCATCAGCATGAGCAGCCCCTGAAAGAAGTCTGTCCAGCAGACCGCATTAAAACCACCAAGGAATGTATACAACAGGATAATGATCGTCGCACCGATCATGGCAACTTTTTCATCCATTCCAAACACCTGATTGAACAGGCTGCCGCAGGCCACGATCGAAGAAGCCGAATAGACACAATAAGCGATCATGAAGATCACGGCGCAGATGATCTGCAGCGTTTTGCTTTTGGACATGAAACGGTTTGTTAAGTACTGCGGGATCGTGATCGCATCATTCGCGTAGATCGAAAGCCTGCGAAGACGCGGCGCAACGAAGATCCATGCGCAGACGGTACCGATCAGCAGACCTACCGAGATCCAGACCTGCCCCATTCCGTACAGATAGATGGAACCCGGCAGACCCATCAGCACCCAGGCGCTCATATCCGAAGCCCCTGCCGAAAGTGCTGCCACCATTCCTTTCATTTGACGGCCACCCAAAAAATAGCCCTTTTCACCTTCCGTATCCCGTTTTGATTTCACGAAGAAATAGATGCCGATCCCGACAACCAGACAGAGATACAGTAAAAACGCCAATGCTTCCGTATTAAACATACATGTTCCTCCCACCTCGATCCGGACTACCGGATCAATATTTTATCATGGTAAAGCGTCAAAATCTTTTAACAGTTTAAAGGATATGCGGCTAAAAAGCAAGATTAACATTATTTTTGACGCAATTTCTTCCTTATATTCTATTTGAATTTGGGGCGCAAACCTACTACAATGGTATGCATGAAGGAAGTGGACGAAGCTCAGATATATGAAACCATCGACAAAAATCTCTTTGATTTTATCGTAAGCGGTACGGCGTACCGGGATGAAGATCCCGTATTCACCTATTTCGGAAAAAACTTTTCCTACGCATATTTTAAGCACAACGTCGACCGTTACGCACGCATCCTGCTTGCCGACAAAACATTGAAGACAGGGGACCGCGTGGTGATCAGTCTCCTCACCATGCCGGAATCCATCTGTCTTATATATGCCGTAAACTACATCGGTCTTGTTCCCGTTATGGTGGATATCAGGCTTTCACCTGCGGAAATGAAAAAGATCATTACCGAGACGGAGGCGCAGTATGCATTCGTAACGGATGTAAATGCCAAGGGGCTTTCCCTGATCAGCGAGGCTGCATGCCTTCGAAAATTCTTTGTGGTCCCCATGGCCCAGAGTCTTGGCCGGATCGGCCTGTTCATCAGAAAATTCTCCAGCTTTTTTACCGGAAATCCATATATGTTTACCAGACATTTTCTTCCGAAAGTGTTTCTATGGAAAGACTTTGAAGAGCTGCCGCAGATCCCATTTACGGATAAGATCCTGCCGGCTGACGGTAACAGCGAGATGATCTTTACCACGAGCGGTTCCACCGGGGATAAGAAGTATGTCCGGCATCTCGCAAGATCCCTGAACCTGAATGTCTGCATCAATGAGTTCTCTTTTGATTTCAAAGACCCGGCCTATGCAAAGATGATCGCATTCATGCCTCTGTTTGTCTGCTTCGGCTTCGCGGGATCGGTTCATCTTCCTTTCTATTACGGAATGCAGGTACGGATCCATATGATCTACGATCTTCGGAAGATCCCGAAAGTCTTCATGAAAGTCAAACCGAACTATTTTGTCAGCTCGATCGGACACTGGGAGCGGATCGTCAGTTCCAAATACATCGTAAACAGTGATCTGTCGTTTCTGAAATTCGCCATGTTTTCCGGAGAAAGCTGCAGTCCGGAAAAACTGAACAGGATCAATGATTTCCTTGCATCAAGAGGCGCAAAGACGCCGCTCCTGCAGGCCTACGGCATGACGGAACTTACCGTCGTGTCCATACAGAAACCCGGAGATCCCGTCAACGGAAATGTCGGAAAGCCGTTTCCGCTCATGCATATCTCGATCGTCGATCCGGAAACGGGAGAGGTTCAAAAAGCAGGTCAGACCGGTGAGATCTGCGTCGATTCCCCCTGCAGGACTATAGGCTATTTTCACGATCCGGAAGAGTCTGCAAAGCTCCTGCAAAAGCACGCCGACGGAAAGATCTGGGTGCATACCGGGGATCTCGGGTATCTGGATAAGGAAGGATATCTTTATTTCTGCGGCCGGATCAAAAGCATGCTCGTATCCGTCAGCGGTACAAAAGTCTATCTGCCCGCGATCGAAACCGTGCTTTCAAATTGCAGGGCCGTACAAAGGTGTGCAGCGGTATCCGTAAACGAGGAAGGCACCGGGATCATCCGGTCGATCTTTTTGTTTGTCGAACCCAAAAAAGGCGTAAGTCATACGGCTGCCAGAAAGAAGGTCAGGCAGGTGATCGCCAACGAGCTGCCGAGCTACCTCATTCCCGACAGTATCGAGATCCTTTCCGAAATGCCCTTGCTGTCTTCCGAAAAGATTGACCGGCAGGCGTTGAAAAAGAAAGCGGATGCACTTGCGCATGATATGCGCATTCCATTGGTCACGCTGAAATAAAAATCACAAGGACGGAAAAAACAGATGTGGATTGCAAAAGACTGGCTGGATTATGAAGTCATTGATACCGGAAACGGAGAAAAACTGGAGCGCTGGGGAAACTATATCCTGCTTCGGCCTGACCCGCAGGTGATCTGGGACTCCGCGCACAAAGATCAGCGCTGGAAAAAGCTGAACGCACACTACCACCGCAGTTCCAAAGGCGGCGGCGAGTGGGAATTCTTTGATCTCCCACAGCAGTGGAAAATTTCGTATAAGGATCTGACTTTTCAGTTGAAACCTTTTTCGTTTAAACATACCGGTCTCTTTCCCGAACAGGCGGTCAACTGGGACTGGATGTCCTCCCTGATCAGAAAAAGGAAAAAAGATTCTCCGAACCGGGACATCAAAGTCCTGAACCTGTTTGCCTATACGGGCGGCGCCACACTGGCCGCAGCAAAAGCAGGTGCTGCAGTCACGCATGTGGATGCATCCAAAGGCATGGTGCAGTGGGCAAAAGAAAACGCAGCCTGTTCCGATCTTGCGGATGCGCCGATCCGTTATCTGGTGGATGACTGCGTAAAGTTCGTGGAAAGAGAGATCCGGCGCGGTAACAGATATGATGCGATCATCATGGATCCCCCCTCTTACGGAAGAGGGCCGAAGGGCGAGATCTGGAAGATCGAGGAATCGGTATATCCGTTCTTAAAACTGTGCGCAAAGATTTTGGCGGAAAAACCCCTGTTCGTTCTGCTCAATTCCTATACCACGGGACTGCAGCCGGCAGTACTTTCCTACATGCTAAACGATATCTTCGTTTCCGCATTCGGCGGTCATGCCGAAGCGGAGGAGATCGGGCTCCCCGTGACCGTAAACGGCCTGATCCTGCCCTGTGGGGCAAGCGGAAGATATGTGGGAAAATAGCAGATCTTTCTAGAAAAGTTTTCCGATCATTTCAAACCAGTCCAGATGCCAGATCAGCTGCAGCAGGATCTTAACGAGCCACTGCAGGAGCAGGACCGCTGCAAAGATCACGGCAGCCGTTTCAAGACGCGCGTAAAACGACAGATTTTTCTTCCATATGAGATAACGTTTCTCCTCCGGAAGAAAATGTGCTCTGATCAGGCGTTCTGTCATCAGAAACAGCCAGAACAGAAATGTAACTACACAAAGGAGCAAAAACGGATGGAGCAGAAAACTTTTCAGGATCTGTCCGTTTGCAAGCGCAAAGCAGGCTCTCGTAAGCCCGCAGCCCGGGCAGTAATACCCCGTGACCCGTCTGAAGACGCAAAGACCTCTTCCATGAACCCTGTCAAATACGCCATGACGAAGCAAAAGGCCTCCGGCAATGCCGAGGCCCAATGCGATCCATCCTAATAATATAGAAAGTTTTTCCGTTCTGCTAAACATCTTACAGGTTCAGCATATTCATGATGCTGTCCGGATCCAGACTGTCAAGTCCGCCAATTCCGCCCAGCTCACTAAGCGCAGCAGTTCCGCCGGCAAGCGCAACGATCGCAAGGATCAGTCCGACACCGCCGCAGATCAGTCCGGTAAGTGCCAAAGCCTTTCCGGAAGCGCCTTTGACCATCGCAATAATGCCGAGAACCACAGCAACGATCGCCAAAATAATGGACAGCCATCCGACGCAGCAGCATACGATGGAAAGAATACCGCAGATCATGGCTGCAATGGACAGACCTTTGCCGCCGCCTTGTGCGGGTTCTGTCTGTGCATAAGGATTTCCGGCATATGCCGACTGATAGTCGGGTGTCGGTTCGGAATAAGAAACAGGCTCGTCCCCTGCCCAGTTATCATTGGATGAAACAGGTTCTGCCACCGGCTCCTGTACGGGAACGGTTTCCTCAACCACTTCTTCCACTACTTCTTGTACAACCGCATTTTCAACCGGTGCGCCGCAGTGCTCACAAAACTTCTGACCGTCGGCGATCTGGTTTCCGCAATTTTGACAAAACATTTCATTACCTCCTCATAACATTCATATAGTGCAATCTTATCACATATCGATCTGTTTTTCCATAAAATCAAACAGAAGCTTCAGAAAGCCGTCATCCACTTCATTGCAGATCGTCTGATCCGGCGCTTCCAATCCTTCCGCCATCAGGATCCTTTCCCCTGCAGCCTCTTTCGTCAGATGTACCGTGGCATGACGGTCGCGGTAAGGTTCGTTTACCAGTTCAAAAGCCGCACCGGGGTCCTCTATACGGTCCCGCATTGCATACAGGCTGACGGATCCGGGAACCGCCTCATCTTCTGAAGCCGCGATGATCAGCGCGGGGACCTTGGAATCGGATAATGCTTCCGAAGCCGCGCGGTTTCCGTCTGTTCCAAACAGCACGTGATACTGCAGCGCCAGACACGGATAACCAACGTACGCGCCAAACCCGGCATATTCTTCAGCTTTAGCCATCATTTCCGAAAGCGGCCGGTCAAACGCACAGACACAGACAACACCGTCAATTTCCGGATGATCCGCAGTTTCCGCTGCGGCGGCATATCCGCCCGCACTGTGCCCGTAAACGATCAACGGCAGATCGCTGAGCGAAGCCTCTTCTTTTACAAAGGAAAGTGCCGCATGAAGATCCGCGGCAGCCTGGGAAAGTCCGCGGATCCCGCTTCCTTCGCTCGTCCGCGTCCCGGTACCGTCATAGGCCAAAACCGTATAATCGTTTGATACGAACTCCCGGATGAGCGGCAAAAACGTGTCCGCGCCTGCGTCGATCCCATGGACTATGACGATCAGGGCCCGGTCTTTTGTTTCATCCTCGCCGTACACCCATCCGCAGAGACGGTTCTTCCCTGAAAAGAAGGTGACTTCCCTTCTGGAAAAAACGTCCGCATAGTCCCGACTGTAGGTCGGCTCGTAAGGAGGGATCCCATCACTCCGGCCAAATCCGAGGAACAGCGATAGGGCAGTGATCAGCCACAACACTGCGACACTCAGGATGAAAATAACGATGGTCCTGCAGAACGTTCTCTTCAACGGATCAATAATTCATCAAGGATGCGCCGGCTCCGATGCCGATTATGACGACCAGCCAGACGATCAGGGCAATGATCGAGCAGGCAAGCGTGATGCTCCCTACAATGATCCCGACTTTGGATAAAATGCTGCCGGTCTTGACTTTTCCGCAGGTCTCACCATGTGCCGCCACATATGCCTTGGCCTTGTTATTACCGATGATCCCGAGGATGATCCCCGGCAGCCCGCACTCCGAAAATGCAGCTGCACAGATTCCCAACACCATTACTGCCGTAGGTCTGATATCCATTTTGTTTCTCCTTTCCTCTCATACAGCCTTCAGGCTGTAATACTCGCAACAAAGTCCATGACCACACGGTCATATCCTTCCGGATCGTTGATCCGGATCCTCGAATGCGCCCCGTGGTCAAAAAACCGGATCTTCTTGGCAGACGATCCACATTTATCATACAACTGCTGCGCTTTCTCAGGCAAGGAAAATCCGTCTTCCCTGCTGTGCACAAACAGGATCGGTTTTTTCATACGACCGATCCGTTTGATCGGACCGTCCGTCGCAGGTCTCGCCTTACTGTGCAGATAGATCTGCGCCATGACTTCGATCCCGACGGGAAAGATCGGATGATGGTCGATACGCATATGCTCTTTGAAAGACTCATAGAATGTGGTATACATCCCATCGCCAACCATGCCGGCCATATAATCGGGGCAGTTTTGATCCGTCAGCGCAAACAGCGCGGTGGAAGCGCCGATGCAGATCCCGTGCAGGAACACCTGTGCATTCTTCAGTTCATCATGCAGCAGTTTCCCCCACTGCAGGATATCCCTGTATTCCGAAAATCCGAGTGACGGATATTTTCCCTCCGAAAGGCCGTGTGCTCTGTTATCGATCACAAGCACATTGCAGCCGCATTCCCTGTACGGTTCCGCAAAAAAGTATGAATACGGGCAGGCCTCCGTCCGTCCCGGAATGATGATCACTGCTTTCTCTGCGCCAAAATCAAAATACTCACCGTAAAGATGAAAGCCATCACTCACAACGGAAACAGGGCGCTTTCTGTCTTTATGGGTTTCCCCCCAGACAAGTCCCTGTTCATACATCTTCACATATTCTTCATCCTCCGGAAAGCTGCAGTTTCTGCCCCACTTTTCCGGTGTTTCACGGACCAGCAGGTTCGTATAGATCTTTCCCGAAAGATTCCAGGTGTATAGCAGTCCCGGTACGATCAGAACGACCAGACCGAGCACGATCCATAATGCGATCATCCGATGTCCCTTTCCTCCTTTATGTCAGACCGATCAGCCAGTGATAGAGCCCCTGACCGCCTTCTTCCGTCGTCACTTCCAAAAGCGGGTACTTTTCACCGATGGCATTCAGAAGCGCTTCTTCCTCCTGCTCGCTCACATGCTCTCCGCGAAACAGCAGGCAGCTCTCTTTGTCTTCGATCCCGCTTACCTTCTCAAATGCCGAGAGTATGGCCTGTGCAGGATCACTGCCTTTGGATAACAGTTTCTCTCCCATAAGGACGATCTGATCCCCCGCATGACAGGAAAGATCTTCTCCGGAAAAATCACGGGTAGCCTGCGTCTGTAAGAGAGAGACCACATCCGTGATCCCGTTTTTCATCTGTGTCAGCCTGTAGGAAGCATCCGTACTGTCCGCGACATCCATGGCAAGCGCAAAATACCCTTCCATCATGCTTTTGCTCTGCAGGACCACGATCTTTGCGCTGCCCTCATACAGGCCGGCAGCCTGCTCCGCAGCAGGGATCGCATTCGGGTTATTCGGAAGCACCGCGATGCAATCCGCACGCAGTTTCTTGTACGCATTCAGAAAATCCTGTGCCGAAGGGTTCATGGTCGTTCCCCCTTCGATCAAAACGCTGCAGCCAAGATCCCGAAAAGCGGAACCGACGCCCTGCCCGTTCACGAGCGCAACGGTCTGAAGCGCCTTTTGGGAACTGCTCAGCGCTTTCTGCTGCAGATGCTCGTTATGCTGCAGCTGCATATTCTCTAACTTGAAATTCAAGAATTCCCCGTATTCCTGGCTGAGTGTGATCACTTTGGCCGGTTTGCGCGTATGGATATGCACTTTTACCCGCATGCCTTCCTGGATCACGGCAAGAGAATTCCCGTAAGCTTTCAGATCATCGATATAGGCCGGCAGGCGGAAACGCTGGTTATACGCCTCCCCCTTCATCAGTTGCAGGATAAATTCCATGCAGTAGCCGTCCTCAAAAATGCTGTTTTCATCAAACGATGCGGACTCCGTGTTCCCGGAAACAGGGATCTCTACCCTGCGTTTTTTCTGCTCATCCGGTCTGATCTCTTCTCCGTACAGATATTTCAGCATTCCTTCGCAGATCAGGATGTATCCTAAGGCGCCGCTGTCGATCACGCCCGCTTCCTTGAGAACACCAAGCATTTCCGGCGTATAGGACAGGGTTTTTCTCATTTCCGCGATGTACATGCTCAGCAGATTGTCCACACAGGTACTTCTGCTGATCTGTCCCCGGATATGCTCGATCCCTTCTCTTGCAACGGTCAGGATCGTTCCTTCCACGGGTTCGACCACCGCGCTGTAAGCTGTCTTGTAGCTGCGGATCAGCGCATTTCTGAGTTCGCCGGGCCCCACCATGGTCTGTCTGGTCAGTTCCGTTGACATTCCCTTAAACAGCTGTGAGAGAATGACCCCGGAATTTCCTCTGGCCCCCAGCAGCATTCCCTCGCTGAGTTCTTTGAGATAAAGTCCTGCCTCGACATGGCTTTTCGCATGTCTGATCCCGTTGGAAAGCGTTAAACACATATTGGTTCCGGTATCGCCGTCGGCCACCGGGAAGACATTCAGGCTGTTGACTTCTTCTTCGGAGGCTTCGAGATTGGCAAACCCGTTTCTCACCATTTTTTCCAGTTGTAAACCGTTAATTCTTTTCACACTCATGGACCGGTCTTATCCTTCCTCTTTTCCGAGACCGGTAACAGATTTCGGCAGAATATGGCTTAACAGATAAGAAGCAAGCGTTCCAATCCCGCAGATCAGCGTCAGGAAAACGATCGCGCCGGATCCTGCGGATTCCGAACCTTTCAGTGCCGTAAGCACAAGCGCACCGCCGATCCCGGTAGCCACGCCGGAAAACAGTCCCTGTACGGCAAAATACATTGCAGAATTGGAAACGCCGGTTTTTTCCTCTTCATCGGAAGCAAGCTGGGAAGGGATCGAATAAGCCACCGCAAAGAGGGCACCGATCGCGAAAGAACTGATCAGGCCGGTCACTGCGGCAAGGATCGTCTTGAGCGTACCGCCTTCCAAAAACGAAACGCCGAACATGCACAGCATGCCTAAAGAGTACATCAGCAGGGAATAGCGGAAAGCATATCCGAAGCCTTTTTTCTTCAGGATCGCATTGTAAAGGATCAGTGTAAACGGCACCGGTGCAAAAGAGCACACCATGACCATCATCATGTTCATCCCGACATAGGAAAAATACTCGTTGATGCCGCCAAGGAACAGCTGCACGCTGAACGTCATCAGGGAATAGACCAGCATCCAGATGATGAACGGCTTGTTCTTAAATGCATATTTCACGGAAGTTGCCAGATTGACGACATGGGAAGCCTCGGTGTTTCCGGCATGTCCGTCCAGAGAAGACGGTTCCTTGATCATAAAGATCGGGATCAGCATGGTCAGTACCAGCGGGAGCACGATCAGTGCCACCGGACGGATGTTCATGCCGTTTAACAGCATTCTGACCACCACGTATCCTAAAATGAAATAGAAGATATCAAATACGGATTTGGCATTGGACATCAGGTTCCTGTCTTCCTGCTTGTCCACGATCTCCGTAAATGTCGCATAGTAGGTAACCATCGTCAGCGTGTAGGAACAGTAGAAAATGCAGAGGATCACGCCGTAATAGATCGTATTCAGCATGGAAGCCCCGCTCGGATCCGGGATCACAAGGAACAGCAGGAACGCCAAAATCATCGGGATCATGCCGAACAGGATCGACGGACGTCTTCTGCCGAAGCGGGAACGCAGGGAATCGGTAAATGCCGCCATCGGTACATCGATCACACCGTCCACCACTTTGGCGATAAACGCAAATGCTGCCCAGACACCTGCAATGACAAGGTCCTTCCCTGCAAACGTCTGGTACGGGATTGCGGCCTCGCCGAATCCGCCCACGAGCAGAGCGGAGCAAAGGTAGGAATTCATCATCAGATTCAGCATGTTCACACCAAAGCCCGCGGCTGCATAGATCAGGATCTGGCTCTTTTTCGTCAGTTTTTTCATTTGGAAACCTCCTGCACCGCATTTTCAAAGATAGCACGTTCGGCGGAAAGATCCGAAGAGATAGGCTTGCCGACATAATATGCCGCCATGAGCCCGGGACCGATGTTGACGCCGCACAGAGGATGCACATCATGGATCAGAACCGCCTTGGGATGAAACTTCTCCTCGATCATCTTCTTATATTCCTCCGCCTGGGGAAGACGATTGGTCTGCGCGATAAAGATCGTCTGTTCCTCAGGATTTTCTATCGTTTCTTCAATATATTTCATCAAAACGGCATAAGCAGTCTTGGCACCTTTGACCTTGCCGATCACGGTCGTGAGGCCGTTATAGTCAAATTCACCGATCGGCTTGACACCTGCAAGCGTTCCGAAAAATGCCTTCGGGTGCGTGATGCGTCCTTTGCTTGCAACAAAAGACAGATCATCGAGCCAGCCCGCCTGATGGTAACGGTTTTTGTTGTCCGTAAGATATTTTTCCACCTCGTCGATGCTTTTGCCCTCTTCCCGAAGTTTTGCGGCATGCACCGTCATCAGACCGTGACCGGGTCCGAAACGCATGGAATCCACGCAGCAGACCTTCCGGTCCGGATATTTTTCCTTTACCTGTTCCGCTGCCTGTCTTGCGAAATTAAAAGCACCGCTGATGCCGCCGGAGATCGTGAGCAGCAAAACATCCTTGCCTTCTTTTAAAACCTCCTCAAACACCGCTGCGAACTCTTCCACGTTGGCAGGAGAAGTGCTGTATTCATTCGGTCTTTTCTTCAGATCCGCATAGAATTCCTCTCTTGTGAACAGATCCCAGCGCGGATACGAAAGATGCTCCGTTTTGTCCGGCAGTCTCAGGTGTCCCGGCACCACCCTGATCCCGTATTTCAGCAACATCCCCTCCGTCAGATCACAGGTTGCGTCTGCAATGATCTCAAAAGAATTCATTTTGATTTTCCCTCCTCTGTTTTGTTTTCCAGGTAGTCAACGACATCACCCAATGTTTTAAAATCATTCATGGATACATTTTCAAAGCGGACACCAAAGGTTTCTTCGATGGAAAAAACCATGTAAAGCATCCCGACGGACGATAAGCCCAGGTCGGTCCTAAGATCGGAATCCTCCGAGCAGTCCCGTACCTGATCCGCATTTCTGTCATCCGTCTCAAATAAGATCTGTTTTAATTTTTCTCTGATCTCTTCCCGTTTCATTTCTTATATCTCACAATCTTCATGCTCGGTGAACGTTCAAAATCCTGATCCCTGATCACGATCTTTCCGATCTGGCAATATGCCGGCAGCGTGCGGTTCACCTCGCCGAGTTTTTCCATCATGTATGCGGCCGGATCATCCTTCTGAAGTTTTGCAAGGACGGTCTGTCTGGGCACGATCTCTAAGGCAAGGATCGTCTCGCCCCTGTCATTTTGATCCTCAAACACCTGCGAATCCTGTACGAATTCCAGGGCATTAAAGTACGCTTCCACTTCGGCGGGCGATACATTTTCACCACTCGGCAGTACAATGATCTCTTTGATGCGGCCCGTAATGTAAAGATAACCTTCCTCGTCGACTCTGGCCAGATCCCCTGTCTTAAACCAGCCGTCCTCAAAGGAATCGTTTTCCTCTTCGCCGACATAGCAATCCAGCATATTTCTGCCCTTCAGCCACAGTTCCCCGTCCTCGATCCTGTATTCCTGATTCGGGAACATCAGACCGACGGAATCGCTTAAGCGCAGGCTTTCCGGATTTCCCGATACCAGATTCGCCGATTCCGTGAGACCGTATCCGGGCAGAAGCGCGATCCCTTTCTCATGATAGGCGCCGACAAGATAGGGCGCAACGGGAGCCGCCCCGCAGATGATCGTCTTTAAGTCATCACCAAGCATGTTGCGTCCGAATTTTGCCGAAAGGTTCAGCGCCATCTCTGCAAGTGCCGGTACCATGACCATGGCCGTCGGCTTAAACGCGGCAATATCGCGGAACATATCCTTATTGTCCCTGCAAATGAACAGATCGCTTCCGGTATATAAGGAAGTCATCAGGTTCCGGATCAGGCCGAACACATGGCTCAGCGGAAGGATCAGAAGATAACGCTGGAAGAAGACATCCTTGTACCCGTAGCAGCCGTTGACCGTTCCCTGCATCACGGCTGCATTGGAAAGCAGAACACCCTTGCTCTTCCCGGTCGTTCCGCCCGTAAACATGATCACGCAGGGATCCGTTCCCGCAACGAAAGCCGCATCCGTTTCTTCTTCGGGGATCTCCTCTGCCTTCACGACACAAAGATCCGGTTTGATCGCAAGGACCTGATCGATCTTATCCTGCATCGATTTCTGATACACCAGTTTCTTTGCGCCGAATTTCATGCAGCAGCCAAAGACCGCCTTCGGATCCAGCTGGACCGGCAGAATGACCGCGGTCAGTCCCAGTGTGGTAACTGCAAGAAACGCGCGGACAAACTCATAGGAATTCGGGATCAGCAGGACGACCCTGTCTCCCTTATCGAGATCCGCAAACTGTGTTCTGTATCTTTTTACTTCTTCATCGATCCGTGAAAAGGAATAGGTTTCCCCGTTATCCGAAACGGCGATCCGGTCCGCATATTCCTTAACGCACGACTCCCACATCTGCGCAACGCTGTCCATGTCCCGGATCTTTGAAAAAGTCACGGCATCCGTGTATTTTTCCCAGATCTTTGCACTCTGTGTTTTCATGTTTTTCCCTCCGACGCTAATATTTTTAAAGATTCCTCTTTTTCTTTCAGTACTCTCGTCATCTGTTCGATGGCCGCGATCCCTTTCCTGTCCCCGCAGACCGTATGCGGATCGACCGGTTCTCCGATCGCAAAGACCAGACGCTCATACCAGTGTTTCCTGGGCTTCATGTAGATCGCAATGACCGGGCATCCGCTCTGAAGCGCCATCAGGACCATCCCGGACTTAAATGTCTGGATATCCTCATTTTCGGTATTGATGTGTCCTTCCGGATACATCCCGACCACTTCACCGTTTTTTAGACTGGTAACGATCTCCCGGATGGAATCCATGCCGATATTGTCGCGATCCACCGGGATGCAGTGCACCGCCCTGAACAGCCATCCCGCACGGCTGTCAAAAAACTGCTGCAGACAGACCTGACGCATACGGCGGTACCACACGGCAAACTGCAGATACACCGGATCAAAAAAGCCGAAATGGTTTGCGATCAGGAGCGCCCCGCCACGGATCCTTTTTTTTGCTGCTTCATTTTCATAAAGATACTTCGGTCTGAATGCCACCACGCCCGGAAGCGCCGCTGTGATCTTTACAAAATCATAAAACAGATGGGTACGTGGTCTGCCTTTCTTATTTCCAGCGTTCATGGTATTCCTTTTCGAGTGAGATGATCTTATCCCGCATAGCCTTGGTGAGCGCCTCGATCTTTTCCTTTTCGCCGCTTACCCGGTCGGTATAAACATGGATATCCATCGGTTTCCCGATCAGGACCACGGCACGGTGCCTGCTGAAATAGCAGCCGTTGGTATAAACGGGAATAACGGGAACATCCGCTGACAGAGCCAGATAAGCCGCGCTCGGTTTAAACGGAAGCGGACGCTCCTCTCCCTTTCTTGCAAGCCTGCTCTCCGGAAAGATCCCGACGACACCGCCGTTTCTTAAGATCCTCTCCGAGCGCGCAAGGAAGGAAAAATCATAATTGTTCCTGTCAACGCGGATACCGCCGAGTCCTTTTAAGAAGTACCCGAGCGGTTTTTTCTCAAACAGCACCTCCGCCATCTGATACCTTAATGTCCTGCTGAAAAAAACGAACAGCATCACGGCATAGTCATAAACCGAGGTATGGTTGGAAATAATGATCGCGCTCCCTTTGATCCGCCGCCCCTGTACGCGTCTGTCCTCATAGAGGATCTTTGTCCTGAAAAGGAGGCGCTGCACAGGCCAGGCCGTGATCTTGGTGAATGCGTTAACAAATCTAATGAACATGGGTACTCTCTGTTTTAATGTATTCGTAGACCGCCTCCGGCGATCCTAAGTTCATTCCCGCAGATACCGGAAACTCGATCCCGTATGTTTCCCGGAGCGTGTTCAGCAGGGCAAAATAATCCAGGCTCGTTCCGCCAAGATCCATGAAAAAGTTCATTTGAGGCGAGATCTCTTCGGGGTTTTTGTTCAGTGCTTTTGCAAACTGCAAAAGGATCTCCTCATACAGAGGATCATCCGGTCCCTTCATCGCCTTTCCGATCGTCTCGGCGCTCAAAGGACGGAACGCATGCTTTCTGTATTTTTCGCGGATCAGTCTCCTGTTGCACTTAAATTCTCCTTCGCCAAGAAGCGGATCCGTTGTAAAGCTGATCTTTTTGATCTTTCCCGCAAGATTTGCGGCGATCATCTTTTCCTGCAGTCTCTTTGTAAGATCTTCAAATTCTTCTTCCGAAAGATCCCCTCTTACAGAGCACAGCAGTGTCGGTCCCTCCGCCTGAAACAGGCAAAGTTCCCCGATCCCGTCCGTACGCAGAGCTGCTTCGATCAGGTTCGGATTCAGATTTTCCCCTTCCGGTCCGATGACCAGGTCATCTTTTCTGCCTAAGATCCTGTAGTGACCGTTTTCGCATTCCGCAAGGTCATGGGTATTGAACCAGTCCGGGCAGGTCCTCTTAAACCCGCATTCCATCACATAATGGGAAATACTCTTTCCCCTGACTTCCAGCTCCCCGCCTTCGTTGATCCGGTATTCCAGGGAGGACAGAGGTTTCCCGACATAACCGGCATGCAGGTACTTGGCCCTATGATCCAGTTCCACGGAACAGATCCCGATCTCACTCATACCGTAACCGTTTGCCAGCCGGTATCCGATCCCGTTAAAAAACGCAAGGATCGAAGGTTCGATCATGCTCCCGCCGGTGATCAAAAAACGGATGCTCTCACCGAACAGATTTTCCCGCACTTCCTTAAACGCAAACTTTTTGAACAGTTTTCCTAGCGGCGGGATCCTGTCCAGTTTGACGGACAGAGCAAGCGCGCGGTTGAATTTTCTTTCCACCGCTTCTCCGCGGTCTTTGATCGTTCTGATGGCCTGTTCATAGATCTTTTCCCAAAACAGCGGTACGGCAAAAATATGCGTCACGCCGTGTCTTAAGATCGTACTCTGGACTGTCTTCGGGGAAAGATCCGGAAGATGCACAAAAGTTCTCGAAAAAAAGCCGAACCACAGGTACATGGCAACCAGGCCGAACACATGATAAAACGGCAGGAGAGCCAGCTGCTTGAGTTCGCCTCTGTAAGCGCCCCGCATCAGTTTACAGTCCCTGATGATCTGATAACTGTCAAGCACCTGATAATAGATCTCTTCCGCCGTATAGGCGCAGATCTTGATGTTTGCGGATGTCCCAGACGACATCAGAAGGATCTCGCTTCCGAACACATCCGGCTCTTTTTCTGTAACGGTTTCTTTCAGAGAATCCGATAATACGACAGGCAGCTGAAACGTTTTTCCTTCCGAAACGACGGCAATCGCATCCGTTGATCTTAATGCCTCATTTAACGATGCATCATCAAGCTGCATGTTGAGAAGCAGCGGCCTGCATCCGATCAGAAGGATCGCCCAGAAATTTTCGATCCATTCCGGGCCGTTTGCCTGATATAATCCGACAACTGCATCCTTTTTCTGTTCTCCGAGCGCCTCTTTCAAAGCAGCAGACCGCTTCAGGGCGTTGGATCTTGCCTGGCCGTATGTCAGCTTTTCAATCTCAAACCCCCTGCCGGTCTCATAAATGGTGTTGCTTTCTTCCGAAAACATCAGGGAAAATAAGGATGCAAAATCATGCTCCATCCGGCTGAAGCGTTTCAGTTTTTGTTCTACAAACGAATCAATGGACTGTTCTGTTCCAAGTGATTCTTTCTTTAAGCGGTCCATACTTATCCATATTAGCATATCGTGTCAAAAAAAACATCATTTCTTAATGAGTAAGCTGTGCCTTCAGCAGCGCAAAAAATTCATCCCTGTTTTCTTTGTTGACAGGATAGCCGAAACCCTGCTCTTTCAGGATATCATCTTCAAACCCGTTATAAGTGATCTCGATCATGGCCCAGCCGACATAAGGCGTGAAATGGGAAGTCTCATAGTAATTGCCGCAGGTTGTGGTCACGTTGGAAATACTTGAAAAATTCACATAGTCACAAACCCCCGCAAGTTCATAAAGATAATCAAGGTAGCCGTTTTCGCAGGCGACTTCATAGGTCTTATAATACAGCGGATTGGTCACGACCTTCAGGTTGATCCCGTAGTGTCTGCAGAGTTCTACCAGTTCTTTCATATCGGCAACGGATTCTTCCAGGCGCAACGAATAGTAGGCCGCCGCATATCCGGGAAGTTCATGTCCCATACCGTCCGTACCATCAAATTCCGACGGTTTGTCGAGCCGTTCCGTACCGGTCCTTCTGAAGCGCTCGGCAAAATCAGGATCCGCTTTCCCACTCTCTCTGTATTCCCGCATCACGGAAAGAGATTCCCATGTTGTGATCAGATCGCAGTATTTCGCATAGAATTCCAGCCATGAAACCGGCCCGCCCGTCGGATAGGGAACCCGGTAAAGCATGTTTTCATGCATTTTCGGATCCACGAAACAGGAAATGTCGTCCACCATGACCAGCACGTTTTTGGGAACAAAGCCCCCGTGGATCAGGACTTTGAGCGTATCGACATGCTCGGCGACGACGCCTTCCGAGTAGCACATATCGTAGTACCTTCCGTCCGGGATCGTTTCCACGTCAAGAAAGCCTGCCCTTGAGGATCCGAAGACCAGAGAATCGAACTTCTCTTTGTTATGCAGGATGTATTTTGTCTTTATGAAGTTTTTGTTCGGCTCCACGCCGTTGTCGACCGGATCATCATAGTGAAAGATGTTGTACGGGTCGATCGCGATATTGACCGGTGCAAAGATCGCGGTCAGGATCACGGCAAAGAGCGCGAGTTTGAGCAGAAATTTTTTCATCACTTACGCCTTTATGTTTCCGCGGTAATATTCGCAACACTCTGTGTTGCTCATCACGCGCTTTCGGGTTACGCATTCTCGCGGTAATATTCGCAACACTTCGTGTTGCTCATCACGCGCTTTCGCGCTATAGGAATGTGCATGATCACACAACATCGTGAGCAAGCTCCCGGTTGTATGATCATACACATTCCTGCACCGCTCGATCAGAACTTGAAGTATATGAAGCTGGCGTCGGTTCCGTTATGGATCTTCAGGACGATGACGAGTACCGCGAAGATCACGTAAACGGCCCACCTGAAGATCACATGCTGCTTTCTAAACAGCGGGATCAGATCCTGTTTCCGGCTGAAGAGATCATAAACCGTCAGGCCTGCTGCCATCACAAAGACCTTTACGACGGAAACAGCCGACATGCCGAGGTTTAAGAATGTATTTTTTATTTCTCCGGCGGTGACCAGATGGGTAAGGGCGTAAAAGGCATCCGAGATGCTGTTTGCGCGGAAGAATATCCAGGCCAGGCAGACGATGAGGAACGTGACCAGCCACCTGAAGAAGCGGACTGCGCGGCTTAATTCCTTCGAATCTTTTCGCTTTACGACCATATTTTCGCCGACCTGCGCCACCCCGTGGATCAGCCCCCAGACGACATAGGTCCAGTTTGCGCCGTGCCATAGGCCACTGACTAAGAATGTGAGGATCAGGTTCAGATTCCGCCTGAGCGTCCCCTTCCGGTTACCGCCAAGCGGGATGTACACATAGTCTCTAAGCCATGTGGAAAGGGAAATATGCCAGGATGCCCAGAATTCTCTTACGGAGCAGGCAAAATAAGGCTGCTTAAAGTTCCTGATCAGATCAAAGCCCAGCAATCCGCCGATCCCGACCGCCATATCTGAATAGCCGGAAAAATCACAGTAGATCTGCATGGCAAACAGCAGTGTCGCAAGAAGGATCGAAGCGGAACTGCATGCATGCAGATTGTTGTAGGCACTGTCCACGTACTTTGCTATCGTGTCCGCGATCACAACTTTTTTGACAAGACCGATCAAAAGGATCGATGCATAGGAAACCGTGCGCTCATAGTCAAAAGGGGTGTCCTCCTCAAGCTGGGGAAGAAAATGCCCTGCCCGCTCGATCGGTCCGGATGTGATCGTTGCAAAAAAGGAAGCAAACACCGCGTATTTCCCGAAATGCCTGCACGCCTTGATTTTTCCGCGATAGACATCTGTCAGATAGCCGATCATCTGGAAGGTGAAAAAAGAGATCCCTACCGGCTGCAGGATCTTTAATGCGGGCGCCGTAAACGGAATCGCAAACAGGCCGAGGATCTTTTCGATGCTCGTCAGCGTGAAGTTCGCGTACTTAAAGAATGCCAGACAAAGAACAAGCACCGCGACAAGGGCGATCAGTATCTGTTTCGCCTTCTCCCGGTGTTTCTCGATCAAAAGTGCGCCAAAATACGACCCTGCCATCAGAAGCAGGAGCAGCAAAAGAAAACGGGCTTCAAAGCTTGCGTAAAACAACGCATTTGCCGCAAGCAATGCAACCCATCTGTATGGATGTGGCAGTATTCGGTAAAAAAGGAATACTGCCACCATAAAGATCAGGAAAGATATTGAATAAAAACTCATGCTTTCGTAGCTTTCCGTGCGCGCGGTTTCGCTTTCGGTTTCTCAGCGGATGCTTTGATCACCGGTTCCTTGACCACGGGCTCGATCTCGATCATCACGGGTTCTGCCTTCTTAACAGGTGCTGCCTTGGCGGGAACAACGCGCTTTGTGTTCGCTTCTTTCTCCGCTTTCTCAACAGGCGCTGCTTTGACTTCTTTTTCCGCCTCAGCTTTTTCCGCCCTGCATTCGTCTTTCTTCGGACGGATCATCAGAAGTTTCAGGCGGTCAAGCAGACTGATCGCATAACGGAAGATCGGATCCAGCAACAGGCCGCCGATGTATTCCATGCTCGGATAGTATTTGCCGCAGCAATATGCGATCAGACCGACAGCGGCATATCCGCCGAAGATCACGGCGTAGCGCTGCAGGAGCCTTAAGATCCTCTCCTTGTCCTTTCCTTCCGCGTGCGGACAGACATTTCCGAAAAGAGCGATCAGAAAATCAACTGCCAGGATGATGAACAGAATGATCACTAATACCAAACTCATAACCTATCCCCTTTCTGCACTGATTGGTTTACATATTATACCCATATGTTACATAATATCTTTTTTATGTCGACTTGTAAAGCCTATTCCTGTAAAAATCACATGATTTTTAGTAAAAACGTTCCAACAGTTCTTTCCGGTCTTCCTTCAGCTGCTTGCCCAGTTCGTCGTATTTTTCCCAATCTTCACAACCATAATCATGTACGCCGTCCTCGTCGATCACACGGAACAGGTTGGAGCCTTCAAAATAAAACTGCTGCACGACACGAACGCCGTCGTCCAGTTCCGCATAATATTCGGCAACACCGACATACTCCCGGTTATACTTCCAGCCGCCGACAGAATCCGATGCGCCGACGATCACGGGAGTTCCGCTCTGTTTATAGCAGTAGATGTCCCCGTCCTCATATCTGTTGTAACGTTCTTTGTTGTTTCTGCAGTCCCTCACCCATTTCTCGATATCTGCCTGTTCCGCATCCATGTTGAAATTTACTTCCCCCCAGACAATGGGTGTCGGCGTGGGTTCCGGCATTTCCATTGCGATCTGCTCGGCAGTCTCTTCCTCTTCGATCACCGGGGAAGAAGTTCCGCCGTCTTCTTCGATCACTTCCGTATCTTCTTCCTCTTCAGCAGGGTATTCGCGGTCATCCTCCGTGATGACCGCTTCCGCAGCGCTCTCTTTATTCGATTTCGAAAACGCTTTCAGGGGGTTATCCTCAGATACCAGAAATCTGGTCAGGAAAAATCCGCCCACAAACAGTCCCACTGCAACAAAGCAGGCTGCCGCGATCAGCAGAATGATCACCGGGGTGCTGATCCCCTTCTTTTCCCGTCTCTGCTCAGGCTTCGGCTGCGGCTGTGGTCTTGGCTGCGGTTGCGGTTTCGGCTGTGGTCTTGGCTGAGGCTGCAATCTTGGCTGCGGCGCCATTTCAACAAGTGCTGTTCCGCAATGGTTACAGAATCTCTGCTCATCAGGATGTGTTTCTCTGCAATTCGGACACCATTTCATTTTCATCCACTCCTTTATTCCTAAACAGCGGCCATTTCCGTTCAAACCCGGAAACAGGTGCGCCTCAGTTTCCTCTCATTTCGATCACGGGCCCGCCTTTTCCGAGGATGTAATCCGCCGTGATCGTGACTTTTCCGATATTGTCGTCTTTGGGGATCTCGTACATGATATCCAGCATCAGATCCTCTATGATCGAGCGCAGGGCACGCGCGCCGGTATCTTTTTCCATTGCCTTTTTGGCCACTTCCAGCAATGCTTCATCCGTAAAATGCAGATCCACTTCGTCTAAAGACAGCAGCTTCCGGTACTGTTTGATGATCGCATTCTTCGGCTTGGTCAGAATATCGACGAGCATTTCCTCCCCCAGTCCCTGCAGGGCAAAAATGATCGGCATCCTGCCGACAAACTCAGGGATCATCCCGTATTTTTTGATATCCTCGACCGTGACTTCGTTTAAGATGTCCTTCCGCTTGTCGAGCGAATCCTTCAGTTCCGCGTTAAAGCCGATCGAAGTCTGCTTTCTTAAGCGCTGTTTGATGATCTCATCCAGATCCGGAAACGCGCCGCCGCAGATAAACAGGATATTTTTGGTATTGATCGTCGTCAGGGGCACCATGGCATTTTTGGAACCGGCTCCGACGGGCACTTCCACTTCGGCACCCTCCAGGAGCTTCAGCATTCCCTGCTGGACGCTTTCCCCGCTCACATCGCGGCTGTTGGTGTTCTTCTTCTTGGCGATCTTGTCGATCTCATCCACAAAAATGATCCCGGATTCCGCGCGGTCCACATCATTGTCCGCGGCAGCCAGCAGTTTGCTGACTACGCTCTCGATGTCATCTCCGATATAACCGGCTTCCGTTAAGGAAGTCGCATCCGCGATGGCAAGCGGTACATTCAGAAGTTTGGCCAGCGTCCTTACCAGATAGGTTTTCCCGCATCCGGTCGGCCCGATCATCAGCATGTTTGATTTTTCGATCTCCACGCTTTTTAAACTGTCCGGAAATTCCTCATCCTTCATGCACTCGGCGGCGAGCCGTTTATAGTGATTGTAAACGGCAACCGAGATGACTTTCTTGGCATGCTCCTGCCCGACCACATACTCATCGAGCATCTCTTTGAGTTTGTGCGGCTGCGGAATGTCTTTGATATCAATGATCGGGACTTTTTCCTCGTCCGGTTTCCTTCTCTTAACCTTTTGGCCACCGCCCATCAGGCCCTGCAGATCTCCCATATTCAGAAAACTGATATTGGGAAACCCGTTCCCGAAGGGAGACTGTTTCGGCTTCTTCTGCGCATCTTCCGGATCCGGCTCGACGGTTTCCCCGCCGCCCTCTTCACCGTTTTGTGCCGTCTGCAGAAAATCAGGCATACCGTCCGGACTCTGCGGCATCTGAAATGCCTGCGCACCGTCGATCAATGTCTGCAGTTCATCATGCGACATTTCCGGCATCGGCGCAAACCCGAATCTGGACATGGCAGACATCGTTTTTTTCATGCAGTCCTCGCAGACGCAGATCTGATTGGGCAGATGAAACATCTTCCCGGCGTTCTGCTCGCTTCTGCGGCACATATGACAGATCTCTTCATATTGATTGTTATCCGACATTACTTATCACCTTTACTGTTCTTCTTCGCGCCACATCCGTTCAAAATAGCCGGGATTCATCGTGCTGCGAAGGATCTTATCGCGGGAAAGCGTTTGGTATTTTTTTCCGAGCCTGAATCCGGCGTACCTGTACACCGAATTGATCAGAAAGGGAAAGATCGCAAACGGTCTGCCGTTCTTTGCAAAATAACCGAATGCCGTTTTGATGAACCGGATCCCTTCCGACTCGGATCTTACCCTGCCAAACACCTCGGGATGCTGTGCCTGAGACACCGCGTTGTCAAAATTTCTTAAAAACTGCTGCCTGTTCGAATAGGCATGTGAGTGGATCACCCTGGCTTCAGCCGCATAGTAAACGGCAAATCCGTGATCCATCAGCTTAGCGGCATAGACCATGTCCTCGTTAAAGATCGCGCTGTTCACGAAGCCGCCCAGTTCGTCAAAATGCTTTCTTAAGTAGGCCGCGCAGACATTGGAACAGAAAAATGTCTTGACGCCGAGCCTGTTCAGATCGGAAAGTGTCTTTTTGCTGCTTATGTCCGGATAGTTAAACGCTCTTGAAAAGCGTTCCGCGATCCCGGCATCCGCTGTCGGAAGCTGTCTTGCATAGACCGCGGCAACCTCGGGATCTACAAAAGGCGCCAGAAGATTTTCGATCAGATGTTCATCAGCCGGTACGGCATCATCCGTCATCAGTACGATCACTTCGGCCGAAGAATACGATGCGCCGAGATTTCTCGTCTTTCCGTGGTCAAAATCAGCCTTTGCAATGTGATGCAATTCCAGAAGCGAGGCTGCCTGTTCTCCCATTTCGGAAAGCAGGTTTTCCTGCCAGAAGCGCTCTTCCGTATTGACTGCGATCACTTTGCCGGGCTTTATGGTCTGAACGGCAAGGCCTTTCATCAGTTCTATGAACTTTTTCCCGGGCTTATAGACCGGGATCACCACATCCACTGTCATCAGTAAGCGTTCTCATTGACAAAGCCTTTAAAGACCGTAAGGAACAGGATCTTAAAGTCAAAGCCCATTGTCCAGTTCTCAATATAATAAAGATCGTATTCGATCCGTTTCTCGATGGAAGTGTCCCCGCGAAGGCCGTTCACCTGCGCCCATCCGGTAAGTCCAGGGCGAACCTGGTGTTTGACCATGTAACGCGGGATCTCCTCTTTAAACTTCTCCACAAACTGCGGCCGTTCCGGTCTCGGGCCGACCAGACTCATCCTGCCCGCAAGAATGTTGAACAACTGCGGAAGTTCATCAATACTGGTCTTTCTTAAGAATTTTCCGACTTTGGTCACTCTCGGATCATCCTTAGTCGTCCAGGCTTTTCTCTCCTCCCCGGCGGACTGCACATACATGGTCCGGAATTTGTACATCTTAAACGGCTTGTTATGCATGCCGATGCGCTCCTGCTTGAAGATCACGGGCCCCTTGGAGGTCAGTTTGATCGCGATGGCGCTCACCAGCATGACCGGCGAGGAAACAATGATCCCGAATGCCGAGCCCACGATATCCACGGCGCGTTTTGCGATCGCATTGAGCGTATTGGAAAGCGGAACATGGCGGATATTGATGACCGGAAGTCCCTGCAGGTCTTCCGTATAGGGTTTATTGGGGATCACACCGGCATAATCGGGGATGAATTTCGTATGCACACCGGATTTTTCGCACTGCTCCACGATCTCCGGCAGGCGTCCGTATTCGGCCAGACTTAAGGTGATCGCGATCTCATCCAGCTTGTTTTCGGGTAAGATCACAGCCAGATTATCGATCCTTCCGAGGACCTTGACGCCTTTATACATCGTCCCGCGCTCCACATGGTCGTCCAGGATCCCGCGGACCACATATCCCCACTGCGGATTCAGCCGGATCCTGTTCACATAGGATTCCGCAGATTTGGAATAACCGACCAAAAGCACGTACTTCAGATTCTTTCCCCTGCGCCTGATAAAGCGCAGCGCATAGCGGATCACATTGCGCACAGCGGTCTCCGCCACAATGTTGACCGCCCAGAAGATGAAGATCATCTGTCTGGAAAAGTCGGGGTTATTGATCAGGTAGAGTACCACGATAAAGGCAACCAGACCGACGGTATTGGATTTGATGATGTTAAAGAGTTCCCTCTTCCTGCCGGAAGCCCGCTTGGATCCGTAAAGGTCGAACTGCTGGTACAGCAGCAGATAGGCGGGAACGATAAAATAGAGCGCGCCGAAATAAACCTGCGCCGAAAGGCCCATGTCAAAATCCAGCAATCCGCTCTTGAATTTCAGAAACCAGGCAAACAGATAGGACAATGCAATGACCATTGCATCGATCACAACATGAAGCCTGTTAAAGATCCTCTGGTTATCCTTGATCATAAGGTGGTTCCTTTATCATCCTGCCAGTCTGCGGAACATATTGATCCACAGTTCCAGCTGTATCTTCAGGTAATTCGGTAAAAATCGCGCGGAGAACGGAAATTTCCGCCCCTGTACGCACATCAGATACCCTCTTTTCATCCCGGAGAGGTATTCCCGGCCGTATCCTTTGCAGATAAAAAACAGTGCCTTGATCCCGAATCCGATCAAAAGAAACGGCAGATTGATAAAAATCTGAAGCGCCGGCATGTTTTTATAGATCACGTACCAGCTGTTTCTCGCCGCGATCCGGACCTTGAACGGGTTGTATCTGGAACCGGTCGCGCCGCTTCCGGCATGATATACGATGGCTTTCGGCGTATAGCGGTTCTCATATCCCATGATCCTCGCACGGTATCCGACATCCACGTCCTCCAGATAGGTAAAATGGAATTCGTCAAAATAGCCAATCTGCTCAAACAGATCCCTGCGGTAGATCGCCGCGCCGGCACAGGCGGAAAAAACCTTGCTTTCCTTTTCGTAAAGAGCTTTACTCCTGTCTTTTCCTCTCGCAAACGCCCAGCCGAGCGCGCAGTACAGATCCCCTGCTCCGTCGATCTTCTCCGGCGCATACATCTGCAGCATTTTGGAAGAGACCGAAAAGATCTTCTTATCTTTTGCGATCGCCTGATATAATGCTTCCACAAATTGCGGATCACAGACCGTATCATTGTTCAGCAGGATCAGGTACGGAGACTTTGTCCTTTTGATGCCTTCGTTCACGGCCCGGCTGAATCCGAAATTCTGGCTGAGCCTGATCAGCGGGATCTCGGGATAATGCGCAGCAATATAGTCCGCACTGTGATCTTCCGATGCATTGTCGATGATCAGGATCTCAAAATCCCCGAAGGTCTGCTTCTTTAGGGACTGCAGGCAGTTCTCTATGTAGGCATCGCCGTTGTAATTCGGAATGATCACCGTAACTTCTGACATGGCCGTCCTACTTCCTTCTGAACTCTGCGTACGGGTCAAACAGCACGATATAATTCGATGCCAGCGTCGCTTTGCCGTTTTCGATCTCCAGCGCGCTTCTTCTTAACAGCATGCAATCCAGGGAAACACCATCCACCCTCTGCTGCAGACTAGCCCTGTGCATATATCCGGAAAAATGACCGTTCAGCCCCTTAAAGTTGGGCAGATATCTTCCGTTCTCTCCTTTGGAAAAGCCGGCGCTCTCGATCCGAAATCTCCTGTCATAGATCTTCCCGCCGACACAGCCGACCTCATATCTGCTCATCGCGCCGGATAATTCGGACAGATAATCCGGCGAGAGCGGTTTCAGATCCTCTGACAGGATCATGATATAGTCTTCCGTGATCGCTTCAAGTTCTTCCGTACTCATATTGTCCCACTGTTTCCTGCTCAGATGCCGCACCGTCGCCGGAACAGGTTCATAGATCACCCGGAAGAATCCGAGGTGAGCCGTATGCTCCACTCGTGCTTTGATCCCTTTTCTTTTGAGGTGATCGGAAACGGCGCGTAATCCGGCATCATACGCATAGCGCTTGCTTTCCGGGTTCAGCGCCGTTGAGTCCTCATAACACCGCCAGTGGTACAGCACCTTGGGAATATGCGCCACCGCGCTTACCGGGATGTTTTCGAGGCAGCGGAACATAAAGTCATGGTCCTGCGCCCCGTCATATTCTTCCAGAAATCCGCCGGCTTTTCTGGCCAGTTCCGTTCTGACCACGAAAAAATGACAGATGTAATTATTGCTTCTGAGCAGATCGATATCGAATTCCGGTTTGTAATGCGGCTCGAAAAAACGTTTTCCGTTCGCATCCACCTTATCCTCGTCGGTATAAAGCGCACGGATGCGGTTACTGTACACATTTCCGTCCTTGCAAAGGTTTTCGGAAAGAACCTTCATCACCTCGTGGAGCGCATCGGGTTCAAGCAGGTCATCATGGTCCAGAAGTCCGACATATTCGCCCGTAGCCATTGCAAGAGCTGCATTGGTATTGACGGCGATTCCGCCGTTCTTCTCAAGCTTCCGGTACCGGATCCTGCCTGCAATTTCCGTCCCCGTTTTCCCTGCGAAGTCCATGACCGCCCGTTTGACGCAGTCGGATGCGGAACCGTCTGCGATGCATAATTCCCAGTTTTCATAGGACTGGTTCACAACGGACTGGAGCATTTTATTCAGATACAGCGTTTCCGTTTCATATGCGGGAACCAGGATGCTGATCTTATAAGGGTGCGTATAAGTCTCCTGCCGCTGTTTGGCAAGGATCTCTTCCGTGGGGCGCTCTTTCAGGAGCAGATCCTGGTATCCCGCAGGATCCTCTTTTTCCTCCATACGTTCCATTGCCTTATAAAACGTATTCTTAAGGCCGTTCCGCTTCAGATAACGCATTCCCTTTGTCAGATTCTCTCTGTTCAGTTTTCTGAAATTGGATTCACTCATTCAAAAACACCTGTAATTCTTCCGGCGTACCCAAAACATGTACTTTCTCCGGATCCACATCGCAGATCCTGACAATGCCGCCTCTGCCGATCAGATAGTTGTAAAGCGGTGCCACATACCGTTCTTTTGCCGATGCTCCCGTCAAAGAGGAAGCCCTGCCTTCTTCGTAAAACTCCCGGTACAGTTCTTCGTAAAGCGCGCAGGTTTTAAAATAATAGGCTCCGAGCGTGCAGTGATCCGAGATCCTTTCCTTTTCCCGCACTTCAACGGCATTCCCGTTTGCATCGGTCCTCACAAAGCTCCAGTGATCTCCCGGAGCCGGGAAACAGGGGATGAATCCGTCCCCGGAAAGCTGTCCCGCATGCATCTGTCCGGCTTCCACATAAGTATCGATATTGTAGATCAGAAGCGGTTCCGTTTTGTCCCAGTAGCCCTTTGCCAAAAGCGCCGTTGTTGCCTGTCCGTCCGTCTCATGGTCGAGTTCGATCAGCCGGTAGCTGCCGATCTGAAGCGCTTCACAGGCTGTACGGATAAAATCCGCGGCATGATCCGCAGCGCGCACAATAAAATAATAGTTGTTATTCTTCCCGTATCCTTCCAGACTTTCCATGGACCAGGCAAACAGGCTCTTTCCTTTTGCTTCGATCATATATTTCGGGACCTGATAACCGGCTTTCCTGAACCGGCTGCCAAGTCCTGCCATGGTGATCACAATCTCCATCATCGACTCCCGTAGCAGTACTTACTGTTTGCACCTGCTGTCCTTGCAGATCCTGTCCAATTCCTCCACACTGCGGCTTAGGAATTCATCCGGTCTGACCGTCCTGTCATCCACATAGAACCCGTGGTGCCCCGGCCAGGGCTTGCCGTAAATGATCTCATCATAAGGGATCTCCCATTTATCCAGCCATGCCAGCAGCGTTTTCGCGGTATGCGCATTGATCAGGCCGATGTTTCCGTTGAAACTGTTCATGTTTCTGGATGTCAGAAAAATGATCTTTGCGCCCTGCTTCTTGTATTCCCTGATCTTTTCCACCATTTCGGGGTAGGGAACGAGATCTTCGTACTTTTCGTCCGCTCCCTTGATCGGGCAAAGCGTACCGTCAATATCAAAGATGAAAGTCAGCTCATCCATTTTCGATTCCTTTCAAGATCCTGATCGCATTGAGCAAAAAGCCCAAAACTTTTTTCTCCCTGTCAATATGCAGCGGAAGCATCGACAGAAACAGGGAGGCTTCATAGAGCCGGATCAGTCTGTAGTCCAGTTTGCAGGAATCCAGAAATTCCCTGAAGATCCGGATATATGGGTCATTGTCGCCGTCTGTTTTGACGCTCAGCTGCAATTTATCGTCCACGTAGATCTCAAACAGGTCACTGTTGAAGAAATCATAGGCGCCGCATACGGAATGCGACAGTTTTGCGAGATCATAGAACGGGTCCGTGTAGAGCTGTGCTTCGCATTCGGCCCCTTTCGGATCGATGAGTTTCATGAAAGAGGTATCATGCGAATACAGGATATTGGAAAAGCACAGATCCCCGTGTCCGACCACCAGAACATGCTCGAACTGCTTTTTGCCCCTGATCTCTTCATATAACCTGCGGTAATATGCAAAAACCGCATCAATGTCTTCAAATTCACTTCCGGAAGAAAGCATCCGGTTCAGTCTGGCGCAAAGCGGGTGCTGTTTCAGTTCCCCGATCCGCCTCTCCACCTTTTTGATGTAGAGTTCATCCGCGCAGTCTTCATATTCCGCGGCAGAAACCGTCTTTTTGACTCTGGTGGAGATGAAATAAAACAGTTTCTCCATGATCGCGCGGAATTCCTCCGGTGAGATCGCGCCGTGTACATAGCGGATCGCCAGATCCGTCATATGGTAGCGTTCCATGGTATAGGACGCCCTGCCGTCTTCTTCCCTGTAGGAAAAAGGCATGGCAAACCACATCTTCATCTCCTCCGGCAAAAGGCCGTAGAACGCATATTCCCTGCGGAGCTTTTCCACATTGGCGGAATGTTTGATGACCGTATGATCGTCGCCGGACAGCTCATTAAAGAATCTGGAATCAAAACCACCTGTTATGAAACGTCGGAACGCATCCGCACTCGTCACATCCAGAAACGCATCCGAAGCGATCTGCGCATAACGGCTTTCCTCTTCCGGCTCGGATTCCCGAAATGACTCCGCATCCGGATAGATAACTGCTGCTATTTTATCTTTGACCGTAACCTGATAACATTCCTTGGCATAAAGAGATTTTTCAACCAGGATCGCAAAGGCTTTCTCATCTGCGATCACCATGCCCGAATACAGTTTGATGACTGCGCAGTGTGCATGCTCGCTGCTGATCTCCTCCCCGTCATAAAACGCGAGACAGGACGGCAGGGAGGCTGCAATGGCCGCAGCACGGTCCTTAAGGGATCGTCTCTTGTAGATCATCTCCCCGAAACTCTTGTTGCCGGTAATATTTCTGATCATCCGCTCCGGGATCCTGCTGTCATCATATAGGATCACTGCTTTTTTCATGATCGTCTCTTCCCTTTATTTTGCCTTTCTGAAGAACAGCTCTCTTCTAACGATACCATAGATCATCGTAACAACCGTGGCGCAGGCCATGAACCAGATCCCGAAGGTCACATACCGGTCCATCAGGGGTGTATGCCCTGCCGAAACGATGCTCTGAATATATCCGGAGATATCCACCCTCTCCTCAAGCAGCATGATCTTTGCAAACAGGAACAATATCCCGCATTCGAAAAGCCATGCAACGAAGGAAAAGATCACCAGAAGGGCATATCTTCCGTGGATCAGTCTTTTGACGTATTCGTATCCCGCATTCATCAGTTCCAGCAGTTTCAGGCTCCCCATCGCGCCCTTTGACTGCCTGTTCATGATCAGATATCTGTTCAGATACAGATAGATCGACGGAAATACCACATAAGCGAAGACGGCCACCACCACAAAGACCGTTAACAGCAGCGTCGAATCGGCCACTTCCCGCTTTTTCAGCAGTTCAACGGGCAAAAGGATCAGGACCAGCGCGACCGTATCGAAAAACCGGTCCAGAAGTACCGACAAAAACCCGGTCCTTATCCGCTTTGTCGCAAGACAGAACACGAAGATCCTGAAGAATTCCCCCAGTTTAAACGGCACGATCAGGTTGACGAGCGTTGTCAGGCAGTACAGGAACAGAAACCGCCCGAACGGGATCTTTTCGTCGATCAGGATCAGATACAGTCTTGAGAGTTTGGATCCGTGAACGATCAGGAACAGAAGCCCGATCGCCACCAGCCACAGATGGTTCATTTGATCTCGTCCGCTCCGTATTCTTCCACGATCCTGTCACGGTAATCCGCAAGGATCCGCTCCGGGATCCTGCAGTAATCATACAGGATCTTGAGCACTTTCAATGCCTGTGATGCCATCTTCACGTTGGATACCTGGTCATCCTCTCTCCAGGATACGGGATAAAACTTCGCGTCCTGTTTATAATAACCGATGGCAAGCACCATGCAGTAATTGAACATCAGGTTATCCGGAAACTTCTCATAATAGCGGCTTGCAAGATCCGAAACACGGTACATGTTAAGACCGCTTCCGAGATCGTAAACCCGCCTTCCGATCACGGCCGCAAAGAGAAAATCATATACAATATTGCCGAAGGTCCGAAACAGAGAATACCCGATCAGTTTCGATCCACGCATAAAGCGGGCGCCGAGAACGCTCGCATGTTTTCTGTAGTACCCGCTTCTGAATACGGGAAGGAAGTCCTCAATACTGCCCTGATCGTCGCCATGCAGCACGACCACATAGTCAAATCCGTTTTTCAGAGCGTAGTCAAAAGCCACCTTATGGGAGCCTCCAAGCCCGTAATTTTCATGATTAACGAGCAGTTTTCCGGGGAAATCCGGGTGCCTGTTCAGAAACGAGGAAACGACCGCTTCCGTATTGTCTGTGCTGCGGTTACTGATGACGATCACTTCTGTGATATAATGCATGATCTCCTCATCCAGCTGCCCGAGCACGCGGATGATCTGATTTTCACAGTTATAAGCAGGTATAAATAGCAGGATCTTGTCTTTCATGATTTTTACTCCAGATTGGTTTTCAGACCACAGGTCTCAAGGTCTAACGGTTTAATATCCATACCCTCCGGATCGGTCCCGTCCGGCGCATAGACCTTTCCGTCACGATAGTTGTACATACAGGCTTCCTTGCCGGTGTTGGTATAGTATGCCACCGATCTGGCGCTTTCCTCACCGACCAGATTCAGCACCGTCTGGTTGTAGTGCCATTCGTCCACCATATATTCCGTGGAGATCCCCGAAAGGATGGTTGTGCCGAGCGCATAATAGCCGCTTTCCCGGCTCATCTTGATCTGGGAAGCAATGATCTGTGAAAAATAGTCTTTCTTCGTGATCGTGCGTCCCGGTGTAATAAAGAACACCTTTTCCACACCGTTAATGAACAGCGGCCGGATGATGTTGTTCATGTTTTCCTCATACTTTTCAGACGAAAGCGCGTCCACGGCATCGGATTCGCCCTGCAGCCAGACCACATAGCGGTGCCTGATCACATATTTGTCGTTCTCGAGCCATACGATCGCGCGTTTCAGCCGCTCGGTATAATCCGCTTCCACCGGCGCGCTCATCCAGAACGCCGTGTCCGTAGCGCCGGCCGAAGCCGAAACGCCGACAACGGGAACGCCGGTCTCCTTGAAATAAGTGTTTGCAAACGAAGAGACCAGAGAGCCTCTCTTGGCGCCCGGCAGATCCATGATCGCATTGAGGTTGTTTTCGTTGACGCCGAAGGGTTCTTCGATCTGGTACAGCCTTGTGGGGTCGGAAACGGCGCGGAACTCAAAGCCCTCCTCATAGGGAACTTTCGGCGCATACTTCGCGTTTCCCCCGGCACCCGACATGTTGCTCTGTCCCATGAACATGATCAGATCAACGATCCTTTTTCCGTCTTCACTGTATTTATAGCCGTCTGATCCGTCGCTGATCTGTTCATCGATCTTTTCGGCGGATTCTTTTGTGACCTGGATCACGGCCTCCGCTTCCGGATCGACCAGCACATCCGGTTCTTTTTCGGCTTCTTCCGCTTCCTCCGTCGCCTCAGGCGTTTCCTGAACAACGATCTCTTCTGCAGCAGCTTCCAAAGTCCCCGCCTCTTCCGGTGTTTCCTGTGAAGTTTCTGCGGAAGCGTTCCTGCCTGTGGGCGCGCAGGAAATGATAAACATCGAACAGATCACCGTCAGGGTCAATAATATCTTACGTTTCATAGTTCTGTTTCAGTCTCCGTTTCGTTTCCGTCTTCCTTCTTTTCCAGCGTCAGTTTTCTGCTGATAAAATTATAGATCATCACGATGGCGGTTGCCACGATCTTGACTGCGGCCGTCACATAGGAAGGATGTTCCTCGCTGTAAGCAGGCAGCAATCCCTTGAAAGCAAGCACGCCGAAATACAGGATCGCCGCATTTAAAGCAAGACCGATCAGACTTAAGATCGTGAAGATCAGGAATTCGGTCCTGCGGTTCATGTCCTCCCTGCGCTCAAAAACAAAACGCATGCTCATGAAGTAATTATAGATCAGGGAGATCGTGAAACCAAAGATCCCGCCGATCAGCGCCGCCGTTTCCGTGCTCAGACTGAGTTTCCTGCAGAGCGCGGACACCAGCATCGTGATCACAAAGTCAATCACAAAAGCGGTTCCGCCGACAAACGCAAACTTCAGCAGCTGAAAGAACAGTTTTTTATGCTTTTCCCAAAAGTTCATGATTTTTCTTTCCTATACAGTTTTTACAAAATATAACGGTCATGGCGATCGTAAACAGGTAATAGAGTATCCCCGTAAAGATCATCGCCGGCGCGCTCTCGTGGAACTGCCTGAGCAGGAAAAAGACCGCATAGAGCACAAGGATATAAGCTCCCGTCATGATGTTTCCTGCAGTTGTTACCTGCCCGGTTTTGCGATCTTCCGTAAAATAGGATGCTGCCATGATGAGCACAAAGAAATCATATGTGCGGTGATACAGCATGATCAGTGACCAGAGCAGCAGGATCGTTAACAGCCTTGCATCGCACCCCTCTTTTGCCTTCAGGGACAGAACAAACAGCAGGATCCCCACGAGAAAGGCCAGTACAAGAGAGACCGCCGATCCGTGAAACAGGGCCCCGAAGTCAAGCCCTCCTTCCGAAAGCAGGGCGGAGGAAACTTTCAGGGGTGACAGGATCATGTCCAAAAAGCTTTTTTTCAAAAGGACTGCCGCACAGCCCGTTAACAGCACATGCAGCAGAACGGAGGTGATCCACTCGATCCATTTTCTCTTATACAGAAAATACAGCGAAAGCGGCGCCGTCAGCGTATATTTAAAGAAGCTGACAAAAAGGCTCAGCGCAGCAGGGATCTTTCCGTATTTTTTTTCTGACAGATACACGGCAAGCAGAAAAAAGAACACGGAAAACAGCGTATGCTGTCCGACACCGAGCTGGTTCCTGTAAGGTGTTCCCGCGACCATCAAAAGACACAGGGAAGTAAACAGGAATCTGTCACAGTCCTTCAAAAACGTGAACCGGAGCAGGATCACGATCCCCAAAGTGCATAACAGGTTTGTAACAAGCCATGCAAGTCTTGCCGCAGAGGGCGCAAGCAGCGTGTAAGGGTACAAAAGCATCAGCAGGGACGGAAACTGGTTCGCTTCCATCTTCTGCGGCGCGTCGATCCCCTCGTAGTACGCATAATAGTCCTTAAGATCACCCTGAGACAGGGCTCCCGTAGGAGATAAGGATTCCGTGTAAGGATCGATCCCCATCGTCAGCGCTTTTGCCGCATCCCACTGAAAGTCCTGGGAAAAATGCAGTGCATTTGTCACGCCGCGATACAGGGAAACGGCAGCCATCAGGGCAAGGATCAGGATCACAATGATCCTTACGGCCTTATGATTGTATAACGCCAATACGCGCTCTTTCATATCAGATCATCGAGATCAGCGCATCCGTCAGGCGCTGCAGTTTTGCTCTCGCATCCTCCAGGTTTTCTCCGCGGATACCCATATAGAATTTCAGTTTCGGTTCCGTACCCGACGGTCTTAAGCAGCACCAGGAATCATTTTCCAGTTCAAAATAAAGCACGTTCGACTTGGGCAGACCGGTAGGTGTTACCTGTCCCGTTGCAAAATCCGTTACCGCATCCTTCTGCATATCCCTTAATACAAGCGTCTTCAGGTCGCCAAACTGTTTCGGCGGATCGTTGCGGAATTTCTCCATGATGGCCTTGATCTTTTCAGCGCCTTCGATCCCCTTTAGTGTCAGGGTATGGATGCCTTCCATGTAGAAGCCGTGCTCTTTGTAGATCGTCTGCATCTGATCCCAGACCGTGATCCCCTGCTTCTTGCACCAGGCAGCCACTTCGCAAAGACACATCACAGCTACAACGGCATCTTTGTCCCTTGCGTGCGTACCGACAAGGCAGCCGTAACTCTCTTCCAGCCCGAAAACATATTCATGTTCGTGCGTTTCTTCAAACAGTTTGATCTGTTCGCCGATATATTTGAACCCGGTCAGCACCTTGATCAGTTTCAGACCGTAATCTTTGGCAAGCGCATCCGCCAAGTTTGTCGTCACGATAGATTTTACAAGCGCGCCGTTTGCGGGAAGCGTGCCCATTTTCTTCTTTTCCCTGAGGATATATTCCGCGATCAGCATGCCGGACATATTTCCGGTAAAGGGAACATACTCGCCGGTTGCCGTGTCCTTGGCATAGATCCCGAGCCTGTCGGCATCCGGGTCGGTCGCAAGGATCACATCCGCATCCACCTCTTTTGCAAGCTTTAAGGCCAGCACATAAGCCTTCGGATCCTCCGGATTCGGGTATTCCAGCGTAGTAAAATCAGGATCCGGAAGTTCCTGTTCCTTGACCACATAGACATGCTTGAATCCGAGTTCTTTTAAGATCCGTCTTACCGGCAGATTTCCGGTGCCGTGGAAAGGCGTGTAAACGATCTTGATCTCATCGGCCATCTCGCGGATGATCTCCGGATGGATGATCTGCTTCTTCAGTTCCTCCATGTAGGAATCATCGATCTCTTCGCCGATCACATTGTACAGATGCTTTGCGATCGCCTCTTCCTTGCTCATGGTCTTCACATCATGATAATCGGTCACCGCTCTGGCCGCCGCCACGATATCCACGTCTTTCGGATAGGTGATCTGCGCGCCGTCTTCCCAGTAAACCTTATATCCGTTGTATTCCGGCGGATTGTGGCTGGCCGTTACGACAACGCCGGCCGTGCAGCCGAGTTTGCGTACCGCATAGGACAGTTCCGGTGTCGGGCGAAGCGATGGAAATACGTATGCTTTGATCCCGTTTGCGCACAGGCAGAGTGCCGTCTCATCGGCAAATTCCGGAGACATCCTTCTGGAATCGTATGCGATCGCAACGCCTTTTTCCTTGGCATTCTGCGATGCGATATAGTTTGCCAGTCCCTGTGTGGCCTTCCGCACGGTGTAAATGTTCATCCGGTTGGTACCGGCACCGATCACGCCGCGAAGCCCTCCGGTTCCGAATTCCAGATCCTTGTAAAACCGATCCTCGATCTCAGCCTCATTGTCCTTGATCGATCTGAGTTCCTCTTTGGTTGATTCATCAAAATAGTCATCCTGCAACCAAAATGCATACTGTTCTTTGTAATCCATCTTTTGCTCCTTTCAGACCATTCCTTTATTAATGCCCGCCAAAACATAATTGCTGTGATCCAGCGAGAAATTCGGATTGAAGTAAGGATCTCCCTTTGCAAGCGCGTCCTTCCATTTTTCGCGGAAGCGTTCGCTTTCCCGGTTGTAGCGCTCTTCGTTTTCCTTCGAAGCATTCTCCACATCCGTTCCGCGCGATCTGGACTCGTAGTGGAACAGCTGCGCAAAAGGCGTGAACACGTTCAATAAGCCCTTTTCCCGGTATTTTAAGCAAAGATCCACGTCGTTGAGCGCCACGGCGAACTCTTCGCTCAAGCCCCCGACGCTCTCATACAGTGATCTGGACGTCATCAGGCAGGCGCCGGTCACGGCCGTCACATCCTGTGCATAGCAAAGACGGCCCATATAGCCGAGATTTTCCCTGTGCAGCCGGTAATGTGTATGACCTGCGGTCCTGTGTGCGCCGAGCCCCAGAACGATCCCGGCATGCTGGATCGAGTAATCCTCATAGTAAAGCGTGCAGCCGACCGCCCCGACATCCTCTCTCTGCGCATACATCAGCAGTTCTTCGATCCAGTTTCTCGTAATGACTTCCGTATCGTTGTTCAAAAGGATCAGATATTTCCCACTCGCAAACGTTTCGCCGAAATTATTGATCGAAGAATAGTTAAAATCACCCTCGTAGGTCACGACCCTGATCGAAGGGTGTTTTTTCAGCAGTTCATAATACGCAAAGGTTTCCTCATCCACGGAATTGTTCTCGATCACGATGATCTCGTAGTCCGGGTAGGATGATTTTTCCGTGATCGAGGTGATGCACCTTCTCAGGTCCGTGACATGATCCTTGTTGGGGATCAGGATGGATACTTTCGGCTTTTCGACCAGTTTATAGCGGATCCTGAAGATCGTCTCGAACGCGCGGGTGCTCTCGATCTGAAAGCCCGAGAACCCGAAGGAGGTAAGGTGCGCGCCAACGGCATTTTTAGCCGCATCGATCGCATAGGATTTTGCGTTGATGTCGCTTGCAACGGATCCCGCATGGGATCTCCAGTAATACAGGATCTTCGGCACATGCACGATATTCTTGGCAACAGCGGTAAGCCTTAAGATCATGTCATGATCCTGACTGCCGTCAAATTCGCTGCGGAACAGCTCGGTTTCCTGTAAAAGTGTCCTGTCAAAAACACTGAAGTGACAGATAAAATTGTTCGCGCGAAGGTTGTCGATCGCAAAATCCGGTTTGAAGTGCATCGTGATCATATGATCGATGGACTTGCCTTTGAATGTCGTCTCATCGCAGTAGATATAGTCCGCATTCTTTTCACAGATCGCCTTCATGTATTCATAGAGCACTGTGGGATGAAGGATATCATCATGATCAAACAGCCCGATATAGTTCCCGGTGGACATTTCGTAACAGGCATTGGTGTTTCCGGAAATGCCGAGGTTCTGCTCAAGCTTCCTGTATAGGATCCTGCTCTTTGCAAGGCCGTACCCTTTTGCGGTCTCCTCATCCTTATCGCGGTACTGCAGGCAGATCCTGCCGACTTCGGGGTGTGCCTCATCCGAGCCGTCCGCTAAGCACAATTCCCATTTGACATAGGTCTGCGCCAGAACGGATTCGATCATCTCGCGTAAATACCGCTCGGGCGTGTTGTAAAGCGGCACCAGGATCGAAAATGTCACATCCCTGTCAAAAACCGTTTCTCTCTGCGCCCGGATGGTCTCCTCGTCCGGCATGCTTTTCGTGCCGTAACTCTTGTAAGCCTTTCTTTCGATGATCTTGCTTTTGATCTTCTCTTTCAGATTCCGAAGATTCCCGTATCTTTTGACCCTTGTCGCAAGATTGTGCAGATGGCTCCACAGAAGCCTGACGGGATAGATGGCCTTCCACAGGCGGCTCTTTCTGATCTTGTCAAGTTTGTATTCCAGATCTGCGATCTTTGCTTCCGCATCCACAAGGGACTGCGTGAGGGACTCATTTTTGGCGCACTCTTCCTCGTAAAGAGTCTTATAATAGCCTTCAGCCTTTATCGTATCCTTTTCCTGGCTCATACTCAGCTCCGGGTGTGATGATCCTGTAATGGAAGATCCTGTGCTCATAAAGCAGCATCACACGGTATTTTTGATCATTTTTCAACATCGAAACGGGGATCCGTGCGTAGAATCCGGCCAGAAGCGCATGTTTCTGGTCCCTGAACACTTCCTGCACATCTTTCCTGTATACGGGAAGCATCTGCACCTTCAGGCAGGACTCCGTCCCTTCCTCCGCAAGCAGAAGCGCCCTTTCATACATGCATTCGTCATGTCCCGGATACAGGCTCCAGCCGCTCAGGCTGTAATAAAGCTTTGAACCCGTCAGGACATCCGTTTCGATCCCGGTATTTTCCACTTCCAGTTTCAGTTTGTCGCTGAACCTGTGCTTTTTGCACGCAAAAGTGGCGACCTCGCTTGCCCTGTCACGCATTTCGTAATCCGCAGCCACATTGACGCGAAAATCGAGGGTGTCCGTGATCAGATCCGGATGATAAAACGGATCCGTCCCGGTCAGAAGCGCGGGGTGCCGCTCGTAAAGGACCTGCTTTTCTGAAGAAAGCCTCTTCAGTTTCCCCTCATCATAAAGATCACTGCCTCTGGATAAGGACTCATGATGCAGGAGAATACAGCTGTTCAGAATGATGTTCCAATACCCCGCCTCATAGAGGCAGACACACAGATCCACATCATTATAACTAATCCCCATTTTATCATGGAAACCGTTAACTTGAAAGTATTTTTCACGTGCCACCATCAGGCAGGCACCGGTTACGGCAAGGACATTGCGGTCGAGTCTGTTTGTGCCAAAATAGCAGATTTCTCCGTCATCGTGATGCGACAGCTTGTGTGTCGGCCCGCACGGCAGACTCGTCACCCCCACATGCTGGATCTTCTTCCCACCCGGAAAGAGCAGTTTGGCGCCGACAGCGCCGGACAAGGGGGCTGATGCAAAGGCGCACATCCGCTCCAGATCGCCGGACGCAAGCAGTTCCGTGTCATCATTTAAAAATAACAGCAGTTCTCCTTTGGCCGCCTGTGCCCCTCTGTGGCACATCCTCGCGTAATTGAATTCTTCTTCGTGATACAGATACGAGACGGGGAAGGGCAGTTGTCCGTTCAGAAATGTCTCGATCTTTTCTTTCTGTTCCCTGCAGCTTCCGTTGTCGGTCAGGATGACTTCGAGACTGTTCTTTTCATGAAAGTGGCTGTCCGCTATGCTCTGCAGGCAGCGGATCAGGATCTCCGCATGGTCTTTGGACGGAATGATCACAGAAAGGCTGCGGGGCCGGTTCATTTCGATCCCAAGCCTTCCAAAGGCTTCTTCCCTGAATACCGCCGGCTCATACTTCTGTGCATCATCTACAAAAGCGCGGTACAGTTCCTCTTCCCTGCGCGCTTCCTTCAGGTAAAACAAAGTTTCTGTAACATGCGATATTTTATTCGTGACGCCGATCAGACTCAGCAGGATCGCATAGATCGCATCCGGGGCGGAAAGTTCCCTGATCCCGGTCCGTAAGCATTTCGAGCCTTCAAGAACCGTCTTAAGCATCTCTTCACGGATTGCGATCAATTCACCCATATAGTTGCAGGCAAGAAGCGTATGCGGGGAATACTCCGGCTTCAAAAAGGGCGTGTGCCTCTTTCCGTTTTGATCCTGATAGTCATGATCGCAGTAGATCAGATCGGGCTGATCTTCCGGATCGTCTGCCTGCAAACACGGGCATAACAGGCTGCGGACCGCTTCCGGATAAAGCCCGACAGCGTCCGTCTTTAAAATAACATATGTTTCTGAAATGTTGGGTATGGTATAGGATTCTTCGACAAGGCCGGGGATCTGCGGCAGAAGGCCGCAGGGCCCATCTTGCTTCCGGAAATCACCGGCCTCTGTTGATCGTGTTCTGTTACCGGCTTGCAGAAAAAATGCATAGGGATCTGTCTGTTTCAGCAGTTCGTTTTTATAACTCCTGTTATCCACGACAATTACCGGTCTCCTTTTTTCTTCTGGTTGTAACGATAGCCCTCCGGCAGGATCTCTTTTCCGGATATATGCATCTTGTTGAGCGCTTTGTCAACGATCGTGGGTTTTTTGTCTTCCTCGAGGCATTTTTCCTTCAAGACATCTTTTAAGTCTTCATAAAAACTCTTCGGCATCATCTTGACCTGATAGCGGATGATCAGTCTTTTGCCGTTTCTCGGGATGTCCAGAATGATCTGCGCATCATCCGTGTCATAGATAAATGTATTCTCCGAGGCGGTATAGCCGTTTGTGACATAGCATTCGAGAGACTGGTCCATCCCTTTCTGCATCTGCAGCCGGATCTCCTCCACATGCAAAAAGCAGGGATAATCCGTAGGGTCGATCCTTAAGCTCACGATGTTGTTCGTGATCGGCACTTCCAGTGTCACAACATTGTCCCCGGAAACCCTTGCGATCAGATTCAGCTCATTTTCGGGAGAAAAGCCGTCTCCGCAGCTGAAATAAACCTTCGGCATGTTCAGGTTTCTTAAATATACGCTTTCCCGAAGGACCGCGTCCATCCTGAGCGCGTTGGTCGGCATGATCGCCTGCAGCACTTCCATGCTGGCCCTGCCGCCTATGATATACATCTGAAAACGGTGTTCCATTTCCCTGAAGATCTCACAATCGGCGTGATCGATCCCGTATTCCGAATAGATGTTTTTGCCCTGTTCTTTCAGATAGTGGAAAAAGCCCGTTTCTTTTCTGCCCTGTTCATAGTAGAACAGCGCGCGGTAGAGAATAAACTTTGCGGGAATATCAAACGGGAACATCCATTCATAATCCAGAACGGTCCAGTCCCCTTCTTCCGGCTTTTCTTCGTTTAAGACGATGTTGGAAAAGATCAGGTCATAATTGCAGTTTGCATTCGCCTTGTAATTTTCCGTGATCATCACGTCGCCGAAGATCTTCTTGAATTCCTCGGACATCCGGAAATTCCCTTTTCCGCAGGTCTGCATTACCAAGGACGCAAATTCCTTGATGATCGCGCTCATATGCCCAAACTGCTTGTTGTGATTCAGCCGGTCCAGATATTTTTCCAGCGTGATCCCGGAAACATACTTAAGCTCCACGCGGTTTCTGGCCTTGCCGGAAACCCCGATGAACTGCGGCTTTTTCTCTTCTCCTTCCAGGAATTCGCAGCCGTTGGGCAACAGTTTGGTCTGCGCGTACTGTTTTTTGAGTTCCTCAAAATGATCGCTGAAGTCCTGGATATGCCGGTTGGCTTTGATATTGACCGCTTCTTTGTAAACATGCCGTCTGCCGTCATTTGAAAGCGTGATCTGTGTAACGGTGCGGAACTGTCCGGCACGGTCCGTGGAAAACCTTGCAAACACGGGAACTTCTTCCTGCGCGCAATCTGCGCCGTCCTTTGCCGCCACAATGGCAAAAGAATTCGAAAAATCAGGAAACATCCGGTCTTCGATCAGGGAATCAAACACCTTCCCCTCATCAAACGAAATGATCCTGTCGGCATCAAAATTCCGGATATTGTCATGCAGCTCCCCGGGTTTGGGAAGATTCGCATCCGAATAGATCGTGTGCGGAAGCTTGTAATCCGGATACGGATAATAGAAACGCGATTTCATTCCCGCTTCTTTCAGCATCTCCTTCAGCTGCCTTCTGCCGAAAGTCCTGGCCCCATCGGGATCACTGTATCCTTCGATCCCGTCATAATACTTGCCCGAATGGTCTTCCTTGCATCCGGCAAAATACTTCAGCCCGTATTTATTTTCGATCGCAATGAACAGTTTTCCGTTCTCTTTCAGATGGGACGCTGCGGTCTTGATCATGGCAAGAAACGGATCCGGGCCGCCGATATATACCCCGGCGTATTCCAGTACCCCGATCAGCGTAACGTAATCGTATTTTTCGTCAAGTTCCGGCTCGATCTCCTTGAAATTGCCGACGATGATCTCGATATTGTCACACTCGAGATGCCTGTATGCATTGATCTGACTGCGTTTTTTGGAAAGATCGATGCAGGTCACATGATCCGCCAGATGGCTCAGCATACCCGTGACCGCCCCGCACCCGCTGCCGATCTCTAAAACACTCTCTGTTCCGTTCATCGGAAGCCAGGTCACGATATTCTCACGGATGTGCGACAGATGATACATGACAGACCAGGTCCTGGTACCCTCGATCACCTTGTCATACTCATCCTCCCGGTGCGATTTGACGATCTCCAGGAGCTGGTTTTCGCCTTCGCCTTCGGAATAACTGTCTTTCCCGTTATAATAGTTCAGGTTCAGGACAACGTTTCCGATCTGCTCCATTTTTTCTTTGTTCTTTTTCATGGTCTTTTTCCGTTTTCTCTCCGGGTTATTCTTCTGTTTCTTCCGTTTCCATTCTCACCGTAACGATCGAATTCATGTCATAGAATCCGGTGGTGTTTTTATCCGAAATGACCGTCAGGTTAAACACATCATACAGTCTGTGGTAGACCGTAAAACTTCCGTCCTTGTAGCCGACACAGCCTAAGGAGATCAGGTATTCCCCGCCCTGCAGATTCATATCCTGCGTAAAAGTCGCGATCATCACATCTCCTGGCTTCGTTTTGCCTGTCGTGATCTTTTCAAACATCGTATTGGTCCCTGTGATCTCGGTCCCCTGCATGTTTTTGATCGAAACGGCTATGATCGGATCCTGGATGCTCTCGAAGAAGCGGACCTTCAGTTTGACCGTGAACGGTTCCCCCTTTAAGATCGCATTCGTGATCGTCCCGGATTCGTCATATGCGCAGTAATCCTCGAATTCCGCAAGCCCGCTCCCGTATTCGTCATGATCGGGATTTAACTGCATAAGGTCTTTCCACTTTTTGCCGCCACTGATCTTCTGGCTCTTTGCGGTATCCGCCTGCATTTCAAGCTGTCCGACAAGAACCTTTTTGTACATGTCGATGATCTCTTTAGGCGCGCCTTCGCCGATCTTTTTGCCCTGCTCCAAAAGCACCACGCGGTCACAGTACTTGCTGATGCTTCCCAGATCATGGCTGACGAACAGGATCGTCTTGCCCTGCTTTTTAAATTCCTCAAATTTTCTGTAGCATTTATTCTGGAAAAAGACATCGCCGACGGAAAGCGCCTCATCCACGATCAGGATCTCCGGGTCGATATTGATCGCGACCGCAAAAGCAAGTCGAACGAACATACCGCTCGAATAGGTTTTTACCTTCTGATAGACAAAATCACCGATATCCGCAAATTCGAGGATATCGTTCAGTTTGGCATCGATCTCCTCTTCGGAAAAACCGATCATGGTCCCGTTCAGATAAATATTCTCGATGCCCGTAAATTCCATGTTAAAGCCGGCACCGAGTTCCAGAAGCGCAGAGATCCTGCCGTTGATCGTAACATCCCCGGCGCTCGGATTCAGAACACCCGTGATGATTTTTAAGATCGTGGACTTTCCGGAGCCGTTCGTGCCGATGATGCCGACGGTTTCCCCGGCGTGCACTTCCATGCTGACATCATTCAGGGCATAATGTTCCCTGAAATGAATGTTTTTACCCAGATGAAGCGCTTCTTTTAAGCGGTCACGGTTTCTGTCATACAGTTTGTATACTTTGGATAGGTGTTCTACCCGGATCGCGATCTGATCTTCCATATATCGTTCCTTTTACAGCACATCCGCAAAATGCACTTTTAATCTCTTAAACACCAAAGCTCCCGCGGCAAAGATCACGAATGTCAGGATCCAGAAATATGCCGTGGAATAGAACGTTTCCCAGAACCAGATCTTGTCGATCAGAGCATTCCGGTAACCTTCCACGATATAATTCATCGGATTCAGTTTGAAGATGATCTGCAGCTTCGGATGTGAAGCCGCCACCGTATTCAGATTCCAGAGGATCGGCGTTGCCCAGATCCCGACCTGCAGCAGAATGGAAATGATCTGTCCGAGGTCGCGGAAAAATACGATGATGGAGCAGGTAATATAACACAGTCCCAGCACGAAAACAAACATGCAGGCAGAATAATAAAAGATCTGCAGGGTATACAGATCGGGATAATAGCCGTAAAAGCCGAACAGGATCAGTGTGAACAGGATAAAGAACACATGAACGAAAATAGAGGATATGATCTTGATGATCGGCAGGATACTGATCTTAAAGACAACCTTTTTGACCAGATAATTGTACTCAAGAAGCGCGCTCGTGCCGTTTGAAAGCGCTTCCGAAAAGAAGAACCACGGAACGATACCCGCGATCAGCCATAAGATGTAGGGGATCTGGATATCCCCTTTTACAGCCACCGCTCTTGACGGCAGCGCAACCGTAAAGACGAACCAGTAGAGCAGGACCGTGATCACAGGCTGCACAAATGCCCAGATGATCCCGAGATAGGACCCCGCATATCTGGTCTTAAAATCATTTTTCGATAATTTCCAGATCAGATGGCGGTTCTGGAACAGTTCCACCGGCAAAACCTCGATCTTATCGTACATTTTCACAAAAACGGCATAAATGCCATTTAAGATCACACAGGAGATCACCTTTTTCAGGATCTCCTGCGTTTGATCATCCAGCGGATTGTGATGCAGGATAATGTAAAGATTCAGGGCCAGCACACAAACGGATACGACCGCAATGATCTTTTTCTTTCTGGACATAAAAAACCTCAAAAACAGTTATTTTTGCAGCAGTTCCGATAGCGTCGGCCACTTCCGGTCTTTTTCGGAAAAGATCAGTTCAACGCCCTCTTCAAGAGGCCACTCTACCCCGATCTCCGGGTCATTCCAGATGATCCCGCCCTCATCGTTCGGATGATAGAAATCCGTACATTTATAGGTGAATTCCGCATAGTCGGAAAGCACCAGAAAACCGTGGGCAAACCCTTTGGGGATGAAGAACATCTTCTTGTTCTCCTCCGATAACCTGACGCCGAACCATTGTCCGTAAGTTGCCGAACCTTCCCGAAGATCGACTGCCACATCAAATACTTCTCCCCTGATCACGCGGACCAGTTTATCCTGCGGATAGTGGATCTGAAAATGAAGTCCCCTTAAAACCCCCTTTTTCGATGCGGACTGGTTGTCCTGTACAAATACCTGCGGGATTCCCGCTTCTTCAAAGTCCTGCAGATTGTAGGTCTCCATAAAGTAACCGCGTTCATCCCCGAAAACCTTCGGTGTGATCACTTTGAGTCCTTCAATATGACATGTTTCAACTGTTATCTTGCCCATGATGCGTTTGCTCCTTTATATTTTGCTGAGCAAAGACTTAATGTCTGCTGTCGCTCCGCTCTAGTACCCCAGATAGGACTGGTTCATGTCCACGTTGCCGCTGATGCCGGAAACGCTTCCCTTTGAGGTATACTGCCACAGATCATATCTCCCGTTGTAGGTCGGACCCGTGGGATTGTACTGCGCGAGCCAGATCTTGTACCCGGACAGGGAGGAAGCATTCATTTTTTCCGTCAGCCAGGTCTTGTTGGCATAGACGCCCGGTGTATATCCCGCAGACTTTAAGGTATTGCAGAAAGCCTGAATGATCTGCGTCCTCTGCGCTGCGCCGAGGGAATTGTATCCGGGCCTGTTGCTGGATTCGCAGTCCATAAATACCGGATAGTTGATCCCGTAGCCGCTGCACAGATATGCGCACATACTTGCCTCTTCGATCGCTTCGGCTTCGGTCAGCGCCGTTGTGAAGAAATATACACCAACCTTCAGACCTGCTGCCTTTGCGCCCTTGATATGGGATGTAAAGTACGGATCCTGGATCAGCACGCCGGTCGAGGAGCCTCTGTATCCGCAGCGGATGATCACGAAGCTGACACCGCTGTTCTTGACACTGGTCCAGTTGATGCTCGGCTGATATTTCGAGACATCGATGCCGAGCGTTCCGGATCCCTTGGTCAGGCTTCCGTCCGTAGCGAAGTGATACGTTACGCCGCCGATGATCTGGTCACCCGTAACATAGGTATTATCTTTCTTATAGTAATAAGTCTTCCCGTCGATCGTCTGCCAGCCGGTGTAGAGGAAGCCCTCTGTCTTCTTGAATACCTTTAAACTCTTATCCGCCTGATAGTCTTTGTATTTTGCCAATACATATTTTCCGTCGACCAGTTTGTAGAGCGGATTCTTATCTTTATCGTATAATTGCGCATCCGGATCGTAAGCCTGCTCTTTGGTAACGGTTACAAGGCAGACCGCCGTCTTCTTGCTGCCGTCATGTGCGGTGGCCGTGATCTTGACGGTTCCTTCCTTAACACCCGTGACCAGACCGCCGTCGCTGACCGTTGCGATCTTGGCATTCTCACTCGACCAGGTAACCGTCTTGTCCGTCGCGTTCGTCGGTTCCACGGCTACAGCCAGCTGGTAATTGCCTTTGACAGCCACGGAACATTCCGTCGGTTTCATGGTCAGTTTCGTGACCGCTACGGCGTCATTGCTTACGGTGATCGTTGCAGAACCGGATACGCCGCTGCCGTCTGCCGCACTTGCCACGATCTTGACGCTTCCGGCTGCAACACCCGTCACCTTGCCGGCTGCATCAACGGTTGCAACAGCCGTATTCTCCGATGCCCAGGTGACCGTCTTGTCCGTCGCATTGGAAGGGCTGACGGTTGCGCTCACTGTCGTCGTCTTGCCGACAGCTATGGTGGAAGATGCAGCCTTTACTTCGATCTTGCTGACGGGAACCTTCTCTTTCTCCTTCTCCGCCACGCTGATCATATCATTGACGGTGAAGTCCGTTCCGTCATAGCCCTGCACCTTTGCGGTAATGCTTACCGATCCTGCTTTTTTGGCCGTAACGGTATTTCCGGATATGGTAACGCAGTCATTGCTTGCGGAATATACGATCGTAAGCCCGTCAAGGTCGCTGCCCTCGCAGCTTAATGTTGCGCTTTCGCCGACCTTCAGGCTGCCGTTGCTGACACTTACGCTCGAGATCTGAGGGTTTTTCTGCGGAGACGGTTCCGGTGTGGGATCGGGCGTGGGTTCGGGTGTAGGTTCCGTTTCCGTCCCGCTCTCCGAATTCCCTACCGTTTCGGTTGGCGTCGTGCCTTCTTCCGACTGCGGATCGGCGCTTGCAACATACAGAGGAGATCCCAGAACCAGGTTATAGGTCTCTTTCGCATGAGCGCCAAGCGATTTCAGCGCAGCGATCAGATTCTTCTTAAACCCGAGCGCTGCTTTTCCGATCCCGGTGTTTTCGAGAGCCACCTCGGATTCCACATAGGTCTCTCCGTTGGCCGTCTTCGTGGATTCCACCCATTCCACCGTATCCGAAACGGTTGCCGTTTCCACATCGGCTGCCTTGTTGCCGTTATCTTCAACAGCTGCGTTGACTTCTTTTTCGGACTTGATCTCGTCCTTGATATTGGCGATGACCTTATATTCGATCTTCGCGTTTACGGACACGGTCTGCGCGGATTTCGGGAGGATGTAACCGGAAAGCGCATCGTTAGGCTTTAATTCCACCGAATAATCTCCCGCGCCGATATCTGTCAGATAGATGATGCCGTCCTCGTCATCATCGTCATTGTCCGATACCCTGCCGTCTTCATCCGTCACGAGCACGCCCCAGGGAACGTCCTTTACCAGTGTGTCATCCTGATCGACCAGCTTGATCTTTAAGTCTTTTTCCACGGAACTGAGCACGAGGGATAAGGTCTTTACTTCCACGATCTCATCCTGCGCGCCGACGGAAGCGGTTTCCTCCTCTTCCACCACGGTCTCCATTGCGCCGGCAGGCTCGCTCTGCTCATATTTTTTTAAGGATGCGAGCGCAAGCGCACGGTTCTGTTCCCCTCTGTAGTCGGCATAGACCGCGCTTGTCATGGCCGCCGTAACGACAATGATCAGTGCCAGAATGACCGACACCCATTCCAACGCCGTGACCTTTTTCAACCGCAGGAAGAATGAAGGCATTGCGCCGTCAAGATCATCCGTTCCGCCATCCGGAGCGGACGTAACGGGTACTTCGCCGCCGTTTCTGCTGTCTCTCCAGTTCATGGAGCGTTCCCTGAATGAGCTTGTTTCCTGCTCATCCTGATAAGCGCTCTTTCTTTTTCGTTCTTTATGATCCGCAACGGGTACACGCTCGTTTTTGAGCGCTTCCGCGGTTTCCCTTGATCCTCTGAGTTCTTTTGCTTTTTCGGGATCCTTCGGGATCCGTCTTCTGACTTTCCGTTTCTTTCCCTCTTCCGCCGTCTGCCGCTTTCCCTTTAACTCTTCCGACTGATGTACGATCTTGCGGTCTACGGATAAGCGGATCGCCTGTTCGTCAACCGGTTCGCTCTCCGCCACTTTTTCGAGTTTTTTGGAGATCTCTGCGGAAAGGTCCAGGTCCTCATCCAGCGTCGCCTTATAAATGGCGTCTTCCGACGGAAGCAGCGCAGTGATCCCTTTTAAGGCTTTGGCCTCGCTTTCGGTGGCTTCCCTGATGGGCGGGATCTCTCCCGTTACGGGATCGTCCCAGGTCTCATCCACCAGCGGCCTGTCCCATTCAAATTTGTCTTTTCCGCCCTGCTCTTTACGCGAAGCGGACATTTCCTTTTCAAATTCTTCCCACGAAATGCTCGTGTGTTCGAACTCGTTCCCCTTATTCTTTTTCATATCCCCTTTTCCCCTTTATGGATTCTTCCGTCCCGCCCTTTGCAACCCTCTTTGCACAGTGCGGGTCTTATGTCAGTGCCTTTACAGTCCTTCGGCAACCTCCGTTAAGTATCTGCCGTAATCCGTCTTCATCAACGGTTCTGCAAGGACAAGAAGCTGTTCTTTCGTGATAAAGCCTCTTCTGTACGCGATCTCTTCCACGCAGGAAATGTACATGCCCTGCCGTTTCTGGAATGCCGCGACAAAATTGGCGGCATCAAGAAGCATGTCATGATTTCCGGTATCCAGCCATGCAAAGCCTCTGCCCAGCGTTTCCACATGCAGATCGCCCCGTTCAAGATACACATTGTTTACGCTGGTGATCTCGATCTCGCCCCGTTTGGAAGGCTTGATGTTCTTGGCGATCTCAACAACGTCGTTATCGTAAAAATAGAGGCCCGGGACCGCATAATTCGATTTCGGGTGTTCCGGCTTTTCTTCGATCGAAAGCGCCATCCCGTTTTCATCAAATTCAACGACCCCGTATTCTCTGGGATCTCTGACATAGTATCCGAAGATCGTTGCGCCCTTTTCCCTTTTAGCCACGTTTTTCAGCAGCGCGGAAAAACTCTGTCCGTAGAAGATATTGTCCCCGAGGATCAGCGCCACGTTATCGTTTCCGATAAAGGTTTCCCCGATGATGAAGGCATCCGCTAAGCCTCTCGGTGTCTCCTGCACGGCATAGGACATCTTCAGCCCGAGCTGAGAACCGTCCCCCAAAAGCTCTTCGAACACCGGCAGATCCCTTGGCGTGGAGATCACCAGGATCTCCCTGATCCCCGCCAGCATCAGGATCGAAAGCGGATAATAGATCATCGGTTTGTCATAAACAGGCATGATCTGTTTGGATACAGCCTTTGTCAGCGGATAGAGTCTGGTTCCGGATCCGCCCGCCAGAATGATTCCTTTCATCGATACATCTCCTCATAATACTTCTGGTATGCGCCGCTCGTTACATGCTGCATCCATTCCTGATGTTCAAAGTACCACTTGATCGTCATTTTGATCCCGTCTTCAAACTTTGTTTCCGGTTCCCATCCGATCTCACTGCGGATCTTGTCCGGCGCGATCGCGTATCTTCTGTCGTGCCCCTTGCGGTCTGCCACATATGTGATGAGTTCTTCATTCACATGCGCTTTTCTGGGATCGGAATCCGGCAGCATTTCGGCGATCGTATGAATGATCGTTTTCACGATCTCGATATTCTGCCTTTCATTGTGTCCGCCGACATTGTATTTTTCCCCGATCCTGCCCTTTTCCATGACCATATCGATCGCTTTGGCATGATCCATCACGTATAACCAGTCGCGGACGTTTTTGCCGTCACCGTATACCGGAAGCTTTTTGCCCTGCAGCGTATTGTTGATGATCAGCGGGATCAGTTTCTCCGGAAACTGGTATGCGCCGTAGTTGTTGGAGCAGTTCGTGATGAAGGCCGGAAAATGATACGTGTCGATGTATGATTTTACCACCAGATCCGAAGATGCCTTGCTCGCCGAATACGGACTGTGCGGATCATACGGCGTTGTCTCGTAGAAATAGGTTCCTTCTTCTTCGAGCGATCCGTATACTTCATCCGTCGATACATGCAGGAATCTCTTGCCTTCCCGAAAACTGCCGTCCTCAAGTTCCCAGGCTTTCTTGGCACAGTTTAACATCACGAGCGTCCCGAGCACGTTGGTCTGCACGAACACTTCGGGATTGCGGATGCTTCTGTCAACGTGACTTTCCGCGGCAAAATGGACCACGCGGTCGATCTCGTTCTTAGCAAAGATCTCTTCGATCGCATCCCGGTCGCAGATATCCGCTTTGATAAACGTATAGTTTTCGTTATTCTCAATGTCTTTCAGGTTTTCGGGATTCCCCGCATAAGTAAGTACATCAACATTGATGATCCGGATCTCGTCTTTGTACCGGTCAAACATGTAGTGGATGTAATTGGAACCGATAAAACCGGATCCTCCCGTAACCAGATATGTGCGCATAGAAACCTCCATAATAAGTCCAAAATAACATAGTTAAGCATATTATAGCATTTACGGCCGCAAAAAACAACCTTATGTCACCCTGTCGTCGCTTCCTGCGGATCAAAAAAGGAAACCCCCATGGCCGGGCTTCCTTTTTGGTAAAGATCACAGCATCAGGCGGAGTACCGTCAGAACGCGGAGCAGAAACTCCGAATTGCAGGGTCTGTCTCCCGTATTTCTCGAATATCCGAAGATCCGTTCGTAGTACTCACAGTTCCCGGATTTCCAGGCTGAACTGATCGCGGTACGGATCGCGCTTTCCACCTGTTTGCCTGTGACCCCGTATTTCTCCGCGACCGGATGGTATACCCGCTTTACGAACGCATAGCGCGCTTCCGGATCCCGCAACAGGATATCCAGCGCGTCTTCCATGTAGCGATGTCCCTGCATCCGGATCGGAACGCCCAAAGATGTCAGCGTTTCATAGATTCTTTTCTCAAAACTGCTGTCGTATTTCTCTGAAAACATAAGATCCCCCCTTTTCGATGCGTCACAACGTAACTACAACATCATTATAGGGGGGTTCATAAGCACTGTCTATGCGATCAATTCGGTTTTATAGACCAATGTGGACTAAAGAAGCAGCCGTCTGTTCCATGTTCCGGTCTGTATCCGTAAGGATCCCGGCCTGATCATACATGGGATGCATCATGATCTCGATCTTTTTGCCGGCAGCAAGTGCTCTGAGCGCTTCTTCCGAATCGTAAGCAAAAAGATCCGCGCACGAGCCGAAGAGATCGTCCGTTTTACCGCACAGTTTTCTGATCGCGCGGTTATACCACGCTTTATAGATCCGCATGGGCAGGGAGCCTTTTCTGTACAGATTTCTGCTTAAGCGGATCGATGAAAACCTGTATTCCTTCGAAAGCCGTTTCAGAACAGAGTAGACCGGATAATCCGTATGCACATGATGATGACTGTCGACGTGAAAAAGCGTCAGACCCCAGGCTGCATACTGCTCGATCTGTGCCTTGAGTTCGGTATAGATCTGATCTTTGGAAAGCTGGTCCATATAGAGGCGGTATTTCGTCGTCTGTCTGAATGCAGCGTGAAATCTGCCGTTCACATCGCAGAGCAGCGGGTTGGAGCGGATCGACTGTGTAAGCGGCATCCCTTCCGTCAGGTTCAGATGGATCCCGACGCGGTCAGAAAAACCGTTTTCCCTTGCAATCCTTACCGCTTCTTCCGCACCGTCCATATTGACCATCAGTGTCGTGCGGTCAATATAGCCCTTTGCAAAGCATTCCGCGATCGCTCTGTTAACGGATCCGTTTTTGCCAAAATCATCCGCGTTACGAATCAGTCCCATCCTACAGTCTCCAATATCCGTAACCTGCAGCTGAAACTTCGCGCGGATCAAGGATCGCTTTGACATCGATGATCACCTTTTCCTGCGCGGAGCCGGCCTTAAAGAAGGCATCCCATTCTTTCAGGGTACGTTTCTTATAGACATCATGTGCCACGGCCAGAACGATGCAGTCTGCCTCATAAGCGTCTTTCTCATCGGAGAGTTCATACGAATAAGCACGTCTGACTTCCTTCGGGTCCGCTTCCGGATCCACGAGAACAGGTTTGATCCCGAATCCTTCCAGATGTCTGACGATCTCGATCACCTTGGAATTACGGACATCCGGACAGTTTTCCTTAAATGTCGCACCGAAAAAGACCACCTTGGAAGAGCGGACCGGTTTTCCGGAAAGCACCAGCTGCTTGATGACCCTGTCGCCGACAAAAGCGGGCATGTCATCATTGATCTGACGTCCGGAAGAGATCAGGCGGGAATGATAGCCGAGTTTTTCCGCTTCATAGATAAAGTAATACGGATCCACGCCGATGCAGTGACCGCCCACAAGTCCCGGACGGAACCCGAGCGCATTCCATTTTGTGTTCATCGCATCGATCACTTCGTTGGTATCGATCCCCATGCGGTCAAAGGCCATGGCCAGTTCGTTGATAAAAGCGATATTGATATCCCTTTGGGAATTTTCGACAACCTTTGCGGCTTCCGCGACTTTGATCGAGCTTGCCCTGTGCACGCCGGCTTCGATCACAAGTTCATAGACGTTTGCGATCTCATCAAGCGCCTCTTCATCCATGCCGGAAACGATCTTTTTGATATTCTCGAGTCTGTGGACTTTATCTCCAGGATTGATCCGCTCCGGCGAATACCCGATCTTAAAATCAACGCCGCATTTTAAGCCGGATTCCTGCTCCAAGATCGGCACGCAGACATCCTCTGTCACGCCGGGATATACCGTCGATTCATAGACAACGATCGATCCCTTTTTCAGATTTTTTCCGAGGATATGGCTGGCGGATTCCACCGGGTTTAAATCCGGGGTCTTATCCAGATTGATCGGGGTCGGAACGGCAACGATATGGAACCTTGCTTCCTGAAGCCTTGCGGGATCAGAAGTAAACTGCACGGTGGAAGCTGCCACCGCCGCATCGCCGACTTCTTTGGTCGGATCAGATCCGTCCTGATAGGCCTTGATCTTTTCCGCGTTTAAGTCGAATCCGATCACCTCTGCTTTTTTGGCAAAAGCCACCGCGATCGGCATTCCGACATATCCGAGGCCGACCAGCGAAATCTTCTCTTCTCTGTTGACGATCTTTTGATACAGGCTCATACGCAAGCCCTCCGTTCGTTGAAAGTTTATAAAAAATACGATAGAATGTCTGCAGAAAGCACAGCAAAACTCTGCAAGATTATACCACAACCGTGCTTTTGGCACAACAAAGGAGCATTGCATGAAGGCATTCCTTCAAAAACACTATCCCCTGATCCTTCTGATCCTGTCGGCGCTGATCCTTCTGATCCGCGCTTTTTACGGGTTCTGCTGGTCGGACGAAACCTTTTATTACTCGATCGCCTACCGCTTTTTGCAGGGGGATGCTCCGTTTTTTGAAGAATGGTATCCCACACAGCTCAACAGTATCTTTCTGATGCCCTTTGTCGCCCTGTACCGTCTGATCGCAGGTTCCAATGACGGGATCATCCTGACATTCAGGATCCTGTATGTTCTGGTCTCGTTCCTGATCGCATGGCAGTTGTTCCGGGTTATGGAAAAGGAAACCACAAAATGGGGCGCGACCGTTACGGCGCTGCTGTTTTTCTATTACACGCACTTAAACATCCTGACGTTTTCCTACTATGCGGTTTCGGCGCTTGCCGCGGTCCTGAGCATGCTTTTGATCCTGAAATACCGGCAGGATCTAAAATCCGGCAAAAAAGCAATGCGGCATCTGGTCTTTTCAGGCATTGTTTTTTCCGTATTCATCCTGTCCATGCCTTCTATGATCCTTTATTACATCGCTGCGGTCGCTGTTTTTGTGATCCTGATCCTGCTTTCCATTATCAAACCTATTAAGGGATCCTTCCGGTCTGCGGTCCGTGATCTGCACCTTGTCAGATTCTTTTTGTATCATCTGCTCGGCATTTGTATCGTGGCAATACCGTTTTCGATCTATTTCTTCACACATGTAAGTCTTACGGATTTTCTGAATTCCGTGATCTATGTTTTGACAGACGAGGAACATGTGCCGACCACTGCCTATGTGACCTTCAAAACCTGCTTTACAAACCTGTCCAAGGCTTACGGTATTTTTGCTTACATCAGTTATGTTTGTATTGCCGTCTCCATTATCCTGTTTCTCCTGTCCCTGACAAAGACAGCCAAAAAACATGAGAACCTTCTGAATGCGGCGGGACTTGCCGTGTTTGTTCTTGACCTTGCCTGCTACATCGGACTCTTCGTCAAAGGAAGCGGGCATACCGGCTATGTCCAGGTTTCCCTGGTCCTGTTTCTCCTGCCCATGTTCTTCCTGCTGAAAAAACCGCCGTTTCATCTGTTTGTGACTTTCGTGATCCTCGGGGGCTGCATGGCGTTCAGTTATACCCACACCTCGAGCGGCCATCCCCTGTATACGGGATCCATCGGCTTTGCCGTAGCGGGTACCGTGGCAGTCCCCGTCATCCTGCAATATGTAAAGCAGACCTCCTCCTTCTTAAACAAGACCCCGAAGCAACTCCTGCAGATCGCCTGCTGTACCGTGATCCTGTCCGCGCTTTTCATGACCATGACACTTCGGATGATCAATATCTACCGGGACGATGTCCCGGGTAATCTGACCGAACGGATCCCGGACGGTCCTGCCGCGGGAATACTGACAAGCAAACAGCATCTTACAGATTACGAATCGGTCCTGTCAACGCTTAAAACATACTGCAACACTGCCGCCTATCCGGACGGTGAGCACCGTCTTTTACTGATCACAAAACTTCTTCCCTGGGGATATCTTTGCTCCGATATGCAGTGCGCGTCCCCCTATTCCTGGCGCACAGGCATTTCTTCCGATCGCCTGGAGCTTTACTACAACGTGCATCCGGACAAATATCCCGATGTGGTCCTTGTGCTGAATGAGAACATCGGCAGTTACGAGGCCTGCGGGGATGTCGAAAAAGATCCCAATCCCAATGCCGACGAAAGAGGCGGCATGCTCGATCAATACATGCTCGAACATGACTATACAGAAAAAAGCGTACCCTGCGGCACGCTTTATATAAGACCGTAACGATCTGCCATTCTCAATCTGCTTTACTTTTCGAGTCTTCCTTCTTTTCAAGCAGATACGCAGTATGCTTCAGCGCGGCAAACAACAGCACAGGAACGATCTGTAAGAGTACCCTGTTGCCCGAATCGCCGACTCCGCTCTTCATCCCGCCTTCCCGCATAAAGCTGACGATCAGCACATACAGCAGATAGGAAAAAGCGCTCAGATCCCACAGGTTAGGTCTGAACGAACGGTTGATGCCGATCAGATACAATCCGAGCACCGTAGCCGGAAAGACGCCCCAGCCGCCCAGATACAGGATATTTTCCGCAAATGAATGCAGATTCTGCAGGTACAGTCCCGCATCCTTTACAAAAAGCAGCAGATTGACACCCAAAAGCCCGGCAAGGATCAGAATACCCAGGTGCTTTTGTATCTTAACCAAAACCTTCCCCCTGATCCACAGGAAGTAGACCAGTTCCGCAGCCATCACGCCAAACAGCAGCAGTTCCTTTTCTTCCGTCAGAAACCGGTACGGGGCGATGACGGACATGGTGAGAAAGATCCTTGCGCCGTAAAGCCCCTGCAGGATCATGACGGGCACAAGCAGCGCGAATGACAGTTCTTTGTTTGTCAGATCCGAAATGGAAAGGATCAGGAGCAGCAGGACCGCATAAACGCCCCCTTCGATCCGAAGAAGCGAAAGCGTGCTAACAAACAGCGCCAGCAAAATTACGGACTGTTCCGGTTTCTTAGTCCGGCGCGGTTGACAGGCAAGTTCCAGGCACAGGAACATGTATACCGCGAAATAGTCATTTGCCAGCACCCACTTGGAAAGAAGCAGATACGGCATGGCAGATGCAAGTAAGAGGGTTCCTGCCCCCGCAAAGCAGATCTTTACCCACCGCGTACTGCTTTTTACCTGTTCATAAAGCGCCGTAAAAAATGTCGCCAGAAATACCAGATTCAGCATATGCTGGATCCCGAAGGTTTCTTCGAAACCAAACAGAAACGGCAGCGTGTTGATCAAGGCCACGCCCTGTCCGACATCCGTCAGAAACGTGTTGAAATTGGGCCTGAGCCCTCCAAAATGCACGATCAGGCGCGGATAGAACCAGTAATTGTACATGGAGTCGTTGGACAGGGATACCTTCAGGATCCCCGAGCAGGAGACAAGGATCAGGATCACGATGAGCAAAACGGCGGTCACTGCTTCCCTGCCGCGAACATTCCAAAGACCTGCGAAGCACTCCCTCCGTTCTTCCTTAGGTGTCAATACCGTACGGAACAGACAGACCGCGCAGAGTGCGGCCATGCAGGCGATACTTGCGCTGAGCGTCCCGTACGGAACATGCAGCGTCACAAGAAGAAATGCCGTGACCGTAAATGCGGCCAGCCCAGTCGGATAGGCATACAAAATCCTCTTCACAAAAGAAAGATCCGGGCTTAAGACGCAGACCAGAACATACCCGTATACGATGAGGGCAAAGATCAAAAGCGCCTGATGGAAGAAGGCGGAAAGGCTGACCTGTGAAGTGATCGCTTCAAGCAATGTCATTTTGCCACCTCCTCATCATAGAATCTCTTCGTCATCAGATACAGGTCTTCATCCCGCTCTCCCCTCTGCCAGAGCGCAACGAGTTCCTCCGAAGCATCGGGTGTAAGAGCCTGCACATCCTGCAGGGAATAGTAAATATGCATCGGTGCGCCGTGCGCGGTGTAGTAAAAATAATAATGGAAATAGTTCCCGTATTCTTCCGGAATATCGTTTGCTGCAAAGGAAAACCGGTAAAGATCGTTTGAAGGCCCAAGTTCCGCAAACTGCCCTTTCACCTCTTCCGTGATCAGGGCATCGTTGAGCTGCCCATCGGCCACAGTTTCTGCGTCAAAAGCCGATAAGAGATTCCTGGAATTGATCCCGTAATAGATGTCGTTCAAATGATATTCCCAGGGTGCTTCCGGGTCGCTCATGTCGAATTCGTAATGTTTGATATCGTCTTTGACATAGACCGTCCTGCCACCGGCCATGAGCGGCAAAAGCGCGCCGGAATACTCCCCGCCTGCTTCCCCGGGCTGGTAAAAAAGCTGGTTTACAGTAGAGGTCAGCGGAACGGTCCCGGAAAGATCTCTTAAGGAAAAGGCAAGGTTTGCCCCGGCTAGCAGGAGCAGCGCCCCAAAGAGGATCTGCATACGGTATGCTTTTTTGAATCTGATCAGGATCAGGGCCGCCGCCATGAGCAGCACGATCAGAACATGCTTCATTTTGCTCCTCCGCTTTTTGCCTCTTTTAAGAGCCGCTTTCCGTCATTCCATAAAGATGCGATCACCTTCCTGTTCATCAGGCAGACTACGGCAAGAAGAACGCCGCCTAAAAGCGCGCAGATCCAGATCCTGTCCGTCCATGTCGCATAGGCTGCATAGGCGCAGTACAATGCGACGGAAATGATGAATTCCTTCATCCTGTAAGGCACCGGATAGCATTTGACGGAAAACAGGGTGCCGATCAGGAAATACACGATATAGGTCACGGCCGTTGCAAGCGCCGCGCCCACGCCGCCCCAGACCGGAACAAGCAGGGTGTTTCCGGCAAGATTGCAGATGATCGCCGCCAAAGAAGCGTAATTAAAGTATTTTGCCTTCCCGACAAACTTACAGCCCTGTCCCGTCATCTCAAACAGGATGGACAGGACCGGCATCAGGCTTAAGAACGGGATGAGGCGGATGGCGCCTCTGTAGGATTCCCCGAGGATGAGAACGATCACCCCCCTGAAGATCGTCAGCAGAAATGCCGCAAGCATGCACAGAAACTGTACCTTCTGAAACATCATGGCAAAGAAGGGTTTGCAGACTTCTTCCGGTTCCGTTTCGTACTTTTCCATCGCGACCGGCGACCAGAACGCCACATAGGTGATCTTAAAAGTCAAAAGCACGGACATGATCTGCATGGCCGAATTGTAGATCCCTGTTTCCGAGAACCCGCAGAAGATCTTGACCGACCACTTGTCCATGGAAGACAACAGCCATTCCATCAAAAGCATGGGCACAAACGGGATCCCGTAACGCAGCAGTTCCTTTATCTTTGTATCGTGCTTTTGTGCTTTCTCATGTCTTGTCACGATCATGTAGCGGATATATACGATCCCCGTTACGATCGCAAGCGGTAAGGTCATCGCATAGAGAACGACCCTGAAATCATCCCCGATCAGCCACACAAACAGCAGCACGAACAACAGATAGAGGACTTTTGATAAGATATTTAAATTGGAATAGAGTTTCCCGTTCTGATCCATCCGGATATTTAAGAATCCGAACCGTTCGAAAACGGAGATCACGGTGTAGGCGATGACCAGGCAGGTAATGTCAAAGCCGGTCTTTCCGAACAGAAACGCATTGAAATAGCCCGAAAAAGCGGCGTAGATACCCGCTAAGACAACGATCAGAAGGAACGGGTATTTTAAACACTGCAGCAGCAGCCGTTTCCTGTTCACGCCCTCTTTGTAGTAATAGCGGATATAGGACTGGTCGAGACCCAGAATGGCGAAGATATAGATGATGGAGACCGCGGACGTATACATGGCCGTTTTGCCGTATTCCTCCGTGGACATGATCCTCGTGATCAGCGGAAGGGACACGAATCCCAGCAGCAATACCACAAAATTGCCGTAGAAATATTCGATAAAGCTTTTCAGGATCCCCTGCTTTTTTTCTGCCTGATGTTCCATACGTGTAACTATAACACAAATCCCTAAGACGCTCAAACCACGAAGGCCGGGCCGTCATGATGTCTGTTCCTTTTTTAAGCACACAGATGGGCAAGCCCGATAAAATGTAGTATAATAGAGCGGTCTGAAAATCAAACCGGGGGTATGTTATGAAGAAATTTCCCGACTTTTCCAAATATCTGAAAAAAGACTACTGGAACCTGCAGACCGTGACCGAGGCCGTTTTGTTTCTGCTTGCGCTCGTGCAGTTCCTGTTTCTCGTATACATCAACCTTGTCCGCTGCAGGAGCTGGATCGACCATGATGCTTCCATGCTCTACAGCCATACGATCCATATGTGGGAGCAGAAGAAGTTCGTGCTTCCCTTCTATTCCGAGGAAACATTCCTGCACATCGATACGTCCTGTCTCTTTGCGATGCCGCTTTACGGGCTGACCAAAGATATCTTTCTTTCCTACGGACTGTCCAATGTGATCTTTCTTGTCCTGACGCTTTATGTGATCTGGGATATCATGAAGCAGATGCACGTCAGAAAACCCTATGCTTATGCCGCGCTTTTGCTCTACATGATCCCGTACCGGATGGGCATGCTGCAATATACGGCCATGCTCTTCTACGAATGCAGTTTCTACAATGTCTGTATCCTGGTCCCGCTGCTTGCGATCGACCTGCTCTTCTATGAAGGGGATGAGCTGAAAAGTGCGAAATACAAGATCCTGTTTGCCGTCTGCCTGTTCTTTACGGCGCTGACTGCCTTTTCGCGCGGCTCTTATGTTCTGCTTGTTGCGCTCCTGCCGGTGGTGCTCTGCTATGTGCTGGAAGTGATCCTGTCAAAAGACGGGTTCCGGCACATCAGACGGGAACGCGTGATCCTGATCGTTGCAGTCTTTGCTTCCTATTTTGCCGGCATGCTGCTTGGAAAAGTCACGGGATATCTGCCCAAAGTTTCCGGGTATTCCCTGGTCATGCCAAGAGAGATCTTTAATAACTTTACCGAAGTCCTGTGGGGCCATTTCAGCATTTTTGTTGACCGCATGGCGCCGGAAGTCATCTCCGTTGACGGGATCAAAATGCTGATCAGCCTCGGTTTTTCCTTCTTTGCGCTGATCCTCATCATCTTTAATCTGAAGAACGCATTCGGCGAAGATGAAACAGCCAACCACTTACGGTATCTGACCGTGATCTATATCTGGAACTGCATCGTCTGCGGACTTACAGCCTGCTCCGACAGTGATTTTGCCTTTCCGGAACGCTATCTTCTGCCCGGCATCGTGCCGGTCCTGATCTCCGTTCCCGTCATGCTTTCCTTTATGGAAAAGATCAAACGTCCCCTGTTAAAAGGGACGCTGTATCTTGCCTGCTTTGCGATCACGATGCTGACCGTACTCGTAAGCAATTACAACATGATGGACAGTTTCCGGGTAAATGCAGAGGAACTGAAAGGGATCCGGGAAGTCCTATCATACGCCAGAGACAACGGCTTGAACACGGTATTTTTCCTTGATGACGACAATGCGGGACTGATCTCCAGAAGCCTCGATCCCGCTCTGAAAGTCGTATCGATCCAGACCGCCAAAGACGGTTCCTATGAACTGCGCGCAAGAGAGAATTATATGTGCGCCCATGACCGGGCATTTTATGATGATGAAAACCTTCTGGCCGTGACCTGGGATGTGCAGCCCGAAGAGAAACTGACGGACTATCTGCTCAGTTCCTATCAGTATGTGGGAGATGTGGAATCCTATCACCTCTACCGCGCCGGCTCGAACAAATTCGACGACCGTGCAGGCTTCCCGTTAAACGACCGTGTTATGAACAAAAGCATCGATCTGTGCCACACGAAAGGATATCAGACGGCGGGAACCATTGATCTTTACGGATATCTGGAAACAACCGGAAATGATAATTTCGTTCTGATCAGCCCGCTTTTGGATGCGCCGTACGCGGCCTGCGATGTGACGCTGTCTTATGAGACGGGACATAAGACCGCAGAAGAGGCCTATGAAGAAGCAGCTGCGCACGAGATCGGGCAGCTGCAGATCTTAAATGAAAATCTCGAAGTGCTCGCTTCTTCTCCCATCTCTTCTTCCGAAGAAGCATGCGTTGTCCCGGCAGACCCGACCGGTCCCTGCTATATCGCCGTGAAACTGAACGAGGGAGAAAAAGTCACCCTTCACGATCTGACGTTTCAGATGCGCTGAGCAAGGATCTCATTATATAAGTTCCGGTGTCTGTCAAGATGCACGTCAAGCGTATAATTGTTTAAGTAACGATCGCGGAAATATTCCCGCTCCCTTTCCATCAGATCCGCATCTTCCTGTAACTGTCTTACGCGTTGCACGAATTTATCAACGGTCTCTTTGGTATAGAGATCTTCTTCTTTGCCGATCACTTCCGGTAAGCCTCCCGCAGTGGTCGAGAGCACGACACATTTCCGGCTCATCGCTTCCACGGCTGCTTTTCCGAATGATTCAAAAGAAGAGGACATGACGAAGATATCCACCGCATAATAGTAATCCGCCATTTCCTGCTGGGAAAGATCCTGTCTGTAGACAAGGTTCTCTTCTCCGATCTGTGAAGAGATCTCCCCGCGGATCCGTTCCGTGATGGCAACATCCTGTTCTTCATAAACGGAGATCACAAGCGCCACCTTAAAAACAACGCCGGCATCATGCAGCGCTTTTGTCAAAACAGGCACAAAATCCCAATCTTTTTCCTCGGAGATCCGGCCTGCAAAACCGATCACGAGATCTCCTTTTTCAAATCCCTGTGCGGCTCTTAAACGTGCTCTCTCATCCGGATCAAACTTTAAAAACGCCTTTCCGATGGTATTCGGGATCACCGTGATCTCTGTCTTCACGCCTTCTGCTTTCCAGAGCCCTTCGTTAAAATGCGTGGTGGTGATCAGTCTGTCGGCATATTTCAGAGTAGAGAGGATACAGCGTTTCGAATGCGTTCTGTATCCGTAGGCAAGCCCCCTGTCCGTATAGACAAAAGGGATCCCTGAAAAGATCCCGAGGCAGCGCAGAAATCCGTATGTGATCAGGGATTCCGACATTGATACGTGGATCAGATCCGGCTGCTCTTTTCTTACGATCCTGTAAAAGGATCCGATCCGCCTGAAAAAATTCAGGACCCGTAAGATCTTATTCTTCTCCCGGTTCTCATCGCTTTGATATTCCACCACGCGAAACGGGTAATTCCTTGCCTTCTTTTCAAGTAAAGACGGGCAGACCGCCACGGTCTCGAATTCATCAAGCAGCCCTTCGCACAATGTCTGCGTTGACATCTGTCCGCCGCCCGCAAGGTCGATCGGAAATTCCATCAGATATAAGATTTTGTATTTTTTCCTATCTGTCATCTCTTATCCAGTTGTTTCGAAGAAACGGCGCAAGGGCACAGGGGCCGTCCTCAAACGGCGATCCGTCAACTCTGTATCGCCTCGATACATTTTCGGCTTCGGACCGTTCTGAAAGTTTCCCGTCAATGTATTGCCCCAATTCGATCACTCTTTTTGCCGCTGTATTTGGATTCCAGGTTTCATGCATCTGCTCATAGGCAGCTCTTCCGTAGGTTTCGATCTTTTCCGGATCATCCAGCAAAAGCTTCAGCTGCTTTTTCAGATCTTTGACACTTCCGCTTTGAAATACCAGCCCGGTTTTTCCATGGCGTACGAGCCAGGGCGTCGCGCCGCAGGCATGGGACGCGATTTCGGCACATCCCGCATTTAAGGCCTCATAGACCACGGATCCCCAGCCTTCGAGCTTGTTACTGGTCATGACATAGATCATGGCTTTTTCCATTTCCGCTCTTGCTTCCTGCGGTTTCAGAAAATCACAGATCTCCGTGACTTCGTTCAGTCCGAGGTCACGGACAAGCTGTTCCACATGCGCTTTTTCGGGTCCTTCCCCGAACATTTTCAGCCGGAAATCATATCCTTCTTTTTTCAGTTCCGACAGTGCTTTTACGACGAGATCCGGCCGTTTTAATTTCAGCATCCGTCCCATCCAGAGGATCGTCGTTTTGCCTTTTGCCACGGCTTTCTTCTCTTCCATGAGAATATCCGCATCATATACCATGTGCTCCGGAAAATAACCGAAGCGGTAGCATTTCCCCTCGTAAGAACCAAACATTTTATGATAGTCCAGGGAAGTAAATGCCGAAGCGCCGAGGATATAGATCGGTTTCTTTTTGTTTCTGACATGCAGATGCAGGTATTTTTTCGTCAGTCTCGGGATAAAGAACTTGATAAAGCCCTCTTTGAGCGGGCGCTCCGAATAGCGGAACGTGATCTTATCCTGCTTCAGGCGTTCCTCGATATAGATCTCCGGCGCCGTTCCCATAACGACAAGATCGGAGGAAATCCCTAAATCCAGCGCTTTTTGATCGTTCTCTTTGCTTTCGTAGGTGCGGAGCAGATACGGAGGATCTTCCTCTCCCCATCCCATTTTGGACCTGAAGTCTTCCATCGGCATGGTCTCCACAAACGTAAAGCCATCCCCAAGAAGTGCATACCATGCATCGCACAAAGCCTTCTGGTGATGGTTAAAATAGTTGGAATAAAATGTCAGCGTCGATACTTTCATAATTCTTACCCGATGATCAGTTTAGCCAGTTCCACGCCGTAACACTCGATCGCATAAAACGGAGAATACCCGTTTCTGCGGTAGATCCCGTACTTGATCCGTCCTCTTTTGATGGCGGCTTTTAGATTCCGCTCATGGCTCACGCCGTTCATCCTGAAGTTTGCAAGGACCTCATGGATCACACGGATCCGGACATGATCTTTTTTCATCCGGAGGATCAGATCATAGTCGTCATGGATCGTTTCGTTTCTGTATTGGTATTTTCCGTACATTTCCCTTGTGATAAACGTGGTCGGATGATTCCAGTCCCTGCTCGTTGCATACCTTCTGTTTCTTGCGCGCTTTACGAAACTCTTTTTCTCATCCTTCCACATCCGGAGTTCGGCATAGAGCAGATCGAACGGTTCTTCCTGCATCGCATCAGAAACCCGCTCAAGCGCAACGGGTTCATACCAGTCGTCCGCATTGATCATGCCGATGACATCCCCTTCTGCCAGCCTGATCCCCTGATTCATGGCATCATAGATCCCGTCATCTTTTTCGGAAACGATCCTGTAACGGATCCTGCGCTGTTCAAAATCAGGCGCGAACTTCTCAGCGATCTTTACCGTATCATCCGAAGAGCCTCCGTCTTTGATGATGTATTCAAAGGGCGGAAGCGTCTGTTCAAGAACGGAACGGATCGTCTGTTCGATCGTATCCTGCGCGTTATAGGAAACGGTGATGATGCTAATCTTCGTCATGAAATGCCTCTGTGGAATCCTCCGCTTTAAAGAGGACCAGGATCGTCTGGAACAGCAGCTGGATATCCCTTAAGATGCTGAAATTCTCGATATACATTAAGTCCAGCATCAGTTTGTCTCTGGAACTGGTATTGTATTTTCCGATGATCTGGGCGTAACCGGTCAGTCCCGCCTTCATCCTTAAACGGTATCTGAATTCCGGCAGCTCTTTTGTGTATTCCTCAACATTTTCAAGCATTTCGGGGCGCGGTCCGACAAGGGACATATCCCCTTTCAGGATATTGAACAGCTGCGGCAGTTCATCGATCCGGTATTTCCGAAGGAATTTTCCGGGTTTTGTGACCCTGTCGTCATGATCTTTCACGGAATAGTTCCCGGCATTTTCCTTCATTGTCCGAAACTTATAGATCTCAAAGATCTTTCCGTGAACGGTCGCCCTCCTCTGCTTGAACAAAACCTTTCCGCCGTCATGTTTTTTGATGGCGATCGAAGCGATGAGCAAAACAGGACTGGTGATGATCAGACCGAGCGCAGAGATGAAAATATCCATCAGACGCTTGATGATCCGCTGTTCAAACGTGATCGTATGGAACTGGGATGCAAAAAACGAAACGTCATCGACAGTGATCCGTTTGGCGTTCTGTTCGAGAATGTCTGCGATATGCGGGTTAAAATAGACATTTTTCAGGTTCTGGTAACTGAAGTTCACGATCCCTGTCCGAACATCGACGGGCACTTCATAAAGCACGATCGTATCGGCTTCAAGCATCCGCTTCTCAAGATCCGGGTCATCATACGCACAGATCCCTAAAACCTCATAACGTCTCCGAAAACCCTTCAGGGATTCTTCCACACGCTTTGCATCATCCTGCAGGGATGTTACGATCAGGCATTTTTCCGCCCCGTTCACATAGAAATAAAAAGCGCTTCCGAGACTCGTAAATGCCATGATCAGAAGGAACTGCAGCGCAATGACGGCAAACAGGATCCCGAAGTTCTCCAGCCTGAAGGTCGTATTGTTGGCCTCATTCGTCTTCATGATGGACAGTTCCAGATAGGTGACAAGGTCAGTCAGAAGATGCGCCAGGCAAAGCGAAAAGACGATCGCCTTTTTCTTCCGTTGTCCGACATCAAAACGCCCGTAGATCCCGGTCAGCAGGATCAGGATCATGACATAGGTGGATAAGGTTACCGCCGCCGTTCTCGAAAGCACGATGATCTCACGGTTGTCGATCGAGAACAGTAAAAAGAACGTCGCAAAGCATGCGGCGTAGACAAGCATCTTGATCAGAAAGAGTATGGACTTTTCGAATTTCGTGCAGAACCAGTTAATGCCTTTACGTTTCATATCAGATCCCATACAGTTACATCATGTCATAAACTTCCTGGATATATTCCATAAAGCGGTAATCCCTGCTGTAGTATTCCGCTCTTCTTACGCACATTTCCTGCGTATAGCAGATCCCCCTGCTGCTGCGGATCTTGTCGATCGCAGCCAGAACGCCCTGGATCGAATTGCGCTCTACCACGATCCCGCAGGTCTCATCCAAGCTTTCCGGACTTCCGCCTGCCTTGAACGTGATCACGGGTGTTCCGCAGGCAAGCGCCTCCAAATTGGTGGTCGGGAACGTATCCTCCAATGTCAGGTTCACATAGATATCCGCCATCGAATAGATCGCGACCAGTTCCTCGATGCTGTCGGTTTTTGCCAGGCCGATGATGGAATCCGGCAGTTCGGAAAGCTGATCATCATCCAGCCCCAGCAAAATGATCGCAGTACGGTCATCGATCATCTTGGACAGGTTCACAAACTGGTTTAAGCCCTTTCTTTCCCGCCAGGGATTGGCAACGCCGAGCAGGATGGTCTTTCCGCGAAGCCCCATCCGCCGCTTCAGTTCGAAGATCAGATTGCCCTTTTCCCGGATCTCCGGCATGGGATAGAACCGTTCGAGATCGATCCCCGTCGGAACAACTACCAGTGGATAGTCCTTCAGGAAGGACTGCTGCACCCGTTCCGCAAGCCACTGTGAAGGCGTTACGATCGTCATGTTCTTAAGACCCGTGAACAGCACCTTTTTCTCCAGAAAGTTCCTTCTGGAATTATCCATGACCATGGATTTCGGATACTCGTTCAGCTGTTCGCAGGAATCGCAGCAGGTCTGCCATTTCATACAGCCGATATATTCAAAGTGGGAGCAGTGTCCGGTAAACGCCCAGCAGTCATGCAGTGTCCAGATCACCTTGCGCTTCCGATCGTGCAGATAATCAAACAGCGTCCTGACATTCAGATAGTAGCCGTGAATGTTGTGCAGATGGATGATGTCCGGATCGAAGTCCTCGATCACGCGGATCAGCGCCTTGGTGGCGGACGTGGAATAGAACCCCTGTCTGTCCGTAAGCCTGCTCAGTCCGCCGTGGATATAGACATCCGTATCCGACCCGATCCTGTAGTATCTGCAGTCTTCCGGCGGCTCTCCTCTTCCGTAGGCAATGAGACACTCGTATCCGTGGTCTTCAAGGGCATGATAAAGCCCCGTCACGATCCGCCCGACACTGCCGGTCGCCGCCACGGTATTGATCAGAAGCACACGCTTATTCTCATTCATGTAGTCCATCGAAGAGAATACTTTGTGCGCCTCGCGGGAATAGACCGGACGTGATCTGTCATCAGCCGTTCCCTGACCGATATATTCGTTTCTGATGTTATGAGAAAGTGAAACAGCCGAAATATCCTCCTGCTGTTCCATTTCCTCATAGTCATCATACAGTTCTTCGTAATCGTCAGTCCTTTTGGACATGCTTTATTCCTCGTCGTCCGAATCGTTTAAGATCAGCCCGATCACGCGGTCCTGACCCTTGGAAAAATCTTTGGAAAGCAGGAGCTTCCGCATTTCCTGCCTGACCTTCGGCGTCTGGATCAGCCAGCGGATCGTGGAGATAATGGTCAGCGCATCCTGCTCGGAGCCGATCCCTAAATTGATGAAGCCGTTCTGGATGCCGGCAAACACATGCTCTGCTTCACGCTCATTCTGCGCAAGAACGATGGACGGAACGCCCATGCTGGCAAGCTCGTAGACCGTACGCCCCTGCGAAGTGACGGCCAGATCCATCTTGTTCATATAAGCGCTGACACGCTTGACGTCGGTATGCACATAGATCCTGTTCTCCTCATCCGTAAGGATCTTGTCCTTGTACGGATAGGCAAAGCCGAGCAGAAAATGAAAGTTGACGGACGGATGCTTTCCGTGCAGCACCTTGCAGATCTCATAGAGCCGCCCCGTCAGATCCGACGGATCGGCACCGCCGAAGATCACGAGGATATTTTCCACCTTCTCGGAGAACTCTTTCGGATGCTCTTCGAGGAATTCATCCCGGATGCAGAAATATTTGGATCCGTAGTACTCGTTATGCAGCTTCTCGCCCTTTTCATACAGAGCATTGATCACCGCATCCGCATATTTAGCGCCGCTTCCGACATCCTCGAAATTGACCACGCGCTTGCAATACTTTACAACCATCGACATATATTCTTCCGTCGTATCGAGAATGTCGTTCACGAGGATATCCGGCTGCACCTCTTTTAGCAGTTCCTCGAATTCCGCTTCGTCTTTTACCTGCCTGATCGGGAAATTCGCTTCCCTGATCCTTGCGATCCCAAGATCGCTCTGCGCATCCGCAACAAACAGGATCTCATGCCCCGTCAGCTTGTAGGCAAGCGTTAAGCAGCGGTAGATATGGCCCATGCCAAGCTGCATTTTTCCGACGGTCCTGAAGACGATCTTCTTCCTTCTTAAGATATTTTCGCAAAGCACCCAATCGGAATAGGTATCGATGTCGATCGCCTCTTCCTCGGGGATCTCGAAGATGTTGACCTTTTCACCGATCCTCGAATCTTCCTTCACGCATTCCCTTCTCGTGATCAGAAAGCCGCCGGTCTCCACGTAATTGGCCGGCAGTTCCTGCGAATTCAGGCGCTTTTCATAGTTCTTCGTGATCTTTCCGTCAACAACACCCCAGGAAAGGTGCGGCTTGTTCATCGCGGAAATGACCGTATCCCATTCGCTGTTTATAAAAAACTCTATGGCCGCCCTGACGGTTTCCGTTTTCAGCGTCGGGGACGTCGCCTGCATCGTGATCACGATATCATATCTGCAGCCGTGCGTTTCTTCCATCTGCTGCATCGCATGGTAGATGACCGGATCCAGCGTTACCCGGTCCGTAGCAAGCTCTGCGGGACGCCTTACCACTTCCACGCCGCGCTTTTCCACGATCCCGATCAGTTCCTCATCATCCGTGGAAACGGCCACATCCACATCGAGATCCTTCTGCAGCGCTTTCGCATTCTCGATCGAATAGCAGATCAGCGGCTTTTTGCACATGATGCGGACGTTTTTTCTCGGTATTCTCTTTGAGCCCCCTCTGGCGGGGATCACGATCAGTATCTTCATTTTTTCACATTCTTTTTCAGATATTTTTGTTTAAGATAGTCAAACAGTAACATTATATCATGTCTCTTCACAATTGCAAAAATGCCGAGCACCAGAACCATGAATCCGTAGCGGTAAAGCGGTGTCAGTACATAGGCCTCCCCGTCGGATGCGTTCTGATAGAACAGCGTGATCACAAGACAGATCCCTGTGGTAAAAAGCATGGCAAGGAACATGTACAGATTGGCATAGACGTTTTCTTTGATCACGAACCTTGTTGCCACGTAATGGAAGAGCATCAGAAACAGGTAAGAGGCAAACGTCGTATAGGCAGCTGCGATATAGCCGAATCTCGGGATAAAGACCGCATTCAGTCCGAAGTTCACAACGGCGGCAAGGATCGAGCTTGCCGCGATGATCGGCGTCTTCTTGTGAAACAGTTCCACATTCACGTAATTTGTGTAAAAATACTGGGCAAGCGCGCCGAGCGCGACCGGCGGAACCACCCATTTTGCGATCCAGTATGCCCTGCCGCGCGGCGCAAGGAGCATCAGCGCCTCCGGCGCAACGGTCACGAACCCGATCGTTAAGAAGGTTCCAAGCAGCACCAGCTTCTTCTGGTAATTCTTGATCTGTTCCCGGTGTCCCGCAAACAGCTCCTCATTAAACCACGGCAGCCATGCCTGACCGATCGCGTTCGTAAAGATCATCAGCAGCGTGGCAAATCCGTAACCGTAAATGTAAAGGCCTGCATCACTCTCCGAGCAAAGATCACGTATCATGATCCTGTCGATCTGTGCCAGAACAACGAGCGCAAGCGCATGCGGGATCATCGGAAGCCCGAATTTTAACGCATAGATCCAGTACTCTTTCTTAAAGAAGCGTTTTCCCCGAAGCAGGATCCGCACATAAAAACAGATCCCGAGCAGAAATGTCGTCAGGATCGAGCCGATGATCTTGCCGAAATACCTTCTGTCATTGAAAACAAGCATCAGGAGGATCGAACAGGCCACCGTTCCGATGCAGGTGATCAGCGAGATCAGGATATTCTCTTTGTAACGGTATTCATATCTGCACTTCTGCAGCGTGTATTCCACACTCGGAGACACCACAAGGTATGCAAACAATACGATCACCAGCGGGATCTCATATTTGATCAGGGCAGAGATCTGTTCCCTGAAGATCACGGCGCCGATCAGGACCACGGCCGCAAAAGAACTCGAAAGTCCCTGCAGACAGGATAAGTACTCATCAAATTTATCCGCAAAATCCAGTTTGGCCCTGCCGATCGAATACACGACGCACAGACATGTGAAGATATTGAAGATCTCGATCCAGGAATTGAAGGTATTGGCGATCCCGTAGTCACCGGTCGACAGCATCCCCGTATAGATCGGCGAGGTGATGATGGATACGGCGCGGATCGCAACGGAGGAAACGGTATACCAGATCCCTGATTTTAAGACCTCTTTTCCTTCTTTACTCATTCGAAATCATCTGCTCCTGCAAAATGGTATCTTCCGGAATGTCCGTCAGCGCCACCTTCCCGATCAGCTCCGGCATTCTCGAAGGCGCGATCCCGCTTCCCGGACGCTTATAGGTCAGCATTTCTTCGGTGATCACGGTTCCCTTCGCGATATCCACGGCCGATACGATCGAGCGTCTCGCATTCTGCCTTGCGCTCATCTCGGTATCCAGACATCTGATCTCACCGCTTCCGCGGAGCATATCCATCTTCTCAATGGCTTTTAAGATCCGCTTTGCATCCTCCGGATCCATCGCATGATAGTGATCGTTTCCTTTCAGGGTCTTATCCAGTGTAAAGTGCTTCTCCACACAAAGCGCCCCGAGATTGTAGGCCGTCTTGATCACATCACAGTCCTCTGTCGGTCTCGTATGATCGGAATAACCGATGATGAGTTCCGGAAACTGCCTTTTCAGCGAAAGGATCTTTAACAGGTTGGCGTCTTCGAACGGTGTCGGATATTCGAGGACGCAGTGCATCAGAACGATCTCTTTTTCATTGACGGAACGGATCGTATCGATCGCCTCCTCGATCTCATCAAGGTTCGAAGCCCCGACGGATAACAGGATCGGCTTGTTTTTCAGTGCCTGATATTTGATGAACGGCAGATTGGAAAGGTCCGAAGAGGAGATCTTGTAGACTTCCATCAGGTCATCCAGATAGTCCGCCGAGGCAAAATCAAACGCCGTGGAGAAAAACTCGATACCGCAGTCGTTTGCGTATTCGTACAGTTCCCTGTATTCTTCCTCCCCGAAGGAATCGAATTTTTGAAACAGTTCATACTGCGATGTCGTCGGTTCTTCCGTTGTGTCCCAGTAGGACGGGGATGCTTTTGCGGCAAGCGTTCCGGCCTTGTAGGTCTGGAATTTGACCGCATGGATCCCGGCCTCTTTCGCTGCTTTGATCATCTCCTTTGCCGCTTCCATCGGGGTGATCCCCTCTTTTTTGGCGATATCGTAATAGTTGACGCCGATCTCTGCGATCAGCACAAACTTTCCTTCGCGAAGCCTGTCCATGATCATACTCATATGCTTGTTCCTTTCCCTGTGTACTTGATCTTTAATCTGCCTGCGCTTACCGCTTCAGCCCCGGTGTTCTTCCAGATATCTGCTGTAGCCCTTATCGTAGAATTCCTTCAGCCGCTCAATCTGTTCTTTGAATTTGTCGCTTTCTTCCGCCTTTTTGCCGAGCACTTTGTCCGCTTCATCCATCAGATAGAACAGGTCGATCTCCACCCCGATCTCCTTGATCGTTTCTAAATAGGCCGCGCAGGAATGGATGTTATCGATCTCGCCGAAGTTTCGGATCTTCTCGGGCAGTTCCTCGAAATCGGAGATCTTGTCGATCCCGTCGATCAGTTCGAAGGGAACATCGCCGAAAATGACCGACCTTCTACCCATCAGCGCTTCCTCAAAAGCCGTCGTGCCGACGATCGTGACCACGCCCTTTGCGCCCGTGATCCAGGGTTTCGGGTCCTGATAATGATTGACCTGCACGAGACGCACATTGTGCAGTTCCCTGACTTTTTTATAGAAATCGATCCCGCGCTCTCCGAGCATCGCCTGGTGTTCCTTGACATAGAGCTTCCAGCCGACCGGCAGGGATTTGCTGACCTGCTCGATCAGGTTCAGCTCATCGACATAGTAGGAAGCCTTTACGAACACCGTGGATTCGGGGATCAGGTGCAGGGGCATGTAAACGTAATCCTCACCCGCAACCGGCGCTTCGAAGAGTTTGTTCTTCCCCATGTATTTGCGTTTTACAAGCATTGTCTGCAGGTAATGTCTGATATAGGGGAGGCTCGGCGCATAAAGGAATCTGCTTTTTCTTTTCAGTTTCAGATTCTTCGCCGTAATGTCCATGTTCCAGAAGTAATGGATCTTCCCGCGCATCACCCGTAAGATCCAGAACAGGGAATCCCTTTTATACTGCGCGGTCACGGTTCCGGCAAATTCCTTGTTCATGATCGTGCTCTTCTTGCGATAATCCTCGATGTAGGCAATTGAATCCGCCATCTCTTCGGGTTTTTTCTTCAGGTTCTTTTCATAAGTCCTTCTGACATAATCATCGATCCCGATCGTATTCTGAAACGTCGGATACTTGTAATACCCGAATTTGGAATACTCGACGGTGATATAAGGCACATGTTTCGCATAGGCCACTTCATTGATGATGGTCCGCTGCAGTTCCGCATTGTCAAAATCCAGGATCATGTCCGGTCTGAATTCTTCAAAGACCGAGAGGATCTTCTGATAGTTCAGCTGCAGCCAGAACATGTTCTCCTCGTAGCTTGTCACCTTCCAGTAATAGCGCCAGTGATAATGCTTCGTGTTCTCCTGCGAGCACATGAGCTGCATGTTCAGATTCTTAAAGTGGGAATAGTCCCGCTCGATCTGTTCAAGATAAGCAAGGTCCACGGGCGACTCTTTGCCCTTTAATCCCTCAATGTACTGTTCACAGATATCTCTGACATCATAGAGTTTCAGCCCCGGAAGTTCTTCCTTAAACCGGTAATAGGTATTGACGTTGTAATAGCATTTGTTGTAGGAACACTCCGAGGACATGATAAAGAACGCAGCGACCTCATTCCCGGCGGCAAGATAATCCCTTGCCACAAACCATAACGGTTTGGAATAGGTTTCCCTGCAGATGAACAGGATCCTTTTATTTTTAAAACACTGCGTGTTGCTCATTCCTTGTCTCCAACTCTGTCTAGCGGTAACGCACAAATGCGCTCTTATCCCTGTTCTGGTGCCTGATCGTGATCTGTTTTAACAAAGGTCTGCACTTAAGGGCCAGCATGGTCTTGATCTTTAAGGTCCTTCCGATGAGCGGATTGTCTTTGTTGTCCTTCCGGATGGTCCTGATCTCTTCGACAAACTCCCTGATCTCTTCTTCGTATGCCTTTTTATTCTCTTTGGAAGGCTTTCCGCTTACCAGGAGATTTTGCAGGGATGTCAGGGTTTCCTGTAAGGTGAACCGCCCGGTCTCATGGGAAAGCGCCGGAAAGTTTTCAAGGACATATTCGCTGAGCACCCGGTTTGCAACGGCGTTATGCCATTCCATCCCCGGTTTTTTCGAATTCGAACCGCTCCGCTCTCTGAAATGGTACTTCGGGCTGCTGTTGTAGCAGATCTTTTCCGCCGATCCTAAGATCCTGCTGACGATGATCCTGTCTTCCACGACATGATCCGTCGGAAAGATCACCCCGTCAAAGAGACTTTTTACAAACAGCTTGTCCCAAAGATGCAGGAAGAACCCGGTGCCGTTTAAGATCATGGCCATGGCTTCCTTTGCGTTCATGAGGACAGGAGCGTTTACGGCATCTGCCTGTGTCCGGTTTTGAAACTCATAGTATCTGCCGCAGACTGCGATCTGGCTTTTTTGCTCTTCCATGGACGAAACCAGAGAGGATATAAAATCATCATCTACCCAGTCATCTCCGTCCACAAAGGCAATGAGATCCCCCGTGACATGGGAAAGGCCGACGTTTCTTGCATCCGCGATCCCTCTTGCGGGGCAGGATACCAGCTTGATCCTTGTATCTTTTGCCGCATATGTTTCTGCGATCTGTAAGCTTTTATCATTATTTTCAGGCTTGTCGGAAACGCCGACGATCAGCAGGATCTCAAGATTTTTGTAGGACTGCTTCAGGATGCTCTCAAGACACTGCTGTAGATAAGGCTCCACCTGATAGATGATCGAAATGATCGTGACTTTCTTTTGTTCCAACTCCGGCTCCTTATGAGATCCCCTGTACTTTTGCCACCGCTTCCAGATACCCGTAGCCGTCCGTCTGATCGGGCTCCATCACGGCGCCCTCTCCCCATTCGTTCCAGGCATTGATGAAAACGAAATCCACCTTCCTGCCCGAGACCTTTTCTTTCAAAACAGAAAGCACCTGCGCAAACCGCTTCGGGTTCGTGTTGGTATAAACCAGGCCTTTGTATTTCCGCCTTGGCGTATTGTCCCAGTTCGGGATCAGCCCCGGAAACTCGTTGTCCGCATAGTTACGCTTTTCAATGGCTTTATAGATCCATTCGGCAGGGATCTTCCGCTCCAGTTTTTTCTGCTTCGTAAAGCGGTTCAAAAGCGTGTTGCAAAAGACCGAAGCGCGGTAGGAAAGTGCGTGCAGGAAGCCAAAATCATGTTTCAGCGTATAGCCCGGCTCGAAAAAGTAATAGCCGTCAACGATCCCTTCCCTTGTTTCCTGTTTCGCGGCAGTCTTTCCACCGATCAGATAGATTCCGTCAAATCCGGCTTCTTTCGCCCACATATCAAAAAGTTCCCGCATCCGCCCAAGTTCCGGGATATCAAACGTCCGGTAGATCTGCAGAACGGGGCGGTTATCGATCTTGATATAGCGTTCGTCCGTAAAAAAGTGCAGCAGATACTCAAAATGCGCCTTCCAGTCTTCCTCGCCGCCGTATTCCTGTTTCCTTAAGATCTGGTTGGCAAGTCCGTACCAGGTCCTCGTCCAGGTTTCGTTCGCCCAGCAGATGCAATAGTTCAGGTCGATCTCCGGATGCTCCCGTAAGATCTCCAGCGGCCGTTCCATGAGCTGCGCGCCCTTAAAGTAGTACTGGTAGAAGCTGAAACCGTAGATCCCGTGATCTTTGGCGAGTTTTGCCTGCCAGGTAAACGTGGTGACCGCCTCGTTGACAAGATCGTAGTAACGGTGCTCCAAGGGAACGCGCGGCTGGATATGTCCTTTGTAAAGCGGCTCTGCGCTTCTTACCGCGGTCCACTCCGTGTAGCCTCTTCCCCACCATTCATCGTTCTCGGGAAAGGTATGATATTGTGGCAAATACATACACAAAACTCTCATATCGTTCCGTACCGGCCTGCCATAAAGGCCTTATTCATAACCTCTGCTTATTATTGAATGTCATTTAATAAGCAACGCTGATATCTATCTGCCAAGGGCCGTCAGGAGTTCCACCACCTGTGCCCAGCTGTTTTCCTTATCTTTATCTGTCCCTGCTGCCGGATCCATGCCTGCTGACGTTTCCGTGCCTGCCGATGTCTCCGCACCTGCTTTTCCGGCTTTTAATGCGATTTTTCCCGTGATCACATCTTCCATAAGATCGGAAAGCACCTTGGCATCAAAGGGATCAAAATAATATGCATTCTCATAACCGTCAAGTACTTCACGGGAAAACGGACAGTCCGAGGAAAGGACCAGCGTTCCGATCTGTCTCGCCTCCGCGGGCGGATAGCCGAAGGTCTCGATGTAGGAGGGAAACACCAGGGTGCTTTTCTGATACATTTTCAGGACTTCTTCGCGTTCCACCCTGCCCATGCACACAAAATGCGACAGGATCTTTTCATCCGCATCCTGTGGCAGATGCTGCCGCAGTTCTTCCGCGGTCAAAGTCACATAGATCTTAAAATCCGTAAGGCCTCTTTGTACCAAAAGCCCTGCTGCCATATACAGCAGGCTGTGATTTTTATAGGAGATATTCCCGGAGGGATAGAAAAATGTGTCCGGTGACGGGTTCACGCCGGCCGCATATTGCGACAGATCCGCGATCGTCGGCAGGATCTTCACTACCTTGTCCTTTGGAACATGCGTCTTGGCAAGGACCGCTTCTCTCATCCACCCGGTCTGCACGATGATAAGATCCGCACGTTTGACGGAAGCGTCGATCAGCTTTGCGATAAGGTGCTGGTATATGGCATATTCCCGCTCGCTCTTTTTAAAAAGTGAAAACCGTTTGACATTCTGATATCCCAAAGGCTGGTGCACATACAGCGCCTGTTTGCCTGCATACCCTCTCGGAAGTGTATTCTGCATGGAAAAATAGACGTCAGGCTTCAGGTCCTTTAACACCTTTTGAAAGGAAAACCCCTCGAACAGCAAACGTTTCAGGCGGCTTTTCTTAACATCTTCAAGCAGGACCACGCGAATCCTGTCCGTTTCCGCAAGGTAATTGCCGCCAAGCAGAAAGACCCACTCGTTTTCCGTGTCGTGGTCTTTGACATACTGATAAAAATCCTTCAAAATCGAGAGCGCGCCGGTCTTGCTGGCTGCCACATCATTGACAACGATCCGCATAGCCTGTCCCGTTACATGGTTTCCTTCTTCAGCCAGACCGTCTCGTTTACGATCTTGGCATAACTCTGGATCAGTTTGACCACCTTGACGGATACATTGGTGTCCGCATAATCCGAAGCTTCCACCACAGGTTCTTGATTTTCCTGCATGGCAAGCGCTAAGGCGGTGGCCTGTTTGACATCCCTGCTCTTGATCCCGCCGATCACGACGCTGCCCTTATCAAGCACTTCCGGCCGCTCCGTGCTCGTTCTGATCAGCACGCCCGGGAAATGCAGCATGGCCGATTCCTCGGAAAGCGTTCCGCTGTCGGATAAGACGCAGAGCGCATTCATCTGCAGCTTGTTGTAGTCAAGGAAGCCGAACGGCTGCAGGCTCTGTACGAGCGGATGGAATTTGAAATCCCTCTGCTCGATGAACTTTTTCGACCGCGGGTGCGTGGAATAGATCACCGGTACCTGATAGGTTTCGGCGATGTCATTGATCGCATTCATCAGATCCATAAAATGATCTTCGATATCGATATTTTCCTCGCGGTGCGCAGACACAAGGATATAGCGGTTCTTTTCAAGAGAAAGCCTGTTCAGCACATCACTTTTTTCGATCTCATCCATGTGCTTTTGCAGCACTTCCTTCATCGGGGAGCCCGTCACAAACACCGTCTTGCCGTCGATCCCCTCGGAAAGCAGATATCTGCGGGAATGCTCGGTATAGGGCAGGTTGATGTCCGAGATGTGATCCACGATCTTGCGGTTGATCATCTCGGATACATTCCAGTCCCAGCAACGGTTTCCGGCTTCCATATGAAAAATGGGGATCTTTAAGCGTTTTGCGCTGATCGCGCTTAAAGCGGAGTTGGTATCCCCGAGGATCAGAACGGCGTCCGGCTTTTCCTGTAGCATCAGTTCATAAGACTTTGCGATGATGTTGCCCATGGTCTCGCCAAGGTCCTTGCCGACGCTGTCCAGGTAATGATCGGGACTGCGAAGCCCAAGATCCTCAAAAAAGATCTGGTTCAGGGTGTAGTCATAGTTCTGTCCCGTGTGCACGAGCACATGGTCAAAATAGCGGTCCGCGCATTTGATGACCTCGGACAGGCGTATGATCTCCGGTCTGGTCCCTACAATGGTCATCAGTTTTAATTTCTCCATGCTTCCTCCTGTTCCCCTTTCAAAGTTTCTGCAAACATGTAACGGATGTTCTACGGTTTACGGATCACGGGTTCGAAAAAGGTATCCGGGTGCTTTTCATCAAAGGCCTCACTCACCCACATGACGGTGATCAGGTCCTCTTCTCCGGTATTGGTAATGCAGTGCGTGTAGCCGGTCGGGATATCTACGACGGTCAGTTCCTGATCGCTGACGTGATAGGTGATCACCTTCTCTTCGCCGACCTTCCGAAAACAGATGTCTGCCTCGCCTTTTACCACCAGGAATTTCTCGTTCTTCGAATGATGCCAGTGATTACCCTTTGTGATCCCGGGCTTTGCGACATTGACGCTGACCTGTCCCCTGTCAGGGGTCCGGATGAACTCGGTAAAGGAACCTCTGTTGTCGCATTTCATGGTTAACGGATAGGAAAAATCATCCTCCGCAAGGTAACTTAAATAAGTGCTGTACAGTTTGTATGTAAGCGGGTCCGAAAAATCCGGAACGCCGAGATTCTGTCTGAGTTCAGGAAACGCGCCGATCCGCTCAGCAAGATCACCGAGCGTAACCCTGTGCGTGATCTTGACATGGTGGAAACCGTCCGCGTCCGCCTTGGGAAGCTGTTCCATCGCATCGATAAAGGCAGCGACCACATCATCGATATAGACAAGCTCTAGTTCCCGTTTCGGATCATGCACCTCGATGGGAAGCCCGTTTGCGATGTTATGGCAAAAGGTTGCGACCACGCTGTTGTAATTCGGTCTGCACCACTTCCCGAACACGCCGGGAAGGCGGAAGATCATGACTTTGCTCCCGCTCTCTTTTTCATGCCTAAAGAGCGCATCCTCTGCTGCCTTCTTGCTGATCCCGTAAGGATTGTCAAGCGCAGCCTGAATGGACGAAGACATGAGCACGGGAACGTTTCTGCCCTCTTTTTCCAGTAACCGGATGAGCGTTTCGCTGAAGATGGTATTGCCGGTCGTAAATTCGCTCTCGTCTTTTGGCCGGTTCACGCCCGCAAAATGAAAAACGAAGGTACAGTCTTTTACATACCGTTCCAGTTCTTCTTCCGTTGTTTCCACATCGCAGGGATAAACCGTGTCATACCCGCGGTTTATAAGCTCGGCGGTCAGATTTTTACCGATGAATCCCTTTGCACCGGTGATCAGGATCTTTTGCTGCATCGTTTTTCCGTTTCTTTTCTTAATGTTCTGCTTCCCACGCTGCGATCTCGTCGCGGATATACTGCAGTTTCAGCAGTTTTTCCTTTACCTGTTCCACATTCAGGATCGTGGTGTTGTTGGAATTGAATTCCGAAAGCTCACTTCTCTTTTCGTTGCCTTCGGTGAAATATTTATCGTAGTTTAAGTCTCTCTGGTCTGCGGGAACCCTGTAGAAATTACCGAGGTCCGTCGCTCTTGCGCATTCCTCGTTGGTCAGAAGCGTTTCATACATCTTCTCGCCGTGGCGGATCCCGATGATCTTTTCCTCATTGTCTGCATGGAAGAGTTCCTTTACCGCCTGCGCGAGCACGCCGATCGTACAGGCCGGCGCCTTCTGCACCATGATGTCGCCGGCATTCGCATGTTCAAACGCGAAGAGGACCAGTTCCACCGCTTCCTCAAGACTCATGATAAAGCGCGTCATGGTCGGATCCGTAAGCGTCAGCGGACCGCCCGCCTTGATCTGCTCGATGAAAAGCGGGATCACGGAACCTCTCGAGCACATGACATTGCCGTATCTCGTGCCGCAAATCGTCGTCTTGTCGGGATCCACGGTCCGTGATTTTGCCACAAAGACCTTTTCCATCATCGCCTTGCTCGTTCCCATCGCATTGATCGGATAGGCGGCCTTGTCGGTCGATAAACAGATGACCTTCTTTACCCCCGCTTCGATCGCGGCGGTCAGCATGTTGTCGGTTCCGATCACGTTGGTCTTCACCGCTTCCATCGGGAAAAACTCACAGCTCGGCACCTGCTTTAAGGCAGCCGCATGAAAGATGTAATCCACGCCGTGCATGGCGTCTTTTAAGCTCTGCATGCTCCTGACATCGCCGATGTAATACTTGATCTTCGGATTCTTGTAGAGATGGCGCATGTCGTCCTGCTTCTTCTCATCTCTTGAAAAGATCCGGATCTCCGCGATATCGGTATCCAGGAATCTCTTTAAGACCGCGTTTCCAAAAGACCCGGTCCCGCCGGTGATCAGTAAGGTTTTCTGCTCAAACATCTTTTCTCATCCTTTCATGAATGCTTCGATCATTTCAACCGAACGATTCACATCAAAATGCTCTTCGAAATATTTCCGTCCGTTCATGCCGTACTGCATCAGCTTCTCCGGATGCGTCACAAATTCTTCAACGCAGGAAATGAATGCGTCCGGATCATCGGAAGAGCACCAGAGTCCGCATTTTGCTTCTTCCGTGACCAGTCCCCTGATATCCGTGACCGGATCCGTTGCGGCAAGGACCGGTTTTGCCATGGACATGTAGGCAAGTACCCTCGAGGGGTAATTGGGGATCGTAAAGCGGTGATCTAAAGAGATCAGCCCCACATCGCACCCTTCCATGAAGCGTTCATATGCATCCGGCGCCATGAAGGGCAAAAATTCCATGTTGGGAAGCCTCTCTGCCGCTTCCTTCACTTTATCCGTTTCCGAACCGTTTCCGACAAACAGGAACTGTGCATTCAGCTTCTGCATCCTCTCCTCCCCGATCGAACGGATCAAAAAGTCGATCGCCTGCGGCCTGCCGAAATTCCCGCCAAAGACAAAGCGCATCTTCCGCTCCGGAAAGCCGGGCTCTTCCGTATCCTGTAAGGATTTTACGGGACAGACTTTCTGCGTGTTCGGAAAGACGATGATCTTTTCCGCAGGGATCTCGGGATCATGCTTTAGCAGGTACTCAAGGTTCCCTTTGGACATACATCCGATCCCATCGGACAGGGCATAAAGCACTTTTTCCTGGTGCCTGAAGTATGCGCGGATCGGGCTCTTTGCCGAAAACAGGCCGATATCCACGGCATTCTGCGGAAAAATATCCTTAAGCATCAGGAACGATCTGCAGGAGCATTTCTTTTTGACATATCTTACCACGCCGGCGAAGGTGATCGGCGGCGTCGCATACAGCACGAGATCAAAGTGCTCGTTCGAAAGCTGTCTCTTGACAGCGGCTTTTACTTTCGGTCCGATCTTTACCGTATTGATCCCTTTTTTTATAAAGTTCACACCGAACAGTTTCCCGACGGCAACCTTCAGGATCCTGACTTTTCCTGTTAAAGACGGTTTCTCTTCTTCCGCGCTGCAGTCTTCGCAGACCTGCAGCAGCGTGATCTCATGTCCGGCTTCGGTAAGCGCATGGATCAGGTCCGAATAGATGCCCTGTTTATGCAGTTCGATCTTGCTCATGGTCAGATACAGGATCTTCATTTCTACGGGATGATTTCCTTTCCATCAAAATCACGGATACAGACTTCGTTGTATTTCATCATGCAGATATTCTCGGCATAATGTCCGATATCCTGCTTATTCTCAAGGCCTTCCAGATTCCTGACAAGAAGAGCGGGAAAATCAACGCCGCAGGCATAGGCATGGGGATAGCCGCCGCCGAAACGCGGATTGATCTCGGAAAAATAGTATTTGCCGTCGATCTCGAAGATATCGATGTCGATCATGCCGCAAAATCCCAGATCCTCCGTCAGGGCTTTGATCTGTTCAAACAGCGCGGGGATCTTGACCGATACGGACTTATCCGTTTCTCCGGCGCGCATCTTGATCTTCTTTTTCAGGAAGATGCTGACACATTTTTTGCTGATCAGATCCACATACACGTCCGCGCCGTATTCCTGCCCGTCCATGTATTCCTGGATCATCAGGTCTTCGTAATTGGCAAATAAGACCGCCAGTTCGTCATCGCTTTTTACCTTGTTGATGTTGATGCTCGCGCTTCCGGTCACAGGCTTCACAAACACGGGATAGAGGATCTTCGCATGATCCAGATCCTCAAGAAACCGGTACATATCCGTGTAGCACTTTCCCGTAGGGATCTTTTTCTTTTTCATCAGCTTGTAAAAGCGGTATTTGTTAAAACAGGTTTCCACGAGATCGTAATCCGAAACGACCGGCGTGACACCGATCTGCGTAAAACGGTCCCTCTCCTTTGCGATCAGCGACAGTTCCGGATCGATCAGGGAAAAGAGCGCTGTGATGTTTTCCTTAACACAGATATCTAAGATCCTGTCGATATAGTCCGGCGCCGTGATCCTCGGCACGAGATAGTAGCCGTCGGCATCATAAAGAGCGGGCGCTAAATTGGAGCAGTCCGTTGCGATGACTTTTCCCTTCCCGTGCAATGCGGTTTTAAAAGCCTGCACCACTTTGTTTCGGGTGCCTGCGCTTAAGATCAGAATATTCATAACAGTCCTTTCAGATGGTCAAAATACAGCGGTGTTCCGCCGGTATGCAAAAACAGGATGTCCCGTCCTTTGATCTTCTTTGCCTGCAGATATTTGATCATGCCGTAAAACGCTTTTCCCACATAGGTCGTATCCATGGGGATCCCCTCATGACTCATGACCTTGCCGATCAGGTGCGTGACTTCCTCGTTGTAGCTGCCGTATCCGCCGAGGCGGTATTTGTCCGTAAACAGAAGTTCCTCGTCCCGGTACAGTTTCGCATCCTGCGTTCCTAAAAATTCCGCGATGCTCTCCCGGATCACTTTCCTGCCGCGATGCGCTTCACGCGCAATACTGATGCCGACTACCTTCGGACACTTCTTACCCGCCGCAAGATGCGTAAGCCTGCCGCAGGTCAGTCCCGCCTGTGTGGATCCCGTACCGGAAGCATGAAAGATGCAGTCAAATCCGACCCCGTATTCCAGCTGCTGCAGCAGGATCTCCTCATAAGCCTTCACATAGGCGTTCGTTCCGTTTATACCGTGTCCGCCGCCCATGATAAAGTAAGGGTTTGCCCCTTCTTTCCGGAAACGCTCCATGGCGGCATCGATCGTTTGCGATACCTCTTCCACGGGACAGGTTTCCACGGTCGCGCCGAAGCGCTCCACGATCAGACGGTTGAAGGAATCCTCCCCCTTGCTTTCCGGGGAAATGATATGGCAGCGGATCCCTAAGGCAAAAGCAAGGTTTGCGATCACTCTGCAGTGATTGCTGGTATTGCTTCCGTACGTCATGACAAGGTCCGCTCCGTTTTCCTGCAGCACGCTGTAGAATTCCGCAGCTTTTCTGACCTTGTTGCCGCCGAAACTGAACGGGATCAGATCGTCCCGCTTGATCCAGATTCGATTGTCGCTGTACTGCCCGGACAGACAGACTACGGGCGTTGATTTGAGCGGATGCTCAAACAGCGCGATCTTATTCATGCTCTTTTTCTCCAACCAGGTCCGATGCGTTCATGACGCCTTTTTCGACCTGTTCTTTCCGGTATGCGTCAAAATCCATGACCGTCTGCGCATCTCCCGAAAGAGATCCCGATCTTTTCAGGACCTTCCCGACCGTCTGCAGAACGATCTTTACATCCATGGCAAAAGTCAGATGATCCACATACTGAAGATCATAGGCAAAGCGGTCTTCCCAGCCGAGCGCGTTCCTGCCGTTGATCTGCGCAAGACCGGTCAGTCCCGGCCTGACATCATGGCGTCTGAATTCCTCTTTCGTATAATACGGCAGATAACGGATCAAAAGCGGCCTCGGGCCGATCAGACTCATATCGCCCTTCAGGATATTGAACAGTTCCGGCAGTTCGTCCAGACTGCTTGCGCGAAGCTTCTTCCCAAAAGGCGTCAGGCGCTTTTCATCCGGAAGCAGATTTCCGTCAGCATCCCGCTCATCGGACATGGAGCGGAACTTGTACATCGGGAAGATCTTCCCGTCCTTTCCGGGCCTGTCCTGATGAAAGAGCACGGGACTTCCGAGCTTTGTTCTGACCAGCAGGGCAAGAATAGCATACAGCCAGCAAAGCAGCAGGATCACCAGCGATGAGATCAGAATATCCAGAAACCGTTTAACCGCTTTTTGATAGATCATTTCCGAAAACACCCTCTGACAATTCCGATGATCTTAGCCATATCTTCTTCCGTATTCTTGATGTCGGAAGGCAGGCACAGTCCGCTTTCATAGACGCGTCTTGAAACACTTGGACCATCGGTTGCTTTGACAAATCCGTTGGAAGCATAGACCGGCTGCAGATGCATCGGCTTCCAGATCGGCCTGCATTCGATGTTTTCTTTATCGAAGGCTTCCATGATCTGCAAAGGTTTTACTTCGCAGGCCGTGTCGACCGTCATGCAGCTTAACCAGAAGTTCGGTTCGCTGTCCTTAAGATACGGGTTCATTTTGATCTGCGGGATATCCGCAAATGCTTCCTGATAGCGGAAATAGATCGCTTTCTTGAGGGCGATGTGTTCCTCAAGGTGCAGCATCTGTCCCCTGCCGATCCCCGCAATGACATTGCTCATGCGGTAATTGAAGCCGATCTCTTTATGTTCATAGTGCCTTGCCTGTTCTCTGGCCTGTGTTGCAAGGAAGGTGGCCTTTTTCGTCACGTTTTCATCGCGGGATACGAGCATGCCGCCGCCGGAGGTGGTGATGATCTTGTTCCCGTTAAAAGAATAGATCCCGATATCGCCGAACAGACCGGTCTGTCTGCCCTGATATTTGGATCCCAAAGATTCCGCGGCATCTTCGATAAAAGGAACGCCGTGTTCCTTACAGATGTCTGAGAGTTCCTTCAGTTTTGCGGGCGTTCCGTAAAGGTTTGCACTGATCACGGCCTTGACTTTGGGATACAGTGAAAACGCCCTTTCAAGCGCCGCAGGATCCATGTTCCAGGTTTCTTCCTCGCTGTCGATGAATACCGGCTTTGCGCACAGATAGGTGATGGGATTGACCGTGGCCGCAAAAGTCAAGTCGGATCCGAACACGATGTCGTCTCTTTTGACACCCGCCAAGATCAGGGCCAGATGGATCGCCCCCGTCCCCGATGAAAGCGCGGCCGCATGGACCCCTTCCCCGAGATAGTCCGCAAATTCCTTTTCAAACGCATTGACGTTCGGACCGAGCGGAGCCACCCAGTTGGTGTCAAATGCTTCATGTACATATTTCAGTTCCTCCCCGTGCATGGTCGGGGAAGACAGATAGATCCTGTCACTCAATTGCCTTTTCTCCTTTACTGCCTAATCGTTGATATGGACCGCGGCATCCACGACCGGGTGCTTTTCATCGGCCTTCAGCATGTATGTCGGTACCAGGCGTTTGACCCAGGTACGGATCTCTTCCTGATCCGCCTCCTCATACGCCTCTTCTTTCAGTTCATTCAGCTGCCTGAAGAATTCCTCCTCGTTGAACTCGATCGGTTTCCCGATGTGGATCAGCTTGTTGGCCGTCTCCTGCAGCCCTTCTTCCTCCATGAGCATCTCCTCATAGAGCTTCTCGCCGGGTCTTAAGCCCGTAAATTTGATCTGGATATCTTCGCCGGGCACATAACCGGACAGCCGGATCAGGTTGATGGCCAGATCGAGGATCCTGACCGGTTCTCCCATCTCCAGCACGAAGATCTCTCCGCCTTTTGCATAGGCGCCCGCCTGCAGCACCAGAGAAACCGCCTCCGGGATCGTCATGAAATAGCGGATGATGTTCGGATGCGTGACCGTAACGGGTCCGCCTTCCGCGATCTGTTTCTTGAACAGCGGGATCACACTGCCGTTACTGCCGAGGACATTTCCGAAACGGACCGCAACAAAATCCGTTTTTCCTTTTTTGTTGTATGCCTGCACGATCATCTCACAGATCCGCTTGCTCGCGCCCATGATGTTCGTGGGATTGACCGCCTTATCCGTGGAGATCATGACGAATTTCTCGGCCCCGTACGTTACCGCGGCTTCCGCGACTTTCCAGGTTCCGAGCACATTGTTCTTGATCGCCTCGTTCGGACTGTCTTCCATCAGCGGGACATGCTTGTGCGCCGCCGCATGATAGATGATATCCGGATGATAGATCTCAAAGATCCGGTTGACTCTTCTGCTGTTTCTGACCGATCCGATCAGCACTTCCAGGTGCAGATCCGGATAGGAACGCCTGAGTTCCTGCTGGATATCGTAAGCGCCGTTTTCATAGATATCGAAAATGATCAGCTGTTTGGGCCGGTTGGCCGCAAGCTGTCTGCAAAGCTCCGAACCGATGGAACCGCCGCCGCCCGTTACGAGCACGACTTTGTCCTTGACGTAGCCCATGATGGATTCAAGATCCACCTGGATCTGTTCACGCCCCAGAAGATCGGCCACGTCGACTTTTCTTAACTGGGAGACGTTCACTTCGCCGTTCACGAGCTGGTAAATGCCGGGCAGCGTCTTCAGCTCGCATTTCGTCTGTTTGCAGATCTCCAGGATCTCGCGGATCGCCGATCTTTTGGCGGACGGGATCGCGATGATGATCTCATCGATGTGGTACTTGGCCACATTCTCGAGGATCTTTTCCCTGCCGCCCACGACCTTGACGCCGTGGATATAACTTCCGGTCTTGCTCTTGTCGTCATCGATCACACAGAGCGCGTTTTTCTGGATGTAACTGGAAGAACGCATTTCCCGGATCAGGGAGTTGCCGGCCTCTCCGGCACCGATCACCATGACGTTGACCGCCTGCGCGCCGGCCGTCCGTTTCTCGACAAAGGCCCGCAATGCCCTGTAGAAAAAGCGGCTGATCGCAACCAGGACCAGCAGAAAGCCCCCGTAGAACACGTAAGAACTTCTCGGATACTTCCATTTCAGGACCATATGAACGATGAGCATCTGCGAGAGCGCGGATAAGAAGCAGGCAAGACTGATGTTGATGGCTTCATGCGCGCCGGCAAATTCCCAGAGGCTCTGGTACATCTTGAAGATCCAGAAGATGATGAGCGTGAGCACGATGCTGACGGGAAGATAATTCCACGCAGTATCGATAAAGCGCTTGTCCGCAATGTCTCCGGGTCTGAAATCAAACCTTGCGATCAGTCCGAGATAGGTCGCAAGTGATACGGCCATAATGTCATATATGATCAGTACCGCCCTTCTTAAGGCGATCTGTCTGTTTTGGATCCATTTTTCTTTCATAATGCTTCCCCGATGCCTAACTGATTTATTATATCAAATTTTGCCTCTTTCGCCTAGACCTTGCCCGATCTGTCCAAGGACCTTTCGATCCGGTTGTTCATCAGGGCGAACAGAAGCAAAAAAAGCAGGGAAAACGGCGGAACGATCACAAAGTTTTCGAAAAACGAAGTGACCAGGATCGCCGCCATTGCCGCAAAGATATATTTCCCGGTTTCATCTTTCTCCACGCATTCGCGAAGTTTTAAGAGCCTGAAGAACAAAAACAGGCACGCTACGATAAACACCGCGATCCCGTGTACGAACAGGATGTCCAAAAGCCCGTTATGCACCTCGAACATGCCGCGCATAAAGTCCACCTGCATTTCATACGCGCTTCCGATCCCGGTGAAAGGGCGTTTCAGATAGGCATCCCAGAGTTCTCCCCAGAGTTCCTCCCTGCCGGAGAGGATATCCTTGTAGAAGATGCGGATGGAAAAGACGTCTTTGACTTTTCCGAGCCACACATAGACCGCCGATGTGATCACCGCACCGAAGGTGAAAAAGAAACAGACAAGCGCATACAATACACGGCTCTTCCAGATCTTTTTCGGAAGCAGGATCAGGAGCACGGTAACGGCCCATCCTGCCAGAGCGCAGCGGCTTCTGTACCAGGCAATGATGTTGTAGCCAAGCGCGATAAAGAACAGCTGCAGGATCAGGAGCACCCACTTGATGATTCTGTATCTCTCCGTTTGATTTTCACGGAAATATTCCCTCAGATACTGCATCAGGATCATCAGAAAGGCAAAGCCGCCGATCAGGATCAGCCCGCCATAATTGGTATTGTAGCCTTTAAAATATCCCTTGACGTCGATGGTCCAGTAGAAGAAATAGAACGCCGGAAGCGCCGCAGAAACGATAAAAAACGGTTTCGGGACGATCATCTTGTTGGCCAGATAGCAGATGAGCAGAAAGTCCGCGACGGTTAAGATCGCGCCCAGATGGGAATTCACAAGAAACAGGTTGATCAGAGCGATCACATCCGCTGCAGCCATCAGATAGAAGACCGGGTCCTTCACAGCGTCTTTTACATTCACGCAGCAGAAAAAGCATGCAATGAGTGCTGCGGAAGAAAACAGGGTTCCGTAGGGCGAAACGGCTGTATACCATTCATATACGTTCCATTCCGCCGCCGTCATGATAAAGATCGCCGCAAACAGAATGAAATATCCTGCTTTTTTTCTCTTTTCAGTGATCATGTTTCATCCTTTTTCCGTTTGAGGATCCCTTTCATGCGCTCATACAGTTCCGCGATCTCTTTGATGTGCATAAAGAACAGCAAAAGCACGGCAAGAGAAGCGTACAGATAGAGCCTGGTCCCCTTTCCGTTGATCATGAGGACGGACTGTACGATCAAGACCACATAAGCCAGATAATCCCTGACAAAGTTCGAGCGGATCTTGACGTGCTTTCTCGTGATCAGAAGGGCCGCAAAATACATCGTAAAATAGGATACGGCCGTTGCGATCGCGGCACCCATCGCGCCCGTTTTCGGGATCAGGATCACGTTCAGGATCACATTGAGCGCGGCGCCTGAAAACGTTGCGATCCCCATGGACTTCGAGTCCTTATGCGCCAGATTGATCGAGCCCAAAAAGCCCGTCAGCGCGCCGAAGATCACGGAGATCAGAAGCGGCGGCACAAAGACCCAGGCCTCGTAGAAATCTTTTTGGAATAAAAATCGCGCAACCGGCTTTACCAGCAGGATCAGAACGCTGCAGCCGATCACCATGACCGTGTGATAGGCCCTGTACATCATCGAGAAAAACGCTTCGCTCTCTGAATCCTGATAGCTCTTTGTGGCCGACATCTGCCAGGCCTGCGCAAAGATCCGCTGAAAGACCATCAGGATCGCCGGGATCTTGTAGGCAACACCGTATACGCCGTTTGCGGCAGCACCCAGAAGGTAGAGCACAAGGTAGCGGTCGGACGCATTGTTGATCCAGCTTCCGGTGGAATATAAGATCAAAGGAGCCCCGTAGGAAAGCAGTTCTTTTTCCAGCTGCTTCTTGTCCCCCGGTTTATCTGCGGTTTCCGTGTCATCCGGAGCTTCTTCCGGGGCTTCACTTGCCGTATCCTCTTGTCCTGCGGCCTTTTTCGCGCTTCGTCCGAGGAGCAGCATCAGGCTTGCCGCCACGGCATAGGCGATCATCTGGGAAAAGAGATATCCCCTTAAGCCGAGCTTTACAAGGAGCAGAAAAACAAGATTGCAGGAAATGATCATGACCGTAGAGGCAATGCTGCCAAGAACCACGATCTTTACCTGCTCACAGCCCTGAAAATACAGGATCAGGTACTCATATAAGGCATTCGTTGCAAAAAGGATCACAAAATAGAGCGGAAAGAACCTGTACGTTTCCGGTACAAAACAGGTTGCTGCGGCCCCCAAAAGTGCCACGAGCGCCGACGCCAGAAACGTATATTTGAGTCCGATCTTTAGGATCAGATCGCGTTTTCCCGCCTGCGCGATCCCGTACCTTAAAGCGCCCTCGCCCATATTGACCGTAAGCGCGGGCACCAGCAGAAGGAGCGTGACTTGAAACACGTCCGCGATCCCGTATTCGCGCGTGGTCAGCACATTGGTGTACAGCGGGACCAGCAGGAACACCAGGATCTTGGAGACGAAATTGCTGACGGAAAACAGCGCCAGATTGTTAGCCAGATACTTTATTTTGCTCATGATTGACGACCATCAGGATGACCAGCAGGTTCAGGGCATAATCGACCCAAAGCAGGTCCACATCGAAAAACGACTCGAAGAACACCGCCGTCAGGATACAGAGCGCGCAGTAGGAAACCCTGTCGTTTTGCGCCCTGTCCCGCATTTTCTCAAGACGCATATAGATCAGAACAAGCGTCAGGATAAACACAAACAGTCCGTAGACGACCAGAATGTTATACATCGCATTGTGCACGTTGAATTCAAAGAACGAACTGATCTGCACATTGGTCCCGATCCCGGTTATGGGTTTTTCAAGAAAGAGCAGGAAAAATTCCTTCCAGATCTCTTCCCTTCCCGAAAACAGTTCCTTGTAGAAAAACGGAATGCTGAAATTAACACCCTTTGTTCCAAGCAGCGTATAGCCTGCCACAAACACCAGGGACCCCAGCGTCTCCAAAATATATACCGCGCGGAACACACCCTTCCTAAGCCACCATTTCGAAGGAATGACATAGTAGAGCAGGAGAAAGACGCCGAGCATGATAAACGCGCCTCTTGCACGGTGGTACATCGCGAGCTGCACGCCTTTTACGATCAGGAGTACGGCGAAAAATCCGGCGATGGCGTATTTTTCCCGCATCCCCTGCACGAACAAAAACGCGCACAGAAGCGTGTAGATCGTAAACGTCGCGGCGGTGTTCGTGTTATAGCCGTAGAACCCGTATTCGGCAAACATCTTCGGGTATACGAACAGCAGCCAGACAAACAGCAGGGCAAAATAAGCGCCGCTTAAGAGCAGGACCTGCTTCTTTTTGATCACCAGTTTTCCGGCCAGATAAAATGCCAGTACGAAATCGGCCAGCACAAAAAATGCGCCTTTGCCGGACTTTACCAGAATGATATTGATCCCGCAAAGGAGCAGAATGGTTGCAAGAAGCAGAAGATCCACTTCGAGTTTTTTGATCCTCTCTAAAGGATTCACGTTTGCAAGCAGCAGGATGAACAGCATCGCAAACACAAAAACGCCCACGTACGCATCCGTTTTTCCGTAGAACTTCGGAACCAGAAACGTCAGGGAATAGCCTGCAAACAAAAGCAGGAGCACCACCATGTTTAAGATGTTTCTGATCTTCATCCCTCTGCCAGTTCCTGCAGTTTTTGCATCAGCATCTTGCATCTTTTGTCCCATGAAACAGACTCCGTATCGATCGTTGCAAGCAGCCTCTCACGGTTTGGCCGAAGCAACAGGTTTTTCATTTTTTCTGCGATCTCTTCCGGATCTTTGGTGTTCCTGATCAGATCCCCTTCTTCCGTTTCCCCGAACACCTCCAGTGCGCCGACCTGATCGCTTAACAGGACCGAAGCGCCCATCTTCAGCGCTTCCATCGGCGCAAGCCCAAAGGTTTCAAAGCAGCTGTTCTGCACAAACAGCGCGGAATTTTTGAGCAGTTCCATCGCTTTTTCGGTCGGTACGTATCCAAGATCCTTGACACAGGGGAACGCATCGATCGCTTCCGTGTCTTTCCCTTCTTTTCCGATCACGACAAGCTCAGCATCCGAAAAGGCAGGATCTTCTCTTAGGATCATGACGGCTTTTGCGATATAAACGATCTGCTTTCTGATCATCCCGCCGCCGATCGATAAGATCGTGTGATTGCCCGCTTCTTTGTGCGAAGGCTCAGCCGCCTCCCGTATGAGATCGATCCCGTTCGGAACGGCGCAGGTCTTTTCCGCATACTGCGGATAGTGCTCCTTCAGCCAGTCCGCAAAGCGGGTGGAAACCGCATAGATCGCATCCGATTTTTCAAGAACTTCTCTCTCGATCCCCGTCATATAGTCATCGGGAACCCCGTTGATCTGATTTTCATGCTCCACGCAGCCGTGCATCAGAAATGCTGCCTTTTTATGCAGTCTGTGCGCGATCTTGATCGCATAAACATTCTGCCCGGAATGTCCGGACAGCAGAACAACGTCGCAAAACGGCATTTTCAAAAGCAACTCCAGAACTCGGAACGGCTTGGAACGCGCCCTTAAAACCCGTACGTTTTCGATCCTCTTTTTATATTCCGCGGTCACATTGGCAGGACCCGATCCGGTCCTGTAATCGCCCACCAGAAAGACTCTCAAACTCATTTCCCCAGATATTCCCTACGGCCTTCAAACATATATTTCAGCGCCTTCCAAAAGCCTGTCTCCGATTGATACAGGCTGCGTTTTCTGATCGCAAACTGCCAGATCAAAGCATAAGAAAACACCTTGCTCATCGCTGCATAGCCGGCGCCCCTGGAAATAAAAAACCGCCTGTTGTATCCCTGAAACCAGGTGGATTCCTCTTCTCTGAGTTCCGCGATCATAAGCGGCATGTAGAGGATCTTTTTTTTCGCCCGAAGACAGTCATAGAGGAAGATGTTTTCCTCCCCCATCAGATATTTGCCGCTTCCCGCGCCGAAGGATTCCTGAAAGGAAATACCCTCGATGCTTTTTCTCCTGAATGCGATCTCCGGAGAAAAGATCTTCATGACGCTTAAGTAATTCATCCACCGCTTCGCCGGATAGTTCGGGACCGGTTTTTCTTTCCGCCTGATATAGAACACGATCAGATCCGCTTCCGAATTCTCCTCAAATGCGGAAAGGATCATCTCTTCATAGCCGTCCACGTATTCCACGTCATTGTCGCAGAGGATGCAGATGTCGGCCCTTGCATTGCGGATCGCCATGTTCCTGCTGCGGCTCAAGCCTCTTTGCGTGGATTCGATATACAAAACCTGCTGCGCATGCCCATTGACATCCCGCCTGACTTCTTTCCGCGCTGTCCTGTCGCACTGGTTGATCACAACGGCATCACTCGTCACATGCAGGGTGTCTAAATAGGATTCGTCTTTTAAATGCATCGCAGACAGAAGAACCTGTAATGTCATCTCACATTCTCCGTATGGTCGCATGGATCAGGTAGGACAGAAAGCAGAAAGTGCTTTTGAAGATCCCGAAATGTTCGACATTGCGATACAGATTCCAGGTGCGCTTCACGGCTTTAAACTTGTTGCTCGAAAGCGTTGAGCCGCCTCTTCTGTACAGCGTCAGATCCTCATCCAGACCATATGCGTAGGGCACGATCTTTAAGACCTTCCACCAGGTCGCCGTGTCCTCGCTTTCCACGAGCGGCATGCTGACGTCCTCTTTTGACAGTTTTTCAAGGTCGAACATGACCGTGCTGGTAAAGATCGTTGTGTTCCTGACCGCACGCTTGTAATTGATCTTTTCCGGCACATGCACGATCTTCTGCACGCCGATCCCGTCTTCATCGGCAAATTCATAACCGGTAAAGCTAAAGGCGCAGTCCTTTTCCTGCATCAGCGCTACCTGTTTTGCAAGTTTTTCGGGATCCCACAGATCATCTGCATCAAGGAAGGCCAAATATCTGCCCTTTGCCTCCTCGATACCGCGGTTTCTCGCCCTTGCGGCCTTCTGGTTCCCGCCAAGTTCGATGATCCGGACTCTCTCTTTCTCCCGGTTCAAATCCTCCGCAAGATCCTTCATGATCGTCATGCCGTCATCCGTCGAGCCGTCGTCGACTAAGATCAGTTCCCACTCCGGATAGGTCTGGCTTTTGACGGACATGACGGTATCCTGTATGAATTTTGCCGCATTGTAAACCGGGATCACAATGCTGACCAGTTCGTTAGTCATTCTTCTCTTCCTTCTCGATCGGCGTGATATTCCCGACCGCAACCCCCTCCGTACTCTCCGGCGTGAACACGATCTTTAACGTCTGAATGATCAGACGCAGGTCCAGCCAGACAGAGAAATTTTCGATATAGTAAAGATCCAGTTTCAGTTTGTCATAAGGTCTCGTATTGTATTTTCCGTAGATCTGCGCATAGCCCGTAAGTCCCGCCTTGACCTTGGTGCGGTAACGGAATTCCGGCATGCTTTCGGCATATTTTTCGATGATCTCGGGTCTCTCGGGCCTCGGCCCCACAAAGGACATCGATCCGGACAGGACATTGAACAGCTGCGGCAGTTCGTCTAAACGGATCTTCCGGATCACTCTGCCGACCGGCGTGATCCTGTCGTCATGCTGCATGGCAAGTCTTGCCCTACCGTCTTTTTCCGCGCCCTCGATCATGCTGCGGAACTTTAAGATCTTAAATTCCTTTTCATCCTTTGTGCATCTGATCTGCTTGTAGAACACGCTTCCGCCGTCATAACACTTGACAGCGATCGCCGTCAGCAACATGAACGGGGATGTTAAGATGATCAGGATCAGGGAAAAGACAATGTCAAACAGACGCTTGATCATAACCTGCTCGATCTCGATCGGCGCGCTCTTCGTCAGCAGCAAGGGCGTATCGAAAAAGTGCAGCGGATAGGATCCCCTGAGGATGATGTCCATGATCTTTGGCATCACATAGATCTCCACACAGCGCTCATAGCAGTATTTGAAAATGCTGTTTCTCTCTTCCGTCGCAACATCCCAGATCATGACCGCATGATGTCTGTCAACGGCTTGAAAGACCTCTTCGACCGGTTCCGTCGCGCGGATCGATTCGTTGATGGAAAACTGATGTCTCCTGGTCCTGACTTTTTCCACAAACAGATCCTTGTTCTGCCCGTCATAGATCAAAAGCACGTCAAGCGGCGGAAACAGCTTCCTGAAAATGTAAGTTGCAACAAGGATCCAGACGCCGATCAGAAAGCCCTGCAGCAGAGTTCCTAAGATCAGGGGGAGCGGCGTCGGAAAATGATAGGCCAGAAGACAGATGATCGCATAAAACACGATATTGGTCACGATCGTTGCGATCGACTGCGAGAACATCAGCTCGATCATCCGGTAGGAGCCGATCTTTAAGCCGCCGTACATACCGGATGCAATAAAAAGCAGTGCCATGTATACCGCGGTGATAAATACATGACCCCAGAAGTAATAGGCTTTCGGCAGTTCCGTATTATAAAAGTTCACCCATACATAAGTCATGATGGCCGTTTCGACGGCAATGATCAGAAACGCCATCAGAAACCCGTACAGACGTTTTTTGCTTTGCTCGCGTTCCAAGTTCAAGCCCTTCCCGTCCATTTCAGGATCCATGCAAACGGGTATCCCGTAAGCACAAAAAGCGGAGATATCATCCGGCTTTTCAAGGCCGGTTTCTGACACCTCTTCGCATAGCAGATATAATAGCCCAGATATTTCCACTTCAGAAGCGAGACAGGCGTGATCTTTGCCCGCTGCTCATAGTACAGAAGCCACGCTTTCGGATTGTTTTCCTTGATCGCCTTCAAAGATTCCGTATAGCCCTCGGAAACCAGTTCGCAGACCGTCAGGATCTTCGGGAAAATATACAGGACATAGTTCGCGTCTATTTTATCATAAATATAGTCTTCAGGCACGTATTTTTCGCCTTCGATCTCGGGAAAAGGGTAACTCTTAAGCACTGCGGTCTTATAAACCAGCGCCGTTTCCCCTTTGAATCCCTTCAGATAGAGCCCGTAGAGCGTGGAAAATCCGTCTGTCGGGAAATCAACGCCGTAAAGCGGTTCCTTTTCATCCTTTCCCTTCAAAGCCACGATCCCCGCGACTTTTTCATCCGCAAGCTTCTCTTCGCAGGATAAGATCTCCTCCACCGCGGTCTTCGGCAGATAGTCATCGGAATCGAGGCAGAAGAACAGGTCCGTTTCGCAGAGTTCGACCCCGCGGTTATGTGCGCGCATCTTCCCGCCGTTTTCACGCCATTCGTAGCGGATCCTGATCCTGCCTTCCTGCTGCCAGGCTTCCACTTCCTGCTTCGTGTCATCCATGGATCCGTCATCGACGATCAGCCATTCAAAATCCGTGCAGGTCTGCCCTGCCAGGCTCTCATACACTCTTTTTAACAGTTCTCTTCTGTTGTAGGTCGGGGTAAAAACTGTCAGCTTCATGCTACCTCAATAGACCGGCGTATAATCCACCAGTTCGAAGACATAGGGTTCTTTCAGGTCATATTTATAGATCGATCTCTCCGCCGTCTGCGCGACCTCATGAAGTCCCGCCTCTTTCAGGAAAGCGATCATCGGATTGGCTTTACTCAAGACCACATATTCCGTATGGGTCTGTTCGAGCGCGGATAAAAATTCATCCGTTTCGACGCCCTGATATTTGATCAGCGCCGCTAAGATCCTGTACTGCGGGTGCTCGCTGTCATGGATCATCTCTTCCGTGTAATTCATGGATGTCGCATAGAGATATTCTTCCCTGTCGATGGTCAGCAGGATCTTCGGATCATACTGGCGCATCTGCATGTTGTACTCGTATTCGAGGAATGCTTTCGGATATTCCTCATCGGCATCCGCATGGATGAGCGCCGAGACCTCCATCAGTTCCGGCGGCATCTTGTAAACGTTTTCCGCCCTTTTGTAGCCGCCCTCATACAAAAAATTCCCGGACAGGATGAAAAGCAGCACGAGCATTGCAAGAACGACCGCTTTTTTGCCGGCTTCCTTTGGCAGTCCGAAGACCCTGACCGCGGCATACGGCACTAAGATCACGACCGGCGTGATCCAGAAAAACCGGTAATACTCACTGTTGACATCAAAGAACCGCATCAGGAGCACGGGAGCAACGGGATTATAGACCATAAGGAGCAAAAAGATCGAAACGGGCAGAAAGATCCGCCGCTCCTTCCTGCTGCCTTTGACGCACAAAAAAGCCAGGGCAAAGAGATACAGCAGCAGAAAGGCCGTACTTCCCATGTAAAGTTCCAGGCAGAGCATGAGATAATGCAGTCCCTGTTCTGTTACGTTCAAAGCGGTCATAACTTCCTCCTACCAGACCGGATAGGTGTAGAACACAAAATATCCTTTCACGTATGCGACAAATGCGAGTGCCAGCAGGATCCCCGGCAGGATGCAGACCGCATACGGGATCAGGTCCCGATATCGTTTGGTCATCACAATGTGCGGCAGATAGAGCACAGAAACTTCGGCCGGGATCAGCATGTTGGCCGTTGAAGAAACCGTGGTGGACCCGAAGCACACCAGAAAGAGCAGCAGCCAGTAGAGCCTGCTCTTTTTCTCTTTTACCGCAAGCAGAAACAGATAGAATACCGTCATCACGGAAAGATTGCCGACGATCGCCTTTCCTTCATAGGTTCTCGTGAACAGGAACAATGACGGCGTATAGATCGTTATAAACATCAGGTTCATCAGGAACATGAAGCCGAGCATCAGTACCTGTTCCCTGCCTTTTCCCTCAAACAAAAGCTTTGCGATCAGAAAATAGACCAGATTGGTCTGAATGATCACCGTGGCCGCCATGATGGATTTGGTCTGGATCAGGGCCGGGATCCCCGTCAGCTGGCAGACCACCGCATCCGAGACCGGATAGGTCGCAAAGAAATAGCGCATCTCAAAATGGTCCTGCCAGGCACCCGTGAACGGATCGTAGACATTGATCATGTTCGTCTCCACGTTTGTGGCCACGCCGGCAACATAGTAAGAAGCGTCCAGCGTGAAATTATAGGAGGTGGTCACGATAAAGATCTGCAGAGATACGATCACGACAAGCAGCAGGAAGAGAACGGGATGTTCCCTGACTTTTCCGAAGATGCGTTTTGCGGCATCAAACCAGGATTTAGCATGAAATACGGCCGCAAGGATGACGATGAGCGCCACGACCGGCACCCAGACCCTTGTCAGATAAGAAAGCGGCCTGTACAGTTTCATGAACGGGATACAGACAAAGAAAAACAGGCTGTAGTACGCAAAAAAGCCGATGATCACGGCAAACAGCGGCTGCAGCTGCTCTCCCTTTTTCCTTGTCAGAAACGACCCGAACGAAAGGTAAATGATGAAATTTACGATCACACCCAGAACGATCACGGGAATCTGCATCATTGGACCTCTTCCATCCCCTGCATGACATACACGTGCGAAACGGAAACACCCTGCTGTCTGCAGTACTCATATGCCCCCTGTTCACCCTCTTTTAAATACCAGTTATCGACATTCTGTCCGTATTTTGCGATCTCCTCATAAAGTGCCGGACCGTCTGCCTCATCTCCGCCGAACAGAACGCTGATCCCCCCGTCACCCCCGACAAGGATGTAGCCCTTTCCTTCATCGCCGAGCGCGCCGCGGAATTCCACCATTTCCCCTTTTCCTTCGATGGATTTCTGCAGGTTCTGTGTGGCAAGATGCAGGTTGTTGATCTTCCGGTTCAGAATGAACGTCACGGCAGTAAACAGGAGCAGGACCACTAGCAGCGCGATCCCTAAATTTCTGCTGTTCAGATATTTGTGCTTCATGTCTTCATCCTCCTCGTAAGGGATGTCAGCCCCGGCAGTTTCCCTGACGGGGTGTTTTTTCAGATAACGGATCAGAAAAACCAACAAAAGCGGCAGGAATAAATGCGCCGATAATGCATAGCCGGTATACCAGCCGAGCAGCAGCGTTACCGGGACAAGTGTTTCGGATTGGTACCCGAAAAGCTGCAGCAGGCAGATGAAAAACAGGACCGCCGGCTTGTGTTCCGATGCGACCGGAAGGGACAGGACCAGAAAAATATAGGCCGCATAGCACAGCGGGATGATGATGAACGGCAGGACATGCAGCAAAAAGGTGTAAGCCCTGATGTGCAGCAGCCTGCTTAAAAGCCCCCAGAGGCTCAGCACGGGGGAAGACAGGAGGATTTTTCCCGTCTCGCTGACTTTTACGGCATCCGCAAGATACCGGAGTCCCTCCTGCTGTGGCACCATATAAAAGGCTGCAAAGACCGTCTGCAGAATGATGAGGATGGCGCACAGGATCCATATGCCCTTTTTCAGATATCTATTCATAGGCAGCTCCCGTATAAGCATAAATATCATAGCCCGCCACACTGTCCATCAGATCGAATCCGTTTTCAAAGCCGTGTTCCGGCCAGGTCTGTTCCCTGTCGACAATGGCATAAAACCGCTTTTCCTTATGGCAGATCCGATAGATCTTTTCCAGATCCGGATGCTGCGTTAAAAACACCTCATAGATCTGCCGCTCGTTTTCGGGAAGTTCTTCAACACCTGCAGGAGACGGCAGCGTATACAGCGGCACAAAAGAAGAAGACCTTGCAAGCAGGGACGCCATGATCTTCGGCGAAGCAACGATCTTCGGCGCCTCTTCCAGCGACAAAAGATCATCACAGACCGCATCCAATTCCGCTTCCTGCTCAGAAACCGTCCCGGAAAAGTCGGCAAGGTCATCCGACCAGACGGATCTGCCGCTAAGCAGGATCGCAAGCACCAGAAAGACAGGCACCGCGATGCGCAGTCCCGTTTGCGATCTTTTTGTGGTTTCTTTCGGACCGGAGCAAAAGGAAAGACCCGTAAAGGCAAATGAGATTGCCGTTAACGGGGAGAGAAGGAATAACAACGGAGGAACCCCGGGCTCCGCTTTCTTTCTGCCAAGGACGATCACGATCATGGCGCCAAGAAACAGCGGGATCAGTCTTCCGTTTTCAAATACCGTTTTATATATGGACCAAAAATGGGTGATCAGTTCTTTCATGATTTATACTCCGCTAAACATTATAGCATAGATGGGCCGCTATAATAAATCATTTTCCTGTTTTTGCAGGATGTGATATGATAGAAAGAAAATACAGCCAAAAATCACAGGCAAAGGAGAAACAACATGAAAAATGTTGCACTGATCACGGGCATTACCGGACAGGATGGTTCTTACCTTGCAGACCTTCTGCTTGAAAAGGGATATGAGGTTCACGGGATCATCCGCAGACACAGTACGATCAGCACCGACCGTATCGACCATCTCTATTACAACCGGGATATCCGCGACAAGACGATGTTCTTACACCACGGCGATCTGACCGATTCCAGCAACCTAAACCGTCTGATCGAGCAGGTTCAGCCTACGGAAATCTATAATCTGGCCGCGCAGTCCCATGTGGCGGTTTCCTTCGAGGTTCCCGAATATACCGCGGAGACCACCGGGATCGGCACGCTCCGTCTGCTGGATGCCATCAAGAAGAGCGGCGTAAACTGCAGGTTCTACCAGGCATCCACCTCCGAACTGTTCGGCGGACTGCCGGAGACCGCGCCGCAGAGCGAGAAGACGCCGTTCTATCCCAAGAGTCCTTACGGCGCCGCCAAGTTATACGCTTACTGGATCACTGTCAACTACCGCGAAGCCTATGGGCTGTTCGCATGCAACGGGATCTTATTTAACCATGAATCCCCGAGAAGAGGCGAGACCTTCGTTACCAGAAAGATCACCCGCGCCGTGGCTTCAATCATGGCCGATGAGCGTGAAAAGCTCTCGCTCGGTAACCTGAACGCAAAACGTGACTGGGGATTTGCCGGCGACTATGTGGAAGGCATGTGGCGGATGCTGCAGCAGGACAAGCCCGGCGATTATGTGCTTGCCACGAATGAGACCCATACCGTACGCGAATTCGTGGAATGCGCGTTCCATGAAGTCGGTATTGACATCGAGTGGAAGGGATCGGGCGTAGATGAAAAAGGCTATGATGCCAAGACCGGCCGCCTGCTCGTTGACGTGAATCCGAGATACTTCAGACCCGCGGAAGTCGAATTCCTCTGGGGCGACTGCTCGAAAGCGGAAAAAGAACTCGGCTGGAAGCGCAAAGTGGACTTCAAGAGTCTTGTTTCCATGATGGTCGATTCGGATATGAAGGCCATCGCGGGCATGGGCACCGAAGAATACCTGCGCACACACTGACGTTTGCATATTTTTATAAAAATCACACGAACGAAGTTTACGCAAAAGGATCACTATGGACAAGAATGCAAAAATCTATGTGGCGGGCCACCGCGGACTGGTCGGTTCCGCCATTGTCAGAAACTTAAAATCCAAAGGGTATGAAAACATCATCGGCAGGACACATGCCGAACTGGATCTGACCGATCAGGCGGCTGTCCGCAAGTTCTTTGAAACGGCAAAACCCGAATATGTGGTGCTTGCCGCTGCCAAGGTCGGCGGGATCAATGCCAACAACACGTCGCCGGCTGATTTTGCCTATGTGAACATGCAGATCCAGTGCAACGTGATCAAATGCGCGCATGATCTACATGTCAAAAAGCTCCTCTTCCTAGGCAGCACCTGCATCTATCCGCGCATGGCGCCGCAGCCGATCCCGGAAGACGCGCTTCTGACCGGTCCTCTGGAAAAAACAAACGAGGCCTACGCGATCGCCAAGATCTCGGGCCTTGAAATGTGTAAATTCTTTAAGATGCAGTACGGGGATGATTTTATCAGCTGCATGCCGACCAACCTTTACGGTCCGCATGACAACTACGACCTGAACAATTCGCATGTCATGCCCGCGATGATCCGCAAATTCCATGAAGCAAAGGTTTCGGGCGCGGATCATGTGGAACTGTGGGGAACCGGTTCCCCGTTAAGAGAATTTCTGTATGTGGATGATATGGCCGATGCCTGTGTCTTCCTGCTTGAAAACTACAGCGGTCTGACACATGTCAACATCGGTACCGGCAAAGAAGTCTCGATCCGCGAACTGGCGGAAACCGTAAAACGGATCGTGGGCTATCCCGGAGAGATCGTCTGGAATGCTGAAATGCCCGATGGAACGCCGAGAAAGCTGACGGATGTCAGTCTCCTGCATTCTCTCGGATGGAAGCATCAGATCGATCTCGAAGAAGGGATCGGCCTTGCTTATGACTGGTTCAGGGAAAATATCGACAACGCGAAGCTGTGACGGATCTTACAGGATCCTGTTCATGATCAGCGCAAAAGCGATCCCTAAAAGAGCTCCGACGAACACCTGCAAAGGGGTGTGTCCGATGAGCTCTTTTAATTTCTCCTGATCGAATTCGATCTTCTTCTGCGGCGTCTCGATCGTCTGGAAATAATCCATCATATGATTGAGCAGAACGGCCTGGTTTCCGGTTTCCCTTCTCACGCCTCTGGCATCATACATCACGATGACCGCAACGATACAGGAAACGGCAAAAGCGAAGGAATCCATGCCGTAAACGATCCCGCTTGTCGTCGCCATCGCACAGACCGTGGCGGAATGGCAGCTCGGCATGCCGCCGGAACCGATCAGACGCTCCGCATTCAGTTCCTTGTTGATGATCACGTCAATGATCGTCTTGATGACCTGCGCGAGCATCCAGGAACTGATGGAAATGATCAATACTTTGTTGTGTAGAAAATCCATGACATACTGCATCATAGTCAAACCTCTTAAATCCTCCTAAAGGATCATTCATTTTTCAGATAGGCTTCGATGGCATCGTGCCAGTCGGGGAACCTGTGCTCCGTTGTCAGGCGGAACATATAGTTATCCAAAACGGAAAACGGCGGTCTGTCTGCGGAAGCAGGATACATTTCCTTGTATTCCCTGCTCGTGATCGGAACCACTTTTGTCGCAATGTTTTTAAGCCTAAAGATCTCTTTGGTGAAATCCGCCCAGCTGCATTGTCCCTCGCAGGTTCCGTGGAACAGCCCGTAGTTTTCGGTGGGAAGCAGGTATGCGATGGCTTCTGCGAGCGCATCCGAACTTGTCGGCGAACCGATCTGATCGTTTACGACCGTGATCTCATCCCGTTCTTTGGAAAGGCGCAGCATCGTCCTGACAAAATTCTTGCCGTCCCCGTACAGCCACGCCGTGCGGATGATGAAATATCTGTCGGCAAACTGCCTGACGAATTCCTCGCCCGCAAGCTTCGTTCTGCCGTAAGCGCTTCTCGGACCGGTCGGATCAAATTCCGTAAGCGGTTCAGGTGAAGTTCCCGGAAAAACATAATCCGTTGAGATATGAATAAGCTTTGCGCCGCATTCTCTTGCTGCGATGCTCAAGTTTCTGGGACCGATCGCGTTGATCTTATAGGCCGCGTCCGTTTGTGTCTCGCAGCCGTCCACGTTGGTTAAGGCCGCACAGTTGATCAGCGCATATGGCTTGACCTCGCGCACGGTCTGCATCACACTGTCAAGATCCGTGATATCAAGATCCCTGACGCCTTCCACGCCGTAATCCGTATGGAAAACCTCATATGCGGGATCATTTTCATAAAGTCTGTCGATCGATCGTCCCAGCTGCCCGTTGCAGCCCGTGACCAAAAGCTTTTTCTTCATCGTCATCCTCGTTTCCTTTTTGCAGATAACCACAAAATATAGTATACTGAATACGATTTTTTTGCAATATGATTTGTGACCGGCCGCATGCGGAAACGTTCCGTGATCTTACTGCTTCGACTGTCGGTCGGTATTATTAGGGGGTAACGATGAACGTCAAAACTCTGCTGAAAGAACATCCCGCTGTTTGCCTTGCCGCCGGCCTTTCCCTGATCCACTGGGCGGTCACGTTTTTTACCGACCGCCTGATCTTTGAAGTGTCTCCGTCAGACAATCTCTTTGATTACGCGGTCTGCAAAGTGCTTGCGCTGATCGCACTCTATGCTTTTTATTACGGCATCGCTTCCCTGGTTCTTCGGAAGAACAGATCCCTGAAAGAGATCCTGTTTGCAGCGCTCATTTATCTTCCGGTCATGGCCGTCGTCTGCTTCATCAAGCTGCCGCAGGGGTATTTAAGCAATGATGAGACCCTCATCGTTTCTTCCGCTCTCCATCTAGAGCACTATACCTGGTTCTATTATCTGACCACGTATTTCTATATCGTCAGTTTCATGCTCATCCCGGCCTACCTTGGGCCCATCTTCATCAAGCTTATGATCGAGTTTCTGGTGGTCGGTTATACGGTCTGCAGGATCAAAGGCACGTTTGGCAGGCCCTGGGGCTATTTTGGATACCTGCTGTTTTTGCTCTATCCCGTGATCGCATACACGACCAGCGCGCACCGACTGCCGGTCTATTTCCTGCTTTACCTGTTTTTGTTTACGACACTTTTGTTTGACGGCATCGAAAAGAAAGCGCCTTCCCGTCTGAAAACGGTCTGCCTGCTTCTGCTTGGCGCATTGCTTACGCAGTGGCGGACGGAAGGGATCTATCTGCTGCTGCTCGTTCCGATTCTGATGCTGTTTGTCTATCCTTCCCTTCGAAAGAAGAAAGCATTGATCACTTTGATCCTTCTGAGCGGTCTGATCCAGTACCTTGTCTCCGTTCCGCAGAACGGGATCGTTGCCAGAGAAATGGGCGCCGCCGCGGACGACCGTATGAAACCGTTCTATGCCTATACGATCACCAACATGTTCCGCAACGGCCTGGATCCCGAAAAAAATGCCGACGATCTTGCGATCGTCGACAAATATCTGTCTCTTGAAAAAATCGATGCCATCAACGCCTATTACGGCGATATCAACTATGAAGATGTTCTGATCCTTTATGACAATGATTTTGCCGGTGTCAGGGAAGAAGCCACGGTGACCGACTTCTTTAACTATGCGAACGCCCTGAAGCGGATCTTTAAGAACAATCCGGGAACCTTCTTAAGGACCAGGATCGGTGCTTTCTGCTATGCGGCGCTCCCTTATAAGATCGAGACCGGAAGCGGGCTCATATCCTTTGGCATCAGCGTCGTAAAGAGCCTGTCCTATAACCTGTTCATTCCGCTTGGGATCGTGCTGATCCTATGCGTATATTCCCTTTTCCGGAAACGTTTTTACTCGTTCTTTGCGACCGCCGGGATCCTCGCGCACTGGTTCATCGTTTTTATCCTTGCGCCGGCATCCTATTTTAAATACTACTTCCCGGTGTATATCATGGCCTATTTCTATCTGCTGCTCCTCATCCTGCAGCTTCTTTATAACAGAAAGCATGATGAGAAAGTGCAGATCCTCTGCTGATCGCCGCAGCCGGTTTATTTGATCAGTTCCAGCCGGTTGATCGCAGAGAAGATCGCCCTTGCGGAAGCTCTCGTGATGTTGGAGCTCACGCCGACGCCGTAGGTCACCTGACCGTCGTCTGCGGCAAGCAGATGGATATAAGCGGCAGCCTGCGCGTTCGCGCCGCCCTGCAGCGCATGTTCCTCGTAATCAAGCACTTTTACGTTCAGATCCAGAGACTCTCTCAACCCTCTTAAGATCGCATCGATCGGGCCGTTTCCGACCGCTTCAAACTGATTCTCCACACCGTTAAGCGTATAGGTCAGGTCTACCTTTGTATCGAATGCGCTGTCGACGGTATCGTTCAGGTCGTTCACATGCAGCTTTCTGAAATGCAGAGGCTCTTTGCGGTCAATATAACTGTCTTTAAAGGCCTGCATGATCTCTTCGGGAGAAACCTCACCCTGCTTTTCGCTCTTTTCCTGAATGACTTTTGCAAATTCCTTGTGCATGCCCTTCGGAAGCTTGAACCCGAAGTAAGTATCCATGATATAGGCAACGCCGCCTTTTCCGGACTGGGAATTGATCCTGACGATCGGCTCGTATTCCCTGCCGATGTCCGCGGGATCGATGGGCAGATAAGGCACCTGCCAGATCTCCTGTCCCCGTTCCTTCATGGCGTGAACGCCCTTATTGATCGCATCCTGATGGGAACCGGAGAACGCCGTAAAGACGAGTTTTCCTGCATAAGGATGTCTCTCATCGATCGTCATCTTGCAGCAGCGCTCATATACGTCAATGATCTCTTTGATCTGTTCGAGTTCCAGTTTGGGATCGATCCCCTGTGAAAACATGTTATAGGCGATGTTTAAGATATCGACATTCCCGGTACGCTCGCCGTTACCGAACAGCGTGCCTTCCACGCGGTCCGCGCCCGCAAGCAGCGCAAGTTCCGTCGCCGCAACGCCCGTCCCCCTGTCGTTATGCGGATGCACGCTTAAGATGATGCTTTCCCTGTCTTTGAAATGCTTGTTCATCCACTCGATCTGGTCGGCATAGACATTTGGCGTGTTCATTTCCACCGTGGCCGGCAGATTGAAGATGATCGGATTGTCTTTCGTTGCGCCCCAGGCTTCCTGCACGGCCGTGCAGATCTCAAGCGCAAATTCCATTTCCGTTCCGGTAAAGCTTTCCGGGGAATATTCGAGCATGATCTTTCCGGGGAAGTTCTTCGCGCGTTCCTTGACCATGTGCGTCGCATCCACGGCGATCTTGATGATCTCCTCTTTATTCTTGTGGAAGACCACATCCCTCTGCAGCACAGAGGTGGAATTGTAGATGTGGAAGATCACGTTTTCGATCCCCTCGATCGCTTCAAACGTGCGGTCGATGAGTTCCTCCCTGCACTGTGTCAGCACCTGCATCCAGACGCCCTCAGGGATCTTCTTCCTGTCCACCAGCTGCCTTAAGAAATCATATTCGATCTGGGATGCGGCCGGAAAGCCGATCTCGATCTCCTTAAATCCGAGTTTCAGAAGCAGCTCATAAAATTCCATTTTCTCCGAAACGACCATCGGGTCGATCAGGGCCTGGTTCCCGTCGCGCAGATCCACGCTGCACCAGATGGGCGCCTGTGTGATCTCCTTATTCGGCCATTCCCGTTCCGGATAATGTAAAACAGGATTTTTACGATACCGCTTGACATTTAACATTTCTTTCCCTCCGTATTGGATCTTCAGATAAAGATCAAAAAATAAAAAAACTCAAAAAAGGAAGCCGGCTTAACCGGCTTCTCTTACTCACCTAATCCACTTTCGATCGCATCGATCAGTGTTTTCAGGGCTTCTGCCTCATCCTCGCCTTCGCACACAAACTCAACTTCATCTCCACATTTAACACAGGCTCCCAAGACACTTAGGACGCTCTTCGCATTTGCTGTATTGTCACGGAAATTGAAGGTAATCAGGGATTTGAACTGCATGGCTTCTTTGCATAAGATCCCCGCCGGTCTTAAATGCAGACCCGTTGGATTTTTGATCACTACCTTCTGACTTACCATAGATCGTTACCTCCATTATCCATTACATCATACCATTTCCCGCGTGAAAAGCAAGTATTTCATACGTGGAACCTTTTCTTTCTACTCTGCCGGCGCCTGATCCGCTGCGGGGATCAGGATCACCTCCATATAAACCTGTCCGACGGCATTGACTCCGGTCGGAACCGTAAACGTCACCAGCCCGTCATTGGATCCCTGATGCACGCCTTCCTGCTGATCGTCCGCATCCGTGATCCTCGGAGAAAGAGCGGCGGCATCGATCGTGCCACGGATCTGGTTCGGATCCGCCTGCACAAGCGCCGTGGCGATCCCCTGGATCTCAATGCGCTTTGTCGGTCCGATGTCAACGAGCTGCGCCGTATAACCGGCGGGAACATTGATGACGGAAATATTCGTGATCGGCACTTCCACCTCGATCGTCATCATCTGTTCTACCTGCACATCCACTTCGATGTTTCCGTCAAAATCAGGATCTCCGAGACGGATCCCATCCGGCAGATAGGAAGAGATATTGACGATCTGGGTGATGTCTCCCATCGCGCCTGCAACCGAAACGGCGCTTTCCGGGATCACGATCCTGGTCAGTTCCTGATAGGCGCTGCCTTTTCCTGCCACAAGGACTTTGGAAGGCGAACAGGTGACCGTTCCGTTTAATGCATATCCTTCCGCCGGATTTCCGGAGGTGATGGCACTCACTTCCACTTCCTTGGTCTCTAAGATCTGCGCATCGACATGTACGGTGCTGACCGTGCTTTTTACACGCGGGTCTGTCACGAGGCTGCCGTTTGCATCATAGAGGTGCACGGTGGATGTTGTGGAAACATCACGCCCAAGGCCCGTCACATCGAGCTCCGCCCTTGCGGAAGTGATGTCATTGACGATGGATTCGGGACCGGATACAGAGAGGATGTTCACATCCGGCTTCACGGTGCCAAGAACACACCCCGCATTCAGTTCGCCGGTCGTCGACACGGTGATCTCGACCTGTTTCCTGCCCATATTTTCGATATATACTTTCAGATTCTTCGTCGTGGAAACGATGCTTTCCAGTCTGTCCGACAGTCTGGTCGAACGGACTTCGATCGGCACCGTGTCCATGATCGATAAGTTCTTGATATCGGCGGTCGCCTTGATATAATCCCTGCTCATCTGATCCAGGATGGACCGCTTTCCTTTGACGATGACCGTAATGGAATCCGAACCGTCAAGGATCTCGTATGTTTTGTTCTGCCTGAGAATGGCGTCGTCATTGATCACCTCAACGGGAACGCCGGAAAACCTTTTTTCCACAACCGGATCGTCCACATTCACAACAACGAGCCAGACGATCATCGCAGTCAGCAGCGCCAGGATTTTCAGGCCGATATTATCTGTCAGAAGTTTTTTCATGCTTCGGCCTTCCTTTCCGGAAGAAGAATTTCTTTTCTTCCACCACTTTATTCTGCAGCTGCGAGAGTTTCTCCCTCAGAAATCCCATATCCACGTTGGGATAAAGAACACCGCTCTGCGCGATCGAGACACGGCCCGTTTCCTCGGAAACGATGATCGTTAAGGAATCTGTCATTTCAGAGATCCCGACGCCTGCCCTGTGCCTGGTCCCAAGATCCTTGGACAATTCCATATTGTCGGAAAGCGGCAGATAGCAGGTTGCAGAAACGATCCTGTTTTCCCGAACGATCACTGCCCCGTCATGCAGCGGAGTGTTGTGTTCAAAGATATTGATCAGCAATGCGCTTGATAACACGGAATCGATCCGGATCCCGGTCATTTCGTAATCCGTCAGGGAATCCCTGTTTTCGATGACGATCAACGCGCCGGTCTTGGCTCTTCCCATCGCATAACTGGCCTTGATGATCTCCTCGATCGTCTGATCGGAAAAGAGTTCACCGGTGATCCTCGTATTGTCAAGTCTGAACCAGGACGATAAGATATTCTTTCTGCCAAGCTGTTCGAGTGCTCTTCTGAGTTCCGGCTGAAAGACAACGACGAGCGCGGTCACGGCAACGCCGAAGATCCGTTCAATGATCCACAGAATAGTGGTCATATGCAGCAGATTCGCCACGATCACAAATGCCAAAATGACCGCCAGACCCTTCGTCAGCGACCATGCTTTGTTGTTTTTGACCCACACAAACAGATGGTACAGCAGGAAGGCGATGATCAGGATCTCAACGCCATCTGTCCACCTGAAATGCGGAATTGACATGCCTGTCAAAAATCTGTCTGAAAATGTGCTGAATCGGTTGAAAATAGCATCCATGCCCGTTCTCACTCGTCCGTATAATACTCTCTTCTCTTACCCGCCGGCTGCTGCGGATTGATCCGGCGGACCTTGTTCTGCGGCGCCTCCATGGTGATCTTGGGGATCGCCTTCACATAGTAATAATAATCATCATCCTCGAACTGCACATATTCAGTCCGCGAATAGTCCAGGTTATGGATAAAGAACTGCAGGACGAACACGAGTCCCGCCGAAATGATCGTCCCGAAGATCACGCCGATCACACTGACATCGGCATCCATGGTCATCGATCCGATCAGAAGGATCATGATATTGATCACAGACCCAAAGCCGAGCGCGATATACCAGGAATAATTGACTTTCAGTCTGCGGATCAGATAGACAACAACTGCGGTGATGCAGAACGTGACCGCAAACAGGATCATGGTCTTGTTCTTCAGCAGCATGTCGATCACAAGTTTGAAGCTTGAAAGCGCCTTATCCACGCCCTCTGCGCCGGTCATCTGCTCCGAACTTGCCTTCACGTTGTGGATGATGTAGTACGCGATCGTACCGCACGCAACGGAAATACAGGAAAGCGGACCGCCCACAAAGCCGATGGCAAGAGGCACCAGATACGGGATCTTGAGTGCAAAGCACAAAGGCATCAGAAGCACCGCAATGGCTTCTTTGGGGGTGAAGCGGAAATACAACACGAACAGGATCAGAAATACAAGCCCGACCACGGCCGCCGCGGGCATGGACAGAGCGTACATATGCAGCACGATCACAAACGCTGCCAGAATGATCCCCACATTGATGGGTAAAAAAGAGCAGAGCAGCGCGATGATCAGCACGATCGCCGGATTCTTCAACCTGCTCATGTAACCGATATTGGCATTGATGGCGATCAGGGATGCCAGCATCACCAGAAACTTCAGCACCGGTGTGATATAGATCTCAAACCGGGCATAGAATTTTATGATCTGCTCTTTGATTACCAGTAAATTTGTCATGAAACATCCTCACTTGCACATATACGTGCAAACGCGCCGCAAAAATTAACGGCGCCGCTCGTTTTCTTCTTCGTATATCTGGTGCAGTTGTTTTAACTGCTGCTGGTATGCGCGGATCCGCCGCTTCGAACGGCTGAACCGGAACGCATACACAAAATACGAGATCACCAGATAGATCAGAAGTACAATAAAATATCTGGTCAGCCAGTCTTTTGCAAAGGCCATCAGGTCCATTTTGTAAAAATCGGCCAGAAAACTCTCGAGATTATACAGCAAATACAGGGCGACGACCACGGCAAAAGCGATCGTTCCGTAGATCGCGGACATCACCACCTGAAAACAGATATAATCGCCTCTGAAATATCCGTTCACGGCGATGTCCCTCTTGCCTTCCACCTCATCAAACGAAGCCATCCGGGTCATCAGCCTGATCTTTTCGTTATTTAACATAGATCTGTCCCATCAAAAAGTTACGTTTAGCGGTTGTCCAGGAAACGCATCCTCGGATTCTCTTTAGTGTTCTTTCTCTGTACCTGAGGCGCAACCTGCTGTCTGCCTGCACCTGCCAGAGAACGCATCGTATCCTGCTTGCACTTGTCGCAGTAACGTCCCGTATGAATCGGCGCACCGCAGATCTCACACTGCATCACGATCGCGGAATCATCGGAAAATACCAGACGTTCTTCTCTGACCCACTGCCTGATCTGGCTTTCTTCCACTTCGCATGCCTCAGCGACCGTTTTGATCGTCGTATCCTTGTTGTTCTGGATATATTCCTTTACTGTCTGGAATTTCTTTTCCATTTCCTCACGGCAGGAAGGGCAGAGCGGTACTCCTGCGATATAGTTGAAGACTCTGCCGCATTTTCTACAGTTTCGTGCGTTCATCGTGTATCCTCCTACGTATTTCTTCCTATGCTCAGGGTCAGCGCATATACCCGGGAAACCCCGGCACCCTTTAAACAGGCGGCCGCCGCGTCTATTGTCGCGCCGGTCGTGTATATGTCATCGACCAAAAGAGCCGTATCTAATTTTACATCATTTTCGCTTGTTTTAAAAGCCTTTTTCAAATTATTTTCCCGCGCGGAAAGGTTCAGTTCTTTCTGTCTTTTCGTATCCGCCTGCCGGATCAGAACATCCGTTTTGACAGGGACATTTACAAGCGCGGAAAGCTTTCCCGCGATCAGTTCCGCCTGGTTGTATCCTCTTTTCTTCAGGCGGTTTGGATGCAGAGGGATGGGAATGAGCGCATCCGGTCTTACCGAACGGATCCAGTCTCCCAGTTCTTCGGAAAGGGCTTTCGCATAGTAAGCGGCATATTCCTTCCTGCCGTCGTACTTAAACCGGTAAATGCTCTTTTTCATCGCATCATCATACAGAAAAAGCGCACGGCAGCTTTCGAACCGGTGCGCGTGATCCGTGCAGTCTTTGCAGAACACGTCCCGTTCTTTAGACAGTTCTTTTCCGCATTTCATACACCGCGGGTCCCGGATCTTATGAAGGCTTTCCGCACAGGTTTTGCAGACCCCGGATTCCCGGTAAGTAAGCGGCCTGTCGCAGACGACACAGCGCGGCGGGAAGAACAGATCGAGCAGCGTCATCCTTTATTCCTCCCCATACGATCTTCTGATCATCTCATCGAGACAGGTATAGCGTTTCTGCTCATCCGTGTTATGGATCATATCCGTAACGACCTTCGCGCTTCCGAGGATCGTCACGCACTTTTTCGCCCTGGTCACCCCGGTATACAACAGGTTCCTGTTAAAGAGCATCCTGGGGCCTCCAAGCAACGGCATGATCACTGCCGGATACTCGCTTCCCTGCGATTTGTGGATCGTCACGGCATAGGCCAGTTCCAGCTCATCCAGCATTGAAAACGGATAGGTCACGCTCTTTTTGTCCTCATATTCGACCTTCATCCATTCCATGTACGGATCGATCTCCCTGACCGTGCCGATATCCCCGTTGAAAACACCCGTTCCGGTATCGACGGCGATCCCGTAGCGGTCCGTGATCTCCCATTCGAGCCGGTAATTGTTCTTGATCTGCATGACCTTGTCGCCTTCCCGAAACAGCGTGCCGCCGGATTCCTTTTCCGCTTTTTCCGGGCTTTCCGGGTTTAAGTATTTCTGCAGGATGGGATTCAGGCTCTCGATCCCCAAAGGTCCCTTCCGCATCGGCGTCAGCACCTGGATCTCCTGCGGTCCGGCATCGACGTAACCCGGGAGTTTTTCTTTGATCAGCAGGATCATGTGCTTTAAGATCACATCGATATTGTCCCTGCTCAAGAAGAAAAAGTCCTTGCTCTTGTTGTCTAGCGCGATCTCTTTTCCCTCGTTGATCTTATGCGCGTTGAGCACGATATCGCTCTGCCCGGCCTGTCTGAAGATCCGCTTCAGTTCCACAACACGGAAGCAGGCGGACGCGATCAGATCTTTTAAGACCGTTCCCGGTCCGACACTCGGCAGCTGGTTGGTGTCCCCGACCATGATCAGCCTCGTTCCCGGGATCAGCGCCTTTAACAGCGCATAGAACAGCGGCAGATCCACCATCGACATTTCGTCAACGATCACCACATCCGCTTCAAGAGGATCGTCCTCGTTCTTTTCATATCTCTGTCCGTCCTCTCCCACAGGCGTCAGCCGCAGGATCCGCTGGACGGTCGCCGCATCATATCCGGTCGCCTCGCTCATGCGCTTGGCCGCCCTTCCGGTCGGTGCAGCCAGATAAAAATCAAGGCCCTCCGCTTCAAAGAACCGGATCATCAGATTGATCGTCGTCGTTTTTCCGGTGCCCGGTCCGCCCGTCATGATCAGCACGCCGTGCCTGACGGCATCCACCACCGCGCGGATCTGGAGGTCATCGGGTTCGATCTGCAGTTCCTTGGCATAGCGGCGGATCTTCTTTTCGATCTCCTCTTCCGGCCTGGGGTCGAAGACATCGAGCTCCTTAAGCATCGCAGCGCATCCGCATTCCATTCTGTAAAAGCTTTTCAGATAGACACAGCTGCTGCCTTCTTTCACGTTCACATAGAGCCTGCCTTCCATCGTCAGGTTCATGATCTGGCTTTCAACGGCTTCTTCTGCAACCTGCAGCAGGTCCTCAGCTCTCTTAAGAAGCACTTCTTTTGGCAGATAGCAGTGTCCCTCGCCGATGGCTGACTGCATCACATACAGGATCCCGCTCCGGATCCTGAAATCCGAATCCATGCGGATCCCGACACGCTCCGCGATCTCATCTGCCGTTTTGAAGCCCACGCCGTTGATCTCATCGGCCAGACGATAAGGATTTTCACGGATGATGGCATAGGTCTGCAGGCCGTATTTCTGATAGATCTTCATGGATAGGGTATTGGAAATGCCGTACTGCTGCAAAAAGATCATGATCTTTCGCATATCCTGCTTTTCCAGAAACTGTGTGGCGATCTCTCTTGCCTTTCTGGCACTGATGCCCTTGATCTCGGCAAGTCTCTCGGGATCCTCTTCGATGATGCGGAAGGTATCTTCTCCGAATTTTTCCACGATCCTTGTGGCAAGCGCCGTTCCGATCCCTTTGATCGCGCCGCTCCCGAGATACCGGATCATCGATTCTTCATCGCCGGGCGTCATCACTTCATAGCTTTCCACCTTCAGCTGCTGCCCGTACACCGGATGCTCGACGAATTCCCCGGTCACCGAGACCCGTTCCCCTTCATCCGCATAACGAAATAAGCCGACGCAGGTGTATTCACCTGCGTCAGCGACAAGCTGCAAAACCGTATAACCGTTTTCATCATTCCGGAAAATGATGTGCTCGATAAAGCCCTGAAGTGTTGTCATGAAACCGCTTTACATTTCGTAATTTCTTTTCATCTGCTCATAAAGCATCTGTGCAAGACCGTTCTCCTGCTGGTCCGATGCCAGTTTCGCATATTCGGAAGTCAGGGAATCCTTGTAATAGTCCAGAAGTGTCTGCGTCGATCCGTCCGTGCTCTCGCTTGCGGGCACCATGGCGGTCTGCGCATGTTTGAAAACCTGCTCGATAAAGTAAGTCTCAAACTGTTTGCAAGCCTCCATCAGTTCTTCGTCGGATGCGTTTTTCAGGGAATCCTGCGACATCCTTGAAATGCCGTTGGAAGAGTCGGAATTGGTCTTTTGCAGATATTCCGTATATAAAGAACTTAAGGAACCGATGTCCATGGATTACCTCCTGAGCTCGTTGGCTTCCTGCATCATCGTATCCGCTGCCTGGATCGCTTTGGAATTCATCTCGTAAGCGCGCTGTGCGATGATCAGATTGACCATTTCATCCGCCACCTGCACGTTGGATCCTTCCAGATATCCCTGCCGGATCTCACTCTTTTTCAGGTTCGCGGTCGTCTCCTCGTTCAGCGCGGCACCCGAAGCCGGCGTGATCTCATACAGCGTATCGCCCTTCTTCTGCAGGCCCGAAGGATTCTGGAACTGGAACAGTCCGATCTTCATGCCCGCGATCGGCTGCAGATTGTTGTTCGCATCCGGGTACAGCAGCTGTCCCGAAGTATCCACCTCGATCAGATTGGACATATATGTCGCCGGGATCGTGATCGCGGTACCGCCGGTATTTAAGACCGGGTTACCGTCCGTGGTTGCCAGCGTCATTGAATTATCCGCATTCAGCGCGAATACAAAGTTACCGTTTCTGGTGTAATAGGCCTTGCCGTCTTCGCCTCTTACTGCGAAGAAGCCTTCGCCGTTGATCCCGAACGCCGTGTCGGACTCGGAATCAAGGAGCGCGCCCTGATGGAACTGCGAAACGATCGCAGCGTTTCTGACACCCAGACCGACCTGCGCGCCGACCGGTTTCTGTTCCCCGTTTGCGCTGGTCGTCTTGCTCTGGATATTCTGATACAGAAGTGATTTGAATTCGTTGACTTCCGTCTTGTAAGCTACCGTATTGACATTTGCCAGGTTGTTCGCGATCGTGTCAACGTTAGTCTGCTGTCCGATCATGCCGCTGGCTGCCGTCCATAATGCTCTTACCATACTGTCCCCTTTCCTGCCCTTGGAACAAAGTCAATCATCAGATCTTGCCGACGTCATTGACTGCTTTTCCAAGCGTCTCATCATATGCCTGAACGATCTTCTGGTTGGATTCGTATGCTCTCGTAAAGGAGATCAGATCCACCATTTCCCTGACCACCTGAACATTGGATGCTTCCAGATATCCGCCGTACACCTGCGCCTCGGCAGGGATCTGCGTTGCGCCTTCCACCGGCTGGAAATAATTCTCTCCGTAGCGTTCCAGATAATCATAGTTCTCAAAATCCGTCAGCTGGATCTGCGCCTGCGCGATGCCGTTCTGATAGATCACGCCCTGCCTGTCCACCTTGAAGTCCTGTGTCGGATCAAGAATGATATGCGTATTGTTCGTGCTCATCAGAAAATCGCCGTTCTTGTTGACGAGTGCGCCGTCCACATTCAGCTGGAACGAACCGTCACGGGTGTATTTCACGATGCAGTTTCCTTCCTTGTCCATGAAGTCCACCGCAAAAAATCCGCTTCCGGAAAGAGCTAAGTCAAAATCATTTCCGGTCTCGTGAAACGGCCCCTGAGAATAATCGACATAATTCTCGCCGATCTTAACCCCCATGTTCATTTTGCCAAGCCGTCTTGCGATCCCGGGCTCCGAAGTATCCTTGATCTTGTAAGCCAGAACATCCTTGAACGCCTGCGCCGTGGTCCCTTCTTTCTTAAAACCCGTCGTTGCCGAGTTGGCCAGGTTATTGCTCAGCGTATCCACTCTGTTCTGTTCATTGATCATGCCCGTATAGGCTGTGTACAACCCTTTCAGCATATGTCATACCCCTTATTAAATTCCGTTGTTATTCCACGCCTGTCTCCGGTGTTCCGGAAAGGAATTCCACGAATTTGCCGGTACCGATGGCAACTGCTGTCATCGGATCTTCCGCCGTCATCGTGTTGATCCCTGTCTTGTATGCGATCAGATCTTCCAACCCTCTTAAAAGACTGCCGCCACCTGTCAGGACGATCCCGCGGTCCGCGATGTCCGCCGCCAGTTCCGGAGGTGTTCTCTCCAGAACGGAGTGGATCGCTTCCACGACCTGCGAGGTTGTCTCGCGAAGCGCTTCCTCGGTTTCCTCACTGGAAACCTTGACGGTTCTCGGAAGTCCCGTTACCAGATTCAGTCCCCTGACATCTAAGTACTCGACCTCCGGCCTCTTGAAGGCGGTTCCGATCTTGATCTTCAGATCTTCTGCCGTTCTTTCACCGATCAGCATGTTATGCTTTTTTCTCATGTGCTTTACGATGGATTCGTCAAAATCATCACCCGCGATCTTGATCGAAGTACTTACCACCGTTCCGCCAAGAGAGATCACTGCGATATCCGATGTGCCGCCGCCGATGTCCACGATCATGTTGCCGCAGGGTTTGCTGATATCGATCCCGGCACCGATCGCCGCCGCGATGGGCTCCTCTATGATCGCCACTTCCCTGGCGCCTGCCGCGTACGTTGCATCTTCAACGGCCTTCTTCTCTACTTCGGTAACGCCGCTCGGTACGCAGACACTGATCCGGGGTTTTCTGAAACTCTTTTTGCCGATCGCCTTCTGAATGAAGTACTTGAGCATTTTCTCGGTAACGGTATAATCTGATACCACCCCGTGCCGAAGCGGTCTGACCGCAACGATATTTCCCGGCGTTCTTCCCAGCATCAGTCTTGCTTCTTCGCCGATCGCCTTGATCCGGTTGGTGTCCCTGTCAAAAGCGACCACGCTGGGTTCCTTAAGAACAACTCCTTTTCCCCGGATGAACACCAGAACACTGGCGGTCCCGAGGTCAATTCCTATATCACTGTAAACCATGATAAACAATATCCCCTTTCAATGGTCTTTATGAACATAATCATACAGAATATATTATACTGCATATTCCAAACCATTTCAAAGGGTTTTTGATAAGCAAAAAAAGCGCAGGGAAGACTTTCCTGCTTCCCTGCAGCTTTCATACAGGTCGATCCGTTTACCTGTGCTATATTACATATCGGCAAAAGTCACGGATACTTTATAGCTGTTCTTCGATTTTTGTAAAATCTGCTTTTTGAAAGGTGCGCCGGAAGGTCTTCGGGGAGGCGACCGCGAAAACAAACGCTTTGCAGAGATTGTCCGCGATCATGCAGATCCAGACACTGCGAAGCCCCAGTCCCCAGACATTGACGCAAAGAAACGTGAAAAGGATCCGGATCCCCCACATGCTGAGCGTATCGACAAGAAACGGAAAGCGCGTCTTGCCGACGCCGTAGAAGATCCCTTCCAAAACGACCTGAAGTCCGAAGAACGGTTCCGTAAATGCCACCATTCTAAGCACATATGCGCCGGTCCTGGCGACTTCTTCAGAACTCGTGAACACACACATCAGCGGATAGGAACACACAAACAGCAGCAGACCGCTGAACGTCATCAGAACGACCGTGATGACGATCCCTGCCCTGCTGACGCCCCGGAATTTATCCTGGTCCCTCTCCCCGATGCTGTTTCCGACCAGCGTCTGTGTGGCGCTTCTTAAGCCGTATCCCGGCAGATAGAACAGTTCTTCCGCGGTCACCGCGATGGAATGCGCCGCAAAAATGACTTTTCCGAGTCCCGTGATCATCCCCGCAAAGACCACATACCCCATGCAGGACGTGAATGCGGTCGCAAGCACCGGCAGACTGAGCTTCGCATTTTCCGACAGGATCTCTTTATCGGGTTTGAGATCCCTGCGTGAAAATCGCAGCACGTCCGTTCTTAAGAACAACACCAGCATCCAGACCCCCGAAACAACAGTCGAGATCGCCGTAGCAAGTGCCGCCCCGGTCACATCAAGATGCAGCCCGTAGATCAGGACCGCGTTTAAGACAACGTTTAACGCATTGGAGCTTAAGCTGATGATCATGGGATTCTTCGTATCGTGCGTGGCGCGTACGGCCGAAGACAGGATAATGCTCAATGACCGAAAGATGGCGGGAATGCTGATGATCAGAAAATAGTCCGATGCGGCCTTCTGCACGGAGACATCGATCCCCATCCAAACGGGGATCACGGGGCTTAAAACGATCGAAACGATCATGATCAGACCGCCTGTCAGGATCGCAAGCAGAACCGACTGGCTTGCGATCTTTCTGACCCGCTCTGTGTCTCTTGCCCCGATCGCGGTCGCGATCATGGTCATGCACGATACGGCAACGGCCGCACTGAGGCTTCCGGTCAGCCAGGTGATCGTCGTGGTCGTCGAAACGGCTGCGGTCGCATCCGCGCCGAGTCTCCCCACCATCGCCGTATCCACATACTGCATCAGCGTGGACAAAAGATGCTCGAGCATGGTCGGAAGCGCAAGGAACAGCAGGATCCGGAATGTTTCATTTTTCCTGTTTTTGATCATTTCACCCATTGGACGCTTCCCTGTACCGTTTGGACTTCATGCAATGTTTCATCGCTGATCGTGACTTTCCCGTCCTTGATCTTTACCAGTGTCAGGCCGGCGATCCCGCCGGTCCTGCAGTTTTCTTCCTTCTGTGCGCTGATCAGGTTTCCGAGAGAATAATAGATCAGCGTCTTCTTTCCATCCTTTTCATCCGATGAAAGCAGTTCATATTTCTGCACGACATGAGGATGGGTTCCGATCACAACATCCACGCCGTGCTGTAAAAACAGTTTTGCGTACTTCTCCTGTTCCGCATCCGTTTCCTCACTGTATTCCGTTCCCCAATGCGCAAACACGATAACAGCATCGGCTTTTGCTCTTGCCTCATCGAGTAAAGAGACCATCCTTTCTTCATCGGACAGAAGATCCACCGCATGACCTTCTGCACTCCTGCCGTTCGTTCCGTAGGTAAATGCCAGAAAAGCGATCTTCATATCATTTACGGTCAGATACCGGACAGACGGCACGATATCCGTATCCTCGCCGGCTCCGTATGTGCCGACCGTCAGGATCCCTCGTTTCCGGTAGGCTTCGATCGTTTCCTCAATACCGTACATCCCCTGGTCGAGCGCATGATTGTTTGCGGTAGAGACCACATCGACACCCAGATCTTTCACCGCATCCGCAACGGCTTCCGGAGACGCGAATCTCGGATAATCGGAAACCAGAGCCTTGTCGCTTACCAGCACCGTTTCCGCATTCAGACTCACAAGATCGGCACCTTCCATGTATTTCTTCAGATCTTTGTAGAAATAGTCGTAATTATCCTCCGGCAGTCCTCTTACCAGAAGAGATTTGTGCAGCAGCTGGTCTCCGCAGGCATAAAACGTGACCGTATCAACCTTATCCTTTTTCAGTTTCAGGCCGAAATTTTCCCAGGCCCACATGCTGACGGTTCCGTTCTCTTCCGTAACAAGCACGTTACCGTCCGAATCCGTTGCGATATTTTCAATCCTCGCAAGTTCCGAAGACATCCAGATCGCGCGGATCCCGCTTCTGCGCTCTTCTTCCCCGCGGTAGATAAAGATATGCTGCTTTAAGTTCCTGTCATTCTTCTTTACCCAGAACGGCTTATGTCTGCCGTAACTGCCGCGCTTCCAGACGAGCAGCAGAAGTTCTTCCGCCCCGTCATGATCGATGTCTGAGTGAACCGCATTCTGCACACTCCAGTCCCAGTCTGAGTTCCATACTTTCGTATTATCGCGATACAATATCGCCTGTCTGTCGGTTAATCGCAGTTCCATCCCGGAAAAAGAAAAGCACTTTTCTTCCCAGGCAATCCCTTCATTCAGAAAAGCGCCCTTCCATAAAAACAACAAGAAGGCAGCCGCCGCGAACACGGCAGCTGCCAATATAAACAAGAATTGTCTCTTACCTGTCATAGTTGTATTCGCAGCGGTAGCTCTTTGTCCAGTCCGGCTTCTTCTTATCGAGATCCGGATCTTCGTGATACTCGTAATTATCGTCGCAAAGCAGGCCGGCCATCGTGCGCCACTCACTGTCCGTTAAGCGCTTGTCGATCGGCATCGTAAACTGATAGTAATTATAGACGACACCCGAAGCGATCCTTAAGGTACCGTCGACCGGAACCACAACATAAATGTCGCTCAGCCCGCCGATCGCCTCCTGTAAAACAACGCCGTTCGGATCCGTGGCCACATCCACGGCAAGGGCCGCCGGGAATTCGCTGCTGGAATTGTAATCCTCCCCGGTCGTGTACTTCACGTTTTCGTTCCAGAAATGCTCGAGTGAGCCGCCGTAGGAACGGATCAGTTCGTATTCGTCATCGGTCAGGGTTTCGTTTTCCAGTTCCTTGATCGAGATCGTGCAAAGCTGTCCGGATAAGTCCGCCAGTCTGTCCAGATTTTCCTCATCATTCGGATCCAGAAGGCCGTAGTGCTTCAGGCCGTTCTTTGTTTCCAGCGTCAGATTCTTCAAATGATCGTAAAGTTCCGGAACAGGATCCACATATCCTCTGTCGTCGATGACCTCTTCGTCACCGCCGCCCATTTCCGCCATCATCTGCTTGGAATACAGGACCGTATCATGCTTCAGTTCCGTCCAGCTTCCCAGATAGGTTTCCAGACTCTTTTTGGTCCATTCCCTGTTGGTCATGAAGGAAGGATAGCCTTCCCCTTTTTCGGTAAGAAGCGGATTCAGTGTATTCATCCACGCGGCATACAGGCTGCCGGTCCAAAGCTGCGGCATCTTTTCGATCTCTTCCTGTGCCTTGTGCAGCTGGTCATCATAGTTCGGATAATCGGTCTTATCCATATCCTGCAAAAGTTCGTATGCGGTTTCGGAACCGAGTGCCGCAGGCACATCCAGCGCATCCGGCAGAAGGCGCTTGCCGTCATCGCTTGTTTCCTTTACTTTGCTGTAAGTCAGCTGCGTAAAGATCGCCTCGTCAAGACTGAAGCGCTGTCCCATCAGACGGAATCCCTTTGCGACCTCTGTTTTGTCCGTCTTTCCTTCGTCATCATCAAACGGGACCGAGTTGATCTTCGGCGGATCAAGCTTGGCCGTCAGTTTATGAAAAGCTGCAAACTTATCATCATCACCCTTCAGATCGCTTACGGAAGGGTTTTCTCCGTATATCTCACGGATCAGCGGCATATATTCATAATATCCGTTGTCATCGGAAGCACCCGCAAAGAAGGAAGTCACGGAATACACCGCTTCCCAGTCTTCAAGGCCTGCCTTGTCAAGCGCAAGCGTCATCAGCAGGGCACAGCGGTCAAGGTCTTCTTCACCCTGCGCAAAATTGATCCTTCCGTACCACATCATTGCTCTGAAATAACGCTCCAGCTGTTCGTCGCCTTCATAATAGCCTCTCGGCTTATACTGGGTGTAATCTTCATATCCTCCGGTGATCGCGGAGGTATCGATCCCGCCCATCGCCTTGATCTTATCCAGTTCCGCATTCGCAATGTCGCTGACAGCACCGTCGGCAGAAAGGGAGGGATCCTGCAGCATTGCGCCGACCGTAAAGAACGCGTAGTTTTTCAGCGCAGCCGTTTCCCATTCGCTTCCCTTTAATTCCTCATACATCGATCTGCTCTCATCAAGCAGAAGTTTGCTCATGTTCTCTACCTTGTCAGATAGATATTCTTTTTCCGTCTTTTTCTGCAACAGTGAAAAATACAGGTGATACGTGTGCATCATGGAATCCGTCGTGACAAAGTTCGGAAACTGGAAATACCGGTTATCCTCATATTGCTCAAAGAACTCCGTATTGTATTTGCCAACCACGACAAAATTGTTTTCCACCAGTTTCTCGATCTGTGCTTCCTGGAGCCCTACATAGTCCTTGTTTACGATATTGGACAGATTTGTATCGGTGTGATACGGTTGCACGGAAGGCGTATATGTGAGTGAAGAAGTTTCCGCGCTTAAGAACTGCGGCCTCTCCAGTCCCGCAGGGGCAGCTTTTACGTCAATGTCTTCCTCCGTTTTCTTCTTGTCCTGTTTCTTACCGGAACTGCCGGATCCGTCTTTATCTTTTTTTCCGTCGCTGTCGTCTTTCACTTTCTCTGCAACGTTCCTTACCACCGTACGCACAACAGCGAACGTGACACCCGACAGGACTCCGAGTCCTAAGATCCCTGCGATCAGTCCGATCAACAATCCCTTTTTCATGCTTCATCCTCCGTTTTTTCGACAGTCTTCCATCTTCTGCTTTATGTCTCCGGCCTTCCAAGCTGCGGCCTGATCAGCTACTGCTTTAAGATCTGCTGCAGGAACTGTCCGGTATAGGACTTTTTGTTCTTTGCAACCTGTTCGGGCGTGCCTTTGGCGATCACCGTTCCGCCGCCGCTGCCGCCTTCCGGTCCCATGTCTATAATATAATCTGCCGTTTTGATCACATCAAGGTTATGCTCGATCACGACGACCGTGTTTTTGCCTTCCGTCAGCTTCTGCAGGATATCCACGAGTTTATGGACATCCGCAAAATGAAGTCCCGTCGTCGGCTCGTCCAGAACATAGATCGTTTTGCCGGTGCTGCGTCTGCTAAGCTCCGTTGCCAATTTCACCCTCTGCGCTTCGCCGCCCGACAATGTCGTCGAAGGCTGCCCGAGCTTGATATAGGACAGTCCGACATCATTTAAGGTCTCGATCTTCCTGCGGATCGAAGGAACATGCTCGAAAAAGTGCAGCGCTTCCTCAACGGTCATATCCAGAACATCATAGATGCTCTTTCCTTTATATTTTACTTCCAGTGTTTCCCGGTTGTAGCGTTTGCCGTGGCAGACCTCGCAGGGCACATACACGTCCGGAAGGAAATGCATCTCGATCTTTAAGATCCCGTCTCCCGCGCAGGCTTCACATCGTCCGCCCTTGACATTGAAACTGAAACGGCCTTTGCTGTATCCGCGCTCTTTGGCATCCGCCGTAGAGGCAAACAGGTCCCTGATCTGGTCGAACAGACCCGTATAGGTTGCCGGGTTGGAACGCGGGCTTCTGCCGATCGGCGACTGGTCGATGCAGATGATCTTATCAAGCTGTTCCCAGCCGGTAAGATCTTTATGTTTTCCCGGGATCGTATGCGCCCGGTTTAAGACTCTCGCCAGTTTTTTATGCAGGATCTCATTGACAAGGGATGATTTTCCCGAACCGGAAACCCCCGTCACGCAGGTAAAAACGCCGAGCGGAAACTGCACGTCGATGTTTCTTAAGTTGTTTTCCGCTGCCCCTTTGATCTCTATATACCCGGTCGGTTTTCTTCTCTTTGCCGGAACCGGGATCTTCAGTTCCCCGCTCAAATACTTTCCGGTAATGGATTCCGGATTGGCAATGATATCTTCCACGGTTCCCGTGGCAATGATCTTTCCGCCGTGTTCTCCGGCGCCCGGTCCGATATCCACGAGAAAATCAGACTCCCGCATGGTCTCTTCATCATGTTCCACGACGATCAGCGTGTTGCCAAGATCCCTTAAGTCCTTGAGCGCACCGAGCAGTTTCGCGTTATCCCGCTGGTGCAGGCCGATACTCGGTTCATCTAAGATATAAGCGACACCGACCAGACCGGAGCCGATCTGCGTGGCAAGCCGGATCCGCTGCGCTTCGCCGCCCGATAGTGACGCGGTCCCTCTGGCAAGCGTTAAGTAATCCAGACCGACCTGGATCAGGAAACCGAGCCTTGCGCGGATCTCTTTTAAGATCCGGCTGCCGATTAGAAGCTGCTGCTCGGTAAACGGAATGCCATTGATCGTATCAAGCATTTCCGTGATCGGTACGGTCGTAAGCTGATAAATATTCCGGTCCCCGACCGTTACCGCAAGCGCTCCCTTTTTCAGTCTCATGCCGCCGCATTCGCTGCAGGGCGTAAAACGCATGAACGATTCATATTCCGCTTTGGAAGTTTCCGAAGAGGTTTCCCTGTATCTTCTCTCTACATTTTTGATGATGCCTTCAAACGCAATGTCGTAAACACCGACGCCGCGCATGCCCTTGTAATGGACTTTCAGTTCCTTACCGTCCGTTCCGTAAGCAAGGATGTCTTTGATCTTGTCCGGATAGTCCTGATAGGGCGTTGCAAGGTCAAATTTATATTCCTTCGTCAGTGCCTTTAAGATCGCATAGGTAAAGCTCGAAGGGTCACTGCAGGACTGCCAGCCGGGGACGACGATGGCGCCCTCCGCAATGCTCAAAGCAGGATCCGGAACGATCAGATCCATGTCAAATTCCATTTTATAGCCGAGACCCGCGCAGACCGGGCAGGCCCCGAACGGGTTGTTAAAAGAAAAGCTTCTCGGTTCGATCTCGTCAATACTGATCCCGCAGTCCGGACAGGCGAAACTCTGGGAAAATGTCATCTGTTCCCCGCCGATGACATCCACATACACAAGTCCGTCTGTCAGTTCCATGACCGTTTCGAGGGAATCCGTCAGACGTTTTTTGATCCCGTCCTTGACGACAAGTCTGTCGACGATGATCTCGATATCATGCTTGATGTTTTTATCAAGCGTGATCTCTTCCGAAAGTTCATAGAGGTTGCCGTCCACACGGACACGGACATAACCGCTCTTTTTGGCCCGGTCGAGCACCTTTTCGTGGCGTCCCTTTTTGCCGCGGACCATCGGCGCCAGCAGCTGGATCTTCGTTCCCTCGTCAAGCTGCAGGATACTGTCCACCATCTGGTCCACCGACTGCTTGGCGATCTCCTTGCCGCAGTTCGGACAATGAGGCGTGCCGATCCTGGCGTAGAGCAGGCGCAGATAGTCGTAAATCTCCGTTACGGTCCCGACCGTGGAACGCGGGTTTCTGTTCGTCGATTTCTGATCGATCGAGATCGCGGGCGGAAGCCCTTCGATGCTCTCGACCTCCGGCTTTTCCATCTGTCCCAAAAACTGCCTTGCATAAGAAGACAGAGATTCCATATAGCGTCTCTGTCCCTCTGCATAGATCGTATCAAACGCAAGACTTGATTTTCCCGAACCGCTTAAACCTGTCAGAACGACCAGCTGATCTCTCGGAATATCAATGCTGACATTCTTCAGGTTATGCTCGTTTGCACCACGGATCTTGATATATTTATTTGCCATAAACCACCTCAAATGTATCGAGAAGATACTGTTCGCCGCTGTCAGCGTCCACGGCGATCAGTTCGATCTCCCCCTGTTCCATGTATCGCCGCTGTACACTGAACGAAAATTCGTCCAGGCCGTCAAACTCCGCCATCCTGTGCAAGGAGCAGTAGTCGGCTTCCAGGTACGCCTCTGCGACATGCGCATAAATGTTGTAGGTCTTCTCCGGATCCTTTTTCTTGATCCGGCCGCTGATCGAAATGATGTTATCTCCGGATTCCGGATTCAGATAGATCGTCGTTCCGTCCCGTCGGACACCCTGTGAAGTAATGATCAGATAGCTGACCTCGTCCGTCGTTTTCAGTTCCGCTTCGCCCGGATAAGGCGGCTCGTAGTAATAATCCGTAAAGTCGGTCGTCGAGACCATCTCGCCCATGATCGACCGTTCCGCGGTTTCAAAGATCACCACATCCGGAAACGTCAGATTGACCATGTACTGCAGGTAATCGTAGTTCTGCCTGTGGATGAAATAGACTTCCTCAAACCGGTTGGTGTAGAACCAGACATAGTTGGCAAAATAGCTGTCCGTAAACACCAGAAGCCGCTTGTTGTTCGGTGCTTCCGGGTTGATATAATGCGTGTAGAAATTCGTTGTCGTGCAGCGGATATAAGGCTTCAGATAATCCGACGCATCTCCCGCGTGATCCTCTTTTAACATATACAGAGGAACCGTCTCGTTGATCGGGAATTTTGCGACATCGAGTGTTTCCATCGTCGTGTAAGTCAGGGTAAAATCATCCTCCGTAAGAGGCGGGATATCGTCAAACCATTCCTGCATCTTCACATCGATCAGTTTATGTCCCAAGAGCGCGCCGAACTCATTCCAGTGCGTCGCGTCGTATTTTTTGTTGTAGACGACCTGATCCTTTTTGGCTTCCTGCAGTTCTTTCACGGGAATGATATAGGGAATATCCGTCCCGGAAAGCTTTTCCTCCATGTAGTCGGTCACGCTCTCGTTATCCGTTTTGACATGGATGCTCTTCGGGAAATATTCCGGGTAGATCGTTTTCTTGTCTGGGCAGAGATAGTACAGGAACGGGATCCCTTTGGACGCAAGGTAATCGTTCGTCTTCTGCAGAAAATCGACCATGGAATCCAGATACTGTTTGTCAGTGTTCAGTCTTTGGTAACCCGCAATGTAGGAAGGCTCTTTAAAATAGATATGTCCTTCCTCCCCATACATGAACAGCGGGTGGACCATGACATGGAACAGCTTGTCGTTCAGTTCGATGTAGGCTTCGATCGCCTGCTCACGAAAACCGATCCTGTCATTTAAATAGTTCTCGATCTCTTCTCTGGACGATAAGTTCCACTTGAAGCCCGGCCATTCGGTCAGACTCTTGTTGTCGATCTCGGATATTTGGTTTTTCTTCGTATTCAGGAAGATCATGGGAACGATCAGGACCGCCATGAACAGGATGATGAATACGATGTTTAAAACCTTGTTCTTCATGCGCTATACCTTTTAAAAATCAGAACCGGAAGTATATGAACGGGTTGTAACTACTGTTGACGATGAACAGCATGCATACGACAAGCAGCGCGAGCAGGAGCACTCTCTTGATCACGCAGCCGGCGCCGGTCTCTGTTTTCAGTGTCAGTTCGGAAACCCTGCATCCTAAGCGTCTCGGCAGAACCTGTGCCCAGGGGATGGATGCAAGGATTGCGCAGATCATAAAGAAGATCGTGCGGTTATCCAGATAGTAGCGGACCCCGAAATCCGTATAGCTTCCAACGCCGATGTGCAGCATTTTTCCGATATATCCGATCGCTTCCGGCAGTTCCTCCAGCTTGAACAATACCCAGCCGAACACGACGACGAGCATCGTATAAAGCCATTTGACGATCCCAGGGAGTCTGACTTTTACATTCTTCTGACGGCCGATCCGCTCGATCAGCATGAACAGGCCGTGCCAGAGGCCCCATACCAGGAAGCCCCAGGCGGCGCCGTGCCAGATGCCTGTTGCCAAAAATACGATCAGAAGATGCAGATAGACATTTCCCTTTCTGTTTCCGCCAAGCGGGATATACAGGTAATCCCTGAACCAGGTGGACAGAGAGATATGCCATCTTCTCCAGAATTCCGTGATCGATTTGGAAATATAGGGGTAATTGAAGTTTTCCATGAAGCGGAATCCGAAAATTCGGCCGAGGCCGATCGCCATATCGGAATAGCCGGAAAAATCATAGAAGATCTGCAGGGTATAACACAGGGCGCCGACCCAGGCCACGCCCGTACCCATGTAAGCCTGCTCGCCCGAAAAGATCTTGTCCGCCACCTCGCCGATCGTATTTGCCAGAAGGACCTTTTTGCAAAGACCGATGATAAAGCGTTCAACACCTTTGGCAAAATCATCAAACGTGCAGTTTCTTTCCTTCAGGTATCCTCTGATATCCGTATAACGGACGATCGGTCCCGCGATCAGCTGCGGGAACATCGAAATGTAGAGCGCCAGATTGATGAAGTTCTTCTGGACCAGGCTTTCCCTGCTGCCGTCCTCAAGCGGTCTGCCTTCCGAACGGAACACATCGATCACGTAGGACATTCCCTGAAACGTATAGAACGAAATGCCGATCGGAAGCGCGATCTCGGGGATCGTAAGATCCGCATGAAACAGATCGTCAACGGTCGTAACAAGGAGGTTAAAATACTTGAAATAAATCAGGATCCCAAGATTAAAAGCAACCGCCAGGATCAGCATCAGACGGCGGAAAGCCGATCTGCCGAATTCCGACTGCTTCTTTTCTTCCTGTCTGCTTGCCAGATAGATCAGCATCCCGAAACCGTAGTTTCCGATAATGGATGCGAGCATCAGGAAGATGTATCCCGGTTCTCCCCAGGCATAGAAAAACAGGCTTCCTATCAGCAGAAAAACATTTCTGCATTTTTTAGGAAGCACGTAGTAGCCGATGATCATGACCGGCAGAAATATGCATAAGAAAACCAGAGAACTAAATACCATATTGTTTTTCCGCTGCCTTCATTTTGTCGTAAGACCAGCGTATGACCTTCATCCCTTTCTGTTTTTTGCCTCTCTTCATCAGGTCTTTGATCTGTTTTAGATATTCCATCGTAACCTTAGAGGAAAGCTTCGATTCCCCGGCGGGACGCGCCTGGAACTTGTAGGGGATCTCAACGACGGTACGGATCGTGCCCGTTGCGAGCACTTCCACCAGGATCTTCCAGCCGATCGGCCGCATATCCGCTCCGTCGATCACCTGACGGCGGAACATGAACAGACCGCTCGTCGGATCCGTGATCTTTTTGAGGCAGGGCAACAGGATCTTGCCGATATATCTTGCAACCGCGGACACGAGTTTCCTGTAAGGGCCGAGGCCCCCGTCGGAACCGCCCGGGATGAACCGGCTCGGTACGCAGAAATCAACCCCTGTTTCAAGCACCGCATACATGGATCGTAAGATCGCGGGCGGATGCTGCAGATCCGCATCCATGACCGCAATATAATCGCCCTCTGCCATCGTAAAACCTTTTAAAACCGCGGTGGCGAGTCCCTTTTCCGTTGTCCGGTGTTCCATGCGGACATTGTGATTTTCACCCATCACTTTTCTGATCACATCCGGCGTTTCATCTGTGGAATCATCCACAAAGATCACCTCATAGTCAATGCCCCGTAAGGCATAATCGATCTGGTTGACCAGGTTTCCGACATTTTCTTTTTCATTGTATGTTGGTACGACGATCGAGATCTTACTCACTTCATATCCTCCAACTGTTTTCTGAGCATCAGCATCTTGTCCCGCAGTTCCGCAGCCGTTTCGAAGTCCAGATCCGTCGCGGCCTGCTGCATTTTCTTTTTGATCTGCGCGATCAGTTTCTCGAGTTCCTTGCGGTCCATGGATTCCGGATCTTTTTCGATGCGCATCTCCTCTTTGGCGATCTCCTTGGAGATGCTGATCAGATCTCTGACCGCTTTCTGCACCGATTTCGGTGTGATGCCGTGTTCTTCGTTGTATGCCTGCTGGATCTTGCGGCGGCGGTTCGTTTCCGAGATCGCGTTTTTCATCGAATCCGTCATCGTATCGGCGTACATGATCACGCGGCCGTTCACATTTCTTGCGGCGCGCCCGATCGTCTGCACGAGCGACGTTTCGGAACGTAGGAACCCTTCCTTATCCGCATCCAAAATTGCCACGAGCGAGATCTCCGGAATATCAAGACCTTCCCTTAACAGGTTGATCCCGACAAGAACATCGAACACATCCAGCCGCAGCTCTCTGATGATCTGCGCGCGTTCCAAAGTGTCGATATCGGAATGCAGGTATTTGACCCGGATGCCGACTTCCTTCATGTAGGAGGTCAGATCCTCCGCCATCCGCTTGGTCAGCGTCGTGATCAGCACCTTGTTGTGCTGCTCCGTTTCTTTGCGGACCTCTGAGATCAAGTCGTCGATCTGGCCTTCCGTGGGTCTGACGGACACTTCCGGATCCAGAAGACCGGTCGGACGGATGACCTGTTCCACGCGCAAAAGTTCGTGCTCCGCCTCGTATTCCGCGGGCGTTGCGGACACAAACATCATCTGGTCTATTTTACTCTCAAACTCGCTAAAGTTCAAGGGACGGTTGTCCTTGGCAGACGGCAGACGGAAGCCGTAATCGACGAGTGTCGTCTTTCTTGCCTGGTCGCCGTTATACATCCCTCTGATCTGCGGGATCGTCATATGCGACTCGTCGATGATGATCAGATAATCATCGGGAAAATAGTTCATCAGCGTATACGGCGTCGCGCCGGGCTCGAGCCCGTACATATGTCTCGAATAGTTCTCGATGCCGGAACAGAATCCCGTTTCTTTGAGCATTTCGATATCAAAATGCGTGCGCTCCGAGATCCGCTGCGCTTCTAAGAGTTTATCCTCGCTTTTAAAATACCGGATCCTCTCCTCAAGCTCCGCCTCGATCGTCTCGCAGGCGTGGTTGATCTTATCCGGCGGGATCACATAGTGGGATGCGGGAAAGACCGCAAAATGATTCAGCAGCGCTTTCTTTTCCCCGGTCAGCGCATCGATCTCCGTGATCCTGTCGATCTCATCCCCGAAGAATTCGATCCGGACCGCCCTATCCGAATCCCATGCCGGGAACAGTTCGATCACATCTCCCAAAACGCGGAATTTCCCGCGCCCGAAATCCATCTGGTTCCGCTCGTAATTGATGTTGATGAGTTCGTGGATCACCTCGTCCCGGTCCTTTGTCATGCCCGGTCTTAACGACACGATCATGTTCAGGTAATCCTGCGGGCTGCCAAGGCCGTAGATACAGGAAACGGATGCGACCACGATCACATCACGGCGTTCCGAAAGAGAGGCCGTTGCGGACAGTCTCAGTTTATCGATCTCATCATTGACCGACGAATCCTTTTCGATATAGGTATCCGTTGAGGGCACATAGGCTTCCGGCTGGTAATAGTCATAGTAGGACACGAAGAATTCCACGGCATTTTCGGGGAAGAATTCTTTCATCTCAGAATACAATTGGCCGGCGAGGGTTTTGTTGTGGCTGATGATCAGAGTCGGCTTGTTCAGAGCAGCTATCACGTTTGCCATGGTGAAGGTCTTTCCGGAACCCGTAACGCCAAGTAAGGTTTCAAACTGGTTACCCTGTTTGAAACCTTCGACAAGTTCTTTTATGGCATGCGGCTGGTCGCCGGTAGGTTGATATTCCGAATGTAATTTGAACTCCATATATGCAAAAGCTCCCTAAAAGTTATAGTAAAAAAAGTTGTCTATAAGGCAAGAATTGTGCACGGGTACATGCTCAAAAAACGGTAAATGCACAATTGGGTCACAAAAAACATCATATTAAAACTGTACGGACTATACAGAATGATCAACTCGCAATTTCATAATACAGAAAAACCCCTGTGAGGAAACTGTCTGATCCTTTTTCCTTTACTCAACTAATCCTGTTTCAATAGAAGTTGCCAGTGCTCTTAATCGATTAACACTCTGTACTCCATTTTTTAAAGCATAAGTTGTGTTTTCTTCTGGTGTTCCCTTTTTAACCAAATTCAAAACCCCCACTTCTTCAGTAGCCAATAATTCGAATGCATTGAGGAGTTCCTCAAGTGATGGAGATACATTCGTTCCTCTTAACAAGAAATACAAATCTCTCGCTGACAAACTATCCATAGCCTCTTGTTCTTGCTTGAATGTCCTTACAACTAAAGAGACTATTTCTAACTGTCTCTTTTTGGAATTAATACACTCTTCAAGGGAAGCAAGACCATTTGGTACTTTAAACAGTAAAGCAATTTCCTCTAGCGTTAATCCTAATTCTTGGGAATTTACAGCTATATCAATCAACTCTCTTTCTGTTACAAGTGCAAAGCCCTTTTTACGAGCAAAATTCTTAATTGTATCCCCGCTAAACCCTGGTCCAATTATAGCAACATACTCAGCGCTGTTTTTATCCTTATGAGTTTCAATTGCTACATCGCTCACATCCGTATGTGTTACTGTTCCACTTGATTTTGATTTCCCATCAACAATAGCAGTAACTGTTTTACCACTCATGTCTCTCCACTTTACAACAACATCTGTATTCCCTGCTCCGCCAATATGAGTTGCATCAAATCCCATCAATTGAAAAATAGAAGCAATATTCTCTTCAAATGCTGCGCCAGAGGCTTTCCCTTCCGCCATCGGGTCTTTTGCTGATACACTTAATGCATTGAACAGATCTGTCTTGTAATCATCAATTCTGTTTTCTACTGGGTTCTCATTTTCTTTATCTTGCTCACAAGAATTTGATTCCAAGTACTCACTCGGCATCATAGGTAATTCAGAAACAAACATGTTTCCAAGCCTTGTGGCTTTAACATGTAGATATTGCGTTTCTTCCAAAACTCCAGCTTCAATTAGCAAACCCATTATCCATCTACATTTTTCATTATTTACTCCATATTTTAATCCTTCAGCGTATATCTCATTTCTTGTTATATCTTCTCTTGCAGCAAGAATCATTTCGCCCACAAACCTTCTATTTGAATGAATTATTCTAATCAAGTCCAAATCGTTGCCCGAATCACACCATGCCCTTGCGGCAGAAGTTGCCTCATAAACGCTTTTACCAACTTCTGCAATCAGTCCGTCAGCTCTTAAGAACGGCATCATAGATTCAATACTGCCCTTTTTCAATTGAAACTCTTTTTCAATATAACTAAAAAGTTCGTTCTTTGAGACTTTTTCTGACGCATATTGAACAATTGTTCTCAAATTCTCTATTCGATTCGGGCTAGGAATCCATATATTATATGTGTTTCTTTTTTTATGAAGCGACGGATTATCAACCAGATTTCTCAATAACACACCAATCTCTGTTGGAGCGGGGAGTATTTGCACTTCTTGACCATCTTCATCATAATTCTCCACAACCTCGGGTGAAACAATTGGCCAATCTTCTAAAGCTCTTTTTCCTTCATCAGACACTCCCCATTTACGATTGCCTAATGCCTCTATTAACCCCAAAACTTCTAGCCAATCCATTCTCCGTCGTGTATTACTTAAATTTGCCCAATCAAGTATATATTCTCTTGCATAATATCTCATCTATCTTTTCTATAGTATTAGGTTCTTTCCGAATTAGATATAGAACTTCTCCAAAAATGCGATATCTATCATGAATCAGATTAGCTATAAATCTCTTGTTTGGTGTTTCACAAAAATGCTGTCCCTGTTTTGTTAAAACAAGCATTCCGGATTTACTCTCAACCAATCCTATCCCCTTCAAAAAGGGAGCATATGTTCTCCATGAATATGTGCCTTCTGTAGACTCTAATTCCAGACTAGCATTTATGTCCACGGCCCCATTTTTGTTTATTTTTCCCATCAATTCTTGCAGGATAGCATACCAGTATTGTTTGCTCCCTCTGAATTCTGGAATTGACCAACCTTTTCTTTTCCATTCTATTCGTTGTCCTTTTATGTCTTGTATCAGCATTCGTCTGCTCCTCCTTGTAGATTATCTCTTTCTATCAATCCATATACGAATTACACAGTCAACAGATTCATAACCATCATAGTCATAATGTCTTTTTCCTTCGGATCGGATTCCGCTATCATAAGTGTAATTGCCACAAGCGCTCCATCGCTGATAACTTTTTGTCCATTCCTAAAAAGGGCATTGTTTCTGTTCAGAAACTCCAGGAACAGGGATGCTGCAATCCGCTTGCATCCATCAGCAAAAGGATGATCTTTTATCATAAAATACAACAGGTTTGCCGCCTTCTCCTCAAGGGACGGGTATACTTCTCCCCCAAACACATCCTGGTAAACAGCAGCCAGTATTCCCTCGACTTTACCTGGTTCTTTCTCAACACCAAACACGTCCGACTTAAAACTGTCTTCCATATGAGAAACCATTTTTCTGCAGTCATCATAGGTTATCCTGTAAGTCGGTTGATTTCCCTCAGGTTTAGCCAATGCCTGATGGTCATACTGGTCAAGAAGCTGCAATGCCTGAGTATACAGATTCACAGCCTTGAGTACTTCATCCTGCTCAATATCCATCGTATTGGCTAACATCTTTGTCTGGATTTCGACAGTCTTCTGCAATGCCAGAAGACGCTTTTCGTTTATGGCATAGCCATTTAGTGAGTACTCCTTCAAAACACTATTTGCCCATCTCCTGAATGCGATACCACGTTTTGAATTGACTCTGTAGCCCACGGACAAGATCATATCCAGATTATATATCTTTGGTTTTCGCCCTCCGGAACTTTTATCGGAAAAACCGATAGAAGTCTCATCAAGCTCCCCGGATTCAAGTATATTAGATATATGTTCGCTGATAGTAGCCTGCTTGACTTCAAACAGCTCTTCCATCTGTTTCTGGGTCAACCAGACTGTTTCCTGATCAGGACTTACCTGTACTTCAATATTTTTATTCCCATCATTAAATAGAACTATTTCATTTTCCTTTTTCATACGCATCCCCCAGCCTCACACATTTGCTTCGTGCACAATCGGGTCACAAGTTCTTATAGTTTTTATAGTCCGTATATTCCGTATCGGTACAACTACATACAATATATCGTCATATCTAACCCTTTTTCACGCAACATGTTGTAGCTGTCCATCTGTGAGAGAGTAGGACACAAAATACTCCACGGCATTGTTCGGGAAGAATTCTTTCATCTCCGAGTAGAGCTGTCCGGCGAGAGTCTTGTTATGGCTGATGATCAGGGTAGGTTTATTCAGTGCCGCTATAACATTCGCCATAGTAAAGGTTTTGCCCGATCCCGTAACACCAAGCAGGGTTTCAAACTGGTTGCCCGCTTTGAAACCCTCCACTAATTCTTTTATGGCCTGCGGCTGATCGCCTGTAGGCTTGTAATCCGAGTGTAGTTCGAAGTTCATTTTTGCCAAAATCCTTCAAAAATCAAGAATGGTAAACTACAAGTAGTGTACCATTCTTTGATGTGTCTGTCCACAGATTATAGAACGTTTGTTCGCAGCGGCCGACTATCGGTTTCACAATCGCCTAATTGCAATTCTCACTATTTATTCTTTGAACACACATTCCAAACTGTACGAATTATATATCACCATACTATTTCCCGTAAAGAATTCAGATCATGTATTATTGTGCGCATATATACTCCGATCGGTATAAAACTATTTGCCTACCAGTACCAGCTCCTGTTTACCTGTTTTTTATCCAGATCCTTCTCATCCCTGTTCTTCCCGTGATCTCTTTTCCCCAAACACTCATCTTCCCGCGCTATCGTCGGATCATACCAATCCGCCTTTTCTTTTGCCCATTTAATCCATTGCTGCGTTACCGATTCATCACCCTTTTCAATCATCGCAGTTATATAAGTTCTGATTTCTGAAGCAATTCTGTAATCTTCCGCCTTGTTGGCAAGTTCCATTGTTAATCTAATCTGCTCTTCTTTTCGTTTACGAATCTCTTCCTGTCTTCGAGCCTCCGCTTCGCGTCTACGCTGCTCTTCTTCATGTCTTTCGCGTATTATTCTGTTCTCTTCGGCTTTTTCATATATAGTGATGAGAATATCCCCTAAACGATCCTCAAGTTTTTCTTTCTCGGAATCTCGAATATAACTTTTTTCGCCAAATACAATACGCAATCTTCCATTGAACACGTGATCATATTGTCTGATTTGCGGTTTCGAAGCCCATGAATGCCTTTTTAGTTCATCCTGATACTTTAGAAGTTCCTGAGCTTCTTGCTTTGTCAATTCATGTTTGATTTTGTCTTTTGATTCAGCTACTCTGAGCCTGACAACATCATCATTGAGTTTTATTGACAGATCCTCATTTACTGTTCCGCCCAGTTTCTCGATCGCCTTATACAGAGCATCCAATATGCCCATAAATCTCTTTGTCCCTTCATCCGAAACCTCGCTAAAGAAACTCGGTTCATTCGCCTGCTTATTATATCGTTGGTTATAGTATCTCTGACTCTGCGCCTTTTTTAGCTGTTCGTTATAATCGGCAATCTTTTTCTTGTATTGTGTCAATGCCTTATGAAGTCTGTTATTGCCCTCTATCTTCAGATTATACGCCACAGCAAGGACTTTTATCCTTTCCTCATTACTAAGAAAACTCAAAACCTGCGATTGTATAACACTATCATCATAGGTATCTATCATATTGGGGGATTTGTCTTCATTCCCCTGTTCAATAGGCATATCATTAGCAATATTGTTTTTTCTTAGTCTCTTGACCACAGAATCATTGGTGAGTAGTTCTACTATTTCATCTTCAGCCCCACTGAGCAGTATTATCTCCGAAGAAACATCTTTTCCACAATTCCGTCTCGTCCAGTAGCCCGAAGAAGGAAAAGGTATATCGGATACCCTACACGTCTCAATCAACTTGGCATAATTCAGATTATACTTTCGAGCAACTCCTGCAACAGACATTTCCCAAATATCGTTATAGAGTTGTTTTCTTGACAGCTTTACTATTCCTTTTTTACTCTCCATTCCGGTAATTCTTTCCCTTCATATCTCTTTAGTGGATTCGAATACTTGCCAAGCGAAAACGCGTAATCAAACAATTCTATTTCTGCTGATCCCCGTTTTCGCTTAATAGAAAAACCAGGTCTTTTTTCATTTCCTCAAACTGCTCTATAATCGTTGACAGATTCTTTTCAATGTTTTGAACCTGCACTTCCGAGATTCTCCCATACTTGTATGCTATTAGTCGCTCTGCAATAATCTGATATGACCAACTTTCTGAATATGGTCTATCGTTTTCTTCATTATGAATTGCAAATCCAATAGGGAGAAGATTGTTTCTCATCCCAATGCTCACAGCCATCGAAGATATTCCTAAATACTCACCTGCAATCTTACATGTAATCTTCTTCATATTTCGTATTTCATCATCTGTATATTTAGGCATATTTTTTCCTTCCCACTAACTGATGCATCAATCCCTATATTTTCTAATTCTTCAAGCATCCGATAGGAATAACAAAAACACCATCATCTCTTTTGTAACCATACTCTGTACCGGTAATCACCAATTTCAGATTCGGCAATCTTAATGGACATTGCGGTTCGTTTTCATTGTGCATAGCAACAAGCTTCTCTATCTCACACAAATGCTTCGCTCCCTCATCAACCTCTGTTTGTCCAAGCTTAAACTCTATTAAAGCGTATCTGCCATCATTAAGGTGAAGTACGCCATCTGCTTCAAGACCATATCTGTCATGATAGTAAGACATATATCCATCGTATACAGACGAATACACTTTCAGGTCACGAATGCACAATGATTCAAACAGGAAGCCGAGTGTTTTAAAATCTTTATTAAAGTAATCCGGAGACAACCCCAGTGCTGCGACGGCAATGGACGGATCTATGAAGTTTCGTTTCTTACCGGATCTTATGACCGTCTTTGAACGTATAGAAGGACACCATGCGTCTATATCGTCGATAATATACAATTCGGTAAGCGCATTTATATAGTCATACAAGGTCGGGTCTGAAACCGTATTATTCGCTTTAACATCTGACAGGATTGTTTTTGTGGCCGCAAAAGTACACAGATTCCTACTGTATGATTTCAGTATATCCATGGTTATCTGCGAATTACGTTTTACATTGTCGATATTCGAAATATCCGTCGAATATGTTTGCTTGTATATATCTTTCGCAACTAAAAGTTTTGCTCTTTCTGTCTTAGCGTCAAGAGCACCCGGCCAACCTCCGCGACAGATTGAAAAAATAATGTCATCTATACTCATATCAGAATGGCAGCCGTCGAATGAATCCGGATCATCAAACAGCTGGATCAAAGAAATTGAACCGTTTGAATCTCCGCTCTCATAAAGACTCATCGGATACATTTTCAAGCGACTGATCCTAAGCGTTCCCGTATGGGGCGTCTTAACCTCTTTTGAAGATGATCCCGTCAGTATATAGCATCCTTTTTCTCCGGTATCATCTACATCCTTCCTGATCGCGCCGAAGAGTTTCGGTGCATCCTGCCATTCATCAAACAGGATTGGCTTGTCTCCGATCAGCAATTTGGAGGGCGCAGTATTTGCTATCTTCAAAAGATTATCTCTCTTTTCCTCGTCCTGAAATTCAACAACAGACCTGGCTTTTTGCTTTGCAGTTGTCGTTTTTCCGCAACCTTTTGGCCCCCTTATCCAGGTGGCTCCAAATGCCTCCATATTTAATTCAAGCAAATCATCGATTATTCTTTTTCTATATTCTTTCACGGCGCTTACCTCTTTGGATATCTTAGCGTATTATCGGCATTTTTGCAACTTTTGTTTTAGTGTTTTGAGGTTTTTTGTTTTAGTATTTTGAGGTTTTTCGCTTTAGTGTTTTGAGGATTTTCGCTGAAGACATGTATTTTGCCGAAGAAATTGCGTCGCGGACAATTGGGTAACCAATAGTATACTGTCCATATAGTCTATGTATTCCGTATAGCGTTACCTTGACACCATATCTTGTAATATCATTAGAGACTTCACCACCAGATATTGTGGTAATCTATGAAAGAATTAATACGAGACGAAGAATTCCACGGCATTTTCGGGGAAGAATTCTTTCATTTCCCCGTAAAGCTGGCCGGCAAGCGTCTTGTTGTGTGAGATGATCAGCGTCGGTTTGTTAAGCGCCGCGATGACATTCGCCATGGTAAAGGTCTTGCCGGAGCCGGTCACACCGAGCAGGGTCTGAAACTGATTTCCTTCCTGAAAGCCCTTGACCAGTGCTTCGATCGCCTTGGGCTGATCGCCTGTCGGTTTGTATTCAGAGTGCAGTTTGAAATTCATAGATATAAAACCCTTTACTCTTTTTTCCTTTTTGGATCAAATGAGATCATTGATTTTCCGCTGCCCTGTTCCGTTCTTTCAGGAGGATCCTGCCGGCGCATCCGCCAAGATATACGCCGTTTTCCATCACGGATCTGCCGTTGATGTATACGGAATCGATCCCTTTCGGTCTTTCATCGCTCTTTTGCTCATTCACACTGATCTTCTCCAGATCGATCACAGTCAGATCCGCCTTAAATCCGGGTTTGATATATCCTCTCCCTGAAATACGATAGCGGTCCGCTGTTTTCCCGGTCATCTTATGCACAATGTTCTGGACGGGAATGCCATATTTTTTCGCCAGCACAAAAAACTGCGGAAATGTCTGGAACGCTGCTATATTCTGAAGGCCCTTATCCACTACCCAGGCATCGGTCATGAATACGGACAGATCGTCTTCCATCAGCCTGCGAACGATCCTGTCATTATAGTATTTCCCGAGATAAATGCTCCCGGCGCGTTTCGAAAGTTCCACCAGTTTCAGGTACATGTCCAGGTAGGAAAGGCCCTCTTCTTTCGCACACTGCGGAAGCGTTTTTCCTTCATATTCCGGGTGTTCGTCGGAAATATATGCGATGACGATATCATCCCAGTCAATGCCAAGGACTTTCCTGTACATTAAGATCGTAAGCTGCAGTTTCAGCCGGTTGATGCGTTTTTTCGTTTCTTCCTGCGTCAGCTTTGCGTACCACTCCGGAAATACGACCGTAATAACAGAGGCGCCATAATGGAACACATAATTATCAAAAGCAATATCGCCGCCCTTTTCCCGCGCACGGTAAAAGGTGGCCAGCATTTTATCAAGCAGTTTCCAGGTTCGCTGTCCCGTAAAGATCAGATGGCTGTATTCGAGTCTGCAGTCGGATCTTTCCATGATGCTTACGGCTTCGTCCAGTCCGAGCTCAAGGTGTGATTTTTTCGTAAACAACGGATAATCCGCGCTGACGATGGAGCAGGCTCTCGGATGGATCGTCACGATCCCGTCGTATTTTGCGATCTCTTTTGCAAAGGCGATGATCTCCTCATCCTTGGCATAACGGTCAGGTTCGTACATGAACCCGAAGGACCCGCCGAATGCGCCGCCCTCCATGGCTTCCCTGACATGGGCAAGTTCCGTTTCAATCTGTTCCTTGTTAAACGGAGCCGGATCATAGCCGGCAATTCCCGCACGGACGGAGCCCTGACCGATCAGCGGCGCAATGTTCACATAGAGCTTGTCTTTTGCGCGTTCTTTAAATTCTGCAAAACTGCAGGGATGCTTTGCATCAAATAAACCACCGCCGATCTGTTCCCGGTAAGGCGTGTCCGGATCCACTCCAAACGGCGAAAAGCTGCAGTTCCCGGTGATCTGGGTCGTGATGCCCTGCTCGATAAACGGTTTATAGTATTTCTCGGCATTCTCATAATCGTAGAAAAAGTCATTGTGGGAATGCGCATCGATAAAACCCGGGCAGATCTGGCGACCTGTCAGATCGATGATCCGGTCCGCTTCTGCGGTGATTTTTGCGCCGACCTCAACGATCATATCGTCTTCGATCAGCACATCCCCGATAAATGGCTTATTCCCTGTACCATCGTAAATCTCTCCGTTTTGAAAGAGTGTTTTCATTTGTCCGCCTCCGGAATAGTCATCTTGTCACCGCTTGTATTATACATGGAGTCACATGACTTTTGCAAAAATATATCACTTCGATGCCGCGATCTTTCTTCCTAAATACCAACGCGTTTTAAGAACTTCTTATCATTCATCTGCTCATTCGTAAGATACACACCGTCATGGAACAGCGCATAATTCGTGACCGGCGTCGGCGCGTTCTGCGCTTCTTCCCTGCTTTCTATATGGATCGCATGAAACGGGATCCCGTTTTCTTTTGCTGTCTGCTCTAAAACCGGCACATACTTTGCATTGAACGGGCACTGGCTCGTGTAATACAGAACATAGCCTTTTTCGTCCGTGTGCGGATGCTTTGCGCAATCTTTGAATTGCGGCTTCCCAGCATCCGTTTCAAAGGGCAGATACCAGAGACCGATCCCGTTATCCGCTTCATCGCAAACCGAAAAGCCTTTGTACTGAAGGAACTTCGGATCTGCAAGGAACGGCAGTTTCTTCGACGCCGCCAGGATGCACAGCCCCTTCCTGCCTTTTGCTTTACTGTCTTCCACACAGGCATTTAACAGGTCCGAAGAATACCCATGCCCTTTGAACGACCCGGAAACCCACAGGCAGTCTATGTACATATATCCTTGTGCTTCGATCGGGACCCACGCATTTTCCGCCGGGATATATTCGATAAAACACTTGCCCCGCTCCGCGCTTTTTAAGAAAACAAGTCCTTCCTCAAACCTGTCTGACAGCCAAGCCTTCTTCGAAGAGACCTGCACATCCTTGTTGTTGGAAATGGCGCAGCAGATGTGCTCCTTTTCCAGATTTTCCTTTGTGACTCTGATGTATTCCATGTGCTGTCCTCCTCGCTGTTATGCCGGATCCTTTACTTCATACGGTTTATTCCAGGAGCCGATCTCGATCAGATTTCCTTCCGGATCGGCGATATAACAGGTCCTCTGGCCCCAGGGTTCCAGCTCCGGCTCCAGTACCGGGGTCGCGCCATGCTCTACCGCATTTTTGAAGGCAGTATCGACCTCCTCAAAGGTATCAACATAAAGCGCGATCTCCGAATGGCCGTTCAACCCCTTCACATACTCATACCTGCGGTTTGTCATTTTCTCAAAATCCTTCCTGCCAAAAAGCAGAAACAACGTCCCGTCCTTTACCAGGTATACATTGGAAGTGTCCTCTGCTTCTTTGATCTCAAATCCAAGGACATCCCTGTAGAAGCGGATCATCTTTGCCATGTCCTCAACCAATAATCCAAAACCGTCCAGTCTCATAACATCAAGCCTCCTTTTCCTTTATGCACTCTTCGAGTGTCAATACTTCGCAGCCCTTATCCGCATAGTACCGAAACATCTCATCCATCTTTTTCAGATCATAACTTGTCACACAATCAGATATCACGTGCACTTTGTATCCCGCCTTTACAAGATTATAGCTTGTTGACTTGACACAGGCCGTTGCATCGGCACCGGTGATATAAAACTCTGCTATCCTGTTTTTCTTGACAAACTCCGCAAAGGCTTCACTTGTCAGCGCACTGGCTTTTGACTTTTCAAAAACATGATCTGTCACGACTTTCAGTTCCGGAACAAGTTCAGCGCCTTTGGTTTCCGGCTTAAACGTTCTTGTCTTTTCGAACAGATTGCAGTGCCTGATATAGATGATGTGCATTTCATTTGCCACCGCCCAGTCGATCGCTTCATTAACCTGTCCTATGATCATTTTATAATTCTTTGTAATATCATTCTGAAGGTCTATCACGACCAACGCTTTGTTTTTCATTTCCGTTCTCCTTCATATCTTTTTGCTATTTCAGAGGTGATCCGGTATAGCTTTTCCCGGATTCTTTCCGGCTCCAGCACGGTCACCAGATCCCTGCAGGAAAGTATCCAGGCAAGAAGTTCCTCATCGTCTGCATACTCATGTTCAAACAGCAGCCTCCCGTCATCCATTTCCTGAAACGAACCGGTCCCATACTCTTCCACCAGCTGCCATTTCAGGGTGGGATCAAACAATGCCTTTACCTTATCTTTTGCGGGAAAGACCGTCTTGTTGGAAAGATCCGGCAACGGCACTTCACGGTTTGCCTCAAACGTTGCCACATGTGTGATATATTCCATGCGGTCCAGTTTAAACAGCCTGAAATCGTTTCTTAAGAGACAATAGCCGTAAACATACCAGCTCGTCCACTTGAAGATCAGATAGTAGGGTTCGATCTCCCTTTCGGTATCTCCGCCCGGCGAATAATACCGAAACCGGATGGTCTTCTTCAGACCGATCGCATCCTGTATGGTCTCGATCTTCGGGGCCAGTGATTCCCGGTGCCAGGATGACAGATCGATCAGAATGGAATCCCTGCCGTTTACGAACTCAGAGGATCCCGCCCGGATCTTCTCCATCAGCTGCCCGTAGTAACTGCTTCCGCTCACGCTATCCAGACTTCTTAAGCCTGCCAGGATCATCTGCATGTCTTTTGACGTCAGGATCGTCCGGTCCATGCGGTATCCGTCCATAATACGGATGCCGCCGCCGACCCCCTGCGTCGTCAGGATCGGAATGCCTGCCCTGTTCAGTTCGTCGATATCGCGATTGATCGTTCTTCTCGACACCTCAAAGCGTTCCGCAAGCTCGGGCGCCGTCGTCTTATCCTTCTGTAACAGCACGGAAAGAATCCCGATCAGCCTGTCAGTCTTCACCGCTCTTACGCCCTCCTTCCTTCTGACGTTTCGAAGCTTCTGAAATGATCGTAACATAATAAACACGACACCTGTGTGTCGTGTTTATTTTACCATATTTTTGAGCCCTTGGGGACGGGGTTAAGGGCTCACTTTTTTGGTCCCTTGGGGACGGGGTCAGTGGTCCATCCGCATCACTGCCTTGCCAAAAACTCTGACGGTGTGATAGCCGTTACCCTGCTGTTGATAAAATCCTTTACATTTCTTGTAATAATATAATCTGCTCCGACTCTCTGCGCTATTACTGCCTGCAATGCGTCTTCATAGTCGGTCCAATGTAAAGCGGCTGCACCTTCCAGATCCGAGCCCTTCAAGTCTTCAAAATGAAAAATCAATGACAATGCTTTTAATATTTCTTCCACTCTGTCCGGTGACAATTCCTTCCGCATTACATAAACCAGATTTGCAAATGTTAATGCCGGTACATAGCCCTCGACCCGATCAATCTCGCACATTTTCCAGATATTTGCCGAATCGGAATAGTACGGTTCACGTTTCTGAAGGACATCCAACAGGATATTTCCATCAATCAACAATCTCATATTTTGCTTTCAGCCCCTCCTCACGGGCTTCATCCAATCCTTCCTGATGATTCAGCACGCCGGTCAGGGAATCCGTCAGATAAGAAACCGCTGATTCTCTGGGAACAAACCTGCCCACTTCCTTACCGTTCTTCGTGACAATAACTTCCTTTCCGCTTTGAACAATGGCAAGGTAGCGTCCGAAATTATTCTGCATTTCTGTTGCCGTTGCAACGGCTGTATCTTTGATCATCCTGATCACCTCACTTATTTAGCTAATTTCATTATACTATTTTTTAGCTAATATTCAAGTCTCTTTCATAGTTTTGGTCCTTTGGTGGTCCCTTGGTGAGCCCTTGGGGACGGGGTTAAGGGCTCATTGTTTACTTTGCAGTTTACAATGGACCACTGACCCCGTCCCCAAGGGCTCACTACCGGTCTAAATTGACAGAATTAGAAATATAATACAGAAACCCCTGCTCGCGGCAATAAGTGGCGATCCTGCTTTCGAGGGCCTCGTTTTCAGGGGATTCGTCTGCATATTCAAGCAGAAAGATCTTCGCGCCAAGCGCTGCATACTTTTCAATATAGTCCGTAAAATATTCCCGGTCCTCATCAAGTGCCGCAGTCAGCCTGTCCTCTTCCCAGTCGATCCGCGTGAAGACACATTCCTGGTTGATCCCCGTGATCACATCTGACCACGCACCAATCTTTTCGGTATAGGCATCCAGAAACGTATCCCCGCCGTTTATGATCACATCACACCCCATGGACCTGAGTCCTTTCATGATCACAGCCAGGCCGTTTAAGATCTCATCAGTCGGGTAATTATAGTAGACATCGCAGTTATCGACAAAAAATCCGTCGATTCCTTTAGACAGTAGATCGGGTGCAAGTTCGTTTAAAATGAAATCCTGCCACCGTTTATCGGAAACGTCGACCCATTGTTCACCTTCCCAGTGCTCATAAGCACCAAGCGCCAGATCCGAATAGGTATCATAGTAATCGCTGAAATCCTCCAGCGATCCGATGTTCAGGTAGCTGTAGATGTGCTGTTCTTCAGGTTTCTGAAGAAATTCGTCCTTGTCGTGGTATCTCGCATCGATCACAAGATACTCATAGTCTGAAAGTTCACCGATATCGCCGTCAAAATCCAGAAAAACTCCGTATTGTTTCTGCGTGAAACCGTTTAAGCCGGCTAAAGATTCCGTGCGCAGTCCGGCATGATGATCCCCCGCGCAGCCGGTAAAAGCAGTAAACATGCAGAGAATGAGCCATGTAATTGTTGAGATCTTCAGAAACCTTTTCATGTGCAAAGTGAACCACTAACCCCGTCCCCAAGGGATCATTCAGAGGATGTTTCTCTCCTGCCGATATTGTAACATATATTCGGCATTGATTTCTTTGATCTCACGTTTTCCGTCAATATAGTCCTGATAAATATCCCAGGGAGCGCCCCCGCCAAGCCAGCAACCGCTGCAGTTCTCGCATCCGCCGCCGCAGTCCAGAGACTCACGGATGATCTGTTCCCGTTCTTCTTTTGTTGTATCCTTGATCAGTATCGATCTCATGCTTCCATCTCCTTCCAGAATCCTTTCCGAATCCTTCCTGAATCCTTCCTGAATCCTTCCCGATTCTTACCCGATTCAAAGTTTTCCGAACCCACAGCCCCAGGATCAAATCCAGAATCATGTCCGCAGGCTGCAGGATCATATCCGCCGGTCCCTCAGTATTCCTCCAGAAAATGATGTCTTATCCCATGCTTCTTATAAGCGATCACCGTATCAACGTTCACGTTCTGGACGCTGTTGAAAATATTGGATTCGATGTAAGGATTGTCCTTTTTCAGCATGGCGATCAGCTTCTTGGTTTCCAGTCGTTTGGACGAAGTCGTACCGTCTTCATGGCAGGTCGAGCACGTGTCCGTAAAATGGCACGCGCATTGCAGAAAATGCAGCCCGCAGTAATCCCGCCAGGCACAGATATCACTTTCCCGGATCAGATAAAGCGGCCGGATCAGTTCCATCCCTTCAAAATTCGTGCTGTGCAGCTTCGGCATCATGGTCTGGATCTGCGCCCCGTGCAGCATCCCCATCAGAATGGTCTCGATTACGTCATCGTAATGATGTCCGAGCGCGATCTTGTTGCAGCCCAGCTCCTTCGCCTTACTGTAGAGATACCCCCGCCGCATCCTCGCGCAGATATAGCAGGGACTTTTCTCGATCGTATCGACGGCATCAAAGATCGTGCTCTCAAAAATTGTGACAGGGATCCCCAGCGTTTCTGCGTTGCTTTCAATGAGTGCACGGTTTTCCCGGTTGTATCCCGGATCCATGACCAGAAAGATCAGGTCAAAATCACACTTTCCGTGCTTTTTGATCTCCTGGAACAGCTTCGCCATCAGCATGGAATCCTTGCCGCCGGAAATGCAGACCGCGATCCTGTCCCCCTCTTCGATCAGCCGGTAGGTCTTGCATGCTTTTGCAAACGGCGTGAACAGCTGCTTATGAAATCTCTTCCTGATGCTTTCTTCCGCTTTCTGCCTGGTTTCTGCACGCCGATCCTCATTTGCGACCAAAGAACGGATATATCCCGCATATCCTCCCGCAAGGCTGTAGTATTCCCGTCCCGCCGGAAAAATCAGCTCGTCCAGTTCTCCAGTCCTTTTCCCAATCTCGCAGTAGAAGACCACTTTCTTTTCCACAGGCAGTTCACAGATCAGCACGCCGATCGTTTCTTCTCCTGCGTCAAGGTCCAAAGCGATGGCGTTCTCCATCATCCCATAAGCCCTGTGGTCTTCATCGCGGACATCGATCAGGACATAAGAATCGTCCTGCAGCTGACTCAGTTCCGAAATCGTGATCTCTTTCATGTCTTAAACGCTCACTTTACATATCACGATCAAATGAACAGACTCATATCGGATTCCTCGCCCGATCCGATAAAAGTCGCAACGCCGCCGAGTTCCACCCCGTCGATCAGCTCTTCCTGTCGGATCCCCATGATATCCATCGACATCTGGCAGGCAACGATCCTGACCCCGTGTGATTTTGCACTCTCGATCAGTTCTTCAAGTGAACTGATCCCCTTCTTCTTCATGATCCCGCGGATCATTTTCGCACCGGCACCGCCCATGTTCATCCTGGAGAGCCCGAGTTTCGTTGTTCCCCTTGGCATCATGAGCCCGAACATTTTCTCGATAAACGTCTTGGCCACTTTGATCTTCTTCGGTTTTCTCAATATGTTCAATCCCCAGAAAGTAAAGAACATTGTGACTTTCCTGCCCATTGCGGCCGCACCGTTTGCAATGATGAACGCGGCAATGGTCTTGTCGAGATCCCCGGAGAATACCACAAAAGTCTTATCGTTCTGTTCTTTTACGGCAGCCGTTTCCGGTTTATCCGCCCTTGTGATCTGCGCCCTGATCACGCCGTCTTTGATCACCAGCTCATCCAGATGGTTTCCGGTGCGCGCGCACCAGACTTTGATATCAGATTCAAATGCTTCTTCTGTTGCTTCCACACGGATCGTTTCGCCGACAGGCTTATCCCGCAGATAATCCGCAACCTTTACGATCGGCCCGGGGCATTTGAGGCCTTTGGCGTCGATCAGGACCGGAACAGGCGCAGGACCTGCAGCGACTGCAGGGCTGCTTTGCGTCTGCAGTGCACGATAGGCCTGATACCCTCCGTCAAGCGTTGCAACATCATATCCCCTGTCGGATAAGATCTCCGCGATCTGCTCACTCCAGTCCCCAACACGGCAAAACACGACCACCGGCTTATCCTTCGGAACCGTATCCAGCGCATCAAAGCCGCCGGAAAACGGCAGATTGATCGCGCCCTCGATCCCGCTCACCAGAACTTCATCCGGCTCACGCAGGTCAAGAAGCGTGACCGTATTAAAATCAAGCGCCGCAAATTCTTCGGCCGAGATATGTCTGTACTGCTCTTGTTCGCTCATTTTCTCTTTCCTCCAACAATTATAAAAAATCCGGAAGTCACTCTCCCGGGATTCCTATTTGCCTACTACTTTAATAGGTTTATTTATTCTATCACGCTTTCCCATATTATTCAACACAAAAATGAGCCCTTGGGGACGGGGTCAGTGGCTCATTGTAAACCTAAAAGTCGACAATGGACCACTGACCCCGTCCCCAAGGGCTCAAAATATTTCGCGGTGGTGTTCGTCGGGGATGCCGCTCTTGCGGTAGAAGTAGGAATTCACGCGGTCGCGCCACTCTCGGGCGTTCTCAAGCTGCCTTGCAAAGCGTTCCCTGACATTTTCGAAGACCCCATCATCGATCCTGCCTGCAAGCATCTCCCATTTCCCCGCCAGTTCCTGTGCTTCCTCATATCCTTCAAAGTGGGAGTCATAGATATGCTGGATCACGGTCTTCCCGCTGTGCAGCCTGTGCGTATACGGTAAATGATGGAAGAACAGCGCCAACTCATCCGGACAATCGGTGATAGAACCATACATCGAAGCATTCGGCTCCCTGTACTGTTTTGCAAACCCGGTTCCCCGCTCGCTCCTGTCCACGCCGATCCCCAGATGGTCGGCTCTGTGGTAAGTCCCCCACCTGTCGTATTCGTACCCGTCCACATTGCAGCCGTAGTGCGTCCCCGGATTGACCATCCAGCCGATCCCGAGCGGACTCGTATATTTCTCATAGATCTCTCTGGATGGAAGCAGGATCGACACGATCGTCTCCACCACCTCTTCATCCACTGAGATCGTCATTTTGACAAATTCTTCCGCGATCTTTTCAGCGCTGAGCGATGTATCAAATGCAAGCCGCCCGAACCCGTAGAGATTGGCAGCCGCCAGGACATTTCCTGTCCAGTAAAAATCACGGCCCGTGTTTGCGACCGCAGCGATCCCGGATGATCCGGCGCCAAACGTCTTGCCGCTTACAATGTCCGCAACCGCATCGTCTGTATCGCCACAATACGTTTGAAAATCAAGGATCTCTTTGAACATCGGAATGAGATAACAAAGATCGATCTGCTGCCCGGTATATTCCTGCGCAATCTGCACTTCCAGCATCTGATTGGTTCTTTCCATGCCCCCGAACAGCGGCGATACGGGTTCGCGGATCTGAAAATCCATCGGCCCGTTCTTGATCTGCAGGATGACGTTATCCGAAAACTTCCCGTCCATCGGCATGAACGTGTCATATCCGGCCCTTGCCCGGTCCGTCTTTTTGTCTCTCCAGTCCTGCATGCAGTTGTAGACAAAGCAGCGCCAGATGATGATCCCGCCATATTCCCGGACAAGTTCTGCGAGCATGTTTGCTCCGTCCGCCTGTGTTCTGCCGTAAGTAAAAGGCCCCGGGCGCCCCTCGGAATCCGCCTTTACAAGAAATCCCTTAAGTGTCGGAACCCTCGAAAACACCTTCGCAAATTGAGCCTTCCACCAGGTCCTCACGTTTTCATCAAGCGGATCGGCGCTTTTCAGTCCTCCGAGTTCGATGGGGGATGCAAAGTTCAGGCTTAAGAACAGCCCGATCCCGTATTCGGCGAAGATCTTTCCGAGTGCAGACAACCGGTCAGAATATCTCTCACTGATCAGAAACGTCGCCGCATCCTTTACATTGACGTTGTTGATCACGACCGCATTGATCCCGACGGATGCGATCAATTTCGCATAATCCCTTGTCCGTTCATTCACGAGGATCTCATCATCCTGAAAGAAAAATGACAGTCCCGCGTACCCCCGCTCAATGCTGCCGTCCATGTTGTCCCAGTGGTTCAGCATCCGAAGCGGATTTGAAGGCGTCACCGTCTTCCCCGAAGCATATACTTTACCAATCTCTTTCCCGCAGGAAACACTGCGGAGCAGATCGAATACCGCATACAGCACTCCCACGGAAGAGTGTCCGCTAAGCTCCAGCCCATCCTCACAAACCGAAATCCGGTAAGACTCTTTCTCCGTCATGCCTTCCCCGTCCGTAGCTGAAGCTGACAAATTGCAGGATCCGCCCTCAGACGCAACAAAAGGACCGAAAGCAATCTCCGGATCAAGATCCAGCATATACTTCAGTCCTTCCCGTAATTCCACAACCGCATTTTTTATGATGGGATCGTTTTCATCTGCCCCTTTGATCCGGATCGTTTTCAGAAGAGCGCGGTCCCTGCACGTTCTCTTTGCGTATCCCATCCATAATTTCGAATACTCCGCCATATCCCGTCCTTTTCCGGATCAGCCCGGTCCCCTCACGTTCCTACAAATATTTCTGTATCAGAGAATCCCGAGAAACTTCTTTTATCAGAGATCCCCAAGAAACCTCTTTACCGCCTCCGCAAATTCATCCGGCACCTGGCCCTGCGGAGAATGCCCGCAGCCCTCGATCGGACAGACTTCCACTTTCGGCGCTTTTAAGGCCGCAGCATAGTCCTGCACCAACCCGTATGGGGTGATCCAGTCACAGGTTCCCGAGATCAGCAGCACCGGCATCTCGTAAGAATCCCCTGAAGACAGCACATTGAACTGCTTCATATACTCTTCCAGAGGCCTGATCAACTGCTCATGCCTGGGATTTCCCATCGTGGACGCGACCGTCAGAAAATACCATCTCATATCATCCACACCTGCGATCGGGCTGGTCAGCGCCGCCATGGTAGACTTGCCTTTTGTATACGTCAGGGGATGATAAGGTTCGACAAGCGCTCTTAAATTCATGAGATTGACGATACTCATATCGGCTTTGAACTTCTCGTAAGCTGCCGTAAGTTTTGTCGTATCGTCTCCCTTTTCCTGTGCTTTCTTCAGCGCATCCTCATAGGAATAGAACTCGCCGTAATAGTCTTCCTCGTTCACGCACTGGCCGACACCGATATAAGCCGATACTTTTTCGGAATGCGAAAGTGCATATCTGCTGCCAAGCATCGTCCCGTAGGAATGCCCGAGAATGATCACCTTTTCCTGTCCGAAGCGCTCCAGTGCATAATCGACCAGCGCATCCAGATCCAGGATCTGCTGTTCGAAAGAAAGCGTGACGTTGTCAGGATCAAGTTTTGTATTTCTGTAATACGATCTTCCGCAACCCCGCTCGTCCCAGGCGATCACGGTATACTGATCCGTCAGTCTGTCCTGCCAGAGATAATCAACAAATGTTGTCGGAGAGCCGGGACCGCCATGCAGGGAAATGATCACCGGATTTGTAACATCCCTGCCGCAGATCGAAACATATTCTTCCTGATCGTTAAGAAGCACATAAGTCTGCTCGTTCACACCGTCCATATAGAGGCTGGCGCGTTTGAGCTGGTTGATGTTCCTACCGGCGATAAAGAAAAAGAACGTTCCGAAGATCAGCGCAAGAACTGCCAGACCGATCCCTTTCAGGATACGGATCACAAGTTTCTGCTTTTTCTTTTGTCCGCAGACTTCCTTCCTGTGCTGCAAATGGATCCCGATATGCCCCACACCGAGAATGACAGAACCGATGAGCATCAGGATGTTTCCGCCGTAAATACCAAGCAGCGCAAACGCGATGACCGGATATGTCGCCCCCGCGACCGGAACACCGCACAGACTGCTGTAGAAATCCTGCATCGTCTTTTCACTGCGAAAATAGCGGACCCAGAAGATCTCATACAATACCATGCAAAGAAAAGACAACAGCAGCACGGCTGCCCAGAAGTTCCAGCCCTTATAGTTAAAATCAGAAAACAGGAGTGCGACCGGCGTCACGATAAATTCCCCGGCCCGCTCCAGTCCAAGCAGGATCTTATTTTCATTTACGGCATATTTTTCATAATCCTTCGGCTTATTTTTCGTCCAGATAAAATTCGGGACAAGCAGCATTGCCAGCCAGATCAGCCCGATGTAAGAAAACCCGAAACTCATAAAACGATCTCCAATCCACCCGGTAAGTACCGGTTATTCTCTCAGTTCCCTGATCACCGCAAACAGATCACGGTTTTTCAGTTTTCTCGGTTCAAACCTGATGATATTATACACAAATTGCATCACAAGTCCCGCCCCGAATGTGCTGATCAGCGTTCCGATCCCGACCGGTCCGCCCAGAAGATAGCCGATGAGCAGCACAAAAGCCCACAGCAGGACCTCCACGATCCCGATGGGGACTTTCGGCATTCTTTTTCCAAGACCGACAAGCAGCGCATCTCTCGGGCCGCAGCCCTGCTGCGCGCTCATATAGATCCACATACCGAGCGCCATGAACACAAATCCTGCGAGCATGTAGCCGATCCCGAACCAGACATTCTGATTTAGCGGAAATGGATTCAAGGAATTGAACATCTGCACGAAATTTCCGGTCAGACAGGCATCGATGATGGTCCCGAACCCGATCTTTTCCTTCATAAGGACATCGATCAGGAGCACGGTGATGGCGATCAAGGTCATCGCCACCCCGTAATTAAACGGCGTATGTTTTGCGAGCCCCATTCCGAGGCAGTCCCAGGGGGCCAGTCCGATATTTGCAAAGATCGTCAGATGCACGCCGAAGGAAAACACGAGCAAACCCGCAACGATCTTCAGCCACTCCAAAGCAACTTTCTTTTTCATTTCTGTTTCATTTCTTTCCTGCAACCATTTTTTACAACCATTTTTTCTTCTTAAAGAACAGCAGGCTTCCGACAGCGATCAGCACGCAGACGAGGATCACGAGCGGATATCCCCATCTCCATCCGAGTTCCGGCATGTACTTAAAGTTCATCCCGTATCCCCTTTCCGGTTCCTCATGATACTACGGTCCATGCCCTGCAGGATCTGTTCTTTCAGCATTTTAACTCTTCTTATGCCTTTTTGCATAGTCCTCTCTGATCGGCGCGCAGCCCAGATCCATAGCCATCCCGATTTCCGCCCTGCTCTTGGCATGTCTGACCGCGGACACCGTATTGGAAAGCGACCGGAAATTTATGGCCGTCCCTTCGCTGTCGCACTCATAGTTGACTGCCCTGTCGGCGCTGATCCCGAACTTTGTCGCTTCCCCGATCGCATCGATGTTGGCGCCGAGGAACAGAAATTCCCAGCCGTTCTTTTCCTTGCGCTTCTCCACCATCTTTTTGACCTTCTTGTAGTCGTAGGTGTGGCTGGCATTTTCCATGCCGTCGGTCGTGATGATGAAGAGCGTCTTCTCCGGCCTGTCTTCTTCAGCCTCGCTCTTGTGGATCTTCGAAATATGATGGATCGCGCCGCCGATCGCATCCAGAAGCGCCGTGCAGCCCCTGACGTAATACTGCTTGTCCGTCATCGGTTTTACCTTACCAACCGGCGTCCTGTCATAGAGCACCTCGGTCTGATCGTCGAAAAGCACTGCAGAGATGTAGGCTTCCCCGTCTTCCTTCTGCTGCTTTTGGATCATGGAATTGAACCCGCCGATCGTGTCCGCTTCGAGTCCACTCATCGAACCGCTTCTGTCAAGAATGAAAACAACTTCCGTTAAATCTTTACGCATAATGATTGCCCTCCTGTCTGATGCCCTTGCGGGTGTTTCCTGTTTACGGGCTCATTATACGTTCTGAAAATAAAAATCAGGTCGCCGGGAAAGCGACCTTTTTGAAGCTTATGAAATGATGCAGGGCAGGCCGTGTTCTTCGAGCTGGATGTCCAGCTCGATCATGTCATAGATCTCATTTTCGATAAAATAGGAGAAGATGATGTCCGTCTTATCACAGGGCGAAAGCGCATAGCCCGCGCGCGCCAGAAGGTCCTTGGATTCATCCAGGTTCAGTCTTGCGCCGACACAAAGACACAGCGCCGTCAGTTTCTGCGGATGATAACCGGGGTTATTCTTGATCTTGGAAAAGATCTTCTTATCCACGATCGCCCGCTTGTAAACATCCGCGTTTTTCATCTTCTTGTCTTCGATCAGATACATAAGATACTCGGAAAACGTATCTGAAATATGCTTCATCCTCTCATTCAGTTTGCTCTCGTGTTCCGTTTCAAAATCAAACGCTTCAGCGCAGGGGCTGCCCATGAAGAGGTCTTCATCTACGGCCTCGGGCATTGCACACGATTCCACTGTGCGCTCTTCTTTTTTCCTGTTTTTTAATATCGATCCGAAGCCGCCTGCTATGTGCGCCGCTTTCGGCCTCTCCGGCATCCGGTCCGGTCTGCGTGAGAAGACCATACCATACTCGGCTTCCCTCTTCTCCTCAACGTAGTTCCTGTCAATGTATTCTTCCAGATCCGGATCGATCTTTTTGCCGAGCGATCTTGCCCGATCGTCAAAGACAACCAGATAAACATCCATCTCATTCTGCAGCAGGAACGCATGGATCTCATCCACCGCGATGCGCATGCCCTCTTCCTTCGGGTAACCGAACCCACCGGTAGAGATCAGGGGAAATGCGATCGAGCGGACCTCATGCTCTTTGGCAAGCTGCAGCGCTTTCCTGTAGCAGGCGCGCAGTTTCTCTTCCTCGCCGTCTTCCCCGCCCGTATACAACGGACTTACCGCGTGGATGATATACTTTGCCTGCAGATGAAACCCGGGCGTGATGAACGCATCGCCCTCCGGCACAAAGCCGATCTTCTCGGTCCTGTAAGAGAGGAGTTCCTCGTACCCTGCCGCCTCATATACGGCATGATCGCACCCGGTCCCGACCGTCGGGTGATCGTTTGCCGTATTAACGATGGCCTCCGTATTCATTTTTGTAATGTCATTCCGAACGATCTTAAACGCCATGATTACTCCCTATTTCGCTTTCTTCCCGATCAACAGTACTGTTCCTGTCAAAATCACACTCTCCGCAATGAGCGGCGGCAGGATGGACAGCCATCCGGTTTCGATCATGGTAAATTCCATATCCGTTCTCCTTTATTTTTGATTCGTTTCTTAAGCCGCACTCAGGACTCTTTTTTCTTTCCCCGAAGCACCGGTCTTGCCACATGCACGTTAAAGAACTCGATCAAAGGCCCCATGAAAAAGGCCGTGATGATCGTTCCGATCCCTGCGATCGTCGGGATCGCGGCTGACTTTCCGCCGGACAGCAGGAACAGGCCCACACCCAGCAGAACACAGATAAGATCCGTGATGATCCGCACATACTGGAATTTTCCCTTCTTCCAGGTATTGCAGATGATCAGCGCGATCGCATCATACGTGGACACCCCGAGATCCGCCGTCATGTAGAACGCAGAGCCGAAGCAGATGATGACCACGCCGACCACAAGACAGATGATGCGCACCAAAATGGACGGGGATACGATCACTTTCTGCAGAAGATCGTACGTAAACTGCGTGATATAGCCAAGCAGGAACAGGTTGATAAAAGTCGCGATCCCGATGTAATGCCTGTCAAATATGAGCGCAAACAGCAACAGCACCGCATTCGTGATCACATACAGCGTCCCGAACCTGATCGGAACGATCGCATCCAGTCCCGCCATAAAGGACTGGAACGGATCCACGCCAAGGGCTGCGATCTTAAAGATCCCCACGCTGATCGCGCAGATGATCACCCCGAACAAGGACATTCCGATCCGTTTTGCCAGATTTTTTTTCTTCATTTCCGTACTTCCTTCACCCGAAACCCGTACAGATCATCATAGACCGCCGTCAGTTTCGTATTCCCGATGCACGCATCCTTGTAAAAGGCATCCCGGTCGCGAAACCACTTTCCGTTAAAGCACACGGCGCATTCTGCATCCTCCATGACCGATTCGACCGTCTGTTCCGCATTCCGGTACATAAATGAGATCTTATGCGGGCTCTTTAACAGATAATACATGTCGTAAAGATCAAACGCCCGCTCATTAAATGCAACCAGCTCATACAGATCGTCGATCAGCCACTTCATGATGTTCAGATTCCCGAAAAACGCATTGTACCGGATCCTCTGTGCCAGAAAATCCTTGGCATATTCATAGAGGTCGACCGCATCCTCGATCCTCCCCTGCAAAGTGCGGATCCTTGCAAGCCTCGTAAACACCTCCGGCACCGGATCGAACACATTGTCCATGTCCATCACCTTCGGATACAGTGCCTCAATGATCTGTTCATATTTCTTCTGATCCTTTTCAACGTAATACCCGTTCTTATACATGTCCGCGACCTTATATGTCGCTACCGGTTCTCCCTTTTCCATGAGCTTTGAAAAGTATTCAAACGCCTTCTTGTAGTCACGTTCCCCGGTCCTGCCGTAATACCAGATATACCCCAGACATTCGTAAGCGGGGTCATAGTCATAAGTTGCCGCCATCTCATAGTACTTTAAGGCCAGATCAAACTTCCTGATCTCATAATAATATCCGCCAAGATACATCATGTCGCTTGGCTTATGCTCTTCCTCGATCAGATAGTTCATCGCTTCCGTAAACAGGAACACATCATCCGCCGAAGGGTTCCTGTTTTCGTCAAAATCATTTGCGATCTTTCTTGCTTCTGCTGCCGTCAACGTTTTGCTCCCTTTCACATACAGCCTGCCTTACCGGATCGGCAGATGCCCCGGCATATATCCGATGAAGGTCTTCTTCTCCGGTGCCGAATAATGAAAATAGATCCGGATCATGTTGTCATCCATGCCCTTGCCGTATTTTAAATGCAGATCGAGAAGTACAGCCTTCTTCTCGCCTTTTTCCTCGATCGTGACCGTATATTTATCTTTGTAAAATTCCAGCGCCCCCTGCCCGCTTCCCGCAGGTTCCACTTTATACCCGGAATCCTCAGCATCATAATCCCTTGCCGCCATCGGATCAAGCGCGATCCCGCCTAAGTTCCGCTCCCTCGTATATCCCGCAAGATAATGGATCATCATGCAGAAACGGTGCCAGTCGATATTACGGCTGTCAGCGTAAAACGATCTTTCCCCATTCGGCAGGATCACAAGAACATCCGAATAATTCGTCCTGATCCACTGCAAGATCTCCTCTTTATTCTGCAGGCCAAAAGCCGGCAGATTGATGATCGGCCTGTAGCGTTCCTTCACCTCGCTGACCATGCCCTTTGCGATCATCCCCTCACGCATGGCGCTTTCCTGAATCCTGTTCTTTTCCTCTTCTGCCCGTTTCTGCGCTTCGATCGCATCATTCAGTTTTTTCCTGATCCTGGACAGATCCGAAAAATGCCCTGTGACTCGTTTGTCCAGTTTCTTATTCTCCGCGGTGATCTCGTTCAGATTCCTTTGCAGGCGGTCGTTGTCCCGCTCAAGATCACTTTTTTCGTTTCTTAGCTGCGAAATCTCTGCTTCATAGCGGCTTTTGATCTCATCAACTTCTGCGCCCCCAAGGCCGCTGCCCTCCTGCGGACTTTCCCACCATGAAGGTTTAAAGGAATACTTCTTAAAATCACAGAATTTCCTGAGCGGCTCGTTCTGCGCCACCGTCTTGATCCGGTCCAGCAGATCCTCCGTATCCTCCTCGTAATAAGCAGGCGCATATTCCTGCAGGCTGTTGGTCCGATAGAAGATCAGCTGCCCTTCTTCGGCAACTTCGACAAGTTCTTCATTTTCCATGACCTGCTCAAACAGCTTGCGGCAGCCGTTCTCAAGCACCACGACATGACAGTATCCAAGAAGGCTGATCGTCTTCCTGTTTACGTCCTCCGCATGATCATCATAATATGTACCCGGAATAAAGAGGATCGGCATCTGCCGTCCCGTAGAAACGATCAGGTTCTCATACAGATTTCTGCTTGCTTCCGCCGACTTGCCGTTCAGCCGGTATGCTTCCTTTGCAAAAGCATATTCCTTATCCAGTCCCTCTTCCGTAAGGCAAAGATCCGGATCATAGAAGATATCCCTGACAAATCCCGGCCTGTAGCCGAACGCATCCTCGGTATTCTTCTCCGGCTCGCGGCACGCTTCCCTGATACCCAGAACGACCGATCTTTCCTGCTTGTATACGGAGATCTCCGTGGTGAAGGTCCGCCCCTGAATGTCCTTACGTTCCTGTCCGTTATCCGGTTCCACCAGGCGGACCACCCAGGCCTGCCTGTGGTTTAAGAACGCGGTTTCAAAATCAATAAAATCAAATCCGTTGATATTCGATACATCCTCAAGGCGAAAAGCTGCGTAGTCTTCCGGTTCCGGGTAATCCTCCCTTAAGAACGCAAGATCCGCACGTTCCGAACAGACACCCTCGCCCAGACGGTTTCTGAACCAGCGCATGATGTATAAGATCACCTTGGCATACACGGCATCTAAGTTAAGATCTTTCAGAGGATGCACTTCCAGCAGCGCCTGATAGGTATTATAGTGCCTGAAAAACACAAGCTTCGTGGTCTTGGCAAGATCCGGAGCCGCCTCCGCTGTCACAGCGGTTTCATCGGCTTCCGCCTGCTCTTTGGCCTGCTGCTTTTCCCGCTTCGCCCTGTCTGCCTTTTCGCGCCGCTGCAACATCCTGGAAAATGCTTTTCTCTCGCTTTTGTTCATGCCCACTGCTTCTTCAAACCTTTCAGTACTTTATCGGATGATCTCTGCATCTTTCCACCTATCTATCATAAGTTATTTGGCTTCATAATGCTACCTGTATCTATTTGACGGATGATTTTTCATATCTTAGAATGATACTCAATGACAAAGAGATCACACTGGCGAGAAGATATATGAACAAAGGTTTATTGATCGGCCTGAGCGCCGGGATCCTGGTACTTGCTCTTGGCGGAGGTGTCGCTGCTGCCGTTGTTACCACTGCAGTTCACAAGGCGGCGGATCAAAAGCAGGTTGAGGCGGAGCCGGAAAACATCCGGGAAGCGCCAAAAGAAGAGACTTCGGATACAGAAAAGGACCTTCCGGATCCTGCTCCCATTAACGAGCCCAAGGAACCCGAGACACCGGCAGAAGAAAACAATGCGCAAATGCTGACACCGGAAATGGCACAGGCCTATCTTGATGCGATCAGCCGGCATGGACAGGACTATGAGGCGTTTGCCCTGATGAATATAGATGCAAACAGGATCCCGCAATTGTGCATGCTGCATGACGGTTATTCGCTGTCCATTTTCTCTGTTGATGAAAACGGTAATCTGATCGATTTTAATAAAGACGGTACGCCGGATGACGAACAGGGCGTTTTCGGTCTCGGCACCTACAGCCGCTCTGTTTATTCCACGGCATACTCAGGTAAGATCGTATCCTGGCAGACCGGTACCGGAGGCGCCGGAGAATGGTATAATATCTATTCCCTTGACCAGAACGGGATCGGCCTGATCTGGATGGGCGGCTATGATGCATTGATGGATGAGCAGGGTGGCTTTGTCCTTGATGAGAACGGGGATGTCATATTCGATGATCCGTTTGTCGGCCGCATGCAGACATCCCGGGAAGAATACGAGCAGGAGCTGAAGACCTATCTTCCTTCAGGCAGTGAAGAATTAGCTCTGTCCGAAGGCGGCGGAGACTATAAGTCCAAGCTGGAAATGGTCGATTATCTCGAATCCATCGTTTTGGACAGGGAGCATGTTGAAAGCTCGTTAAAATAACAGACACTATCATGTGAAATGGCATTAACAACGCCGGTTCTCTATGATAGTATAATGGTCCCTTGGGGACGGGGTTAATGGTCCATTTTCAAATTATATATCATGATTTTTGTGACCGGCATCTCCATATTCCGCATATAAAGTCGATACATCTTCATCTATACTGTACAGAAACCCCCGGTCACGGAAGAACTCCAGTACGATACCGCCATAGTGCATCAGTTCGCTGTCCTCAAAGGAATACCTCCCGATCGTATAGCTGCAACTTCCGCAAAGCCATTTGCCTTCCAGATTGTTATTACGTTCCGCTACGGTTACAAAACCATAGTCTTCAGCTGAAAATCTTCTGATAAACTCTACCAGAGGCTTTTCCAATTTCGGGTTGTTCCGCACCCAGTCCTCCAGTTTTCCGTACAGGTAAACATCAAAGAGTCTAAAGAAGAATCCCTGAAAGCCACTGACACGCCCGGGATTTTTAATCCCATAACCTTTTCTGCAAACTTCCGTTACTTCTTCATACGTTTTCTCTCCCGAATTCTCCCGATAAAAAATCACCATTTTCACTTCCTCCTTTTTGCAGATTCCCACAAAAAGAGGCCCATCGACTGATGGACCTTATCAACACATATAAGACCCATCATGCAAGCTTTCGCACCTTGCCATACGGTAGGTTGCGGAGGGGTCATTGAGCTTGTCTCTCGCCCTCTCTTTATGGTGATCTTATTGTAACAGTTTCCGAACAGATCCGCAACCGTTAAAGCCGCTAAAACTTTGTAAAAGGGCATTAACAACGCCGATCATCTGTGATAAAATTACTCTGTAAGCGGTTTTTCTTCTGAATGGCAGTTTCTGCCGTCTATGATCTCATCTGAGCATTTCTGAAATTCCTGCTTATAAAACCCAACAAAACATAGGCAGGAACGTGCACAGACAGCATGAGATCTGGGAAGGCAGTACGACAAGTACATTAAACGTACAAGGCAGAACATCTACGGTTCAAAGCTGATGACCCTTCCCATTCCGAGACTAGCCGTTTTCTATAATGGTGAAGCCGATAGGGATGATGTGACATTGAAACTGAGCGATTCCTTTCCTGAGGGCTATGATCCTTCAAAACCGGATGTTGAAGTAAAAGTGCATATGCATAACATCCGTCCCCAATATGGCAGCAGACTGCTGGCCGACTGCAAGGTTCTGTCGGAATACTCATGGTTCATTGAGGCAGTCAGAAAGGACAAGGAAACGCTGGGGATCGAACCTGCAATAGACAAAGCTATAGAGGATATGCCGGATGACTTCGAACTCAAGGCCTTCCTGGCAGAGCATAAGAGTGAGGTAAAGAACATGTGCTTAACTGAATACAATGAAGCTGAAACCATGGAATTGTTCAAGGCAGAAGGCGTTGAAGAGGGTATTAAGCAGGGTATCTCTCTCCGGGATACACAGAAAATCGAGGAAATGCTGCGCCGCGGCAAAACCGTGGAAGAGATCGCTGATTTCTGCAATTATCCGTTTGAACAGGTCAAGGCCGTTGAAGAAAGCTTGCGCACCGCCACCTTGTAAATGATCCCTTGGGGACGGGGTTAATGGTTCATTTTCTGATAATAGGATTTCTGCATAAATACAGGAGATAATGATCATGGAATTTATGGAAGTTGTAAAGGAACGCTATTCCTGCAAAAAGTACAAAGCTGACCAGATCACGAAGGAGCAGCTTGATGCCATCCTTGAGGCTGGAAGGCTTGCGCCGACCGCCAAGAACCTGCAGGAACAGCATATCTATGTGGTGCAGTCTGAAGAAGGGCTTGCAAAGATCGACAGCTTCACGCCCTGCCGTTACGGTGCACCGACCGTTTTGATCATCGCATTTGACAAGAACAATACCTTCACCTATCCCGGACAGAAATATGATTCCGGCATTGAAGATGCGACCATCGTGGCAACGCACATGCTGCTTGCCGCAAAGAACTGCGGCGTGGAAAGCTGCTGGGTGAACTTCTTTGACCCGGATGAAGTGGCGAAAGCCTTTCACATTCCGGAAAACGAAGAGATCCTGACGTTATTCGATCTTGGATATGCCGCTGACGGCACAGAAGCGTTACCCAATCACTTCAGCCGCAAACCCATCGGCGAAACGGTAACCTATATCTGAGAAATGGCGACCTACATCTGAGAAACGGCAACCTGCATCTGATGATAACGAAAAACAGCTATGGCGATCGCCGTAGCTGTTTTTCATTTCTATATCTTTCGTTGTTCAGATTTCCCTCCGCCACGCAGGCGGTTCCCCGTCTTCTGCCCAATATTCATCCATTTCAGTGATCAAACCGTTTTCCAGCCTGATAAAACTCACCACATGAAATGAAGAACTGCGATCCGGCGGATAAACACGTCCCGCCAGAATGATGGCAGGATCCCTCTCTTCGATCCGCTCGATCTCGCCTTCCCAGTTTCCTGGATAATCACAGTTGACGCTGATGTACCGGTCAAGTGTAAATTGTTCATTTGTACACGGCCACCGGATGATCGCATCCGTGCTGAAATAAGCTCTAAGCGCATCCCTGTTCTGCGTTATGACAGCATTCCAAAATGCCTTTATATCCACGAATAATCTCCCCCGGTGATCGCTAAGCTTAAAAGCGTATCATACCGCTCCACATCCTCGCCTTCCAACGTTTCCAAAAGCTTTGCCGTCTCTTTTACTTCCGGCATCTCGTCATCAGGCCCCAGTTCCATGTCAGGTTCAATTCCGCAATTCGGGCACACCAATGCCGGCACAACCCGCACATCCAGAAATCTCTCATGGCATTCGCTGCACTCGTAAAATCCTGCTATTTTCGTATCATCCGGTACATAATACATGGATCATTCTCCCTGTTCATCATTCGTTGAAGAATAGAATTCTTCTCCCGTGTCCAGACATATGGCTGCAAGCCTTCCTCCCGGATAATGCGCGCCGCAGTCAATCGCGATATGATTGTTTTTGCGGTAAATATAGCCGGGACGCGGATTGTCTTCGATCGTCTGCGTCGGTGTATGCCCCGAGATCACATAGGTGTCGTCAAAATACTGTACATCATAATCGGCTCTCACCCAGATCAGGTCATGCAGCGAATAATCTTCGATGTCCTTTTCCGGTGAAAAGTTCCCAAGGCCTGCATGCACCAGAAGATAGTCTTTCCCGTTAACCGTCAGTTCTTCATAGAGCAGAAGATCCCCTATAAAATCGATCACATCCTGTTTTTCCTGTAAGTCCAGTTTCCCGAACTCATCGATCGTTGTTTTGCTTCCGTTATATTGCCATGTCACCAGATTGTCCAGCATTTCTTCATCCAGTTCATCTATGGACATGTTCGTGATCTCTTTCATCAGAAATTTCAGGCATTCCAACGCCATAAGCTCATGATTCCCGACCATGCAGACCGCATTCGGCATTTCCATGAGCTTTCTGAGTGTCTGAATGGGATGCGGCCCTCTGTCAAGCACATCCCCTAAAACATAAAGCGTATCGGTTTCTTTCAGCTTGATCTTCCCAAGCAGTTCCATGAACATGTCATATTGTCCATGAATGTCTGAAATCACGTATGTTGACATTGATCCCCCTATGCCGTAAGCAGAATCCTATGCTTCATTTGTGATCGAGATCTGGCACATCTTCATGGCTTCCAATGCATTCTTATGGCTCTCCGGCGTAACGCCTGCACAGCAGGATGCGTCAACACTGATCTTTACTTCCGGCAGGAACGCCTTGATCAAAAGCGCATTGGAAATGACACAGATATCCGTACAAAGACCGATGACCTCTATCTCTTCAATTTCAACATCTTCGGCGAGTTTTTTCAAGTAAACCCCAAGTTCAACGGATCCGAATGTCGGTTTTTCTATAACCGTATCATCCTCTTTTACAGGCAAAATCGCCGAGATCTGCCATCCTTCACTCCCCTTGACGCAGTGCTTCACCGGAAGGTTCTTTCCTTCCTGCGTTTCCAGATAGTTTTCCGGATGCGTATCCTGGGTATAGATCACCTTCCCGTCAAAGCCTTTGATCTTCTTTGCCACGTGTTCAACGATCCCGACCGCTTCCTTGGTTCCAAGCGCCTGATCGATAAAATCATTCTGCATATCTACAACGATCAGAATTTTCATTGTTTCCACCCTTCTTTCCTGATATAAAAATCACTTCGCTTACGATAATTCCTGCCGGATCACGTCGATCAGCTCTAAGTCCGCCGGAAGCCATTTGACCTCATCCAGTTCCTCTACGCTTAACCATCTGGCGGCTTCGGCTTCTTTCAGTTCCAGATTCCCGGATCTGACCGTCGCCCAGAAGCAGTCCATCGATAAATGAAAATCAGGATAATCATATTCTATGGTCTTGATCAGCTCACCCACCGATATCTCAGCAGTCAGTTCCTCCCGGATCTCTCTGACCAGAGCTTCCTGCGGTGTCTCTCCCGCTTCGATCTTTCCGCCCGGAAATTCCCACCAGCCTTTGTATGCACCATATCCTCTGGCGGTAGTAAAAATCATATCGTCCTTACGGATCACTGCTGCCACTACACGAACTGTTTTATTCTGCATTACAATCCTTTATGCTCCGCGTTTCTTCATGCGGATAATATTATTCTGATTCATCAACAGCAGATACCCACGGCATCTTTTGTAAAGTGCTTCATTCATGTACTCTCTGTCATCACGATAGATGACATCATGCACATCATCTACCAAAAGATAGTTCATCGAAACGCCTAGCAATGTGCTTAGTGCGAGCAAATTGTTGACCGATGGCAGCGTATGCCCGTTGAACCACTCATATATCGCCTGATTCGACGAAATATGCAGAAAATCCTGAATATCCTTTACGGAAATCCCACGATATTTGCAAAGAGTTCGAAGCCAGTTCCCTGTCTTCTTCAGATCAATTTGTGGATATACAAAAGAATCATTTCTCATCATTCATTACCCTATTAGAAAATCATCAGTAGATTTATACTGTGAGATCACATAGTTGCGATTCGTCTTTTCAACAAGCGCAATCACCTGGCCAAGCATCTCTTCACTGCCATCTGTGAAGAATATTTTTTCGGGTTCTGCCTTGGCATTCTTCAAAGCGTAATATTTCACCACGATGATCGCCGAGTATCCTTCACTTACCGCCTGTTGGTATTGTTCTTCCAGCTGATACAAATAAATGATCCGATTGATAAAGAACATCGCCACCTTATCATCAGGCCACTCTTTATAACTCACTTTCGGAAGACTGCCCTTTAACTCTGTAAATTCCTTCTGGGTGAATTCATATAGCGCCAGGGAATCAATCTCAGGATAGGAAGCAAAATAGCGCCAGGCAACGTAGTAGAATTCTTTCCTGGTGCTGATATTGCAGTTAAATTTCAGCATCCCCGGTCCCCCGCTGCCCTCATCAATAAAGAAGCCAACCTGCTGCCCGTTAAGATAAACCTCCGCCTCTACATGGAAGTCTTCCATTCCGTTTGTAATTTCAACATTCTTCAGTTCAACACCAAAAATCTTCACCATCTCATCCAACCATCCCTTTGAAAAATAGTGTTTCTACATCAAGGATAGTCAATGTATCCGGCAAAGTCATCCAAGCGCTACTTGGATATCATCTATTTTAACTTCTTTTCATACGCCAGCATTCTCTCAAGCACATCCGCATTATGCTCTGCAATTCCCTCGAGAATAATCGTATCATTCTCATCATTTAAGATGTGTACCTTTCGATGGCAATTTGGACAGATTGCAACAACATTATCAATGGTATCTGTGCCGCCATCAGCAAGCCTCTTCACGTGATGTTCCTCCAAATAAGGTTCTCCAGTCTTATCAATAAACGGCGCATTATTCCCACATAGCTGGCATTTCCCATCCGCAATCTTTTTTACTCTTTCTTTCAGATACGCATCTCGAAAGTATACCGTTGTCTGCGATAATTTAGGTTCATGCGGGCCGGATATCATCTGCGAGCGAGCCACTAATTCCGACATCGACAGCTTGGTCAGTTCCGCCGGATCCGGGTTCTCTAAATCTCCAATACCATTTATTGGGGCAACCGGGAAGATCCACACCTTACGAACGCGACCTTCATCATCCGGTTGATCGGTCTGATATGGCTTTCCAACCAGCTTTACCTGGCCTCTGTATGTATATACGGTCTTTTTCATGACCTCAAATAGGAAAACTGCAATTCCGTTTGTATCAGATTCATAAAGTGTGCTATTCTGATTCCCCGCAAGCTTCTGATCTCCATGTTTCCCCATTCCGGTATAGAGCAGGACACCGTCCTTCCAGTTATCATGGTAAAACGGTTTTGTCTTGTCTGAAATAATGACCAAAGTGCTTGTCTTCTGGGACTTACGCATTCCGCCCATATTTCCGCATCTAAATATCTTTTGAAGCTGTGTATTGGATACCTCATCACCAATTTTCAGTCCCGGATCAAATGCCATGACAAACTCATCCTTTCTATCGTTATCGATAGTTTTATTATAATGAGTTGTTTCACCGAATCCAAGTATTACTTGGATTCTATTTTGGCAATAGGAAATCAAATTTGAAGGGTCCTTTGATATCAACACGACAGCCAATTTTATTCATGTTACTTCGATTTTGATATATAAAATAGCGAATAGCTTCTCACCTTCTGATTTGCTATCCGCTATAGATTATCCGTAATGGTTATCCAAATGTATCGTTTTCAATACACAAGACACGCTAATCCCCGTTCGTGAAAATCATTTTTATGCTTTAATCCCCGTTCATCTTCTCGAAATGTGATATGATACCCTATGAAGACCGGCTCGATAAGGAGGCACGCGATGCTTACGAATAAGACAAAACGGATGAACGGACGGAAAATCACGGCGATCGTCATGATCGCGGTAATGTTACTTTCACTTACAGGCTGCGGATTTATCCATACGCTGACAAAGCAGCTGTTGGGGTCGAACCCACCGCAGAAAATGACTGAAGAACAGCCTGCTGCCACGGATTTTGGAGCAGATGAAGCAGGTGAAAATAAAGCGGAGCCGGTGATCTGGGAAGACCCGGATGCGGAATCTAACGAAAAAAACATGGCGCCGGAGCGGATCGATCCCGACCGGGCACAGACGGTCCTGAAGGAGATTGATGATGACATGAGCGGATACCTTTGGGTGATACTGATGTCGTATGTATATGACAGGGGGCTCACCAAAGTCGGAGATACGATCGATCTGCCATTATCAGATGCTCAGAGGCTCAGGGCTGCCGCACTTGCATCCGAACCGGATGGCGCGTTTGATGGGATCTTTGTCGAAAAAGGCGGCAAGATGGTCCTTGACCCAACCGCCGAAGCAGGGCCTAACGGCGAAGGTTATCACGGATATTCGGTTTCCAAAACGAGTGTGGAAGATGCCTGCAGGGATCTGTTCGGTGTGAGCGCCGACTGGAATGCGTTTCAGACTGCCATCCAATGTCCATTGTATGATGCGGTCCGCTATACGGGTCCCGAAGGGGACTGTGCCCTGTTACTTGATTCCGAAACGGAATCGGAGCGGGATCAGGAGAGCCATACTTACCGGGTGGAAGAGAACGGAAACGGATATACCGGAAAAGTCGAGATGTTCTGGGGATATTGGGGCGAACTTGCCAATGCGCCGGGATTTTCCAATTATGAAGTCACTTATGAACTGGTTCCAAGTGAAGACTCCGGATACGGGCTTGTGATCGCAAGAGCCCACGTCACGATGATCGCAGACTACGTGGAGACGTTTGGCGGGGATCAGGGTTCTGAAGAAGAGAATTATACTGCACGTCCTACAGCGTTTTACGGGATCTGGTGTTCTGCTTCCAAAAAGCAGGAGGATGCCCAGAAAGCTGCCAATGCATTGTCGGAAAAGGGTTTCGACGGTCGCGTGTTCATTTCCAGTGAATGGAGCAACTTAAACAAAGAAACCTGGTACGTGGTCAGTGCCGGTACGTATGCAACGGAAGAGGCCGCAAAGGCCATGTTAAACACCGTCAAAAGTTCCGGCTATCCGGATGCATACGTGAAGTTCTCGGGAAACCCCGTCAGCGGTACAAACTAAGATGTCCCGCGTCAATCCGCAAGCCCCTCAAGCGCCCCGATCAGTTCCCTTGCCGTATAACGCCTGTTCCGGCGCGGCATAATACTGCGTGACTCTCATACAGGACCTCGATCCTTGGCATGTGCGCAACCGGATGCCGGAGCAGATAGTCGTAAACGCTCTTGTTATAAGTGGTCAGGTACTTCTTTACAAAAATATGACGCGTCTTGGGCTCCCTGATCAGCCAAACGTTTGGCCTCTCTCCGATCGGACCCAGTTCCTCATAACAGGATAATTGCAAAACCTCCTCATCCGAAAGGCCCCTGTACGGGTTTTGCAGCTGCGCCCGGTATTCGTCTTCCGATTCATACAGCTCTTTTTCATTCACCGGGTTCACAAAACCACACTCCGTGCAGGTCCATTCCCCGCAGTCCTCCGAAAACCCGGGCTGGATGTTTAGCATCGCGCCGCATTCGTCGCAGATCCAGTAGGGCAGTGTCTGTGATCTCTCTTCTGTTGGGATTAATCCTATAGGGCGTGCTTTCTTCTGCTACCACGGCAGGCGGGGCAACCGCACTCTCTTCCCATTGCGCACCGTCCTCTTCTACATCCGAAAAAGCAGGTTCTTCCTCGGCTAAAACTTCTTCCTCCTCAGCCAGCGATTCTTCTACCTCATCCTCTACTTCTTCGACCTCTTTTGTCTGCTTTGTTCCGGAGTTCATGACCCGTAGCACCAGGAAAAAAGATCCCGCACAGAGCGCAAGCGATAAGATCACCGCGGATACGATGATCAGTGCCAGCGCCCAGCCGGGCAGTTTTTTCTTCGGCTTTACGGGTACGCCCGGTTCAGGCGAAGGCTGCATGGGTATAGACTACATGGGTGCAGGCTGTACCGGTGCAGGCGTCACAGGTGCGGCCGGTGGCACATTTCCTGCCGCTTTCACCGGATTCCCGCACTTCGGGCAAAAATTCAGGTTATCAGGAATTTCTTTTCCACAGGATCTGCAAAACATCTTTCTTACTCCGTTTCCGGAACGGCCGTCCATAACGGCCGCTCATACCATTTTTCACTTCAATTATTTTCTGAATGAACTTGTTTCATTCGATCAATATCTAGAAATCCGTATAAATAAAATAATACATTGTGCAGGGGAAACCTGTTTTCTCAAAAGGTTCTTCAGCCTCGTAATAACTTATTACCATTCCTAGACTCTTATGCTTAGCCTGGATTGGAGAATCTCCATAATATGATTTTATATTAAAACCTATTCCTGAGGCCTTGGATAGCCTCCGTGCATACTCCTCCATAGTTGCTCGGTTTTTTTCATCATACTCTGAAAAGCCATATATTTCAAAACAAGGGTCCCCATCTGCTTCTGAAACATTATATACGATATCGGGAGTGACTCGAATTTCCGTACTAAACCAACCACTAAATATAATATCACTCCGTTTAATCGCCTCGGTTGGATATAGGCTATTATATTTTTCTATAAAAGAATTTCCTTTTGAATCTTTACACCAATCTATTCTTTTCATCTCATCTAGTTCCCTAGATTCTATTAAAATCCCCTCTGCCGATTCTGTAGCCGTGTGCTCTTCGGTTGCTAATACTGCAGTCTCAAGCATATAGTCGTAAACATCAGAATAGTCAGGTGTTTCATCACAATATATAAATAGAATTCTAACCACTCGTCCGAAATGAGGGTTGTTAATCAAAGCCGTCTTGCAATGAACATCGGAATTATTAACAGTTCCTGTATAATATGCTTCACTGCTTTGCAAGCCGGCAATCAAACCCGCTGTATCATAATAACGCTTAGGAGTGTTTACACTCTCCATTATCTTCGTGTCAAATTCCCTATCCAACGAAGATAAGTGTGAAATAAAAACAGAATTAGAAACTACCCCCTGCTCATATGTAAACAGAGAAATCTTGGAGAACCTGTCTGTGCTGAGAAAACATCCTTCGCTAGATTTCGAAAAGTGAGATGGAATCTGAAATACTACATCTCCAAAAGAAAAATCTTTATATGTTATTGGGGATATTTTCCCTATAATATCCTGAGATTTGTCCGGGTATAATTCAGGAACCTCATCTTTTATGATCTTTACTCCTATATCATACGACAAATGAATTGCATCATCCGAGACTTTGGTATAAGTTTCATCAATCCAATTTCCAGAACCGCTCTCTTTAACAAACCAGTATTCTTTTGATTCCAAATCTGCCGCATCCGAACACAGCTCAAGGGTATCGTAATAATGTATATGGATCTTTCTATCTGCGTATGTCCATTTTTTTCCAACACGAGGCACGAAATACGAGCTTTCAAAGTACTCCGCAGATCCATCCTCCATGAGAGATAGCAAACCACCTCCGTCACCAACATAAATGCCAACTGCTTTCTTTTCAGGGTTGATCAATGCTTCAGAATATCTATCCTCTAACCCGCAACCTGACATCAATGCGGAAAGCATAGTTATCAAGCCGATCATAGCTAATAGGCATATAAAATGTTTATAACTTGGCTTCTGCGTTTTTATATTACACGTTTTACACTCTTTCTGATTCAACATATTCAAACACTTCTTTCTTCTGGGCATCCATTAGATGGCTGACTGACCATAGACTATTTTACTGTGATGACTGTAGAGTAGGTCTTTCCAGCCAGTACCGCTGATAACGTGGTCGTCCCCGGAGACAGCCCGACAATTTTACCATCCGGTGCGATAGTTGCTATATTCTCGTCGTCAATATAATAGGAAACTCTCATGGCCTGTTTGGTTCCGCTTAACGCTATCTTCGTCGCTTTTCCAGCATTTATTGTATAGGATGCTTTTGCAAACTTCGGGTTTTCCACCGTTACAGAAACAGTATATTTCTTCTTATGAATAATGGCCGTTACTTTTACATTACCTGCTGCATTGCCAGTAAGAATACCGTCATCCGTAATACTGGCCTTATCATTATTAACTGACCATGTGATGTTGCTCATGGTCGTTCCCTTAACTGAAAGCGGGAGTTCTTCTCCTACAAGCACGTAATTCTTTGTAGCACTTATTGCAGGATAAATGACTGAAACATGCAGCGTTTTTGTTTCTCCATTCACATCACAAGTAACATCTGCAACGCCAACCTTCTTTCCCTGTACAACACCGGCTTTTGTAACCGCCGCGACCTTGGAATCACTTGTTTTTAGCGACTTTTTGTCCAGTCCCGGAAGATTAATGGTGTAATTCTCGCCAAGCAGTAGCGTATACGCATATGTTCCATCATTTGCCGGTTCTAATTCAGCATCAGGATCACTAAAATCATAATTGCTCCCCTCTTCCCATCCGGCATACAACGTCATATTACTGTTGACTGTTCTGCTGGTAAAATTCCACTTGTAGTTTTCCTCAATTGTATTCTCTCTTGTGTACCAGCCTTTGAAAATATACCCATCCCTTTTAGGGTTCGAAGGCTTTACAATGCGTTCCCCATAAATCACCGTCTGTGACGGAACAGAAGCATCGCATCCGGTAATAAAAGTAATCGTATATGCCGGTTTCCCGGTACTGCTATCCTTCCATCCCGCATAAAGAGTTTGATTTCGAGATACTGTATTATTGTCAAAATCCCATTTATAAATGGCATCTGTGGATGATGGAGATGTAAACCACCCCATGAATGTATAGCCTGTTTTTATAGGATCCTCAGGTTTTGTCAGTTTACCGCCACTGGCTACAGTTTGTGGAGAAATTTCCGTATCACAGCCGGTATAAAAGTTCACCGTATAGGCTGACAACCAGCGTGCATACAGCGTAATGTTTTCCGTCACTAAATCCTGATCAAAATTCCACCTGTCACTCCATCGCTGCTTATACCATCCCTCTAGCAGATATCCACTCTTAACCAGTCCCGTTGGCTCAACAATCTTTTCTCCTAAAGACACTGTCTGTGGGGAAATGTCCGTTTCACAATCTGTATTAAATGAAACCTTATACTTACTGTAAGAAGATGTGCTAACACCTTCCGGTAGATACAGGTAAAAACAGCCGTCATCATGAGCAACAATACCGTCAAAATTATAGTACTCGGCTCCTTCAATAGATTCGAAAGGAATACCATCTCCCGAATTATACCCGGCTATTACATTCAAAACCAACGGTGTCGAGTCCAAGGATGATTTTACTGGGGTGGCACCTATTTCTTTAGCCTTGATATTGCCACCAGTGATATATATATTTGATGTCGATCCATCCTTGCCGGCACCGATACCGAAGTTACCATTTACAACACAGTTTCCTCCTGAAATCGATATATTAGTTCCGTTTCCGTATCTGCCACCGCCTATACCAGCGCTATTAACTCCAGTTGCTGTTACCGTTCCGCCGGTTATGTTGATATCTGTTCCTTGTCCACCATTTCCGCCACCAATTCCAGCACCATCCCGGCCACCAGTAGCTGTCACTATTCCCCCAGATATGTAAATATTCTGTCCAATTCCGTCGCCTCCAGATCCGATTCCTGCACCATAAGGTGAAGCACCGGTTGCTACTACTGTTCCTCCAGTTATTGTTATATTTTTCCCATCTCCATAATTACCGCCACCGATTCCGGCACCAAGGCTTCCCACGGTTGATGCTGTTATTGCCCCATCAGTTATTGTGATATCCATTCCGGAGCCTTCATATCCGCCGCCAATTCCGGCTCCACCAGATCCGCCAGTCGCTACTACTGTAGGACCACTAAATACTATATCAGACGATGAATCATTAGTTCCTATTTCCTCTTTGCTTCTTCCACCGCCAATTCCGGCACCTTGTGTGCCGCCCTTGGCAATAATCGTACCGTTTCCGGAAAAAGTTAGATTTCCAGTTTCAAGTGGTTTTTCTATCCCGGCACAGTATTCAGGGCTTACAAAAGTATTTTCTCCTTCAACGTTAAACTCTAAATCACTTTGAGACAAATCCAAGATTGCCGCAAAATCTCGTGCGGGTTGCACATTCAGATGCTTAACAGTAATTTTTTCGGCATCTGTTATTACGATATGTTTCGTTTTAAAAGGTTCTGAAGATCTCTGCTCGATAACATATCCATCTGTTGCACCGGAACAATCATACACTATTTCATCAATTTTATACTGATCTTCGGAAAGTATCTCCAATCTTGATCCAGGTATATCATCCAATACTATTCTTTTAGTTAGCACTTCCACTTCTGTATCATCATTAACCGGAATATAATCCAATTCATGAGATCCGATTTTAAAATCATAAATTCCTTCTGCTAACCACAAATAATACATATCATCATCTTTGTGGAAGGACGGAAATGTCAGTTTATTCCATGCAGATGTAGAATGAAGTTTATATGATATCTTTGACTCACCGTAATGCGGAATCGATATAGGATATACCGTACTACCTTCTTCATCGTATGGAATACTGGACAAAGGTTGATTGTTTTTTGAAAAAACAGTTTTTACGCTTGCATTAGAGATAAAAATACTATCGGAAACACCGAATTGACCAACTCCAATAGAAGCAGCTCCTTTCTCCGAAATCGCCGTAATCGTCCCGCCATCTATCGTTATATTCTGCACATTTCCAGATTCTCCACCACTACCAATTCCTGCCCCATAACCTTTGCTTTTCGCTGTAACCGTTCCTCCGGTAATTTGAATATCCTTCCCTGCGCCGTGTCTTCCGCCACCAATACCTGCCCCTTCCTCGCTGCTAGCAGTTATAACTGTTTCGCCAGATACTGAAATATCAGCTCCGGTTCCATAATTACCACCGCCAATCCCAGATCCGAAAACACCAGTAGCAGTAATCGTTCCTCCAGTTATCTCGATATTACTTCCGTCTGCATATTCTCCTCCACCAATACCTGCACCATATCTTCCCCCAGTTGCATTCACTTTTCCACCGCTTATCAGAATATCCGTTCCCGCTCCATGGTATCCACCGCCAATCCCAGATCCATATTGTCCGCCGGCCGCCATTACCGTTCCACCAGAGATTGTAATATTCGCTGCACAAGTGTCAGGTCCTGCGCCAATTCCGGCTGCTTTTTCCCCTCCAACGGCTAAAAGGCTTCCTTCACCACATATAAAAAGCGTTCCATCATTGCTATCACTATTTTTTTCAATAGCGGCATGATTTTGGCCTGCCTGCAGTTCATTGCCTCCCGCAATAGTGATTCTGACATTCTCGCTGTAACCATCCGGAATCTTAACAGGCGTTGTATCAGAAGTTTTTATTATCTTTAAATCCTTTAATGTCACATTAATATCGCTGGCATCATCTCCTACCACGCCAAGTACGATCTGCTCAGTTGTAATGTTGTTTCCGCCACCGTCAAGGACAAGCGGTGTATCTGTCATAACCGTAAGGGTCCCGTCATCTGCTTTGATATAATCAACACCTTCTGTTCCACCTGTAACCGTGATCTTACTGGTTACACCGTTAAGCAGTTCAGACGACCCAATATCCGTATCCTCTGTGACAGGATCCAAAACAGACTCCTTCAAGCCGTCGTCAGGGATTTCCTGCATATATGCAGATACATCAACCTGTTCCCCAGAAACTTCGGAGTACTCTTCGTCCGCTTCTTCCTCTACCTCTTCTACATCATATTTAAGTGCGGATTCCAAGACCTCGTTTTCTCCCTCAAGATCCGGACTGAAAGCCTCACTCTCCTTCGAATTCTCTGATATAGTATCAACTGCTGCTAAATTTTCGTCTGTCATGGGTGCAGCACTAATGCTGGTTACTATCAGGGCAATAGTAAGTCCGATGGTTGCAAAGATTTTGTAAGATTTCATAGCGCTGTTTTCTCCTCTATTCTTCAAGGAATGTTTGGTTCAATTGACATGATTATCATTGTTTTTGGTTTATTTCCATTTTACGTATATGCCAGTTAATACACGGATAATATGTATCATTATAGTCTAACTAGACAGCAAATACCAGCATATTGGAGAACGAAAAGGACATAAAACACCCCGTACAGCTAATGTCGTACGGGGCGTCATAAATCTCTGCCTTCCTATAATCCGTATCATTCTTTCGAACAAACAGATTAATGATATAAATACATTTATATTTCACGTCATTAATCCCACAAAACCAGAGGGAATTTCTTTTTCGTGATCTGGAACTTCTCGGTCCGCAGGCCGCCGTAGTCGCCAAGACCCCGGATGATGACAAATGCCGTCCCGGTCTTTAAGTTATTGGAATAGCCGGCGATCTCGTAATCCGTACCGTATTCAAGCGTTGTAAAGCCATCCCTGACAGTCAGGTCACTTACGGAGAGGATGATCGATTTGCCGGTATACTCCTTGCTCTTGACTGAGACCTTGCAACTTCCGATCGATTTTTCCGTGATCGCATAAGCATCCTGGATCTCACCTTCGTAATTGTCGCCTTTGCCCAAGACCGTTACCTTGATCTGCGTCCCGACCGGCGGTACATCTTCAGCTTCCACGTCATCTCCCATGTAACGGATGGTTCCGTCCTCTAAAACCGTCTCATTCAGATACTCATAAAGCATTTCTTTTTCGTAATCCGTTCCGGCTTTCAGCGTCTTACCGTCAGAATCGGTCAGCACCGGCACGGATTTCCAGTCATTGCGCTTTGTGGAATAGATCCTGTCCGCGGTCATGATGGAAACGTCGGAAAGATCCGCGCTTTCAATGATCCAGTCAGTTTCCTTTGCACTGCCTTTGAAATTGCCTTTCCCTTTTATGACAATGGCAGGCAGTTTATTTGCGTTTTCGCCGTAATTCACGGCCTTGTTGTTCTGGTAGGACAACGTGTAATCCTCATCGCGCGTAAGCAGTTCTCCGGCAAAATAAACCAGCGGGGCCGGTGTGACGCCGCCCTTTACAAACCGGAAGCTCGGGGCGTAGAAGATCTGCAGCGCATTGTCGGGATCTGTTGTGAGGTCATATTGCACGATCCGGAATGTCTTTTTCAACGTTCCGTTATACGCACCGATCCCGGTGATCAGAGCCGTTGCCGTGCCGACATTCTGATTATTCTCGTATGTGATCATGTAATCGACGTTTTCGTTCAGTTCCGCCGTTCCCGCCGTCAGGGCCAGATCGTCCTGTTCGATCTCATCTCCGGTATAAGTCACGGACGATACGAACCCGTCCACCTTCACCTTGCTCATGGGCGTGCCCGTTATGGAAAACGTAACGGTTTTCGTGCCGACAAAAATGCCCTCGGTCGTACTGGCACCGGTTCCGGTAAGCACAGCCGTGGCTTTGCCGATCTCAACGTTGTCCATATAGCTGATTGTAAAGTGCACGCCTTCTTTCAAGGTCTTTTTATTATACGTGACCACAGGTGCCTGATCCATTGTCCGGAAAGTGACCGGTTCGCCGGTATAGGCTTGATCCTTGATCTTTGCGACACTGACTTTGCTCATCAGGTTGGAGGCGGTGATCGTCTCGGTGATCTCCATCTCATCGCCAAAATTGCCCTTGCCGGTGACCAGGATCCGGTAGTCCCCGATCTCTTTATAGGCATCCGCTCCCGTATCAAGGTATTCTATGTCAAAATCACTCTTATACTTCAGTTTCTTGCCGCCAAAATACACAACGGGCACGGCCTTCTGGAGCTTTCCCGTATAGGGCAGAATAATCTGCGGGATCGAAACATCCGCGTCCAGGATCGATTTATCCGTAATGGAGAATTTCACGGTCGTGGAGCCGCTGTAATCACCGATCCCGTTGATCACAGCCATGGGTGCTTTCTTGCTGTCTGACGTGGCTACGTTCACGTTGTTTTTATAGGTGATCCTGTAATCTTTCTTTTCCGTCAATAATACATTCCCGAAGTATACACGGATCTGCGGTGTGATCTTACCACCCGTGTATCCGTACCCGGTATTTTTGATCCCTGCTACCCACAGATCCCGCGGAATATTTAAGGCACTGCCACCCGGTACGTCCTCGGGAAGAACATCACCGAACAATCCGGACTCATCAATGCAGTAAGTGTCACCGTTTCTGTATACAGTCCAGGGGAGCGTTTTGCCGGCGTCCGTGGTAGTGGAAATTCCTTTCCCGTTCTGTCGATAACCACTAGGGCTGACCCTGAACGTAACATCAGTCGAATCTCCGGAAAGGATGTCCGATGCATCATCCAGAAGATCATTCAAAGTCGATTCATCCACACGGTATGTACTACCGACACGGATGGCAGACGGGGTACTGATCCTGCCGGCCAATACTGTATCATCATACAGAACCTCCGTCTTATATCCGGTAATATCGGTAATGTTTACGTTCGTGTCATACCCTGTATAAACCTCATCGTTATCAAGCGTAAAGACGATAGCGTGTTCACCGGTGGTTTCATTTTGCTCAGCACGAAGACCGGTCGTCCAGTCTTCTAAGGTTTCGATCGTGATATCATCCTTTGTTTCCACAGTTCCATCTGTGTATGATACGGCCGGCGTATACGTCAATGTTGTACCACCGCGCCTTGGTGTAAATACGCTTCCATTAAACGATCCGGCAGATGTATCTCCTGCTGATAAGGAGTACGAGATCCCGGAAACCGAGGGAGTATAGTATTCACCATGCACACTTTTGCCCCAGGAAAGATCGAGTTTGTGGCCATCAAAATCGCTTGCCTTCGTGATTTTGATCGTTCCGGAATCATCCGCGCATTTGAAGTACAGATCGCCGGCAAGTATTTTATCTACGATCTCGACTTCAAAAAAGTCATATATGCTTTCATCCGCAACGGCAACCGCCGTGACCGTTACAATGCCCTCTTTCTTTGCAGTCAGTATTCCTTTGTTGAGGCCAGAAGATGTGATCGTCGCAATGCTTGGATCATCTACCATCCAGTCAACACCGTATCTGGAAGTCTTTCCGTTGGCCAGAGTTACTATTGCTTCGCAGGTCGCCGTTCCGTTCTTCACAACCTGCTCAGGGCCGAAAGCCATTACAGAATCAACTTCTTCATCCTCGACAACTTTTATATTTATATCTTTTGTCAATGAGCCTGATCGAAATCTGAATACGATATTTCCGGAAGCGTTTTCTTTAGTTGTTACATCCAGTGTTCCTTCCGTTCCGTAAAAATCCCACTCCCATTCCGCGACTCCTGCGGGAGTATTCGTAGTCATACATTGTATCGTTCCTCCCATCGGCACGGTGCTGATTGTAAAAGTTTTGCATTCATCCGGCTGGATCCTGTAGGAATCCGACACGATGTCCATAGCGCTCGATCTGACGGTCATCCTCTGCCGTTTGATCTCTGTGCCGTCATAATAGATTACCAGAGTAAACGAACCATCTCCTGCAATATCATAGAAATTAACATTTTCGCAGTCATAATCATAATTTACCGAGCAGTTTGATATTTCTTCGATACCATAGGTCAGGAGAAACGGATCCGCCGACCCGGTATTCAGGGTGATCTCAACCGACTGTTCTTCCGTAGTGAGTCCGCTTAGTTCGGTAGTACTGATCGAAGTTACGCTGACTGTTGACCATACAGTCATCCTCTGTGTTTTGACCCAGTTACCATTGTAGTATATCTTCAGGTCAAAACTGCCGTCGCCGGTGACATTCGTAAAAGTGATCGTATCACCATTACTGTTCCATTCGTAACTATAATCCCCTATAAAACTATAATTACCGATTTCATAGGTCAGGAGCGCGGGGTCCGCCCCACCCGGACTCAAAGCAATCTTAACCTGTTGTTCCTGGGATGGTATGTTTCCCATTAATTCAGTGGAACTGATCGAAGAAAAATGGAATGTCGATCGAATCGCCATCATTTGTTGTTTTATCTCTATACCATCATAATAGATTACCAGAGTAAACACTCCATCTCCTGTAACATTTGAAAAAGTAACAGTATCGGAACCATCACCATCGCAATCTGCCGAGCAGGTGGCGGAACAATCGATGATCTCGTATGAAAGTAACGAAGGGTCTGCCGAAGCGGGGTTCAATGTGATCTTAACCGATTGGTCTACCGATGATGAGCCCCCGTATAATTCGTTAGGTTTGACTATCCTAACAGAAACCTTCTCTGCTTCTACATAATAGCGTACCCCAAACTGCAGATCATCCCGCACCGGATTAGTGCTCCCGTCACTCCATCTGACTATCACATACTCATCCAAGGAATACCATTCGGCAGAATAGGTCTGCCCTTTCAATCCGTAATCACCGAACACATCCACATCCCCATGCCTAACCGTGATATTCGGGCTATAGACCGTGACAGTAACCGGTGTCACGGTAATCTCCGGATATACCGGATCCGTCGTAACATAAGCATTAATTGTATACCCTTTACCATAGGGTTCACCTTCATCGACTATAGTCAGCAGATCATCTGCGGATACCGTTCCGGTCCGCTCAATCGAAGATATCTCGAGAGTACCATGCTCGTCGGAGTAAAGAACAAACTGCGTTACATTTGTGGGCTCGCCGTCAAATTCATATCTTAATGCAGTCAAATTCTCATCATAGGAAAGCGTCAGAGCTGTCGCATCCGCCTTTACCACCTTCGTCCCTGCCAGACACCCGATCAGGACCAGGGCTGCCACCAATAAAATTTTGTTCATTGTTTTCAAACTTTTACCCTCTTTCCGGATTCCAAAATGAATCCATGACTCCAAATACTGTTTTGCGCATGACGTACATTCTATGAATCAAGTTTTTCGCCGAATATCATCTTATTCCATAATCCATTTATCACTGTATGGTTATTTTCACCCTTGTACTAACTGTACTGTTTGTTGCCAAAGTCACCGTAATGGTTACCGTTCCTGTTTTCTTTGCAGTGATATTTCCATACTTATCAACAGAGACACACTGCGGATTGCTACTCTTCCATACCAGTTCTGGAATATCACAGCCTTCCGGAGCAAACGTCGGCACGAGCTGCCTCTTTGTTCCAACAGGTATCGTCTGGTCCTCCAAAGAGATGGATGTGGGATCAAACCCTACAAGATTCTCACCACTGAGTAATCCCTTCCAGGACAATGCATTATTGGCCGCAACAATCTTGAAGTTAATGATCTTGGATCCAGTGTATTCTCCCTTTCCTTCGATCCGAAGGGATGCGGTTCCCTTCTTCACGTTATTGTAGTATGAAGTGATACGATAATCTGTATCTTTGACAAGGTTTATAGTTTCTTTATTTCTACCGTTTCCGGTGGTGAATGTCAGCGGAAGATTTTGCAGTTCAATCGGTTTCCCGTTGTAGTACTGATCCGGGATCTTCCCTACCGTTGCATTAGCGATGTTTTTAGCCACATCGGTCACGCGGTAAACCACCTCTGTTTTTCCGGTATAGTTTATCTCTTTGGCAACAATTGACGCCTTAATCTTTGTGCCAGAAGGAACTATTTCCTGTTTTCCGATCTCCTTGCCTGTGGTCAGGTTTGTATAGGTCACTGTATAGTCCGTATTCTCTTTCAGTGCTTTTCCGTTCACATCATATATTACAGGCTTGGAAAGGTAATACTTCCCTTTCTTGGCCTGATTGGCTGCTATATCAGCACAGGCAACCGACAACGTGTTGATGTTGCGTTTACTGATCACAAACGGAGTTGCTGGTGTGCTCCCTGTAAAGTTCCCCTTTCCTGTTATCGTGTAAGTAGGTGTTTTATTTCCTGATACTGCCTTATTGTTGGCATATTTGACTGTATAGTCCACACCTTCCCGAAGCGTCCAACTTTGTATCCCGTTTGTATACGTTACTAGCGGAGATGGCATTGTTCCACCCTGAGCAAAAAGAATGCCGTCAGGCATCAGAATGCTAACCTTTTCATCCGTGATCGGACAAGGCTTCACTTTGAGTTTTGCTGATACTGAACCGGTATAGCCTTTTTCAGATTTTGCGGTTACGGTGACAGTTATCGTGCCTGCTTTTTTCGTATCCGTGCTGTATTTAACATCATAGTTTTCAGGATCTATCAAGGTTCCCGATCCCTTGGTACCGGTATAGACACTGATATTTGGTCTCTGGCTTGTCGCATCATAAGTGATCTCGCCGGATCCTAAAACAAGGCTACCAAGTTTTGTCCCGGTGATTGTCAGGTTCACACGTTTTTCACCGGTATATACACCATTTCCGGACGGAAGAACAACCAAAGTACCTTTCCCGACACGGTCGCACCCCTCAAATTTGAACTGGTAATCCAAAGGATCCATATTTTTCACACTCAGTCTAGATGGATCAGTTATCAGTGCACGTATCTCAGCTAATGTGTAACTCTTTTCTAATCCGAGTACGGTTGCATTCTTCAGGGATGGTGTGCCTTTCGCGCAGACTACAAAATCGATTGGATCAAGTTCCCCGGTATAGTTGCCTATACCGGTAACTGTAACCTCTGTTGTTCCCATCGAATAAATAGGCTCATATGTTATCTGATAATCCTTGTTTTCCTTTAATGTCTTTCCATTGTGGGTGACTACCACGGAGGGTTTTATCGCTGATCTTCCGTTCCCTTCCACACCTGCAACGACGTCCACATCTTCCTGTTCAAGTTCTACTGGAACTATCTCAAATAATTTGGTGCATTTTCCGGCATAATCACCATTTCCGGTAATGATCAGCGTCGCTGTCCCGGCATTCGTGTTGTTCTTATACGATAACTTATATTCACTGCCATTTCTTAAAAGCGTACTTCCAAAATAAACTCTGGGTTCAGGAGTGATTTTATCACCCGTATATGGGTAAGCAGTTTCCATTCCGGCAATCCACAAACCATCCGGAATATCAAATGTTTCGTTCAATTCCTCTTCATGCACAGTATCCGGCTGTGTAATAAGCACATTACACGAAGCTGAAACACCATCCAGTGTGGTAGCAGTGATCCTGGCCGTTCCGCTTGCTAGTGCCGTGATTAAACCCGCATCAACAGAGGCAATCGCAGGTTCAGATGAAGCCCAGGTTATCTCATTATCTAAGCCAAGCGGAAGTAAGTTCGCGGTAATTTGTTTTGTTTCCTTAACAGTTAAGGAAAGGGAATCATAGTCTAATCTGATTCCTTTAGTTGCTGCACTCCACTTAGCGGTAAGCGTGTGGTCAATGAGAATATTTACAACTGTATCAGCAGTAACACTTACATTGTTCTCATTTTGCCAGCCATCAAATTCAAACCCTTTTCTGTACGGAATCGGAAGTGCCCCATATGGAGTTCCGGTCTTAACCATTCTGGAAGTCTCATCTACCGTACCTTCTCCCGGATCAAATGATACCTGTACATATGTTGAAACCTGGATTTCTTTCTGTTCTGATGTCAGGCCGAAACTCTGTGCTATTACCGTTTCTTCCTGTTTCTTTTGGGCACATACAGTTACCGCAACCTTTACAGCATCGTATTCTGCGTTGCCAACAACATTATGAACGATTTGCAAGATGTCCAAACCGGTACCCACAGTCCCAGTTTCTGCGGATCCAATTAATGTTTCACCATCCGTTTCATACACGTTCACAGTCACGGCATAGTAATTGGCATCTTCCACTGCATCCCACGACAAAGTAGCTGAACT
>CACZBD010000001.1 GCA_902779305.1 uncultured Lachnospiraceae bacterium | reverse complement strand
CGACATATGAACCTTAACAGAAGCCATTGCAACAGTAAACAAGACCTTTTAGGCGAATTTTCAGTTGTCAAAGTACAGGTTTAATTTTGCATTCTAAGTACCTTGCATTTTACTCTACCATTTTTTAATGTACTATAAACTTCCCATTTATCTAAACTCATAACCGATTCGAATTATGTAAACCGCCACCGGCATATAATACAATGCAATTTGTTCACTAAATTCTTGCAAGTATTCAATTGTAGTCGTGCATGTTTTCTTATGATATGATATTTTAGTGGTGGCAACTTTCCACCCTTACCGGCGGGGTCCTTCCTGCCGGATCATATATAGGCTGTCCGTTGGGGCAGCCTTTTGTTGTGACTGGCAAAAAGAAAAGGGTCCAAACTCCGGACCCTCTGTCAATTCCACAAAAACATATTATTGCATTATCTTCATATACCAACCGCAGTTCATATAAGGTGAATCATATATGGAGGTATCTTTATGACTCCATCCGCTTCTGAATAGCCCTTAGGATGCACTATTATCTGTTTATCTATTCTTTTCTTAAAGAGGTCTTTGAATGATCCAAGTGATGATGTCGTGTAATTTTTGGATGATTTTACTTCTATAGGGCTGATCCTAAACTTTGTTTTACTCTCATTTGAAATAATGAAATCTATTTCTATATCATTTCTATGCTTTTCCTCGCTGTATCTTGTATAAAAGAAAAGCTTACGTCCCGATGCTGTAAGCATCTGAGCGATCATATTTTCATAGAGCATTCCTTGATTTAGTGACAGTTTTCCATCCATTATCTGCTTATAAAGCTGTCCATCCATGATTTCGTTCTCGCTGAATGCATGACTGACCAATAATCCCGTATCCCCCATATAACATTTTACATAGGAGTTGTTTTTATTTAACGCCAGGCCAACGTTCGGGTCATTGCATTTGTAACAAAGATTACATATCATGGAATCGCCCAGCCAAAACAAGGGCTCATCGTATCGATCAAATGTCCCATTATTACTATCCACTTCACTTAAAACAACTCTTTTTTCATGCGTTGACAAAAAGCCCGGGATATTATCAAAAATAGCTGAAACCTTTGATTTATATTTCCTGGCTGCCTTTTTGATATCATCTTCATATAATGCAAGAATATCCCTCTTTTCTACATCGGCAGTTTGGAAATCCCTTCCATTTTTCTCAAATGCGACTATTGACTGAGGCATTCCGCCAACAAGCATATACTCCATAAATAAGCGCATGGCCTTATTATGCATCTGCCTATCCAATGGCTGACTTTTCTCAAAACATTCCCCTATATGATCAAGAAGTATTTCTTCACCCATGTACACCATGAATTCCTCAAAATCCACCGGATACATTTGCATTTTTCGCTCTTCTGATGGAATTGTTATATTCTCAACATTCTCTTTGATCGATATTAGCGAGCCAGTCTCAATATAGTCATATCGTCCGTCGGCTACAAGATACTTGATTGCTTCTCTGGCCTTTGGAAATTTCTGTATTTCATCAAATATTATCAGCGATTCTTTGGGGTAAAGCCTTGTATTGTATTCAAGAGTCAGCGTCTGAAAGAAAATATCCAGATCATCAAGGGAATCAAAGGCATCTTTTATCTTTTTCTTTGCCTTATTAAAATCGATGAGAATATACGACTTGTACTCATTACGAGCAAATTCTTCAACAATCGTTGATTTTCCGACTCTTCTGGCTCCCTCTATCAGTAATGCTTTTGTCCCATTTGTCTCTTTTTTCCACTCAGCCATCTTATAATAAATATTTCTTTTAATGTCCATAATTCACCCCACACCAATAGTACGCAAAGTAATGTTTGTCAGATCATACAGCAGAACGCAAACTAATAATACCATATTTCTACATCTATGCGCAATGTAATTTCAAAAATCATTCATTGTAAAAATCACCCGCATAGATTAAGATTAATGTGATATCAAATAAAACGTAAGAGGTTCTGAAAGACTCTATGAACAGCGTCGTTTGGATCTTATGCACGATCACGGTCATCCTGCTCTGGTCAGCCACAAGTTTACTGTATAAGTCAGGTGTACACAAAGATAACGAGAAGTATACCTGTTTGAAATTCACTGTATCGGTGGGAACAGTTTTTTTCGTCATAGCACTCGTCTATCTGATCATGCGGGATGAGCCGTTTTCAATCTGGGAAAGCGCGCGCAGGTACTGGCCCGTAACTGCGTATGGGATCATATACGCCATTGTCAACACGATCTCCTACAAAGGTTATATATACAATGAGGTCTCTGTGGAATCTCCGATAGAAGGAATAAGCGGTGGCACATCCACTGTCCTGTTGATCCTTGTGTATCTGATGCTTGGAAGGATCGACTCGGTTTCCGAACTGTTGACACCGTTAAAAACCACCGGCATTCTGGTGATACTCATCAGTGTCATCTCACTGTCAATGATAAGGAATAAAGCAGCAAGAGACAGCAGGAAGGAAGACGAGAAGAGATCGTTTTGGAAATGGCATGGCCTCGGGACTCTGATCTTTCCTGTTATGTATGCCGGCATTGACGGTCTTGAGACCATAGTTACAGGAATATGCCTTGACACCACCTATGGTTTTGCCATGCCGGAAGGAGACTGCCTCGTCATAGTCGGCATGGAGTACGCGATCTTTGCCTTTGGATGCTGGTGCTATATCTACAGGAAGGAAAAGAAGATATATAATCCGTTTGAAAAAAAATACGCTCCGAGAATATTGGGCGCGCTTACGGACAATATCGGAATCGTTTTTTACAGCTATGCCATGGCGATCAATTCTGTCTCGACCGATCCGCTTCTTGCCGTATATCCTGTATTTACCATGATAGGCGGGCGCATCATCATGAAAGAAAAGATCGGCACGGCGCAGTATGTCTGTCTGTTCAGTATCATTGCCGGAAGCATCATGGTGATCGCCGGTACGATAGGCTGATGATTTTCATAAACAGGAGAATAGATTAAGAATGATTTTCCGAATAGAAAACGAAACAGAACCCAATAAGAGACTGCGCCGGATCTCCTTCAGATCAATGCTTGCAGAATTGCCGAATTTTGTCGTAATCCTGATCCTGGCGATCATGTCGGATTCTCTGATCGTATGGTTTGACCTGTTGGGTTCTTTCAGCGCCGAACTGCACAGTGCATTTGTTTTTCTGATCACACGCAAAATCGGTAAGATCGCAGATGATTCATGGCATTTTGATATAGCACGTCTGGAGGTAATGACTTCATTTATCTGCGATATGACAATGATCATCGGTTATCTGGCCTTGTTGGCCGGCGCCGCGATCGAGATTCCCCACCCTTCCGATACGACCGATTGGATGTTCCTGTTTTTCCTTTTTAAGATCATTGCCGTTCTGTTCGATCTGTATTTCTTCTTCAGCCAGAAAAAGATATATGACCAAAGCCCGTCAAAGGTCAACGAGACCGAGACGGCAAACTGGAAAAATAACCTTCTTATTGATGTTCTGATAGCCGTGATATCGGTTGCAGTACTTTTTTCCCCGAAATATGGATGGAGTCTGTACATAAGTCCAGTCGCAACAGTTATTCTTTCATGTTGCTTTATCATTGGCTGCGGCAGGCGGATAAAAGAGTCCTTTAATGAGCTTGTCAACACAGCCGTACCTGTGATACAGCAGGATAAGATCATTGATATCCTGCTGGAACATCGCCTGGACTGCGTGAAACATATCGGCGATATAAGATGCTACGTCCTTGACCGTAAACTTCATATCGCTGTGAAGGTCGAATATAAGGATGATACGACTTATCATCAGCAGATACAGCAGTTACAGATATGGAAAGAGGCGGTGAACGAAAGGTATCCCGAAAGCATCGTAAGCGTTGAACTTGACTTTAAGTCCTTTGCCTTATAGAGTTTTTGCTTCCACAAACCACCGGTAATTTTCTTCGTAGAACAGCCGGATATCCTGTCCCCGGACTCTGCAGACATACAGGATCCCGGCGCCGCCCGCCTTTCTGCTGGCGCATCGCTCATGCTTTACGATCCGGTCAATCTCATACCGCGTTCCGTCCTCCCAGATAAGGTACTTGGGAACGAGTTCTCCCTCATCGCTGAATTCAGCACCCACATCCACATACACTTTATAACCTCTGCGAACCGTCATCACGATCTCCTCACATACAAACTGCATCCGGCAGGCACGCCCGGTCGTCAATATAGTAATCACAGGTGATCTTTCTGGAGTTGTTCCCGTACCTCTCCACGATCTCCGGCAGATTGTCGTTGACCGCATCAAATTCCAGTTCCTGCTCCGTGCACCATGAAACAGCATGTTCCAACGCTTCTCCTGCCCGGCAGGTCCAGAGGATCAGCTTATTTCCCTTTCTCCTCCATTGCTTCAGATATTCGATCAGTTTCCTGTTGGGCTCTCCGAGCGCCGGCCACTCGCTATAGCAAAGTGTCCCGTCAAAATCAACCGCTATGATCTGATAGTCATTCATAAAAAACCTCCTTCCCGAGCTGATTACCTCTTTCAAAGTATGAATGCGGATGTACCATGTGGTCCTCAGCCCTGGCATCAAGGCCCGATAAAACCCTGTCGAAATACATCTGTCCGCGTAAGATGATGTCATGACCGAACCGTCTCCGCAGGGAATCAACCGCCACATCCACCTTCAGTTGCTTTTCTCTCATTTTCGGATCAACGAACAGATCCGTCTGATACCAGTATTCGTCCGCCACCAGATCTCCGACACGGACACCGACGCTGCGGATCGGCTTCTCCCACTGATAATTAGCCGCAAAGAGCTGCATCGCATAACGCGCGATCTCATCGGAGATGTTGGTCGGCATGGGGATCTTCTTCTGCCTGGTAAAACTGAACAGGCCATTGTCCCGGACCGAGATTCCTATCAGGCTGCCTGCAAAGTGCTGATCCCTGAGCCTGCTTGCCACACTTTCCGCAAGCAGGTAAATGACCATACGCACATCGTCATTATTGACAAGATCACGGGGTGTTGTCGTACTGTTCCCGATACTCTTGATCGGGGATACCGTGTTCTCAGGGCAGACCGGGGTCTCATCTCTCCCGTTTGCGAATGTATGCAGGATATAACCGATCTTCCCGAAATGCGCACACAGGATCTTCGGGTTGCAGGTTGCAATATCTCCAATTGTATTGATCCCGATGGCCGCCAGTTTCCGCTTTGTGGCGCGTCCCACATAAAGCAGGTCTGCCGCCGGCGCGCTCCAGACGATCTTCTTGTAATTATCTCTTGTGATCTGCGTGATCGCATCCGGCTTCCTGTAGTCAGATCCGAACTTGGCAAAGATCTTGTTCCAGCTGACGCCGATCGAAACAGTCAGCCCAAGTTCATGCTTAATACGCTCGCTGATCTCCTGCGCAATGGTGAGCGGATCCCTGACCGAATCAATACAGGCGCTCACATCCAGCCAGGACTCGTCGATCCCGAAAGCCTCCTGCAGATCGGTATAATCTGCATAGATTTCATGCGCCAGTCTGGAAAATCGTAGATACAGATCCATGCGGGGCGGCACAAAGATCACTTCCGGGCAGGCCTGTCTTGCCTGCCAGAGTGCCATTCCCGTCTTCACGCCTCTTCGCTTTGCGGGATAATTGGCAGTCAGAACAATTCCGTGCCTTGCTTCCGGATCTCCGCCGACGGCAAGCGGCTTCTCGCCAAGCTCCGGATGGTGCAGCATTTCCACAGATGCATAGAAGCAATTCATATCACTGTGCAGGATTGATCTTTCCATAGGCTCCGCCTGTAATCGAACTGGTGTTTGCCTATATCATAGAACATATGTTCGCAATTTGCAACTACAAAATGTTGTATGTAACCTGCATTGAGGTTACAAGCCGGAAATACAAACGCATCCGGATCACAATGGATCTGAATGCGTTTATATTTGTATATGGCTTCGTTCTCGAAAAGTGTTCTTTACTGCCAGGCAATCTTTAATTCAGGTTTATACCGTGTTTCCCGTCTATCTCTATTCCACTACTTCCTTAAGCAATAGCTTCTTTTGAAAAGCTCCCCTCTTATCAGTCTTTTCGCGGCGAATCTGTTCAAGTTCTTCAAGTGAACAGCCTCTTGCCTGTGCTGCCGCATAGATTACTTCCAAAAGATCCGCCAGTTCTTCCACATTCTGATCTTTATGGTATTCTGCAAGTTCTTCGTCAAGCTTTGCATCAACCATTTTCAAATAATCCTCATCTGAAAGGATTTCAATTTGGCAGATTTTTCCGTCGGCCGCTATGATCTCCGGAATTTTGTCCCGCACCAGTTTATTATATGTTATTACACTCATAAGTCCACTCCTTGAAGCCCTGCATCAGCGCAGATTCATGTACCGGTTTGATAACATTCTCAAGCCGCAATTTAAAATCTGCTCGATCAAGTCCCGGTGCATACAACTGGTTCCTGATCTCCTGGTTGTTCAGATGATATGGAGAGATCTTCAGAAACTCTTCTTCCACGGACTCGTTTTGTTCCTTTAGTTCATATGCCCGATATTCTATCTCTGCTAACGGTCCAAAATATGTATCCCATACCGGCAGAGAATTGCTCTTGCTGCTGTTGATCGACTTTGTTGTCGGATGAAGATTCCACAATTCGTCATGGGCAACGTACTGCCATGGCACAAAATGGTCCACGGAAATCGGTTTATCCGCAAGTCTGATCTCTCCATAAATATCTTTTATGGAAGGATCAATCATGATGATCATCTTCCAATAATCTCTAACCTTTTCGATCTTTCGTGCAATCGGCGGTTCAATCTTTTCTGCGATACCCGGAACACTCGGGTTCTTATTTTGCAGATACTTGATCAGGTTGAGCTGCGTCCATCCTTTTAGGATTTCTTTGTGTCTTGTCAGGTACTCCGCCCATGTGCTGTCCAATTCGATCTCTGTTCCGAGGCCGGATACCAGATCAAAATAGTACATCAACCGTTTCTGTCGGTTGATCTGCTCTAAACAGTGTTGAAACGATGCTTTCCAATCAATTTTCTCTTCATAAAACGGAACCTGAAGCCGATATGGAACGTTCAACGTCAGATCCGATTTGTATTTTCTGATTTTTCTATCTTCTGTTTTCCAAAGAAAGTCGAGAATCTTTTCTCTTTTTTCTGATGAAGGGAAGCTATATTCGTTATGTATATATTTGACAACCTCCTCCAAATTATCCGTAATTCCCAGCGGTCCCAAACGCAAATGGTATTCCGTTACCATATACCATGCATCAGCAATCATTTCGTTGATCAGTTCATCAAAGCTGAAACGATTATGATTCCCATCGACTTTTCTCAAAATCGCTTGAAACCAGAAAAACTTATAGCAGTTTGTGGTATGATCAAACAACCTGCTTAAGTATCCAATATCCAGTTCATCAGAATATGGCAGCTGCGTCATCTTTTATCCACCGGTAATCTATTCGAAATCAAATGATACGCCATAAATAATTATACCATACGAATCCTCGCGTCCTAAAGCAGTCCTTTTTTGGACCTTTGGGGAGCGGGATATTCTTCTTGATGCACCATATTGCTCCCTGAAAAATGAACTTAAACGGATAAGTCATCAGGCCCATTTTGATCACAAAGGCGGCATCAAGAATGACTATTACCTCCTGAATGATATCTTTATATTTATAGCAAAAACGCCATATAATAGGGAATGGTTAATTTGACGCCTTCCCGCCCAACGTTATTGGCACTCAATTTTATACATTTGTTCACACCATACTGTGCCTGGTTTTTCAAAACAGTATTTGCGGATTTTGCATTTCCGGTTGTTGCCTTTACCTCAATAAGTGAGAGCTCATCATCTACTGTTGATATAAAATCAATTTCCAAGCCGCTGTCCTTATGATAGTAATAGAGTTTTCTTCCGTTTTTTGAAAACGCATCTGCAACTATATTTTCATAAATCGCACCTTTGTACATGCCCATATCGCCGCTGAGTATCTTTCCGGCGCTTCCTTCTTCAAGCATGGCAACAAATAAACCGCTGTCCTGCATATAGATTTTGAAAATGTTATCTATCTTGTTGCCTTCAAGAGGCAAACTCAGATTGGAAAGGTTGTAACAAATATTGATGATTCCCGCATCATATAGCCATTGTATCGCTGACTGATAGTTTTCCGATCTTCCCTTCTTTTCCAACATGGAATAAACAAACTTCTTATTTTCTTTCGCCAGTTGTGACGGAATTGAATCAAAGACCCTGTTTATCCGACCTAAAAGAGTCAGATCGATTTCTTCTTTCTCATTCTCATCCAAATGCTTGCCAAAATCATCCTTGAACTCTTCAAGGATATCTATTTGTTCTTCACGGACAACATTCATATCGTTTGTAGCAAGAAAACGATCAACCACATATGGCATTCCGCCGACACACATATATTCTCGGAAATAGCGAAGCATTGAGGTATGTATTGTTTCCGATACCGGTCTGTTGTTGATAAAGCAATCCCGTATTTCCTCCAGCACCTCTTCGCTTATACCCTTGGCCCATAAGAATTCCTCAAAATCCATCGGTCTCATATAAAGAATATGTTCAAATCCTGTCGGTACTCCCCGATTCTTCTTACGGTTATAACCTTTTATTCCCAACAGTGAACCTGTGCAGATAATGTCATACCGGCCATCGAGCATAAACGCTTTTATGCTGGCTCTGGCATTCGCACATTCCTGGACCTCGTCGAAAATAATAACCGTCTTATACGGAACAAAATGAATCGCCGGGATCATGGCAGAAATATCCAGAGTCATTCGATCCACTATAAAGTCACCATCAAATATTTTCCTTGCAGATTCATTGTCTTTGAAATTAATGTAAACAACATTTTCATAGTTATCATCCGCAAAAGCCCTGACAGTAAAGGTTTTTCCGATCTGTCGCATACCCTTTATGACAAGAGCTTTCTTTTTCCCCGTATTGTTTTTCCACCTATATATTTCATCTGTGATCTTGCGTTTAAACATTCCGCTGGCCCTCCAATTGTATTATACACTTTTCAGAATGAGTTTCAACATATTTTACGCACTTTTTCTAGCGAGTTGCACTTTTTCTAACGAGTTTATTGTTCCCTTCAACACTTTTCCGGAGCTCTTGGGGTTTGCCATGTCTCCGAAGAATGAGCTCTTGGGGACGGGGTTAGGGGTTCATTACGGATAAGGGTAAAGATTTCTTTAGTGACGCGAAGGATAAACCCTTACCGGCGGGGTCCTTCCTGCCGGATCATATACAGGCTGTCCTTCGGGGCAGCCTTTTGTTGTGACTTGCAAAGAGAAAAGGGCCCAACTACGGGCCCTCTGTCAATTCCACCAAAACATATGCATATTATTCGGCGCCGGTAACAGTCACTCCTGCAAGCCTTGTGTATGAAGGAATGAGCACACTGTCATATCTGGTCCTGTCCGTACTCATCTTCATATCCTTGAGAAGATCCTTTATATTCCCTGAGACAGAGCCGCCTGTAACAGGCCTTACCGATCCGTCTTTTTCATGCAGGTAAGCGAGCCTGATCTCTCCGAAGATATCCCCGGACATGGTATCCACCCGGAAATCCGAGAAGAAGATACATTCAAGAACCGGTCCCTTAAGAAGTTCCTCTTTGGAATGCGTTCCTCCGCTGACTTCGTAATTGCCGGGGATGAATGTATTCTTTTCTCCGAGATAGTACGAAAACTTTGTTTCGCCGTGAAACGCTTCAGGAACATTTTCATTCATAAGTACTTCATCATAAATGATGCTTCCCTCGGAATCCGTCATTCTGTTCAGCGAAGAGCCGGGAAGCTCTCTTAAGGCCTTCAGCGTAACCTTATCGCCTTTGACATCATCCGCGATCGGCGTGCCCTTTTTGAACGAAGAATACTTCATGTAGATATATGCCGCATCCAGTCCGTCTTTAAAGAATTCGTATAACCTTACAGCATCCTCACCGGAAAAAACAACATCGCATTTTCCGAGGGAGGGAGTTTTCTTAGCGGTAAGTCTGTCGCGGCCATAGAGAAAAGTCTTTCCCAGGTCACTGCTCATATCATCCCTGATACAGGTTCCCGAATCATATAATTTATAGAACTCGATCTCATGCTCGGAATCCTTGGCATTTACCACTGTTTCAAGAAGTGATACGGGATACGTTTCCGTAACGTCTATACCAGTACTGCTTATGATCCTTCTTTTGACCGAGGAAACGAAGATCTCATAACTGTTCAGGAATGTGACATCATCCTCACGGATATTTTTCATCATATCGATAAAATCAGCGGATATGCCGTTTATATCTATTTCCTGCTCTTTACTTACAGGATCCGTCCCCGGCGTTTTCAGTTCATAATATGCATCCTTCACAAGTCCGGCCTGGAAGATGAGATCCCTGATCGTGAGTCTGCAATATTCTTCCGTCTCATCAGGTCCCATCTCTGCCGTTGCGCTTCCCACCGATTTTCCGTCTTCGGAAAGTACAAAGACCGTTATCTGAATATTCTCAAGATCCTTGGATCTGTTCTGGTCAAGACTGTGACGGATAAAATAGAACTCCCAACCCTTTGTAAGGGTATCGGTGATCCTCCATGCAAATGCGCCGCTCTCTTTCAGAAGTTGTACGATCTTCTCAATTTTCATTATCCGAGCCTCCCTCTGGTCTTAAGATATGGACCGCCGTCGGCGACCTTGACCCATTCCTTGTGTCCTTTTCCGCAGCTTCCGCTTCCGAAGACCTTTCTGTCATCGGAACACATGGTGATGTTTCCGAGAAGATCCGGAACATAGCCTGTCATGATCACGGGAGCAACGATCCTTCCGGTCAGTTTTCCATCCCTGATCTCTCTGCCTTTTTGGATAATGCATTGTATTCCCCAGTGCTTGGGATCTTCCATCCCGCTCTGCATTCCTTCCAGAAGATATCCGTGTTTTACGGAGGCGATCATCTCGTCTTTTGTATAGTTTCCGGAATCGAATATGGTGTTGGTCATCCTGGTATAGACCTTGTGGGAAAAATTCTGTCTTTTGCCATTTCCGGTAGGCTTTACACCAAGCCTTTTGGCTGCAAGTGCATCACATATGCCGGACTTCAGTATCCCGTTTTCGATCTCCGTGACATCGCCTGCCATAACGCCTTCATCGTCAAAGAAGTAACTGGTAACATTATCCGCACAAAGTGCACCCTCATGCATGGTAACATTGTCAGATGCCACCCTCTTCCCGATATATTCAGAACCCAATGCTCTTTTCTTTACGAACATATCCATTTCAACGCCATGTCCGAATGCTTCATGGGCGATCAGTCCGGTTACCTCAGGAGATGTGATGATATCATATTCTCCCGGTTCGACGGACTCTGCACCAAGAAGTTCCTCCGCTCCGTTTACCACTTCGGGAAGAATGGCTTCCAGTTCATCAAACAGCTCGGGACCTTTCATTCCCGATACCGTCTTATAATCTTCCCTGACCTTGCCGTCTTTGCTTACAACCGCTGCTACGAGCGCCTCGCTGTAAACGTACGCCTGTCTGAGGTCCCTGTTTGGTGTAAGGAACATCTTGCTGATGTGTGTGGACTGTGCTCTTGCGATGCACTCGATCACATCCTCACCCATCTCCATTCCCCGATCGGATATGGAGATCAGCTTCCCTGCAAGTTTTTCAAGATCAACCGCCTCGGGAAGATTTTTTGCCTCCTTCTGGCCAAAAAATGTAAAAGGCTCGTCCTCCAAAATGCCGGTCTCATAAACACTGACACCGAGCCGGCCAAGCATCTCATCCTGCCGGTCGAGTTCATCGCGGATCGTTTTGATCACGGCATCCGTGTCATTCCAATCTGCAGTATTGAGAGCGACCTCTGCATACTTTTGATCGCGGCATACTCTGAAGACCACGCCTCTTTCGGTGGTCAGTGTCCGGTTGGAGATCGTCCTTGCTCTGTGACCTATGCGGATCAAAAGTCCTTTTGAATCGGTGCATAAGGCACTGACATAATCGTGGTCTTTTTTCAGATCATCGATGACTTTTTTTACCGACGGTGCTATTTCCGTCAAATACTCTGAAAATGGTACTTTCACGTTTATCCTTCCTTTCCGTATATCCGGGATTCCATTTTTTAATTCTTTTTTATTTTTCGCCAACACTTTTTCTTAAGAAAGTCTTGAATTTCCCTGATATCAGCGCTTTCGTAATACATGACCAATTTCTTTTTAAACTCAGGAACATGATTTTCGGGAATGACTATCAATCCAAGACCATGAGCGATCATAAAGTGGTTGGCGAATAGTACGGAAGCACGTTTGTTACCATCAATAAAAACTTGCGTCCGCATACAGTACATGCACAGATCGATCGCGATATCGATTGCTTCTTTGTCAGTATGGAGGATCTCATCGATGCGTTCTTTTACCTGAGACTCCACGGGAATAGGCGGAATATAACCCGTTTCTCCGATCGACACCGGAACTCCGCGGATTCGTCCGCCATCGTAAAAGAAACCTTCGTTCACAAGTTTTGCAATATGACACAACAGATAATAATTGCTCTCAGCCTGAATGACGTCCTTATCCAGAATGAACTCCCACGCATGTTTAAGGTTTAGAATCTTTTGCACGTCATCGGCGGTCATTCCGTTAACGGTACCGTTTTCTATTATTTCTTCGGTTTGCGGAAATGTTGTAGCAACGCCTTCCAGAACTGCCTGATCATATATGTTGGATTTCATATTGGCTCTGGCAAAATCAAGATTCACAATGACTTCTGCAGACAGTTCATCTCCCACATATCCCTTCTCAGCCAGCTCCCGGTCCACTCTGCGAATCTGCTTTTTTAATTCACGTGCCTCTTTGGCATTGCGAAGCAGTAACTGATATAACTCCTCAGTATATAAATCTACATAAGTGGAAGTCAGTCTGCCCCCTACCCTCTTTCTGATGTATAAATACTTTCCGCTGCTGTTCTCTTTTATTTCCGGCGAACCGTCATATGGAATAAGATTAAGGCGAGCCTGATAATCAGCTCTTTCCTGTAGCAGATCCGGAATAATGCTAAAGGATCCTTTCATGCCAACAGCCTCCTTAGGGAACTTTCTTGTACACAATCATATCAAAAAGTTCCCTAAAACGCAAGATGGTTTAGGGAACTTTTGCGGCAATTTCGCCATGTACATTATTTCTCCCCTTTGGTCTACAGTTTCTCAAAGTTCTTGTTCGATCTGTTCAAACTCAATCGTAAATATGTGCCGTCCCATTGCTATTTCGTCACCGTTTTTTATCAGCTGCGATTTTCCCTTTTCCAGCGCCTCTCCGTTAATAAACATGGGATTGTTCGCTTTTCCCTGATATTCCACATTTATTATGTGAAATCTGCTTTTAAGATCTCTTCGGATCCGACACTGCAGCCTGCTGATGGCTTGGTCGTAACCTTTCGGGAATGCTATGTCGTTTTGCGGATCTCTTCCGATGGTCATGCTCTTTGTGATCATGCAATCCCATGACTCTTTTTTGTTCTCTTTGTTTGTAAGTTTTACAACCCATCTCTCGGATTCAAAGTCGTCAGGCATCAGAATGACAGTACCGTCATCTTCAAATGGAGGATCTTGTGGATAAAGGCATTCCTCGATTATGTTCACAGTTTTGCACCTCCGCTTTCTATCGCATAACACAAATGCGTGTATGATTACGGATCATTCGTATCTCTTGATGAAATCCATGTTGTATCTTTCCACGTCGTTCAGTTCAACAGCAGCGTTAAAAACATCCGGCTCGATGTATCCGTAATACCATGATTTGGAATCAAAATACTGCTGTAATTCCGGATCGTCAAACCTACGTCCGTGAAGAGCAACGATCTCGTTACGCGCCCTTCTTAATTCCTCACCTGACATGCCGGCCAGATCGATCTCCTGCAACTGACGCCAGCTTGCGTCCCGGAAGAAGATCTGATTGGATTCCCTGACCTCATCAAGCGACTTCGCGCCGTCGTATTTTTCAATCTTGTACTGCCACATCGGCGCGATTAATCCCTGTCCTTCATTGTTTGGGTCGATATACTTATGGTCATAAGTCAGCGTCTTTGTTCGGAAAAACTGCATTCCGCCCGTAGCTGTCAGGATCTCCTCTTCACCGTCTTCCATCTCGGTGTGAACGCCGCAGGCATTGAGCGTATCCGCAAAGCCGAAATCGTCATACATATCCGAACCCGCATACCGGTTTGTTCCCATTTCGATAAACTCATGCCCGTCGTACTTGATAAAGTCCACATGGATATGCTCCCCGTCCCCGATCAGATATACGCTGCTCTGCGTGCGGACACCGATACAGATCCGGTCATCAAATCCGTAAAGAAATGCGAACGTTTCGCTACCGTCTGAATTAAAGATCATCCCATACGTTTTGTAATGCGCTACCGGTTTGACTTCTCCGTCGTATTCGCACATGGTGAATCCCACTTCACCTTCCCCGATGATCTCCCCAAGCAGCAGTTCTTTTTCCCCGTCCCCGTCAAAATCAGCGGTCGCACTCTCGATATATCCGGTCGGCTGGCCGGACAGATCAGAAGTATAATCATCATCATATGTAGAAACAAACGGAACCCGGCTTCCTCTGATAAAAGTCAGACCGGATGTGTATGCATGAAAGGCTTCTTCTGCATCCGGCAGAACTGCATCTGTATCTGCGTCTGCATTTGCTTCATCAACTGCTTCCGTTTCACCATCTTCTTCTGTATCAGTATCAACCGCATTCCGGAATGCCTCAGCATCCGCTTTGTCGATCACCTGTTCTTCTTCCTCCTGCTGCTCCGCTTCTATTTTCCGATCGGCCACAAAGCGTTGATAAATGACAGCACTCACAACACCGCCGACACCGGCCAGCAGAAATACACCGGCAACTGCTGCGATGATCACCCATTTCACCCAGGCTGTACCGGCTTTTGCTGCCACTGCAGCGCCGGCGGCAGATGGGATGCCGGCGATCTGTGTGCGCAGTACGGCCGGCATATCGGGAACAGCCGCTGTTGCCGCATAGGCTCTGGTCTCGTAACCAAAGAGCAGCAGCATGAACGGAGCCACGCAGTATAGTTTGACGCCCTGTTTCTTTTCCACATCTGCAACAGATGCCTTGATCTTACTCTTAGCGCGGTTCAAATGCGATTTCACGGTATTTACCGGAATGCCCAGCTGCGACGCTATTTCTTCCTGCTTCTGCTCGTTATAGTAGAATCCGATCACGCAGGCTCTCTGCACATCCGAAAGATCATCGATGATGCTGCGGACGATCTCGATCTTCGAGCGATTATCAAAAATATTCTCCGGGATGAACGCCTCATCATCTGCCACGCTCTCAAAGAAATCATTATCATTGCCTTCCTCGTTCGTCTGCGTACGCAGAAGAACATCCTTATCTTTCCGGATTTGCGCAAAGCATTTCCGGTTTGCGATCGTCGCTGCCCAGCTTAAGAAATCCCCGGAAGATTTGAGTTGTCCCAGATTCCTCAAGATCTCAACATATGTATCCTGCAGCATATCCTGCGCAATATCTTCCTTTTTCACGATATGGATCACGCAGGTGTGCAGATATTTGTAGCTTTCTTTATATACATCTGCAAAGGCATTCCGATTGCCTTCTTTAACCTGATTGATCTTTTCAATTAACTCCTGCGGTGTTTTCATTGATCTTACAACCTCCTGATATCTATTTTAGCACCTTTCACAAGCAATATACCGTTTGCATGCATATTTTTCATTTAACGGCATTCTGCTGTTCACATTTATATAGAGCATACAAGGTTGCAAAAAGTTGCAGCGCGGATTAAAAAATTTCTTGCCGGCCGGTTCCTTTCTGCCTGAATATTTATACAGATATATATGCTATAATAGAAACGTAGCAAAGTGATTTTGACATCCAACGAACCGTAAACTCCGGAGAACAGAACATGACCTATTCGATCATCGGAATTTTAGCTGCCGTGATCCTGCTGATCACCAATCAGGATCTTATCAGAAAAGGCAGAGTCTTCACGCAGGCACAGCGCACCTATCGGACCTTTCTGATCGGTGTCATGGCCTATTACATCACGGATCTCCTCTGGGGCATCCTTGACGAGCATCATCTCATAACACTGTTGTACGCAGACACTTCCGTCCATTTTGCGGCCATGGCGACGGCGGTAATGCTGTGGACCAAATATGTCATCGAATATCTGAACGGCGGCACAAGATTCGAGAAAGTACTGTTTGTGGTCGGCCGTTGTTTCCTGTGGTTTGAGCTGATCGTCATTCTCATCAACTTCTTCTATCCGATCCTGTTCAGTATCGATGAGAACGGTGTCTATCATGCGCATATCGCCCGCTATCTGACTCTGACCATTCAGATCCTGATGTTTCTGCTGACCTCCATATACACACTTTTTATTACGTCAAAATCACATGGGTCCGTAAAGATCAGGCATCTGACGATCGGTCTGTTCGGGATTGCCATGATCGCGCTGATCACGTTCCAGGTCTTCTATCCGCTCATGCCCTTCTATGCCATGGGCTATATGCTCGGCACCTGCCTGCTGCACAGTTTTGTCATGGAAGATGAAAAAGAGGAATACCGTCGGGAGCTGCAGAAAGCACTCGCCGAAGCAGAACATGCCAATCAAGCCAAGACAGCCTTTTTGTCCAATGTGAGTCATGAGATCCGGACACCGATGAACGCCATCATCGGACTGAACAACATCGCAATGAACGATCCGTCGGCAAGCGATCAGGTGAAGGATTATCTTGTAAAGATCGGCGCTTCCTCGCAGCATCTGCTTGAGATCATCAATGATATCCTCGACATGAACCGGATCGAATCCGGACGGATGACGATCAAAAAAGAAGAATTTTCCCTGAACAAGGCGCTGGAACAGGTCAATACGATCATCAGCGGCCAGTGTCATGACAAGGGGATCCTCTATCAATATGAAAAATCCGAAAAGATGGATGATTACTATATCGGGGATGCCATGAAGCTGAAGCAGGTGATCATCAATATTCTCGGCAACGCCGTCAAGTTTACGCAAAAAGGCGGGACGGTGCGGTTTCTCGTGGAAGAATCCGCCAGAAATGAGCGCATGACTACGGTCAGGATGATTTTCACGGATACGGGGATCGGAATGAGCGAGGAATATCTGCCGCATATTTACGATGCTTTCAGCCAGGAAGACGCTTCATCCACAAGCAAATACGGCAGTACCGGTCTCGGCATGCCGATCACCAAGAGCCTGGTGGAACTGATGAACGGCAATATCGAAGTGACCAGCAAAAAAGGGGTGGGTACGACTTTTACGGTAACCGTTACACTGGAGCGGTCCGACGGAAAAGAAGCCGGAAGCATAACTCCCCGTGCAAAGAGCGACCCGGATAAGTCTAAGGATCGCAGGATCCTGCTTGCAGAAGATGTCAGCATCAATGCAGAGATCATGATGGCGGTTCTCTCATCACGCGGGATCGTGGCCGATCATGCAGAGGATGGGAAGATCGCGGTATCCCTGTTTGCAGATCACGAGCCGGGATACTACGATGCGATCCTGATGGATATGCGGATGCCGGAAATGGACGGTCTGGAAGCGACAAAAGCCATTCGTTCCCTGGACCGGGAAGACGCAAAAAACATCCCCATCATCGCACTGACTGCCAACGCTTTTGATGAGGATGTTCAACGCAGTATGCAGGCCGGCATGAATGCGCATCTGTCCAAGCCTGTAGAGCCGGATCTGTTATTTGAGGAACTGGAAAAGTTCTGGTAACTGTGTCTTATGCCGCGCGGTTTCCGGATCCGATTTCCGCCTGCGTCCATGCACCCGTCCTGTCAGACTGCCGTGCTTTCCGGATCTTTCTACGCTCAAATCTGCTGCGCCCTTCCTCGTCTCTCCCGAAGATCACGAATACGATGACTGTTACGATGATCGCAGTAATGAATCCGCCCATTTTTTATCCTCCCTCAGTTTCGGAACAACCGCTTATCCCGTGCTTTTCCTGTGCTCTGATCCTATTCTAAGGGATTCTGTTGTACGAAAAAACGGACAAAAAGAAGCCGCCCTAAGACCTAAGAGGCGGCTTTCATCTTCTTCGTGATCACGCCGTATGCGATAAAGACAGCGCCGACAAGGAGCATGATCAGGCCCGTTCTGACATCTTTCGCGCCGGTCGGTGTGATCCCGTCGATATAGATATGTTTTACGGTAAGCGGCTCATAATAGACATCGATCGCAGATCCGACACCAAGGTCCTTTTTGCTTATTACAGTTGTCGTACAGTCGACATCCTCGGCAACATAATCGATCGCGCAGACATATTGGGATCCGGAGGCGACCACTTCCGTCACGGTCCCTGCCGTCTTCTCGGTGCATTCTGCATTTTTCCGGTCGGTATCTCCTCTGATGACCGTGATGAAATACAAACCGGCCAGCGCAATAAAGACTCCCACAACGATCGCCGTAATATGCGCATATTTCATCGCCATTCTTCTCTGACTTCTGCTCGCCATCTCATTCCCTCCTATTCTGTTTCCTTTGCCTGTGTTCCGTTCTTAACTGCTCAAAAGTGAACGCAGCGTTTCATCAAACGCCGGATATTCCTGTTTCATCCTGACGGGTCTTCCCTGCGTATTTAAAAAAGCATGTTTGGATGTTCCCGTGCAGACGACCTCTCCCTTTTCATTTTTCATCTCATAAGCCAGGCTGAGCTTCACGCCCTTATAGTCCGTGATCTTCACATCGATCAAGATCTGCTCGGAAAAATATGTCGGGATCTTGTATTCGCAGGCAACGCTCAATACCGGAGATACGATCCCGAGTTCCTCCAGTTTCGCGTAATCCCAGCCGATCTTCTTCAGAAACTCCACCCTGGCTTCTTCCATCCAGCGGATGTAGTTGGAATGGTGCGTGACGCCCATTTTGTCCGTTTCGTAATACTGTACGGTATGCTCAGACATTTCCGTTCTGCCTTTCTAAAAAGATCACACCCGTAAAGGTGCCCTAAATGATCCGTTTCTTCTTCCACACGCCGCTCTTCAGACGCAGGATAAAGAGGATCGCGCGCACAAACCAGTCCGCGCACATCGCCCAGGCGATCCCGACAAGCATGATGAGCAGCTGCTCGAAAAACAGCGGCACGATCATGTTGAAAAGCTGCCGGTTCGAAAACTGAACCTTTGTCATCACGGACGCCTGTTCTGTGCCATCACGCCTGCTAAAGGATGCGGAACGTACGGCTCCTCCAGATAGTTGAGTTCGTCATCCGAAAGGACAAGATCAAGCGCCTTTACGGCGCCTTCCATGTGATGCGGCTTGGTGGCGCCGACAACGGGAGCCGTTACCTTGGTAAGAAGCCATGCCAGAGAGACTTCCGTCATGCTCACCCCGTGCTTTTCCGACAGTTCTGCCACGCGGCCGATGATCACATTGTCCTGTTCCGCCGTCGCATCATATTTGAACTTCGCAAACTGATCCTGCTGTGCGCGCTTCGTATCGCCGTCTCCGGGTTTTCTCGACAGTCTTCCGCTTGCAAGCGCGCTGTAAGGCGTCAATGCGATATTTTCTTCCCTGCAGTAAGGGACCATTTCCCGCTCTTCTTCCCGGAAGATCAGATTGTAATGCCCCTGGATCGAAACAAATTCCGCAAAACCTTCCTGTTTGGCAAGCGCATTGGCTTTGGCGATCTGCCAGGCATAGCAGTTGGATATTCCGATATAACGCGCTTTTCCCGCCTTCACGATCCGGTTCAGGCCGTCCATCACTTCATAAAGCGGTGTATTCCAGTCCCACATATGATAAATATACAGATCCACGTAATCCATTCCCAGATTCCGAAGACTGGCATCGATCATGCTTTCGACATGCTGCTGCCCGCTGATCCCGTTATCGATCTCTTCCTGCGTTCTCGGAAGGAATTTTGTCGCAACGACCACATCTTCCCGCTTTGCCAGATCCCTCAGCGCTCTTCCCACATACTGTTCACTGGTCCCGCCCTGGTAGGCGATGGCGGTATCATAAAAATTGACGCCAAGATCCAGCCCCTGCCTGATGATCTCTTTCGAATGCTCCTCATCCAGTGTCCAGCTGTGCTGTCCGCTTCCGGCATCGCCGAACCCCATGCATCCCATGCAGATCCGGGAAACATTCAGATCGGAATTCCCGAGTTTTGTGTATTTCATTGGCTTAACCCTCCCGTTCGTTTGCACCTTCCAAACACCGACAAATAAAAATGCCGGCATGTGCCAAACATATAAAATATTTTAACACAAGCCGGCGCTTCATCATAGTGATTTCATTACAAGGTCTAAATCACAGTATTTCAACGCTCGCGATATATTCCGCATCATCGGGGATCGCAATACCAGGATCCGCGACCGACACAGCGGCCTTTTTCCCGTATTCTTCCACGCCCATGAGAAAATGACACAGCGCTATGCCGACATCGATCTTTTGCAGGTCGCCCGTCGCTTCATGGACATAGCCCTTGTCTTTTTTCTCGTAAAAGTGATACACACCGTCCTTAACGATGATCCGCCAGGGCTGTTTATTGACCGCGGACGGTGCCCATCTGACCATCTCCAGGACTTCCTTCATCTCTTCCTCAGGTGAATACGCCTGTCCCCAGACTCCGTCGAAAAACAGTTTTTCGCCCGGAATGCGCGTATCGGCGCCGACGCCCTTTCGCATCATGGATTCCTTGATGGATCTTTTCTTTGCGGGATACCCGAGCGGGCTTACGCACGGCATCATTTCTCCGTCTTTTAAATCTGCCGCTTTTTCAAACACTTCCCGTTTCATGGTCCCGCCGATCCAGACCGTGCCGACGCCGAGCATCCATGCGTGCAGCACGAGTTTTTCAAAGGCATATCCGAATGCCACTTCGGCATAGGGTACTTTCCGGACTTTCCCGGCCACATACAGTGTGTCACCGGATAGAACGGGGCTCGACAGTCCGTGTTCTTTGGCATCAAGCAGCACAAATTCCACCGGGATGTCAAACGGGTTCGTGATCTCCTTACAGTACGCTTCGATATTATTACGGTGCTGCTCACTGAGCAAAGTGCCGTCGTAAGAGCGTACACTTTTTCTTCCGTAGATCGTCTCTGACAGTTTCATCTTTTTCCTCACTTTACATACTGCTTTGCAAACGCTTCCGCTGCTTTTAAGTCATCCGCATTGGGTCTTCCTTTGTGGATCCCCTTGAATTCTCCTTTGCAGTGAAACTCTCTCTCATCCATGGCGATCCCCACACGGTCCGCAACGGCTTTCACCTTTTTGCGTGTCGAATTCATCATCGCCGCAGAACCGAAGTTCACGATCTTTTTGACCTTATTTTTGTCGAGTCCGGCAACAAAGTCCCTGACTTCGGGATCGATGGTGAACGCATAATAGGAATTTCCAAGGAACAGATAGTCCACTTCTTCAGACACGGGCACGCTTATGGGCTGCGCCTCCACGCCGAGCACCTTAGCGACCGCTTCCGCAAGTTTTTTGGTGTTTCCTGTTTTTGTGTAGTATCTTACTGCATACGTCATGATTTTTCCTCCTGTTTGTAAAATTATGATTGGTTACGTTTCATCGCTTAAGAACAGGTACAGCAGCCTGTACAGTTCCGCGGCGTCTTCCCCGGTCAGTGCCGACCCCTTCGAGGCGATCTTTATCGGGATGTCCTTGCATTGCTCTTTCAGGTTTTCCCCCTCCGGTGTGATTTTTATGAGCGTGACTCTCTCATCCTCTTTGGAACGTTCCCTGGTAACATACCCTGCTTTCTCAAGCCTTTTTAAAAGCGGCGTCAGGGTTCCGGCATCCAGAAAAAGCGTTTCACCGAGCTGCCCGACATTCATGCTCTCATGCTCCCAGAGTACCATCAGCACGATATACTGCGTATAGGTCAGACCGAGCGGTTTCAGATACGGCGTATAGCGTCCGACGATCTTCCTGCTGCAGGCATACAACGGAAAGCACAACTGATTCTTCAGTAAAAGCTGTTCGTATTTCTGTGCCATAAGCCATTCCCTCCTGTTTTGTATTTTGTCATATTATATTGCGTAAAATATAATTTGTCAAGAGATGACTTGTTTCGATCCGTTCAATCGTGCTATAGTTAATCACATGATCCGGTTTCGTAAAAATCATCCGATGCACTTTAAAACCGGATAAAGAAAGGAACAGACATGGTAAAACACGTGATTCTCTGGACATTCAGGGAGCAGTACTACGCGGCCCAGATCGAAGAAATGAAAGCGGACATCAAAAAGGGACTGGAAGGCTTAAAAGGCGTTGTTCCGGGACTTGTTGAGATCCATGTGATCACCGATCCGCTGCCCTCTTCCAACTGTGATCTCATGCTGGATTCGACTTTTGAAAGCGTGGAAGCGCTGAAGGGGTATTCGGAACATCCCGCGCATGTTGCTGTTGCAAACGAAAAGGTCCGTCCCTTTATGGCAAGCAGGATCTGTATGGATTATGAGGCCTGAACCAAAACGGTTCAAGCCTCATCTTTTCCTGCTGTTTTCAACTGTTCAGGATAAGCGGATCACCAGATCAGCAGCCGGTCTTCAGGGGCAAGATACATGTTGTCCCCTTCTTTCACGCCATAAGTCTCATAGAACTCTTCAAACTGCTGAACAGGAACATTCGTCCTGGAATAGTCGAGCGGATGTTCGTCCTGCATCAGCAACGACAGTTCGCTGCTGTACACGCCCAGATTCGCATTCATATTTGCATACTTGGTAAAGAATTTGTCATAATCAAAGCCTTCGACTTTGGATGCCATACGGAGCGCGCACTGCAGGCCGGTCATGTCGGCAACCATTTCCGTATCAATGTTCGTTCCGATGAAATGTTTGTCGTCAAAAGCAACGATGCCGTCAAGGTAGTCATCCATCTTTGAAACGCGCCTCTTGAATTCCGCCTTATCCTCTTCCGTCCACCAATCTCTGAATTTTCCCTCCGCGTCAAACTGCGAACCGTTACTGTCAAACGCATGGGAAATCTCATGTCCGACCCAGAACGCGCCGATGGACGCATACAGTTCTTCCGTGCTCATATCGCTGCTGTAGAAGGGCTCTCCCATCATTCCGATGATCATGTTGATCGTATTGGCGTTCGGAGAATAAAACGCGTTACAGCTTAAGATGTCAAAGTCTTCCGCCCACATTTCCTTGTCAACTTCGGTTCCGATCAGGCTACGGTTATGATCCTGTGCTTCCCGGCTGAGTCTCTCCTGTGCTTTGATCAGCGAGCAGCCCGAAAGATCGAGCCCTGAAGTATCTCTGAACTTATCCGGATATGCGGCGTGGATCTCCATTTTGTCCAGTTTCTCGATGGCATAGTTCTTGACCTCATCGGATGCCCATTCGTTCTCTGAAAGCATTTCCCTGTAGGTGTCGATCACCTGCCTGCAGAGATCCTCCATTTTTTTCTTATCCTCTTCGGACCCGTATCGGGAAATATAGACCTTCTGCATGGAAGCAGGCAGCGCACTCGTAACCGTGTTATAGGCCATTTCCTCATCGGGAAGCGATCCGCTCGTTCCGAAATACCGGTTCCTGAGCTCGATCTGCTTTTCATATGTTTCTTTGTCCAGTGAACCTGTATAACCAAGCAGATAATTCACAAGAATAAGATCCCGGATCCCGTCAATATTTGCATCCGTATATACCTCATCAAGTGTTTCCAGATAGCCGGGATTTATCGTCAGGTATGTTCCGTCATATTTGTATCCGTCCGAAGTCAGGATCTCTTCGAGCGGATATACTTTTGTATGCGCTACTACATCTTCAAAAGACATTTCGTTGTTGATCTTTTCCAGATAATCATCCGTCTTTGTTTCCTGCGTGGTATAGATACTCTTCGAAAGCATTGTTTCGATATCGATCGCGTGATCGAACCGTTCCTGTGCCTCGTTTTCCTCCATCCCCATCTTCCCGGCCAGATAGACAAACATCTCTTTTTCAAAGTTATAATTCATATCACCGAGTTCCGTCCGCTCCCGGTATTCCGCGGAATCGTCAAGAAGCAGGCCGGGCGAAGCCACAATAACAAGATATTTGTCGGGATCGTTCAGACCGGGACCTGCGCCGTAAGAGACAAACGAATACAGTTTCGACGCTGTTTCTTCATTCGTCATCAGTCCTGTGACATCCTCGATCTTTTCGATGGCAAGGATTTTCTCATATAAATCCCGGATCTCCGATACCCCGGCTGCATTTCTTGCATCCCAGTCAAGGATCAGCGAATAATATGTCCTGATCAGGTCCGCATCATGCCCCGTCAGACTCTCATCCTTTAAAAGTTCCATGCACTGTTCCTTAACCTCGAGCCCACGTTCCGAATAATGCGACCACGAAGAATAACCGTCCGGAATCTCATTGTCCGTGAGCCATTCCTTGTTTGCGTAAAGGTGAAAATCATCCGCCGGGTTTACAGGCGTATCTTCCGTAACATTTTCTTTCAGATCGGAATCAATCCAGGGCGTTCCTCCGGTGACGTCGGGTTCCTCTCCTGTCCCTTCTTCTGTCCCTTCGTCTCCTGTTTCCCGGGTGTTCGCATTTTCTGCTAAGCTCTCTTCTGTTTTCTCATCATTTTTCTGATCGAATCTGATGCTTACCGAGCTGCATCCGCTTGTCAGCAAAAGCGACAGTGACAGTCCGATCATGAGCAGTTTCTTTTTCATCTGAATCTCCTTTGTTTCCGTAATACGCTTACGGGGTTTCTCTATGGTGACATCCACCCTTTGCTGATGGCATTGTCCATGTTCTCTTCCATCCACCGGTATATTTCCGGCATGAATTCCTTTACGATCGCGGAGCGCTTTTCGACTGCGGCCCTGCCGACTTTTCCGTGATCCCAGGTATGACCGTCCGTTAAAGTGTTATGCAGGAAAGGCTGCAGTCTGTCCATACAGGCGGCATACTTGGCATCCGCAGTCTCCATGGCGTCAAACTCCTCCCAGAGGGAACGGATCAGATCGCCCTGGTCCTTCGGAAGCTTTGCAAACAGCCTGTCGGCGGCTTCCTTTTCCCGTTCTTCCTTGTCCATGTTGCCTTTCGCATCATAGGCAAACGTATCGCCCGCCTCGATCTCGACAAGATCATGCACCACACACATCTGCACCACGCGGCCGATGTCAACGGGTTCTGCCGCGTATTCTTTAAAAAGCATGGCCATCACCGCGATATGCCAGGAATGTTCCGCATCATTTTCCCGCCTGCTCTTATCAAGCAGCAGCGTTCTTCTTAAGACTGCCGTCATCTTGTCGATCTCTGCCGTAAATAACAGCTGACTGTTCAGCCTGTCATTTTGACTTTTCAGAAAATCTTCGATCGCCACTTTTCTTACCCTCCGTTTCAAATGATGATCCGTATCATATGCCGAGTTTTTTCTTCCTGTTTCTTGCAAACAGGTAGATCACGACCGCTGCCAGCGGCCAGATGATGACGGCGCCGAGTCCGCCTTCCAGTCCAAACAGCGCATCATAGAAGATCCCGTCTTTGACCGAATCCGCCTGAAACAGCGCTCCGGAAGATAAAATTCCGGAATTCGGCAGCCCGAGCAGGAAATTCTGCGTATAATTCCAGGCCGTATGCACCATGACGGGAAACCAGATACTGTCCGTCGAAACCGCCATCAAGCCAAACGATGCGCCGGCAAGAAAGATCATCCCCAGAGAAAACGGCGTAATCCCGGGGTTGACCAGATGTTCCAGCGAGAATAACAGCGCGTTCAAAACGATCGCAACCCAAAGCGGATACCGCTCACTAAGCGCGCTCAGAGCATAGCCTCTGTGAAGCAGTTCCTCCGCAGCGCTCTGTACGCACACAAGCAACAGGGCCACGAGCAAAAAGAACGGATCAAAGGACGCAAAGGACAGTTTGATATCTCCCGCTGCCATAGCCGAAAGCGCACAGGCAAAGTTCAGCGCAAATCCCATAAACAGCCCCATGAAGATCAGGGGAACGGAATTTCCTTTTCTCCCGTTTTTCTTAGCGGGCAGAAAACTGTATAGGATCGGCCGCTCAAATGCGAACAGATATCCGAACAGCAAAATATGCACGAAAAGAAACGGCAGATAGTGATGAACCAGCAATCCCCAGCCGGGCGACCTGACCCACGCAAAAATGTTCCCACAGATCACACTTCCGCTGATCTGCCCGACAAACAGGATCAAAACGGTCACCAAAGAGACGAGCAGAAACTGGTGACGCTTTGTTTTTTTCTTCTTAACGGTTTTTTCCATGTCCGGCCTTTCATTTATATGTATATGGTGCTGAAATTTCTGTTTTCAGACAGCCTGTTATTTCGGATCGATAAAATGTGTCGGGATCCACGCTTCTTTTTCGGGCAGCCCGTACTTCTCTTTTCCGAGCGCGATGCTCTTCATCAGAAAGCTCATGTTGGCGGCAAGCACTCTCATGGTCTGCAGTCCTTCGCCGTCCTGCTCCGCCTCACCCTGCATTCTTCCGTGAACGCTGTTCCAGTACTGGCTGGACGCGACCGGCATGCCGCTGATCGTGAAATACTTGTTCAGTTCATCAAAAGTTGCGGAGCATCCGCCGCGGCGGGCCACAACCACACTTGCACCGACTTTCATGGTCTTATCAAACCGCGTGCTGTAGAACAGCCTGTCAAGGCAGGCGATCAGTGTGGCATTGGCAGAAGCATAATAAACCGGCGAGGCGACCACGAGGCCGTCCGCTTCCTCAAACTGCACCGCCAGTTCGTTGACCGCATCATCAAAAGCGCATTTTCCCTTCTGTGCGCAGGTTCCGCACGCGATACAGCCGCGGATATCCCGGTTTCCGATCTGAACGGTTTCTGTTTCTATGCCTTCCTTTTCGAACACCTTGACCATCTCATCCAAAGCGATCGATGTATTCCCTCCGACTCTCGGACTTCCGTTAATGATCAGTACTTTCATGTTTTTCCTCCTCCGCTAAAGGCCTGTTTCCCTTTTGATACAGATATATTCCCCATTATACCCCTTTTGTCCCGTAAAGTTAATGGAAAAATAACTGTAACTGTTATATAATGAGAGTTGGTATTTCTTATGTTAGCGCCGGGTTGCATGATGCGCATCGGATTGCATGATGCACTTCGGATCAAATGATGCGCTTCGGACGCTATAGCGGGGGAAAATTGAAAGTAAAAAGCAAACTCATCCGGCAATTTGCATATCTGATTTCCGCATTTATCATTGTGACCATTTTGATCTCTGCCCTGATCACCTTCATTTCACAGACGATGATGTACCGTGAGTTGTGCAGAAACCGCATCAAAGAAGTCGGCGACTATCTCTCCGGCCTGATCCTTGATGATGCCGAAGATTTCCAAAACTACCGGAATTATTATATAGAGCATTATCAGGAGATCCGGATCCCGTGTGATTTTACCGAATGCACAGAAGTCAGGAACGAATTCTACCGGGCCTTTAAAGAGACTTACCCCGGCCACTCTTTTATGACCGACGTGAAGCCGCAGGATATGCCGGAAGATCTGCAGCTTCTGTATTATACCTACCGGCATGCGCACTGGCTTTTGATCTTCGAGCAGGCAAGAGCATCTTTTGACCTGCCCTATACCTATTTCCTGCTCCCCGATGATGAAACGCATTATACCATGTATATGATCGACGGCGAGCGGACCGAAGATCCCGAACACCCGGGTTATCTCTACATGGGCGATTCCTACTACGAAGAGCCTGAAGAACATCAGCTACTCTGGAAAACCTGGCACAATGCAAAGCGGTATGATGAAGTATACGAGTGGAACAATAAATGGGGCAACACCTATTCCTACTATACGCCCCTTTCGATCCACGGCGAATGCATCGGTCTGATCGTGACCGAGATCGACGTTAAAAACGTCAACAGCATGATCTTAAAAAGCACCGGCGTTCTGATCGTGCAGCTGGCTCCGATCCTGATCCTGCTGACGGTTTTGCTGCTGCTCTTTATCCGGAAGAAATACATCAACCGCATCAACCATCTTTCCACGCAGATCAATGATTTTTCATCTACAAGGGCCTACGAGACCGTGGATGCGATCAAGGCATATCCTTACGGAAACGATGAGATCAGAAGTCTCGCCGACAATACAGCGGACATGATCAAAGAGATCCGGATCCATGAGGAAAAGATCGCGCAGGCAGCGCAGTTTAAGAGTGATTTTCTTGCGAACATGAGCCATGAGATCCGCACGCCCATGAATGCGGTCGTCGGGCTTTCCGAACTGCTTTCCAAGCAGGAGCTTGATGAAAAAAGCAAAGAATATGCGGATCAGATCAATGCTTCCGCAAACACCATGCTGGTCATCATCGATGATATCCTGGACTTTTCAAGGATCGAAGCAGGCACCATGACGATCTCTCCCAAAGACTACAACGTGAAGACCATGCTCGAAGAGATCGTTAGCATCACTTCCCGTGGTCTTGGCGACAAGCCTGTCAAAATGGAGCTCTGTCTCGCGCAGGATCTGGTACAGGAACTGCACGGAGACAGCGAACGGATCCGCCAGGTACTCATCAATATCATTTCCAATGCGGTGAAATTTACGGAACAGGGTTCCATCAAGATCGATGCCGGCAGTGCCCGTAAAGACGGCTCAACGGTTGATCTGAAGATCAGCGTGGCCGATACCGGGATCGGGATCGAAAAGGAAAATTACGAAAAGATCTTTGATTCCTTCTCGCAGATCGACAGCAAACGGAACCGGAAAGCGGAAGGCACCGGGCTCGGGCTTGCGATCTCCCAGCGTCTCATTCAGCTTATGGGCGGGAATATCGAAGTAAACAGCGAATACGGCGTCGGAAGCGTATTCAGGATCACAATCCCGCAGCAGATCGCTGCCCATAAAGCCAAGGGCCCCACAGCACCTTCCAATGCCGCGCCTACGCCGGATGCTTTCTTTGCACCGGATGCAAGGGTTCTGGTCGTTGATGACAACAGTGTCAATCTTTATATTGCCAAGAATCTTCTGGAGCTGTACGGCATCCGCCCCACCTGCGTATTAAGCGGCGCAGATGCGATCAGAGCCGTGGACGGACATGAATACGATCTGATCCTGATGGATTACATGATGCCCGATATGGACGGGATCGAGACCATGGAAAGGATCCGTGAGAAGTTTCCCGCTTATAAAGATGTTCCGATCATCGCCTTTACCGCAAACGCCGTTGCGGAAGCAAGGGATATCCTGATGAACTCCGGCATGGATGATTTTATCGCCAAGCCGGTCAAGAGCAAGGAGCTCGAAGCCATCCTCAAAAAGTGGCTGTCCTGATCACATACAAAAAACACCCGCAGGAAAATCCTGCGGGTGTTTTTTGATTGATTTTTCACTTCTTTTGAGCATTACAGCGTGGGATTGAATTGTACACGAACCGTGCACTTATATCCTCCGTCGGAACTGAAGACATAGATCTCAACATACGGATCATCTTCCTTGACGGTATTCTTCACAGTGATCTTTCCGGTATTTGATACCGTTACTTTCTCCGGATCGGAGCTCATATAAGATACCGTTGTATCCGTATATTTCTTGTAAGCATTATAGGTTTTCTTCTGCGCAGGATCCGAAGCGCTCACGCGGTTGATCGTGGGAAGCACTGTGAGGCTTAAACTCGTTCCGGGCTTGATCGCTGTACCATAAGCCGGCCCTGCAACCCACCAGATCTTGTTATATCCCTGCCTATTGGCCGCCTGTTCCTTCAACTGCAGTTTTGTGACATTCCCGCGGATCGTTACCGTGCAGGTGACTTTCTTGTTGGTTCCGTCCATCGTCACGCCGGTCAGTTTTGTGGTGCCGGGCTTCTTACCGTGTACTGCCAGCGCCTGTCTCTCTCCGGTAATGGTATGCTGCGGATCAAGATCTGCGGGATCGAACGCTCCGTCCGTTGCTGCCTGATCGTTGTCGATCGTTGCAAGCACCACATTGTCATTGTCTGCCGTCCATTCGATCCGCTCGTCGGTCACGTTCTCGGGAAGCATCAAAGCAACGCTGACCTTTCCGTATCCGCTGCTTTCCTCCAGCGTGCTTACTGTCAGTTTGGTCTTATCCAGAACCACTTTGGACATCGGCGCATAAACATTAAACGTGATGCTTCCACTCTTCGGAGCGGTTCCGTCTGCTTTTATATCTGTGGACGTTGCGGTGATCGTAACTTCCCCGGCCTGTCCTTCCTTTCTCGGTGCGACTGCTTTGATCACACCCTTTTCGGATACTGTTGCGATCTTTTCATCGGAAGATGTGTAGATCAGACCCGTTGAAGCTACGGTGCCTTCCCCGTCCGGTTCAAACTGCGGTTTCAGGGTAAAGGTCTTGCCTGCTGCCAGACCATTATCCAGTTTTTCTGCATCCTTAAAGGTAATCGTCTTGACGGAAGGTTTCACCGTCACTTTGCAGGTCGCGGTTTTCTGAACACCGTTTCCATTATCAAGGGTAAAGGTGAGCGTATCATTCCCGAATTCTTCGCCGACAATATAATATTTCAGAACACCGCTTTCTTTCTTTTCGATCACGGAAGCGATCGCTCCCTTCCCCTCTTCTGCTCCGGGTTGTCCGTATGCCCAGCTTAAGCGAAGCTTTCCGTTTTCATCCCGGATGCCGTCAGCATTCAGCGGGTTTATGATCGCACTGATCTCCGTTATGTTTCCTTTCCCGATCGTCAGGGATGTCTTGGAAAGTTTCAGGCCCTTCAATTTATTCTCATCTGCGATGGTTACCTTGCAGGTCAGTTTTTTGGTGTAACCGTTAAAGGCCTTTACTGTCGCATAAACCGGAATGTTCTTTACTTTCTCATTAACACCTCTTCTGATCTTGACACGTCCGCTGCCATCAACGGAGAGAACATCCTCAAATCTCGGATCTACTTCATAGCTGACAACCGGCTCCGTTCCAAGCGCCTGGCCCGTTGCCTTGCTGCCGCCTTTGCCCGGGGTTACCAGCGCATTCAGATCCAGCTTGTTTGCATTTCCGGACAGGCTGAGTGTTCCCGACGTCACATTTAAGGCCGCTTTCTTGACCGGCACATAAACGGCGATTTCCGCACTGGCTGATCTGTCCGGATTGGCCACACTGGTAGCGGTAATTCTGACAAGTCCTTCCGACAAGCCCGTCAGGACACCTTTATTGGAGATTTTTGCAATCTTTGATGCATCTTCTCCGTAAGCCGTTCTGACGACCCAAATGAGATCCGTATTCTTCGGTTTGCCGTCCTGCCAGTCTACTTTAAAGCTGAGCGTCTTACCCGCCTGCAGTGCGTTTACGTTTCCTTTTGCGGTAATGGTAAAATCAGGCACTCTCTTTCCTATGGTAAGGCTCGTGACCGCTTTTTTGTTGCTGCCATCCGTCGTCTGCGCCGTGATTTTCACGCTTCCGGCCTTGTCTGCAATGACCGTTGCGCTTAAGGTGTCTTCGGATACCTTGATGATCCTTGCATTTTCATTGTTCACTGTCCACAGAAGCGTCCGGTCTGCAGTATAAGGCACAGCCGAAGCATAAATATGCACGACCTCTCCTTCGCCCATGGAATAACTCTTCTTATCCACGGAAAGTGCGGATACCGGTTCCAAAACGATAACGTTACACTTAGCCGCCATATTGCCGGTTTCCGTTTCGAGCGTGATCTCCGTTCTACCGGGTGTAAGCGCCGTGACTTTTCCGTTCTGCGTCACCGTGGCAACCTCCGGATGACTGCTGGCCCATTTGTAACGCGGCATGCCGTCTTCTGCATCTGCATAGCCCGGAGCCAGCGTCATCTTTGCACCGGCTGTCATGAACTTATCCTGACAGATCACTTCCGCTTTGCCGATCTTCTCATACAGAACAAGTGCGGTCTGGTCCAGAGCGAACTTGATCGTAAAGCTCTCATCTTCAGGATCTACGGATTTTACACCCCTGTAATTTTCCATCGTCACGTTCGCATAGATCCTCTCGTTTCTGCCCGGCGCATCTGCAACTTTTACTCCGTAAGTTAAGTAGAACTTTCCGGCCTCCTCCACGATCTTGGGTTCGCCACCGGTTACAAATTCCACACTTCCTTCATCAGCGCCATCATATTCCACGGCAATGTTTGTTGCTCCGGCGTCTTTCGGAAGGTATGCCGACAGATCGATCTTTTCGGAAACGTTTTCCGTGTACAAATACTGCTTGAACTCGCCCGGATAACTGTCATTATCAAGTTCATCTTTCTGAATGGTAAATGTCTTCGTCCTTGTTCCATAGTAAGGCGCATTGGTAGCCTTGACGCTGACGGTGACCGTCGGTGCGCTTTCCGCACCCGCCTTGCCGGCATTCACATTATCCGTATATGTGAAGCTGCAGAATTTCGTGATGTCCGTGCTGCCGTCCATTACGGTTACATTCGGTTTCTTCGCTTTGCCGTTATAGATGAGTTTATCTTCACCTGCGATCGTAACCGTGATGCCTTCTGCATTCAGATCCTTCTTCCACTGCGCATAAAGCGTTACGATGCCGCCTTTTTCGGTGGACAATCTGTTGACGATCTGTCCATCCTGATAGGAAATCCCTTTTCCGTCCGCCTGCGTATTCCAGCCGCCGAACTCGCTTCCCGGATTTGTGATAGCACCCTCACCCTCATTTTTGGTCAGTGCTTTGAACTCATTAAATGCAAACGTTTCATCTGCTAACGATCCTGTTCCGCCGTTGGCATTAAACCTGACGGAATAGGTGTGCGGATTCCACTTTGCTTTCAGATTGAGATTGCCTGTGACCTCTGCATCAAAATCATAAACCGCTTCTCCGTTCATCCAGCCGCCAAAATCATAGCCGTCTTTTTCCGGATCATCCGGTTTTACCGCTTTGTTACCTTTTTCGACGCGCTGGTTATCCTCAAAAGTCCCGCCATCACTGTCAAAGGTCACGGTATATGTCGGCACATCCCAATCCGCATCCAATTCGATCGGGTAAGTAATTGCTGTATGTTCAAAATCAAACAGCTCTCCGTCATACAGCCATCTCTCAAATGCAACACCGTCTTCTCGTGTCGGATTGGCAGGCATCACATTTCCGTCCGGTTTCCTGTTTCCGACCGTTTCTCCGAAGAATACGGGGACCACAATGTCTTTGATCTCATGTCCTTCACCGTCCGTTCCAAAACTTCCGGCATTTGCATGGAACGTAACCGGGATCCCCTGCCCTTCTTCCGGGATCACGACTTCCGTATCAGCGCCGGGATTTCTGCGCGCATCTCCGATCCTTCTGAAATAATAAGCACCCGGTGCCAGACTGAGCACACTGTCTACGATCCTTGTATAGGTTTCCTGATCTGCCCTGCGGTATTCCACCATACGGGGTTCAATGTTGGAGATATCGGCGCCTTCATGCTGATAACCGTAATCAATATAAAGTCCGGTCTTGTTCGTCTCTTCATCATAGTATCCGATGGCTTCCTGATCGGCTTTGGTGACAACGAGACGCTGGCTTCCGGCCAGGGCATCCCATACCACATCTTCCCCTGCAGGAGTCTTGATATAGTAGTAAACAATCTTGTCGGTGCCGACAGCTGCATAACTCGGAGCAGACTTTAAGCCATCTGTATTGTAATTATCCTTATCGAGTTCAAATGTATCGCTGTAATACACTTCTGCGACCGTAGTCTTATCCGGCTGTGTCTCGTCTTTTAAGTATTTCGCCGTCAGCGTGATCGCCTCATTCATATTCCGGTAACCGCCAAAATAAGACTTGATACCGGGTTTCTGCGCAACCGGATCTCCGCCGCCTTCAGGCGTTACGGGAGGCGGTGTCAGATCGAGCGTTCCGTTCGTGATAAAGTACTTCCCGTTCGTGATCCTGCTGTCACCTTCCGCGTCTTCATATACATAGTTCTTCGCACATGCAGAATCCTCATCCCAATTAAGAACGATCGGATATTCGCCGACTTCAGATTCCTTTGTTGCGGTCGTGCTCAATTGGATATCCAGTTTGTCTGCATCCCCTTCCACAAGGCCAAATGCGGTATAGGTCAGTTCGGACAGTTCGGCTCCCTTTTTGGTAGCCTGATCATCCGCAGCCAGATACAGCGGGCGCTTATTGATGGTGACAAGCACGGTTCCCTGATCCAGCACTCCTGCTGCCGGATCCTTCACGACCTTATAATTCACTGTATATAAGCCCGCATCGGTAGCTTTCGGCAATGCATCCGAGAATTCTCCGTTACCAAGCTGATACAGAACGGTACCTTCCGTAGCGCTGCCGCGGGTTACCAGTGTCTGCGCCTGTCCGTTATAGACCAGATTCTGCATCGCGGTCGGCTTAATGATCCCGAATTTATTCTTTTCAGGCTCCCCGTTGTTTACATGCACAACAGCCCGCGCAGATTTTGCCGGCGCTCCGTCAGGCAGGAAGCGGTAGCTCAGGTTGGTCACAGCTGCAGGAGCCTGCGGGCTCTGCGTTTCATACCCTGCTTCGTTTGCGAAAACCGCAAAGGATTTAACGTATTCCTCCGGGTTATCCAGATACAGATCCACAAGGTACTGAACACCGTCACCCGGTTCCTCTGCTTCTGCCGTGATCGTCCAATTTGCCTGATCACCGGTTCCGACATAGGAATCGGCAGGAGTTACCGTAAGATTCTTCAGCGCATCATATGACCAGATGTTCTCTCCGTTTTCTCCGGGAGTCTTTTTGGCATTATAGACCTCCGAAGTCTTTTTGCCTGAAGCGTCTTTAAAGGAGCCTGCTTCCTGATCATCTTCTTCGAGCAGGATCTTTGTTGCCACATCTCCAAGCGAGAAAGCAGCCTGATCCTGATTGGTCACCGTTCCGAAATTGCTGACCCTGTCGAGTGCAACAACACCGCTTCCCTCATTCACAAGTTCACCGTAGTTAAACATGAAAAGCTGATCAAGCGCAGGACTCACATCCTCTTGCTTTTTACCGGTACGTCCGTTGCTCACGATCTCAAAATCAGCCGTCTGCACACTGCCTTTGTTGACAAAGTGCGCATTTTCGTCATTCACGATATTACTGGGCTCGTAATATCCCAGATCGATCCGTTCTTCCACCACGGAAGGTGCATCCTGCGTGGATGTGATCGGGATCACGACATCCTTTACCGCGGACACATAGATCGTACCCTCATTATCAATCTTAGCATTATTCAGAAGACGGCCGGGAACCAGAACGATATCGCCGGTATTATGAAGCGTGGCGTTTTCATACCAGTTCATATCCTCATCCATACCGTTCACCATGACACCGCCGCTGGTATTCCCCTGTGTAATATCGTCCTTCCAGGAGAACTGGATGCCTCTATGATAGGTAAAGATCCCCTTGTCCGGGTCATCCGATGTGATCAGATCATCGTATTTCCCTTCATTTACAAGGTTACCGCAATTGAACAGCGAGCCGTTTACCAGCATGCAGCCTCTATTTGTCAGTGTTCCGCCTTCCCCGATCGTCAGTTTGGCGTCCTTATAATCACGGATCACGGTCTGTGCATCCACCGGATCCTGTGCTTTTCCTTCTTTTCCTTCCACGGTGATCACGCCTTCATTAACTACTTCACCGCCGTTTTCAATGATCAGGCTTCCCTCTAACAGGTCCGGTTCCGGCGCCGGTGTCGGCGTGGGGGTCGTGCCCGGTTCGGGCATCGCTTTGGAGGCGGAATCATATTCCACTTCCATCTGACAGGTCTCGTCAATGGTCAGCTTACTGCCCGCTCCGGTGATCAGCATATCGGCATTGTTGCCGACCGCAAGTTCCGCGCCGGTGGTATTGGAACCGTCCATGATCTCGAGGCTCGCACCGCCCCGGACCGTCAGTCCCGCGGATTTGGTCTGTGTATCATTTGCGATCTGGATATCAAAACTGTTGACATCCAGAACGACCTTACGATTAGCGCCTTCAAGCATCAAACCGTCAAGGATCGGCACTTCACAGATCAGGCGGATCGTATGCTCGTCATATTCCTGATAGTCCATGGCGCGTCTTAAGGACCAGTATTCTTCGAGCGTGGAAGCATCTTCACTCGTTTCATCCACTTCCACTTCAAGTTCCAGATCATCGCCTTTAACGGTATAGGAAGTGATCTCGTCATCCGTAAGGCCTTTTTCTTTCGCTGCCGCTTCGTTATAGTATTTGTCCATCATCATCTCGTCGGGCGTGATGATCACATCGCCTTCCTGCTTCGGCTGAACCGCCTCTCCGGTATCCACGTTGATGATGGATTTAGTAGCCTCGTCCCATTTGATCGAGGGATCGTAATCGCCGGTCTTGTCCACATAGAAAGAAACCGGGAAATCAGGCAAAATGGGATCCGGTTCTGCTTCCCCGGTGCCCTTTGCTGCGCCTTCCACCAAAGAGCCGGAAGACAGCATGATGATATCCACGAACGGGGTATCCGTATATTCGCCGTCCGTATCTTTCAGGGACTCGGCATTATCATCCAGGCAGAAACATGCAGCCTGTGCGCCCTGCGTATTATAAGAGAATTTCTCGAACGCGACATCATCCCCGTTCATTCCCTTTTCATAGCCGTACAGGACCTGCATCGCTGCATTGCTTTTCTGCTTCACATGCAGGTAGTAGTGCTCCCCTTCCTCTGCTTGAAGGTTCTCAACCAGGTCGGACACGTCCACACGCAGGATCACATAGGTTCCGTCGAATCCGGTGATCTTCGTGTGTGATCCTGTACCGCTTGTGTTATACTCTTCCATCAGTTCATAACGGAAATAGGTATAAGGCGCACAGACGGGCTCATCACTGATCCTGTCAAACCGGATCGTCGAGCTGGTGTTGACGCGTCTTTCAAACGGCATGGCCGCGCCCTGCACGATCGCAGGAGATTCCGTTGTCGGTTCACTCTCGAGATTCTGTTTCGCGATACTCGGCATCCCGAGGGTTTTGCCCTGCTCGCCTTTCTTCGCATAAGCAACATAAACACCGGACAGATCATTCCCCGGCGTGCTCATCAGGCGGCCGTTTCTGTCGTAGTGGTGCGAGTATTCCTGCGCCCATGCTTCAGAATCCTCCGGAACCTCTGCCATTGCGATCTGCGGCAGGCCTGTTACAAACAGGGCCAGCGCCAGAATGGCAGACAACAGTTTCGATGCTCTTGTTTTCATTTTCATAGCCGTTCTCCTTACTTATTATGGTATTTAGGATGTCTTCGGTCTTCAGGTTTTTGTTTTATAAGATACGCCAAAACATTTCTGTTACATATGCGGCAGTCCGTGACGGTCTAATTGTTCTCTCATTTTAACAGCATGCAGGGATCACTTCAACTGTTTCATGGTGATTTTCACATAAAATCGAGATTTCATTCGAATCTATATCATTCCATGGTATAATATTTCTGTCAGAAAAGCGGAGGAAAATGCACATGAAGGAAAAGTCATCTGAATACAAACTGTTGTCGGGACTGTTTTTCAAGCTCCTGCCCTATCAGATCCTGCTGCTCATCATCACTTCGATCAACGGGATCGTGGACAGTCTGTATGCAAGCAACAAGGTCGGCGAAGATGCCATGACCGCGATCGGGCTCTTCGGGCCGCTGAACCATTTTCTGTATGCGGCAAGCATCATGTTCGTCGGCGGATCCCAGGTGCTCTACGGCCGCTATTTGGCGCGTGACCGCAAGAAGATCAATCACCTGTTTACGGTAACGCTTGTGGTTTCCGGTGTGCTTTCTCTTCTGACAAGCCTCCTGCTCGTGGTCGGTGTCTATACGGGCGCAACGAGTATCCTGATCAGTGATCCGACCAATTTAAGCGCTTTAAACGATTATATCCTCGGCCAGGCGGTCGGGATCCCGGCGCTGATCTTAGGACAGCAGCTGTTTTCCTTTATGTCCCTTGAGAACCGTCGTAAATGGACCATGACAGCCAGCATCCTGTGTTTTCTCGTAAACGTTGTCTGCGATCAGCTGTTCATCGTTGCCTGCCGCTGGCACACTTTTGGTCTGGGACTTGCAACATCCGTTTCCGAGTGGGTCTTTTTCGCCGTGCTGGCTGCATACTATATCATGGGGAAGAGCGAATGGAGATTCAGTCTCAGAAGCTGCGACTGGCATGATTCCTTTCAGATCACCAAGCTCGGATACAGCGGCGCGCTCTCCCGTTTTGTGGAGATGTTCCGCTGTCTGATCGTCAACTTCCTGATCCTTAAATATGTCGGCAGCGCGGGCATTTCTTCTTTTGCGGCATCCAATTCCGTGATGGCCCTGTTCTGGCCGATCCCGTTCGGCATGGTGGCCGTGGCCCGTATGCTGTTCTCGATCAGTCTGGGAGAAGAAGACCGGAAATCTCTCGTAGATGTGATGAAGATCGTGATGACGAAGGGAATGCTTCTGGTACTGGCAGTCGTTGCCGGGCTGATGATCTTTGCAAAACCGCTGACTTCCATGTTCTTCCACGACCCGTTTGACCCGGTGTTTGATTTTACCGTATGGGGCTTTAGGCTGCTGCCGCTCTGCATGCCCCTGTCAGTCTTAAGCCTTTCCTTTGTTCCCTATGCGCAGGCCGCCGAGAAAAAGATCGTCTCGGTGCTGCTTCCGATCGTGGACGGGGTTGTCGGCGTGGTCGTCTGCAGTTTCTTCCTGATCCCGCCCATGCAGATGAACGGGCTCTACCTTTCCAATATCTTAAACGGTGTGATCTGCGCCGCCCTGATCTTTGTCAGTTCGTGGATCAGTATCAAACATCCCCCGAAAAATATGGAGGATCTGATGGCGATCCCGGAACAGATCGGTGTCGGACCGGATGAGCGCATCGACATCAGCGTGACAAGTGAAGAAGAAGTGCTTGCCGTATCAAGACAGGTCAGCGAATTCTGTACCCGTCACGGGATCGACGGAAAACGCGCGTTCTTCTCTTCCCTTTGTATGGAAGAAATGGCCGGGAATATCGTGCAGCACGGCTTTACCAAGGATAAGAAAAAGCACAGCGTGGACATCCGTGTCGTGCACAAGGATGACGATATCATCTTAAGGATCCGGGATAACTGTATCGCGTTTAACCCGGCAGACCGTTATGAGGTTTCTGAAGACGATGTCGCCAGAAACATCGGGATCCGGCTCGTCTACGGCGTTGCCAAAAATGTCGATTACCAGAGTCTTCTCGGCATGAACGTCCTGACCATCCGTCTGTGATCAAATTTTTGATCAGGTCCGCGTCTTTCTGCGGTACTCTCTCGGCGAACAGCCCATGCACTGTCTGAAGATCTTTCCGAAATAGCTGTCGGACGCAAAGCCGCATTCCTCTCCGATCGCGGAGATCGGGGTGGCACTCATTTTCAACGCTTCCGCTGCCATCCGGACCCTGTAACGGTTCAGATAATCCATCGGCGTATAACCGATCTGGCGTTTAAAGCATCTCGCGCACTCTCTCGGACTGACTCCGGCAGATGAGGCGATCTCATTCAGATAGATCTTTTCCCGGAAGTGTTCATGAACATAATTCATCATCTGTTTCATTCTCATACTGTCTGTCGGATCGATCGTTCCGGCCCCTTTCCGAAACTCCGCGGTTTCTTTAAGCAAAAGCAGCCAGAGCTCCGACAGGGCGGATCTTGCCTTCATTTCATATCCGAACGGCTCTTCCCGAAATAAGGAGACGATCTCATCGATCAGCGTCATCATCCTGAGTCCTGCTTTGTTTTTGGGCCTGATCTCTACACAATCCAGTTCCCTGCACATCGTGATGGGATTCACATATTTTTCCTCGAACACGCTTCCGTATTCGCCTGTAAGGATCGACCGGTCAAAGAAAAACGTGTAACAGGCTTTGTTTGCCGCATCCTCTTCCCAGCTGACCGTATGCAGCATGCTGCTGTTGACAAAAGCAGCTTCCCCGCAGTTTAAATGCACGGTTTTGTCCGGTGTCTGCAGGATCAGCCCGTCCCGGATCGGGATCGTCAGTTCGAAAAAATCATGCCAGTGCCATGCGGCCCTCCCTCCGGTCATCTTCGAAAAGTCCGTGTATTTGATCACAAATGGAAAATCTTCGCTCGAAGGAATGGCTTCTCTGTGGTCTTCATCCGTTGAAAAGTTGTATTCTGCGATCATATTTTTATACTATTACCCCGTTTCCTTTTATTTTCTGCACTTGTATTTGTCTTAATTATTATAGTTTCTGTCTGTTTCGGTACTTATAATCTTTGTCACTTAGGATTATCATATAGTCAGAAAGAAAGAAATGCAAGAATTAAGTCCATATAACCCATCACAAAAAGGAGGAATCGATATGTTAAATTATTCAGTAAAGATCGAATCGGTAAAGGATCTGATCGAACTTAAGAACATCGCAAACAGGTACCACATCAAAGGAATGATCAACCAGAATGATTTTCACGGAAATATGAAATCGGTGCTCTCTAACCTGATCTACCTTCCGCTGGAAGATGCAAGCATCGTGATCGACGACTACAAAGACTCCCAGGTCTCCTACATTACGAAAGCCATTCAGAAGTTCACAGCCTAGTTCCCTGGGATCATCCTACAAGAAAGAGAGCGGTAACCCCGCTCTCTTTTATTGTCTGTTATTCACTGCCGTCTTATCGTCCCATCTTTGCGGCAAATTTTGCCAGATGTTCCGGGATCCTGATCGTCTGCGGGCAGACCTGTTCGCAGCTGTGACAGGAAATACAGCACTCCGGCTGCTTGTCGGAAGCAACGGACGCAAGCGCCATCGGCGCGATAAATACGCCCGAGCCCGCAACCATGGCTTCATTATACAGCTTCAGCAAAAACGGAATGTCCAGTCCCATCGGGCAATGCGACACACAATAGTGGCAAGCCGTGCAGGGAACCGTCGTCTTCTCGATCATCTCGTCCGCGATCCCAAGGATCACCGCCATTTCTTCGTCGTTGAGCGGTTTGTCCGTCTCGTAGGTTTTGATATTCGCTCTTACCTGTTCCATATCGGACATCCCCGACAGCGTCATCGTCACACCCGGTATGGACTGCAGGAAGCGGAATGCCCAGGCGGGTACGTCTTCATCCGGCCGGAGCGCTTTCAGTTTTGCGGCATTTTCATCGGAAAGCGTCGCCAGTTGTCCGCCCCTTACCGGCTCCATGACCCAGACCGGCAGATCCCATTTCTTAAGCAGGTCGACTTTCCCTTTTGCATCCTGGAATCTGTAGTCGAAATAGTTCAGCTCGATCTGGCAGAATTCCATGTCCTTCCCGTACGCTTCAAGGAACCTGGTCATGCATGCGATGTCCCCGTGCGCCGAAAACCCGAGATGCCGGATCCGGCCGTTTCTCTTCTGCTCCATCAGATAGTCGTAGATCCCGTATTTCGGATCCAGATAGTGATCGATGTTCATCTCACAAACATTATGAAACAGGTAAAAATCAAAATGATCCACCCTGCATTTTCTAAGCTGTTCTTCAAAGATCTCTTTTACCTTCGGCATGTTGGAAAGGTCGTATCCTGGGAACTTGGTTGCCAGATAAAAACTGTCCCTGTCATAATTCTCAAGCAGTTCACCCACCACAAGTTCCGAATTGCCGCCGTGATATCCGTAAGCGGTATCGTAATAATTGATGCCGCTGTCCATGCAGTATCTGATCATTTCCCTGACAGCTTCCTTATCGATCTTACTGTCATCGTGATCCTTCACGGGAAGTCTCATGTTTCCAAGTCCCAGCGCCGAAAGCTTCATTCCCTGAAAATCGTTATAGATCATTGTCATCCTCCTTGCAGGATCGTGTCCCTGTGTGATTTTTACGCATTTTCTTCTGTGATACGCACACTTCAATTTTATCACATTTCATATTCTCATAGATAGACCGCATTTATAAAAATCACGAAACTTTGTTCGTGACATTTGGAAAAAAATGAAATTTGTGGCATAATAGTACATATACTTTAAGAAGAAACGGAGGTCCGGTACATGTCAACAAATGCCCAAAATGAAACTTCCAAAAACACGGCACAGCTGCAATCATTAGCCGCTATGTCCGAAATGGCCATCGCCAACAAACAGTCCTCGATCGCCACAACGCTGATCTGCGGATTTATCGCAATGACTTATGTGGTACTGCTGCCGCAGGGGCTGATCCCCGCAGGTGTCGGTATCGGAACGATCGTGCTTGCGCTTCTGCCCGTCGTTATCTCGTGGGCTCTTTTCAAGAAAGATCCTTCCTCTGCGCTTATCAAGCATGTGATCGGCTGCGGTTTCGGTCTGCTCTACGGCGTCATCCTCTTCACATCCGATATCGGGATCGTGTATCTGTATGCCGTTCCGCTTCTGGTGATCGTTACCATTTATGCCGATGTCCGCTACACGATCTTCATCAGCGGCGGCGTAGTTATCCTGAATGCGATCAAAGTCGCCATGACCATGGCAGGCGGAAACCTGACACCGGATGATGTCACCTCGCTTCCGATGCGTGTCGTGATGCTTGCGATCACAGCCGTTTATCTGGTACTTGCGACCTCTTCCACCGTCAAATTCCAGAAGATCCGCAGTTCCAGAGTGACTTTGCAGGAAGACAAGACCAACGGCCTTCTGAATGAAGTATTATCCGTTTCCGGCAAAATGACGGATGCGATCACTTCCATCTCTTCCCAGATGGACACGCTGAAAGACTCCGTTGACCAGACACTTGTAAGCATGGACGAAGTGAACAGCGGTACCGCGGAATCCGCCGATGCCGTACAGAACCAGCTGATCAAGACCGAAGAAATCCAGACACATATCGAGATGGTCAAACAGGCTTCCGGTGAGATTACGGATCACGTGCAGGAAACCTCTCATGCCGTTGAAGAAGGTCAGAAGAACATCTCCCGGATGGAAAAACTGACCGCCGAAGTAGACCAGGCCGGAAAAGACGTGCAGGCCGCCCTGGAAACCTTCCGCGATACCACATCCCGGATGAATTCGATCACCGAACTGATCACAAACGTTGCGGACCAGACCTCTTTACTTGCCCTGAATGCTTCCATCGAAGCTGCAAGAGCCGGCGAAGCAGGACGAGGCTTTGCCGTTGTTGCCAGTGAGATCTCCAATCTGGCGGACCAGACCACACATGCGACTGATGACATCAACAAACTGATCGAGAACATCTCCTCTCAGCTCGGCACGATGGTGGAAACGATCGAATCCCTGATCAAGACCGGTGAGGAAGAAAGCGTTTGCGCTTCCGAGACCGCGGAAAGTTTCACTTTGATCTCCGACAGCGTATCCCAGATCCGTTCGCGTTCGGATGCCATGAAAGAACACGTAGAGAACTTGGCAGGCGCGAATGAAGAGATCGTTAACAGCATCCAGACGATCTCCGCGATCACCGAGGAAGTGACCGCGCACGCCAGCACCACTTACGCAGGCAGCGAACAGAACCAGCAGATCGTAACGCAGATCGACAACCTTGTTGACAGCCTGAACGAAAGCGCCGCCGAGTTAAAATCATATTCGTAAAAACCGGTTTTCATTTCATATTATTGAAATTTTGTCGAGAAAGAGCCCATTTTATGCGGGCTCTTTTTCTGTTGTATTGCGCCGCAAAAATTTTTTTAAATTTTTTTCAAAATCACCGAAACCTCCGTTTGATTTTTGCGTCTATATGGACAGAGGCGCAAAAAAGTCAATCGTGACAGCGCAAAAAAACATACACAAACGGAGGAACCTATTATGAAAAAGAACATCATCGCAACCCTTTTGATCACAGCCATCGCACTCTCATCCCTGACAGGATGCGGAAGCAGCGCCACTACGGCTAAGAACGAAGCAGCATCACCGGCTTACATCGAGCCGTACTACCCTTCGGAAACAGCCGAGTATCCCGCCGAAACAGAAGCTGCACCCGTCTACAGCGAGCCCATGTATGACTTCGGAAACGAATATCCCGAAGAAGCATGCGCAGAAGCCGCGGAAGTATACGCAGCCGACACTTATGACAGTTACGCAGGCGAAGAAGCTGCCAAGTGCGTGATCGATTATAATGACACGCTCTGCCCGGGGCCGCTTTACCCGACTTATCCGAACGCAGGGGAAACCTACAGAACGGTGGCCGAGAATGATTTTACATCCGTTGCTTCAGCTCCGCTTTCCACCTTTGGCGCGGACGTCGATACCGCAAGTTACGCGAACCTTCGCAGAATGATCAATGACGGTTACGATCTCTACAACATCCCTGCCGGCTCGATCCGCACCGAGGAACTGGTGAACTACTTCCACTATGATTACAAGAGCCCGCGCGGAAACGACGCTTTCGCGGTAAACGCTTCCATCATCGACTGCCCCTGGAACAAAAATACGAAGCTGGTCAACCTCGGCATCAAGGCAAAAGATCTTGGCGCTTATGAACGCACCCGTTCCAACATCGTCTTTCTAGTCGATGTATCCGGCTCCATGAATTCTTATGACAAGCTTCCTCTTCTGCAGATGGGTCTCGATATGCTCATCGACGATCTGGATGAAAACGACAGGGTTTCGATCGTCACCTACGCTTCCTCTTCCGAGATCGTGATCGCAGGCGTTCCCGGAGACGAGCACACGAAGCTCAAGAAAGCCATCAACAACCTCGAGGCTTCCGGTTCCACGAACGGCGGCGACGGCATCATCTCCGCTTACAAGCTGGCTGAAAAATACTTTATCAAAGGCGGCAACAACCGTGTCATCATGGCAACCGACGGGGATCTGAATGTCGGCATCACATCCGAAGACGAACTCGAAGGACTGATCAGTGACAAAAAAGAAAGCGGTGTCTTCTTATCCGTACTCGGGTTCGGCACCGGCAACTACAACGAAGCTACGCTGGAAACGCTGGCCGACAAAGGCAACGGGAATTATTCCTATATCGACTGCCTCTCCGAGGCCAAAAAAGTACTGATCGACGAATTTTCCTCCACACTCTTCACCGTGGCAAAAGATGTGAAATTCCAGATCGAGTTCAACCCCAAATATGTCTCCGAGTACAGACTCATCGGCTATGAAAACAGGAAAATGGCAGACCGTGATTTTCACGACGATACAAAAGACGGCGGCGAGATCGGCAGCGGACATGCCATGACGATGCTCTACGAGATCAGGATGAATGACGGCGAAGAGGATGCGCAGCCCGCGCTCCGCTACCAGAATGCGGACTTAAGCAGCACCGGAAAGCAGTCCGATGAATGGATGACGGTATCCGTCCGCTACAAAGAGCCCGAGAAGGAAAAATCACAGCTCTTAAGCTTCCCGATCACGAACAAATGCTATACCAAGGCGCCGAATTGTGATACACTTTTTGCAGCATACGTCGCAGAGTGCGGCATGATCCTGAACGGCAGCAAGTACATCGGCAACCTGGATATGCATGATGTGGCTAAACAGGTGGCAATGCTGGACCTTCAGGACGAATACAAAGAGGAGTTTCTGGATCTGATCAGCCAGTTATGATCACATCCTACAAAGCATGCAGGACCACGAGATCGTCGCCCTTTACTGGGAAAGAAGTGAAAACGCCATAACGGAAACCAACAGCAAGTACGGTGCCTATTGCAGAAAGATCGCAAGGAATATCGTTTCCAACGAGGAAGATTCCGAGGAATGTATCAACGATACCTATCTTTCGGCCTGGAATTCCATGCCCGAAGAACGGCCTTCTCTGCTGGGCCCGTACCTCGCTGCGATCGTAAGGAACCACGCGCTCACGCTTTACAGGAAGCTGCATTCCATCAAGCGCGGATCCGGGCAGACCGCCCTCGCGCTTGACGAACTCACGGAGGTTGCCGGCACTTCTTCCACCGAAGATATCGTCGACCTGAATCTCTTATCCGGCCACATCAACGGTTTTCTTGCAGGGTTAAGCACAAATGACCGGATCGTTTTTGTAAGACGCTACTTCTACGTTGATTCTCTTTCCGAGATCGCAGACGAGCTTTCGATGTCGGAATCCGCGGTAAAATCACTGCTCTTCAGGTTGCGTCAGAAGCTGAAAAATTGCCTCATACAGGAGGGATATGAACTGTGAACAGAGATGATCTGATGAATGCCCTCTCGGGGCTTGATCCAAAATATATCGACGAAGCAGCTTTTGAACTGCATGATACAAAGCAGAAACCGGGCAGTGAAAAGCCGGCCAAAGCTAAGATCACCAATTTCCGTAAGGGTCTCCTCATCGCGCTCCCGGCTGCTGCCGCAGCATTTCTTCTGATCGGCGTGGCGCTTGCCCTGCCCGCTCTGTTAAAAAACGGCGCAACACAAAGCGCTTCCGAGGCTGCCGCACCGGCTTACGAAGCAGAGGAAGCCGCTGCAGAAGCGCCTGCTTCGGTGGCAGAGGCTGCTGCAGAAGCCCCCATGGAAGCTGCAGATGCTGCCGCGGAGGCTCCTGAAAATGTTTACGATACAAGCGGCTATGAAGCAGAGGCCGAGGCTCCTATGGAAGCTGCGGAAACCGCAGCAGAGCCTGAACCCGTTCAGGACGCGGCTTCGATCAATGCCGCCGAGGCTACGGAAGATACAGGACGTGAATCGGCAAAGGCTGCCGAGGAGGCGATATCCGAAGAAGGCATCGGACTCACAGAAGCTGACTACCATAACGGACTGCTCACTGTCCGGATCAGCGGAAGCCTTCCGGCCGATATCGGAAATACCGACTATACCATCACCGGAACCGCCGCTAACGGTTCGGAAAGATCCATAGACGCAGGTTCCCTTGATCAGATCCTGGTCGAAACGGATCCGCTGACGCTTGATCTTTCGGATCTGAAGCTGTCTGCAGGAACCTACACGCTCACCATCGGTGAGGAAAGCATAGAATTCGAGATCCCGTAATCAGAATGATCCCTCCTCGTGTTCTTCATTTGCCTCATACCTTGGTGTATAGCCGTCCGGAAGTTCGATGTCTGCGAGTTTTTCTCCTGCCGGAAGCTTTATGGGCTTACTCTTGGGGATGAGCTTCTGATAATCGGATTTCGTCAGCATATCCTCGAATTCATAGATCCAGACCGGCATATCCGCATCAGGATCCTCGCGAAGTTTGGCTTCCAGCGCATCCCGCTCCGGACCGGAAAAATCATAGTGGCAGAACACATAGTACTCTCCGTTCGACTCTTCAAAATCCGCAAAATACTCGCCAAGACCCGCATCATACGAATACCATGATGTGCCCGGAAAATCCGCAGTCTCAGGTGCATATTTCTTAAGGATCCCCCCGGGATACAGCGTTATCTCATCTCCATACCATGCCGAAAAGAACCGTTTCACTTTCTTTCCGAAATAACTGTAGATTTCAACGATCTCATTGTCGAACGTGAGGATCATCTCATCCTTCCCGTCATCGTCCACATCATAATAGACATATCCGACATCATAGGAGGATGTCTCATCCGGCCAGCCGTACTGAAGAAGCGCCTCCCCGTATCCGAAGATCAGCTCGATCTGTTCGTCCGTGTAATGTCTGTCCTGTGCTTCCTTGTACAAACAAAGCAGATCCTCATAAGAATCAAACGTGTGAACATAGTAATTATTTTTAAGATCGGTAATTAACTGTTCCTCCGGTCCTGTCACTTCCGGTTCGATCACTTCCTTTTCAGGAATTTCCGGTTCCTCCGGTTCAGTCGCTTCCTGTTCAGGCGTTTCAGTCAAAATCACCTGCTCCTCTGCTTCTTCCCGCACGGGTTCCGGGGCATCGGCAGATGCCGCTTCCCGGCTTCCGCATCCGGCAAGGAGCACGCAGCCGATCAGAAAAAAGCCAACTGTCAGAATTGATCTTCGCATATGAATCCTCTCCCAAAAATGGTTTTTCTCACCTTGTTGCGGCGATGATCGCCATGATTACCGCGACGATCGCGCCGATCACACCGAGGCTGTAAACAACGAGCTCGACGATCCCGATCACAAAGAATTTGCGGGATGCCATCTGCCCCTCTTTCTTTGCCTTTGCGGCAAACACTGTTCCCAAAACAGACAACACCACGCACGGCAGCGTAGTCGCGCTCAGACATACTGTACCTGCGAGGATGATCGCGACGGCGGTCACATCGCTTCCCGTGGAAAAATAACTGATCGTCAGCGGCACCAGAATTGCGGCGCTGATCACGAATGCGATCACCGGGATCATGGTCAGGATCTTTGCTCTTGTATGATTTTTATTGTTCATGGTCTTCTCTCTATCTGATCATTTTCAAGACACAAACGTCTCATAATATGATCATATACAAAAAACGGGGGGATCGCTACCCCCAAAAGTCTAATCTTCTGGTATACTCATAAATATGAAAAGAAAACTGTTTTGCGAAATATCTCCACTTACATATGCGATATCACGGAGAAAATGCATCATCGAAAGATCCGTGAAAAACCTGCTGAGCGTAAACAAGCTTGCCAAGACAAAGCAGCCCGGCAAGCTTCCCTATGTGATCTACTGTCACAATTCGCTGATCAGACGCAGGCTCGGCAATGTGGATATGCAGCTTCAGGAAAATAAAGCAGTCAACCTTTCGATCGCCGCGCCCAAGATCAACGGCATCCTGATCCGTCCGGGAGAGATCTTTTCGTTCTGGTATCTTGTCGGAAAAACAAGCGCGCAAAGAGGTTACAAAGAAGGCCTTACCATATCTTCCGGCAAAACCGCGCCCGGCGTGGGCGGCGGGATGTGTCAGATGACAAACCTCATACACTGGATGATCCTGCACTCAGACATGGAGATCGTCGAGCATCATCACCACGACAGATTCGATCTGTTCCCGGATTATAAACGCAAGATCCCTTTCGGGACCGGCACCTCCATCGTATATAACTATCTGGACTACAGATTTAAGAATCCAACCGAAAGAACCTACCAGCTGATCGTATACACCACTGACGAATACCTCTGCGGAGAACTGCGGGCAAGCGGACCGCAGATGAACAGATACCATATTAAGGCGGAAAATGAATTCTTTTCCGATGAAAACGGTATCGTATTCAGAAACGGGGAGATCTATCGCATCAAAACAGACCCTGTTACCGGCAATCAGTTAGAAAAGAAACTCATCCGTAAAAATCACGCGCAGGTGCTTTACGACACAAGTGACCTTGTTGTGACGCAGACGGCCGCAAAATAAAGAGCGTGGATCGTATTGACTTTTACAATAGTTAAGGCGTCCATCCGGTAACGGATGAACGCCTTTGTTTTACTGCCTGTAAATTCGCACAGTGAAATGGCTATTTCTTTTGTTTAATATTAAACGTGAGCGCCTTTCTGTTTCCATACTCTCCGATTCCTATGATGTATACGGTACCTCTTCCGGTGGCAATGTTTTCTTCCCATTCCAGTGTGTAATCAACCCCGTAAACGAGTGCATCAGCAGCATTTTTCTGTTTTGTTTTGTAGATCTTTATCTCATTCTCACCCGGTCTGATGGATAAGCCGGTATAATCCTGATCCGCGATCTTTACAAATGTCATCTTGGTGATATCGGTCTGATAGACGCGGAAATGGCCTTCCTTTGTTCCCGAATAATTGCCGGCAAAGTTGACAGTGACTGTTGCCTTTTCATTACCGGTAGGTGCCGTTGTATCCCCGTAAACCAGTGAATAATCCGAGGCCTTGAGCGTTTTGCCTTTCACAGTGACCGTAACCTTGGGACTGAGCTGTCTATTCGCGCATTTTACATCCGGGACAGTCACCGCCCATTCATCGGCACGAAGGTCTTCGACATTGATCGGAACGATCGTAAAGTTTTTCGTTAACGTCCCTTTGTATGCCCCTTTTCCTTTTACCTTGATCGTCGGCTGTTTGTTAGCCGGTGCATTTACCGATGCATTGACATTGTTGGAATATGACACCGTAAAATCCCGTCCCTCTACGAGCTTCAGAGCAGCACCCTGATACTGATGATCAGCTACCGTGATCGAAACTGCCGGTGTTATCTTGTCTCCGGTATAGGTGAAGGTGGTACCGCTAAGCGTAAATGCAAAGTCCGTTTCGGAAAGGGTATCCTGTGCCTGATATGTCCTGAACGGCTTGTCTATATGTTCGACACCCGGTTTGTTGGCGTAATTTCCCTGCAGGGTTATCATGGCAACATAAACGCTGCCTCCGGAATGGGCAAAATCTACGGAATAATCCGTTCCATTTTTCAATGTTTTTTTGCCGTATTTGACTGTCGGCTTTATCATGGCAGCGGTAATCTGCCGGTTGGCCTTTGAGAGTTTGATATCCGGAACGGTTATCACAAGATCTTCTTCGGCAAGCTGCAGACTCGTTATGGCAAATTTCTTTGTCAGCGTTCCGGAATAATTGCCTTTAAGCTTGACCGTGACTACCGGGGCGATATCTTTTCCCGCGGCTGATGTTTCGTCGGCGCCTGCCCTGTTTGTATTGTTCTTGTATGAAACGCTGTAATCTGTTGCCGGAACAGCTGTGAATCCATCCAATACTTCGATCTCCGGTTTGATCGCAGAGCCGGTATATGATGTATTCCCGGTGACCAGAACGTTTGCCACTCCTGCCGGATGAAGAGAAAGAGGTTTTGGTGCAATCTTGAAAGTTACGCTCTTTGACCCGCCGTAAGCATTCTTTCCGATCACCCACACGGTAGCTTTTCCGGCATTTTCGTTATTTTCATATCTTACTTCATAGTTTTCCTCACCTGTTTCAGCATCTGCTGCCGGAATATAGCCGTCTGCATTCTTATTCAGTTTTACCCTGACGGGCGGTTCTACCGGATCGTCGGGTCCCCTGTATACAAGCGGATATGTTTCATCCAGTTCAATGACCGCATTGTTTAATGTCGTCTCTGCCGTGAAAATATGGTATGTAAGAACAACCGTGTTCTTAAAGCTGTTCATTCCCGTGACGGTCACCTTGACTTCTCCCACATCGACAGGGTTTTCGGGAGCATAGGTAAGCGTATAATCCGTGCCTTCTTTCAGCGTAAGCCTTCCGAACCTGATTGTCGGTTTTGACTTTTGGATGTTGCCGGCTTTGTATTGCATGTCCTTGAGCGTATATACAAACGGATCGACTGTCAGAAGCGATGTGGGAACAATACCGAATTCCTTATAATAACTGAACCCGTAATTCCCTTTTCCGGTCACGGTAACTCTTGCAGCATTTCCGACATTTTTCTGATTCGAGTATTTCGCGGTGTAATCAACGCCGTTCGTAAGCAGTTTCTTTCCGTCATATACGCGAAGCTCATTGGCTGAAAGCGTTACATTTTCGCCGGTGAACGGTACATCTTCTATCCTGCCGATCCAGATCCCGTTCCCAATCCTGCTGCTTCGGATGCCCTGTGCTTTCAGATCGGCCACATCTGCCGGCGTGATATCGCCCCAGTCTTCCTCTGTCCAGACAGCATACAGCGTAACAATGGCTCCGTTTTCACTCGCAAAGTTACCGACAGCCCCGTCTGCGTAAATGGTCCCCGTCCCTTCGGGAACAAGGCTCCAGCCTGCGAATTCCAGGCTTTCGGAATCCACAAATGTACAAGCCGGAAGTGGTGCGCCGTCATCGTATTTCCTTGCCTGATTCTCCATATTTCCGGCCGCCGTGGCAAGGTTTTTATCAAATCCGACCGAGTAAGCGATGGGACTCCACTTCGCATACAAAGTTGCATCTCCGTTAAGACCGGATGTGTTGAATGGCCATCTGTCTTCATCGTTACAATCACTGTGAAGGTACCAGCCGCCAAAGATATATCCTGTAGCTGAAGGCGCATCGGGTTCAGGGATCTTACTTCCGCTCTTGATCTCAACCGGTGCGGGTGCACTCCCGTGTCCGTTTGCATTAAAAGTCACCACAACGATTTCTTCGACCTCAAGCGTTATCACCTGCACATCGGATGCAAGCGTACTTTCCGATGCTGCAATACGAATATAATATGTACCCTCTTCAAGTCCCGTAAGGGCTCCGGTACAAGCCGTCCATGCTACGGCATCCGGATTACCCTGAGGTGATGATGTCCTGTACTCGTATGCAGCGGTTGTAGGTATACTGCCCTTTCTTCCGCGGTTTGACGGATTGACAGGCGAAAGCGTGGGTGTATCGGCTTTCGTAATCGTAATCTCCTGCGGGAGGCTGTCAACGGATGTTTCACCGTTATCTCCCAATCTGACCAGCGACAGCTTTCCTGCTGTAAGTCCTGTAAGATCGTGCGTTGTTACGCCCTCTGCCATGACAAACGTGCTCTCTTCTCCGCCAAGCGATATCTTATAATTTCCGGCTGTCAGGCCTGACAATGTGCCCTTCGCGCTCCCTGTTGCCGTAAATGTCGCAGCCGGTGTCTCCTCCTGATAAGGATCGGTAAGGGTAACCGTGACCACGTCCGAAGCAAGAACTGCCCCGTCAGGCTTTACTCGTATATAGTATGTCCCTGCTCCAACTGCAAGTGCCCCGTTGCAGTCATTCCAAGATACCAAGTCCGGATCGTCTTCGGGATCTTCGGTGACATATTCGTGCGTATTCGCTGTGTTGATACTTCCGTTCCCTCCGATCTCTGTCGGATTTGTACCGATAAGTACCGGAGTGGAAGCTTTCGTGATCGTTATCTTTTGTTCTTCACTGTCAACCGTTGTTTCATAGTTTCCGTTCTTAATCAGAGTATGTTCTCCGGCGGAAAGGTCCGTCAGTAATTTTGATGTGGCAGCGGCCTCAACTGTAAATTCACTCTCGTCAAACGTATAGGTCGCGCCGGAAACAAGTCCCGAAAGCTCGCCGGTACTGCACCCGAGTGCGGTAAACGCTGCCGTCGGCGTCGCTTCCTTTGCGGGAACAAACTCCGCCAGTTCTATCTCCTGCGCATCGGATGTCAGCACAGTGGCCGATGCGGCAACGCGAACATAATATGTGCCGGGATCAAGGTTTGTCAGAGCGCCTGTACAGGCCGTCCATTGTACATTCTCTGCCGTGGGATCTCCGGTCGTATATTCATGTGAAGCATCCGTCGGAATGCTGCCTTTTCCGTCTATGACAGCGGGCTGCGATGCAACAAGCTGCGGCGTATCCGCACGGGTGATCGTAAACTGTTTCGGGTCCGAATCCGCATTGATTTCGGATGAGGCTTTCTTCACGACGGAAACAGTACCGGGCACCAGCCCCGTTACTTCTATAACATCTTCACCTTCCGGTACGGTTATGGTTTCTTCAGCGTCACCGTTTTTTGCAGGGTAGTAAATGACATACTCTCCGCCTTCTGTAACTCCGCCGATCTCACCGGAATCATATCCGGTTGCCGTAAATGTGACAGAAGAAACATCCTCGGGGATAAGACCCGTCGGGAGCAGTTCCACAAGTTCACCATCATCAAGATATGCCACTACGATGTTTCCGTCTGCATTTGTAAAAACGGAATACTGCGTACCGTCCGAAAGTACGGTCGTAAGTTTTCTATGACTGATTGCATTCTGAAGTGTTTTTACGATAGCAGTCCCGTTCTGGTGGAACAGAATACTGTTGCCGCTTGCGGCAGAATAAAAAATATTGTCGGAACCGTCAAGCGTCATGTCGGCAGCATAGTTTCCGAAATCAGCACAGGTGTGTCCGTTTACGAAATTAACATCTTCTCCGAGATACTCAAGAACGGAATACGCGGCTGGATCTCCTCCGTAAATCAGGGCGTAAACAGAGGAGCTGTCGTCGCACGCATCAATAAAAGAAAAATTATAGTCCAAATACTCTGACTTGTCCGGATTTCTGAACTCAATTGAGTAACTGCTATATTTGCCCGAATAGCTGTCTACCGAATAATCATGATTCTTGGAAACAACAGTGAGTTTATTATGTGTGATCTTTACGGGTACAGAGCAGCTGCTTCTGTCATATCCACCAAGATCTCCTCTCGAATAGTACCCGCCAATACATACCGATTTTGTCAGCGTTCCGTTATTGACCGTGCATTTCATAACATCCTGCTGAGCGGCGTTGTCTCCATCATTCGCACCACGTGTATCAAAATAAACAATATGAGCTGTATCATTCCCGTCAACTTCGATATCAGGTCCGTATAATTGCCCGTTAACGTTACCGAAATTATTAGACTCTATCAAATGAATGGCAGACCAGCCATTGTCTGTCTGGTAAGTGTATGCAATCCTGTCATCACTTGTCGTATAGGCAACGTGCGCCCTGCCGTCATATATCGCAAGAGCGGCTTCCTTTGCGGCAGTTTCCTCACTGCCGACGAACTCTTCGGTCCACTGAAGAACTCCATCCGGATCGAACACGCCGTACCACAGCGTGCCGCCCGATATTACCCCGTCAGTGCTTGATCCTCCTCTTATGAACAAAACGCCTATAGAACCGTCAGGCAGCGTTTCGGCATCCATAACAAATCCGTCGATAGGATCCGCATCTGCGTAAACAGGCTTTGCGGGCATTATAATCAATGCGACCGCAAGCGCAACGAGCAGATGAAACAGCTTCTTCAGTTTTGGTCTTTCTTTCATTGACAGTGTTCTCCTTTCGCTAAGAAATATCTGGTTGATGCTACACTAAAAATGGACACGGAACGGAAAAAAAACTCTGAATGTATCAGAATGTAGGAGTAAGATCGTAAACACTTACGAAACGTGCTGCGTATTTGCTTTGATTAATTATATAATAGTCTGTACAGGATAAGTATCACACTTGCCTATTAGGCATTGACACTGTGGCAAATTTTTTGTAAGAATAAAATTGAGAGAATAAAACATAATATAGAAATGAAACTTGTGTGTGGGATTCTTCTGTATTGGATTCCGGAGCGAACGGGAGGTCTGATGATGACATTTCGGGAACGGCTAAACGATTATATGAAAGAGACTGGCTTGACTTCCAGGGAACTGGCCAATTTAAGCAACACTTCCGAGGCCGTCATCAGCCGTTACCGCAGCGGGAAGCGGCTCCCCAAACCGGACGGTGACTCCACCTATGTCCTGTCTCATGCGCTTAGCCTTGCAGCAGAGAAAAAGGGGCTTGACACATCGGAAAACGCTCCCTACTCCGTTACGTCCATACAAAACAGTCTGCTTTCCACGCTTCCCAACGCCGGAATTGATAAAAAGGATTTCCTGAGCAAACTGAATGCCCTGATCAGTTCCTTAAACATCAGTATTTCCAGATTTTCAAAGTATTCCTCTTATGACCCCAGTTTTGTCTCAAGGATCATCAAAGGAGAACGCTCTCCTTCGGATTATGTGCTTTTTGCGAGAAATGTCGGAGATTTCTGTGCGAGTGCATATCATGCCGATTCCGATCTGGAGGTCATCAGTACACTTCTGGATGTGGATAAAAAAGCCCTTTCCGGCTCCGGTCATCTGTCTGCAAAAATCGTTTCTTATCTGTTGAACCAAAGTACGGATCCGTCTGAAGATGCCCGGACAGGCAATGACGGATCGGACACCATAGAAAGCAAAACCACGGAAGAATTCCTGTCGCAGATAGACAGTTTTGATCTCAACGCATATATGAACCTGATCCATTTTGATAAGATCAATCTGCCTTCCATCCCCTTCAGGCTTGGCTCCAACAAATCCTATACCGGGCTTAAGGGTATGAAAAGCGCGGAACTGGACTTTTTGCGATCTGTTGCTTTCAGTGCCGACAAATCCCCGATATATATGTATTCCACACTGCCGATGACCACCATGGATGAGGACAAAGACTATTACAGAAAGTATATGTTCTATCTGGCGGTCATCATCAAAAAGGGCCACGATATTCACATCATCCATCATCTCGACCGTCCGGATAATGAAATCCTGACCGGGCTGATGGGCTGGATCCCGATCTATATGACGGGAAAAGTGCACTCTTACTATTTTCCCGGAGAAAGCGATCCGGTTTTTAAGCACTTTCTGCGATTTTCGGATAACATTGCATCCATGGGGGAATGTATCGGAAATGATATCGAGAATGCTCTGATCAAAACAACCAAAGTACCGGGGGAACTCGAAATCCATCGCAAGCGGGCCCTCGAATTGTTCGGACAGGCGTCTTTGCTGATGAATACCTATCGCAGCGAAAATGCGCTTGCTTACAGGGAGTTTCTGACAAAAGAGCTTTCAGAGATCAGTGAAGAAAGCGAATGTATCCGGCTCCTTTCCGCACCTTCCCTGTACACCCTGTCCTCTTCCGTGAATGACGATATCAGCAGTTTCTATGATTTTTCCGAAAGCGATGCGGAAATGTTTCGGTCTGCACTTGATTTTCAAACGGATCTGGTGCATCAGTTCTTTCAAAAGGGCGGCCGGATGGAAGAATATTTATATACGCCGAATGAGTCGGGTTTCACGGAGCATCCCGCGTATCTGGCTCTTTCGGGAGCTTTCATCGACAAAAACATCGCGTATCCTTTTGACCGTTATATGAAGCATGTCGAAACAGAGCGCAGGGTCTCCTCGGAAACGCCTGGCATGACCTGCCATGTTCTTGACGGAGACAAGTATTCCTTCAGAAATATTCAGATCACGATCTTAAAAGGAAAATGGGCCATGATCTCGAAGAACACGGCCCCTGCAATTCATTTTGTCATTCACCATCCCAAGCTGGTCAATGCCATAACGGAATTATTATAGGTTCGATTAGGCGAGATGGTTTACATAAAATGAGTGGACTTGACTTCCGTCGTGTTGAACCCCCTATTAAAAAAATCCGGTGGTTCCTCTTCAACTCCAATACATTTTAGTATCGATATTTATTATTCAACCTGCGATTCGGCGATCCATCCAATCTCTGTTATTCCCTCTTCATTGGATCCGTCAAGCTGCGACGTTCCCTCGGGATGCCAATATGCTACCTTCAGCCATTTATTTCCCTTTTTGTCTGTGGCTGTTTCGCGATACACCTCCATGGAATCACCGGTCGGTATCTGACATATTACATCATATTCGGTACCAGGCCCTGTGCGGAGGTTTGCGTATCCGTCCGATGATACTACATAGATAAAATACTCCGGTATGGTGTGATCCTCTGCTGTGTCGATTTGCCCGGTCTCTTCAGTATTCCCGATCTCCTCCCATGAGCCATTATGCCAAGCCAGTAATGCGTGATATTTCACTGAAACATCTGTGCTGTCCTTTTGATATGTAATCACATCAAGCGCATACTTGGGATACCCGTCTTTATCCAGCGGTTTGATCATCATATCCGCAACATCATCAGTTAATTCGGGAATATCCCCCATAGGAGAGATATCTTCAATATCACCGCCTGCGAGTTTAAAGATATATACAATGTTGTACTCAGTCGAAGTGTTTGCAAAATACTGATTAATAATGATCTCATCCTCGCCGTCACCGTCTATATCAGCATCTTCTTTACCCGTTACATAATACCCCAGAGGTACCTGTTTTGTTATGATTTCACCATTACTAAGTTTAAAGTACACTTCTCCTATATCCGTATCATTCTCGCTGAATTCCTCGTAACTTCCGAAATTCCATGATACATCTGTTATTGTCACATCTTCTTCGGAAGCCTTCTCTTTCTTCTTTTTCTTCTTTTCAGGCTTTTCCTCGTCCTTGCTGTCGTCTTCAGCCTCTTCCCGTTCTGACTCCTCCTTGACGTTTTCCAGCTTGTCTTTGAGGTTACTGTCAGCAGCCGCCCCACAACCAGCAAGAAGCATTGCGCATATAAGGCAGATAATAATCTTGAAAAATGATTCTCTCTTCATTTTTCTTCACTCCTACAGAATAATACTATTTTTACAAATGGATGACCACATAACCTTTTATCCGAAATGCATTATATCAGAAATCTTAAGAAAAAAATGAACAGATTGTAAAGAAGGAAGCATAATCATATGTTTTCAAAAATGCGCCTCAGCAATGCAAAAGCGCCGCAAAATCAACGTTTGCGACGCTTTTCTCTCAAATCACGAACAAACTGTTAATAGTTAACATAATCAGTCATTTTCTTAACTATCCCATTACTAAAGCCTCAGCGTCTTGAGCAGAAAGAGGGCGTCCCCAAATAAAGCCCTGAATATAGTCACAACTGATTCCACGAAGTGTTTCGAGCTGTCCATTCTCCTCAACCCCCTCTGCTACAACCTCAAAGTCCATAACATGCGCCAGAGATATGATGGCTTCAACGTACTTTTCTGATGTTGTATTCTCGCTCATTTTATCGATGAAGGATTTGTCAATCTTAAGAGTATCAGACGGAAAACTGTTAAGATAACTTAAGGAAGAATAGCCGGTTCCGAAATCATCTATTGCGATCCGTATTCCCATATCTTTGAGCCCTCTTAAAATACAAGCGGCTTTTTCAGCAGATTCGATCAATATCGACTCCGTAATCTCGATCTCGAGCTGTTTTGCCGGAATACCGCTTTCGGAAAGAAGAGCACGTATCTCTTCAATAAAATCACTTTTCATCATGTGTTTTACCGAAGCGTTGATACTGAGCATGATATCAGCACCAGATTTTTTAAGAAGATCAGCAAAGAACATAGCAGCTTTCCAATATACCGTATGATCAAGAACATCGATCAATCCCAGTCTTTCGGCTGCAGGAATAAAATCTGCCGGGCTTATGAAAGCACCGTCATCATCCTTCATACGTGCGAGAACCTCAAATCCTCGCAGACTGTGCGTCATATCATACTGAGGTTGGAGATTGAAGAATACGGTATCGTTTTCAAGAGCTTCTCGCACCCTGTTGTCTATTGCGATATGATCTTCAGCCTTCATTTCCGGAGAAAAGCGCTGGATGTGTTCACTGCCGCTCATATGTTTGATCTCTTTCATGGCTGCGATTGTATAAGAGATCAGAGAATCTCTGTCAGCGGAATCCGTTGGGAAAAACGCATATCCGATACTTGCGGCTACGAAAAAGTCATAACCATCAATGTTTATTTTCTCAGTGATAGCAGTTTCGTACTGCTTAATGGTCTTTTCCACATCATCATCGGATTTGTAATCTCGGATGATTAAGCTAAATTCGTCACCATTTAAACGCCCGACAAAGTCAAGCGTACCAGAAAGTCCATTGTCTGCTATATTCTTCAAACGCAATGCAACAGCTAACAGAACTCTATTGCCCATGTCAAATCCCATGGTATCGTTTATGCTCTTAAAATCATTTATGTCAAGAGTAGCCGCTACAAATGGAGTATTATGTTTGATCAGTTCATTAAGGAGTTCCGTGATCGCAAATGCATTCGGCAGTCCCGTCAGAGCATCTGTGGTTGCCTGTTCACGTAATCTCAACTGATATTTATCAATCTTTCTATTGTTGTAGAAGATTACAATAATGGCAATAACGGTAAGAACACCCACAAACAGACCGGGAAGAGATGTATAGTTGCCTTTTACGAATATGCCCATTAGGATCATCGGTATATGGAGCGCCATAACTATGATGGATGCAATAAACCCGGCTTTCCCGCAAAAGATAACCATAAAAATAATGCACAGATTGGAAAGTGAAGAGAAAATACCTGCAAAGGTGTAGACAGCAACAGGATTAGAACCGATAATTATTTCTTTCTGCGATCCGGCAGTAAGACTTACGGTAAGAGCTGTGGCAAAATATAGAACGAGCAACAGAATTAATACACTTCGGGGAGCTTGTCTACGTACTTCCAGACTGTTAAGCGTTTGTTCCAGTATTCTGGTTTCTTTAACGCTTTCGCTTGTTCTTTTCATAAGACTGTCCTTCTTTTGGACTCCCCTAATGTATTATACCACAAATATTGTAAAAACGCCGCAAATTCAATATCATGCGACGTTGATGTATAAAAAACGCCCGGCATTGTGATCAATGCCGGACGCCTTGTCTGATCCGGGTGCCGTTCTGTTTTTTAGCCCCCGTCTCTTAGCGGTTTACTGAAAAGTCATGGTGAATTTTTCCGTACGTTTCACCTTCGTCATATCCGGATTCGTTTCCCCGTCTCCCTTTACAAGCTCATATTCGATATAGCCGGAGATCGTTTCCGGATAAGCGGCGGGATCGAATTCATCGTCTTTTTTCTGCAGGAGCACGATCTTTTTTTCATCCTCGGATATTTCCGCATCAAAGAAGGATGTGAGCGGTACGACCACGCCCTTTTCATTGCAGTTGTATAATGTTACTGCAGAGATGGATGCAAAATCACTCTTTTTAAAGGAAATCTCCCCACTCCATTTATCGGCTTCCAGAGTCATTTTCACCTTGGGATCGATCTTGGCTGTGGCTGCTTTGCCCTTCTTGACTTTGATGGAAAACGTAGTCGGCGCGCTGTGGTAAGTCACCTTCGTCTGCCCGAATCCACCCATACCGCCGGTTCCAAATGACATGGATTGATAATCGGTCGTGACCAGCGTGGCAGTATATGTGTAGGTTCCTGCCGGTACATCCGGGAAGGGGGACGAAGAGATCGTTGAAGTAAAGGAGCCGTCGTAGACCTCTGCAGACGGATCAGTGTCCACCCGGTTGTTATTCAGCCAGACCATCATCATTCTGTAATTGAGCTTGTCCGCATCTTTTTTATATTTATAGAGCTGTTCCCCTTCGGTGAAAAGGATGTGGTCGAATTTCACATTCGATTCATAAACCTGCGGGGCGTGCATCCTTTCTCCCGTATCCGTCTTGACCTTGAACCCATAGACTGCATTCTTCGCGTTTGCATACAGGTCCGGCAGCGGCTCGATGGTTATCGTCTGTTCCGGCAACCGGTTGTAGACTTTCACGGTCGTCTTTTCATATTGGATCACAACCGGATCCGTTGTGGGTTGGATCACAAACACTCTGGTCCCGTACGCATCCTTTTGCTCCGTTAAGGTCTTTCCGCCCGTGACTTTGACCCTGGTGTTATCCAGGATGGAGCGGTCAGAGCGGTGCAGCAGGAATGTAAAGTGGCTAAACGGGTCCTGGGCCCTAAAGGTGATGGCAGTATTCCCGCTTTCATCGGTGTTGTTTTCTTTAGGTGTAAGAATCTCTCTGGTGGGTGTCTCCACCCTGCATTCATAGGCCGGTGTCGTTTCCGCCACGGTAAAGGTCAGCTTATACTCCGTCTTGGCAGGATCCTTCCCCGTTGCCGTGACGGTATAGGTGCCGCTCTTGGGCGTGGAGGTGAACCTGCCCGTATCCTTATCGATGGTAAGGCCCTTTGGTGCAACCTTGTATGTAAAGTTTTCCGGCTGCATCCTGGTATTTGTGCTGTCACAGATGACAACATATCCGGAAGTGACATTCTCCACCGAAGAGAGTGTGGCGATAGCATCCGGATGCACTGCGTCGGTATCTTCAACTGGATTTCTTTCCTTATCATACAGGACCATGCTTCCGTCCTTTTGCAGGTTTTCGCCGGTTACGACAAATGTTCTGGTTGCAATGACCGTATTGCCCTCAAAATCATCCGCCATGGCGGCGATGGTGACCCTCCTGCTTGCCTCTGACCAGTCACCCATGATCAAGGCCTTATCTACCGTCACGGTTCCGTTCTTGACACTGACATACTCTTTTACCTTGCTGTAGCTTTCCGTTGACAGGCTCCATTTCACCTTGGCGGATGCCGGTTTGGTATCTCCGAGGAAATGCACCGTAAACTTCAGGGTTCCCGCCTTGCCCGCGGGTTTGAACAGATACAGCGTCCCCGCATTATCGTAGGGTGTCAGATACATGCCCTCGATGGGTTGTTTCACCGTAAGCGGGATGGTGGCAGGAGTGCAGACCGTGTTTGCCGGGAGATTCGGTTTCACAACGACCGTTGCCTTGCCCACAGGAATGCCACTCGTCTGCGGAAGATACAGAGAAATACCGTCTGCCCCCGCTTTCACGCTGACTCCATCCAGTTTGTTGCCCTCTGCATCCTGCACATAGGAATTTGCTTCATCAATCTGGGTGAAGGATGTGCCTGCCGAGAATTTGGCCACACCCACGAGCACATTTTTCTCCCCCTTAAAGAAAGTCGTCGTCTTCTTTGTGACGTTCATCTTCACTTCATATGAAGGATTCCTTGTTGAAGCTGTAAGAGTCTTTGTTGCAGCAGATACAACTTCAGCACCCTCTGCGGGTCCATGTTCATCCGTTACAGAGTACTGAACGAGCGATACTTCCACATTGTATTTCTGCTCTTTTCCGCGCCCCTTCTCGGCTTCTTCATCTTCTGTCAATCGGAGAGTATATGCACCGGCTTCGATATACTGATCATCGAGCGGAAGGATAAACTCCTCCGTTTCCTCAAGCATGCCTTCAGCAACAGTTTTTCCTTTTGCAGCAACAGCCGTTGCCTTAATTCTGTAATAAAGGTTTTTATAAGTAGTCGCCTCGATGCCCCTCGGCATTGCAACCGAAAGTACCATATCAACGTCCGAAACATTTACGATGGATGCGGTAGGGGCAATAAGCCTGGGTGTCACCGGGTTGATAACTATGGACTGACCGTTAATGACAGGCCCATCCTCACCATTTGTAAAATTGATCTTGACCGGAGCCGTGGAAACATGGTATTTTCCGTCCTCACCAACAACTCCCGTATCGACGGTAAGCACATCACAGGTTTCGTTAAGTTCAACCCATGCATAACCGGCACAACTTTCATCAAGAACAGCCCGCAGGTCTTTCTGAGGGGCATGTGCATTGACGGTCACAGTATAGTCTACCGTCGTTCCCGAAACCTGTGTCAGTTCTCTATTTTTTGAATTCATGCCTTTGATGTTAACTTCCCTGAGTGCCGCCTTGAAATTGACAGAAAAGCTTATTCTCTGAGTCTTGTTATCGCTTTCTCCGGTCACTGTAAACTTAACGGGCTTGCTTGCATCCTTTAACATATCATAGTCGATATCGATCTTATTGAGATTCCAATCAACAAATGCATCTTTATCGGAAACAGCCGTGGCGGGTGTAAAGGCAACATTTTTAACCGTCATATCGGCGGCACCGTATTTCAGATCTACCGCAAGGTCATTTGCAACCAGTCCCGGTATGGTATCATTGTTGAAATATAAACCGCTGTCATATACGAGCGCCGGTATGGGCTCGACATCAAATGTAGCAAAAACCAGAGCATCATCGTCATCATCAACATGCGCATAAGGTCCGGCAGTTGTTGTGATCGTAGCCTTTGCGGCGCTGACCGGGTTATCGTTTATCCAACCTTTGTTTGTAAGCTTATATGCATTGGTAGTCTTTGCTGTGATAACAAATGTATCAAAAGGATCATATGACGAAAGATCGTATAGGCCGCCATCTTTGGGAACCTCATCTCCATTATGAGTGACCGTAAATTCTCCTGTAGTGCTGCCATCCCCGAAACCAACAAACAATTTACGATCAGCTTCGGTTGTTTTGACTTCAAGTTTGTTATAGTGAACGGAAGCTCCGGCCTGAGTGGGAACGAACTGCTTTGCCATGGCTGTTACGGTAAATACAAGACCGTCTTTTGCTGAATTGATCTTTGGCGCGGAGATCGTAAACTGCGGATCATCTGCCTCATAATAAGTTTCCTCATCAACATCCCATGCCTTAAGGATCAGATCGTCCCCGGTAATGATCTTGTTGCCTTTTGTCTCTACCGTGAAAGTAAAGCTCCCGGTCTTTGCGGGAAGTGTCCAGATATCCTCATTCTGATCATACTTGGCCTTCTGAACGGCAACCGTGACACCGTCTTCTTCCTCAACCGTGAATGAAACGGCAGAATCTTCCGGAACATAATCGGGAACGACGACAAGGGTCACCGTATCATTCTGCTTCATCTGTGCGGCGGGTATTTCATAATATTCTTTTTTGGCGTCGCCTGTACCTACTGTCTTCTTTGTAAGAACGGCATTCGTCTCTTTGATCTTGATCTGCTTGACTTTATAATAAGGATCCTCTTCGGGGACCACGCAGATCCCGGAAGTGCCGTAAGCCAGATTCTTTATGCCGTCATCACCGATCGCATTACCCTGTTCGAGTGTTTTGGGATCAAACGTGTGAAGCTTGATCTTATTATCCCCATCTGCTTTAAGGGTCATCGTCTTGGCTGTTGAAATGATATCAAGTTCAAGGTTTATATTAGGAGAAAAATCGATATAACCAAGGAGCAAATCCTTAGGAATGGTCACGACATTGTCCTTGACCTCGACCGGTGTAGTCTCAAGCTTGGCTTCAAACTTATATCCATTCACATCGATCTTTGATCCTGCGGCCTTTCCGATAGTGATCTTTACATCGGAAGTACCCACCAGCGTATCATTATCATAGGAGTTGTTGGTCTCTGTACCGGTAATGGTCATTTTGAACTCTTTCGCATCATCACCGGTAATTGTAGCCTCAAACGGAGTGTTATAAAGAACATTTTGGATAAGTGCCTCGTGGGTTACGGGATTATAATTGTCAGCAGTCAGAGTAAAGGTTGATTCGTGCTTGTGATCAGCCACATCCCCGTTATAAATGTGCGCCCCGAGTACGGTGTATCCCGTTTCAGGCAAATTGCTCGAAGGCTTACCCGTGATCGAGACCGTTGCGGCATATTTGTCATCAAAAAGGGCCACAGGATTGTCATCCTCTGTGATCGTCCGACCATTGACCTCAACGTTACAACGCTCGAAAACACCTGAATCGGATAGAAAATTGATCTTGTAGCAAGGGAGATCCTCTGTCTCAATTTGCACGGTAACAGCCCCGGTAAAACCACCTTCCGGTGCATTTATCGAATAAACGTTGTCCGAAGGGGTAACCGTAAGTTCGATATCTTCCATTTTGGCGGTAACAGCTATGAGTTTGTAGGGCGGTCTTGCTTTAACGGATATCTTCAGAGCTGTGGGCAGTGCTCCACCATCCTGATATGCGATAAAATATTCATCTTCATCGTCATCTTCACCTTCAACACACACTATTCCATCAGTATAACTGGTGCTGCTGTACTCCTTCCATATGGCCTTTCCACCATCAAAGTCAACATAAAACGGCATTTCGGTGGAGGTGCCGGCAGTAGAACCTTCGGCAAGAGCATCTTCCTCACCTTCATCGGTTTCCTCCACATATTCCTCACCGACAATCTCTACTCCGGCTTCCTGGATCTCGGTAAGTATCTCTTCACCCGCCAGAGCGTCTTCCACCTCTGTTTCATCTCCGGCATAGACGGGGATCTCTATGTCCCCGTCAATCTCTGCCGCAAATGCATACGAAGGCACTGCCGTTAATATCATTGCGGCAGAAAGAACGCCCGTTAATATACGCTTCGCTGATCTGTAAATTTTGTTTCGCATGATAAATCCTCCAATAGGTTTTTGGACACGCAGAACCCTATATTTGAACTAGGGTTCTGATACTTGTGATTTAGTGGACCTGGCGGGAATCGAACCCGCGTCCGAAAGCTCTTCCGTTAAGACTTCTTCCATCACAGTCATTTTATTGGGATTCCCTCACATAGCCGCCAAATGACAGGCTGAAATGTTCGGTAGCTTCATAAGATCTTCCATTCCCGCAAAGCTTAGGGAACGAAGTGCCCTGCCTGGTCGATGCCGGGATCTTTGGCAGCAGGTTACCAAAGGCCGACAGCAGCGCTTAGGCTGCGAACGCTAACTTATTGTCTGCGTTTATATTTAGGTTTCCGTTTGGTACGCGGAACGGACCGCGGATGGCTATCCTAAGTTCAAAACCCCCGTCGAAACCTTTACAGGCCCATATGCAATTATCAGTGCAGACAATGTCTGCTGCAGTTTTCGGAAGAGCTCACAGATTCTTGATCTTGAATTCTCTCTCCGTTTCGCGTTTCAGATCGCGTTTTGCGATCGACTCGCGTTTATCATACAACTTTTTACCTTTGGCAAGTCCGATCTCCACCTTCACAAGGCTTCCCTTCAGATAGACCTGCAGCGGCATCAGCGTATAACCCTGCTCTGCCACCTTTCCGGTCAGTTTGTTGATCTCACTTTTATGAAGCAGCAGTTTCCTCGTACGAAGCGGATCCCGGTTAAAAATGTTCCCCATTTCATACGGGCTGATGTTCATACCATAAATATAGCACTCGCCGCCCTCAATGCCAACAAAAGCCTCCTTCACGGAGCACTTTCCCATGCGCAGGGATTTGATCTCGGTCCCGTAGAGCGAAATGCCCGCCTCATACTTTTCCTCGATAAAATAGTCATGATATGCTTTTTTATTGTTAGCGATCAGCTTGATGCCGTCGCCCTTGCTCTCTTTTCCCATAACAATATCATATTAACATATCCTGCAGAATAAAACATAAACTACAGGTTTACTTTTTCAACGATTGAAAAATCGATCGTCCTGGCCGCAAGATTCGCATCATCCACCGAAACTGTGACCTTCTGTCCCAGCACGTACCGTTTCCCGTGCTGTTCGCCTTTGATCTCATTCAGTTCTTCATGATATACGTAAAAATCACCCGGCAGCTTGGAAATGTGCACAAGCCCCTCCACGGTATTGGGCAGCTCCACATACAGTCCCCAGCCGGTCACGGACGAAATGACGCCCTCAAACTGCTCTCCGAGATGGTCCAGCATATATTCCGCTTTCTTCAGCTTGTCGCACTCGCGCTCGGCCTCATCGGCGCGCCGTTCCATCTTCGTGGACTGTTTTGCCACCTCATCCAAAAGACCCTTATATCTTAAGATCCGCCTCTCGTTCAAAGTCCCTGCAAGCGACTCCTTGATGATCCTGTGGATCTGCAGGTCCGGGTAGCGTCTGATCGGCGAAGTAAAGTGGCAGTAATAATTGCAGGCCAGCCCGAAATGTCCTAAGCACTGCGTATTGTATTCCGCCCGCTGCATGGAGCGGAGCGTCAGTCTGGAGATCATCATTTCCTCCGGAGTCCCGTCAATGCTGTCCAAAAGTTTCTGGATCTCCTTCGGATGGATCTCGTCTCCCCTGCCCTTTACGGAATAGCCGAAATTACGGATAAACTGCGTCAGTTTCCGGATCTTGTCCGGTTCCGGGGGCGTATGCGTCCGATAGACAAACGGCAGTTCCTGCCAGTAAAAATGCTCCGCCACCGTTTCATTGGCGATCAGCATGAATTCTTCGATCAGTTTCGTGGCTTCGTTACGGTCGTAGGGTGCGATTTTGACCGGATGCCCTTTGGCGTCGACCTCGATCAAGGTTTCCGGAAGGTCAAAATCAATGGAGCCGCGCTTTCTTCTCTGCTTGCGGAGCAGCCTCGCAAGTTCCTCCATTTCCAGAAGCATGCCGGACACATCTGCAAATTCCGCGATCGTTTCTTCATCATGATCTTCGATGATCCTGTTTACGGCCGTATAAGTCATCCGGTGCGCGGTCCTGATCACCGAAGGGGTGATCTGATGATCCACTACGGCACCCTTTTCGTCGATCGTCATCAGGCAGGACAGGGTCAGTCTGTCCTGTGCTTCATTCAAAGAACAGATTCCGTTACAAAGCCTGTGCGGCAACATCGGGATCACGCGGTCCGCCAGATAGATGCTCGTGCCGCGTTTTAAGGCCTCCTGATCGAGCGCGCTGTTCTCCCTCACATAATGTGTGACATCGGCGATATGAACGCCTAAATGAAAGCATCCGCCCTCTTTATACAGGCTTACGGCATCATCCAGGTCCTTTGCGCTCTCTGAATCGATCGTGACCATGAGATGGTCCCTCAGATCCATGCGTCCTTCCAGATCATCCTCCGTGATCGCCTCCGGGACCTTTTCCGCCTGCGCTAAGACCTTGTCCGGAAACTTCTCCGGCAGATCATATGCCCTGGTCAGCGAAAGGATGTCCACGCCGGGATCGTTGCTGTGACCAAGGATCTCGATCACTTTTCCCTCTGCCCTCCTGCCGGCTTCGGCCGGAACTAGGATCTCCACGACGACCTTATGTCCGTCAACGGCTCCCATGGTATCGGATGCAGCGATAAAAATATCCTGCTTGTAACTCCTGTTGTCCGGGATCACGAACCCGTAGCCGCTCCTGCTCTTTTCAAACGTTCCGCAGGTAACGCTGTTCTTGGCAAAGGAATAATAGCCTCTCTTGGAGATCTGAATGCTCCCTTCCTGTAACAGGGCATCGAGAACTTCTTTCAAAGCTTCCCGGTCACCCTTTTCCACCTGCAGAAAGACAGCAAGTTCCTTCTCCTTCATCGGCACATAGGAAGGCTCGCGCATCAGATCCAGGATCAGTTTTTTTCGTCTGTTAAACTGCTCAGTCATAATCGTCTTAAGATATCCGTATCATATACCGGATAAAAAAACACTCTCAAGAATTTCCTGAGAGTGTCTGTCTTACATCAAAGTTTGCTGATGACCACATCCAGCGCGATCGCTAAGATCATAAACCCGATCGCCAAAAATCTTGTGATCTTGACCAGTTTTCCTTCCATCGAGCGTCCTTTGTTCTTACCCCAGTAGGTTTCGGCGGCTCCGCTGATCGCGCCAAGTCCTGCCGATTTCCCTTCCTGCAATAAAACGATCGCTGAAAGCGCTACACTCACAATGATAAATATGATCAATAAAATGATTCTAGCTGTATTCATCTGACACCTCCGAAAATTACCTTACGTCACACGAAAGATATTTTAACACAGAGAATTTGATTTATCAAGTATTTCCCGTAAAACTGTGCGGAAATGAAAAGGCACCGGGGTGGGAGGCCCGATGCCTTTTCTATATGATTTGTAGATGATCGGTCAAATGACCATAATTACAATATTACTTTAACATTTCAGGTTGCCTGTGTCAAGCATTTTCGTCACTTTTATCCCATTTTGTGACTTTTGCGTTTTCTGCGGTTCTGAATGCAGATCACGACGATCATGGAAATGCTTGCTACCAGGAGAAGCAGCCACAGTGCGATGTTTGCTGCATCACCGGTTACAGGACCGACTCTGACGCCAAGTACGCCACTCGACGGTTTCGCCCTGACTCCGAGGACATCCGATACAACGCTCGATCTGCGGGCTCCGGCTACGGCTGATCCGCCGCCGCCTCCGCCACGGCCTGTCGGTGTAGGTGTGGGCGTCGGTGTAGGTGTAGGTGTAGGTGTCGGTGTCGGCGTAGGTGTCGGCGTCGGTGTAGGTGTCGGCGTCGGCGTAGGTGTCGGTGTCGGTGTAGGTTCATCGCCTTCATCGTTCTCGATATCGCCGAGCTGATAGCCGATCGAATCGCCTGCATTGGTGGCATCAATGGTGAACGGGTATGCCAGATCTGATCCGTCTACATCCTTCTTGACCTTGTAGCCCTTCGGTGCCGTCTTCTCAACGAAGTAGTAATCATCCCACGGCAGATCGTTCACATAGATATATCCGCTGGCGTTCGTTGTGTAGGTACCGTATCTGTAGTAAACATCCTTGAAGGCTGTTCCTGCAACTGCCTGTCCTGCGTTCTTCGGTGTTGCCGAATACAGTTCGAATACTGCTCCTGCAAGGGACCGCTTATTTCTTCCGGAGGAAACCTTATGCAGGCTTACCTTACCTTTCTCACGCTCATTCAGGCATTCCACATGTACTTTGATGATTCCTGTATTGGTCGCCGATACCGTGTCTTCCTTCGGCATCGTGATCGAGAAGTCGATCTGTTTTGCATTGAGCTTATAGCCCTGCGGCGCCTTGACTTCCTTGAAATAGTAGTTACCGCACGGCAGATCCGTTACCTTCAGGGTTCCGGCTGCATTTACGCTCATCTGTGTGAACGATGCCAATACCGGCATGTAGCCCGGAATCTCGCTGACATCATAATATCTGTAATCACCGGCTGTTCCTACTACAGGAATGGTCTTGTTTGTATCTTTGTTGGTGAGTGTGAATATCGCACCGGCCAGCTTGTCTCTGTTTTCAGCATCAAGCTTTTCGAGTTCGACTTCGCCCTTCACCTTCGGATCTTCAACGACTACAGCCGTTGTATCCTCTTTATTGGCCTTCATGAATTTCTCATCAACCGTAAAGGTGTACGGCTGGATCTTCAGGTAACCCTTCGGTGCTTCGAGTTCGACCATCGTATAGGTCTGGCCAAAGTTCAGGCCTTCCACATAGTGGTCATCGGTCTTGTTGGTTACCCATTGGTCTACCCATTCTGCCTTCTTAGGATTCTTCTGGTAGATCTCATAGTTCTTGGCATCAAAGACTGCCATGGTCGCACCGGCCAGATTTACAGGCTGTCCATTGATGACCTCTGTCTTGCGGACTCTGAAGTAACTCGGAGTATTCTCGAAGTCATTGCCCGTGTAGCGGACCAGAGTCTTGTCGGGATCCGGTGTGATCGTATAGCCCTCTGCCGGTGTGGACTTGTAACCCAGAAGGTTCGTCAGGTCCTCTTCCACCTTGTAGGTGATCAGGTTGCCATCTTCGTCGAACTTCGGCAGATTCTCAAACTTATAGGTATTGCCTGCTGCATTCTTCATGACGTAGGAATCAAGAAGCGTCTTCTCTTCCTTGCCTGCAGCATCCTTCGTAACTTTGTAAAGGTTAAAGGTTACTTCCGGTACCTTGGTCTTATCAATGTTTCTCCAGGTCTTGGTACCGTCGATCGTGATGTACTGCGGAACAACCTTATTGGTAATGGTCGCATCCTTCACCGTCACGCCGTTTTCAACCTTTGTGGTGCTCTCGGCCTTCTCACTGCTTGCGGCAGGACCGTTGTTGGTCATGATCGTCTTGACGCCGTTAAAGTCAATCTCGATCGCGTAATCACCGGTGGAGCCGATCTCTTTGAGTTCATATAAGTACTTGTGTCCGTCCATGGTGTCATCAAAATCATACTCATACAGTTTGACACCGTCTTTCATCGGGAAGGTGAATGCGTAGTTGTCGGCAGCCGTAAGTTCCTTGCTGCAGCCGTCAACCGGCTTACCGTCGCGGTACAACTGGATCGTAACGGTCGGCCTCTTGTCAAGTGCATCCTTGTAAGGATCCTTCCAGAGTTTCTTACCTCTGATCACGAACGGATCGAAGGACGGAAGGTTGGAGATCAGCGTACCGTTTGTGCCGTAAGGCTTGCCGTCCTTGTAGATGATCTCGAACTTCTCCTGATCTGCATCGAATTCCGGTTTCTCTACGAAGCAGTATTCGATCTTATTATTGTTGTCATCATAAGCAGGCAGCTTCGTGAAGGCAAAATGTACTTCGCCGGGCTGTGTCCATGTGAACTCAATATGTCCGGTTTCGCCCTCTGCCACGAGCTCATGTTTCTCAACCAGTGTCCTGTCGGACGGGTCTTTTGCACCATGTTTGATGGAGATATAGTAGTCAGCGGTTCCGTCAGCATCCTTATCGATGATCGTTGCGTTTCCGTCCTTATCCAGCGTTGCAAGACAGATGTTGACATCAACATAGGCCGTCTTGTCGCCCTTTCCGAACTTCGTGAGCATCTCTCTCAATGCCGTGTCGTCGATATCGATGATCTCGCCATCCTTGTTCTTAAACAGGATCCACTTCTTATCACCGTCAATCTCCGTGTAGCGCTCGTTGTTGATAAAGTTGTCGCCAACCTTTTTGCTGATCATCAGGCCTTCGAGTTCGCTCAGATCCTCTTCGGTCTCATAAGTAAACTCGTAAGCTCTTCCGGACTCAGCATAGTAGTACTTGTCAAGGTCGTCGAAGCTGTACGGTGTAGGCTGTAAGGACGGTTTCAGTTCCTTGGTCGCAACGCACGCATGTTCCTTATCCGTAACTGCATTGTTCGCATTGACATAGAACTTCTGGCCCTTCTCATCCGTAAAGTAGCGGTAGAGATTGATCTTAACCTTCTTGTCTGCCCACAGTTTCTGGTTCTCAGGCGACAGGTTCCAGGTCTTGTTTCCGCTCTTATTGGTCTTACCGAATCTGGTATTGATCACCTTCAGCAGACCCGTATTCTTCAGGGCTTCTTCTACCGGCAGAGCCTTTACACTGGCTGCGCCTTCAGCTTTCTGGTAGCCTGTAGGAGCTTCTGTTTCCACTACATAGTAGGTTACGCCGTCCTGCAGATGTTTGCCTTCCTTCAGCGGGATCTGCGTGTAGTTTGCATTGCTGATCGTATAGTATTCGGAGATAAATGCGATCTTTCCGTCGCTTTCCCAGTCAGCCAGAACTTCATATTTTTCTCCTGCGGAGGTCCTCAGTTCCAGTTTTGCGCCGGTCAGCTTACGTCCGTCCGCATCTTCTTTGCTGACGGTCAGTGCCAGCGGTTCATCTGTCATTTCGAGCAGTTTGATCTTTTCGCCGCTTTCCGTGGTGACAGACTTGTCAACTGTCACTACACCGTCCTTGTCGATCTCAAATCCGATCTTTGCTGCCTTTGCATAGCCTGCGGGAGCAGCGTTTTCTACGAGCCAGTACTTCATGCCGCGTTTCAGGACGCCCTCACCTTCCGCCTTGTCATCAATGGATACCAGATGAGGTGTTGTACTTGATGTCCAGGAAGCGATCAGTGTACCGAGGTTCTCACCGTTCTGCTCGTAAATCGCCATGCTCGCGCCTGCAAGTTCGGCCTCTGTGGTCATTGAGAGCTTGCTGATATAAAGCTTGATCGGAGGATCGAGCATGTCCGTACTGTAAATGCCGAGCGTCTGATCATACTCTTCTTTCGTGACATCCACGCTGAAGGTCTGGTCAGCTGCAAGCATGTAACCGTCCGGAGCGCTTTCTTCATGCAGCGTATAGTTCTTACCCGGTGTCAGCTGCACGTTGTAGATCATCTGATAATCATTTGCAAGTGCGCTGTACTTCGCCTTCGAAGCTGCAGAATTTGCCTCATCTTCGGTTACCGGTACAAGCAGTGCCGGCTTGTCTGTTGTTGTAAATTCGGCAATGATCTCTTTGTTGCTTAAGATCTGCAGGTCAGCACCCTTCAGGGTATCGCTTCCTGCTCTTGCCTTCTTGGTAACCTTGACAAAGACAGGTCTGTCGTACATGATCAGCATCTTCTTATCAAGTGTTACCTCAGCGGTGGAATCTCCTGCGGAGCCTTCCAGCATGATCTCATTATCATTGTTTACCGTAAAGGCGATCGGTGCAGCCGGGAAGTATCCGTCGGGCACTTTCGTCTCTACGAGATAGTACACATGTTTCACGCCGTTGGAAGCGATCAGCTTACCGGTCAGATCATGAGCCTCACCTGCATCCGTTGCCGCCGTCGTCCATACATCCAGCGAAACTGCCGTACTGTCATTGTTCTTGTACAGTTCATAATTTGCTTCGTCATAGACCGCAAGCGTTGCACCCGGCAGATATCTGGTCGTACCCAGTTCTCTCTTGGTGATCTTCACGCTTGTAGTGTTATCTTTGACGAGCATTAACGGAACCTTGCGAACCGTATTCTGGTCCGTTACCGTCCTGACTTCGACGTTCGTCGGCGATGCAGCTGTAAAGGAGTCGTCCTCACCCTTATTGTAAAGCGTGATCCCGCCCTTCGTATCAACGCTGAAGTAAATGTCAGCCGTAATGGTATAGCCTTCCGGTGCAATCGTCTCCACCAGTTTGTAGATCACAGGTTTCGCAGGATCCGTTGTTGCAATCAGGCCTTCCTGTGTATCACTGACTTCGATCCTCTTATCAGCATTCTTCGAACTGATCCAGGAGATCATCGCCTCCGTGGAGCCCGGTGCATAGATTGCCATATGTGCGCCGTCCAGTTCCACTTTTCCGGTGATATCGGTCTTTCTGATATCGAGCCTGATCGGCGTATCCTCCATGACAACCTCAGCCGTCTGATTTACCGATGCTTTGCTGATCTCTTTCGCCTCGTGGTTCGGTCTGTCAAGTAATGTATAGCCCTTCGGCGGAATGATCTCGTCAAAGTAGTAGGTGCCCCATGCGAGGTCATCCACATAGATCGTACCTTCCGCATCCGTTACCAGATCGTTCGTTCCGTTTACGGCAATGAGCAGATCCGCCTCATCGGAGCCTGCAGCTACACCCGGTACCGTATCGCGGCTTCCGACAACCTTCCACAGATTGAAGGTAGCGCCTGCAAGTTTCTTACCGTTCTCACCCTTCTTGATCAGACGGATGCTTCCGGGTTTCTCTTCGTTTTCTACGGTGTCGACTTTGCGGTCCGTAAGCGTGTAGGTCGTTCCATCCTCGTTCAGTGTTGCTTCCACGGTATCAGGACGTGCCTTATTCGCTACGGTCTCTTCCGTTACGTCAAAGACGAATGCGGAATCGGTCGGCACATAGCCAAGTGCGGCTGCGCTGTCTGCATCCTCGAAGAATGCGTACTTGCCAAGCGGCAGGCCTTCCACATTGATCCAGCCGTCACTGCCGGTCGTGTAGGTACCGCCGTATTTTGCGCCCTTGGTCAGACCGCCTGCAGTCTCCTGCATCTCATAAACCGTAAAGTCTACGCCTGCAATAAATTCGCCTGTGGTGATATCAGCTTTCCGGATGCTTGCGAATCCTCTGTATGTGGTATTCACAAACTTGGTCACATACTTGAACGCATAATCCGGATTAGCTTCATCGATCTCTTTCTGTACATTTTCAACCGTGCAGTCGGCGTCGATCTCAAATGCTCTCGCTGCAGGGTTCAGTTCATAATCAACACCTGACGGGATTGATTTTTCCACAAATGCATACTTGCCATAAGGCAGAGGCCCGATGATATCGGTTGCCATCGTCGCCTGATGTACAGGGAATTCCGATACCTTCTGTCCGTTGACCGGAGCCTCGACAGGCTTGCCGATAGGTTTGCCGTCTTCATCCGCCTGATAGATCTCAAATGTCAACGCGGTACCGTCTTTTTCAACGGAGATGTCAACATTATTATATCCAACCAGATCGAAGACCTTGTAAAGAGCCACATAGCCTTTGCCCATCGGGTCGATCACGGTCGTTTCGGGAGCCAGATAACCGTCTACCGGTTTCAGCGTTACATCCGTATAGGTCTTGCCTGCATCATCAGAACGGCCGACTACGAGCAGTTCCGGTTTCTCCGTCGAGATCTCGTAACCGTAAGGTGCCTTTGTCTCTACGAAGTAGTAGCGGCCCCAAGGCAGGTCGTTCACAACGATCTTACCGAGGTTCTCGGTGTCGGACGAACTTACCAGACCTGTTCTGATCCTGCTGTCTGCATCATCCTCTCCGACTGCTAAGCCCGGCGTGTCATCCTGCGCACCGTTTACCTGATATAAGTCAAACTCTGCTCCGGCAAGAAGATTCTGTTTGCCTTCCAGATCCTGGCCTTTCTTGATCAAGGTTACGGAACCGGGGATCGGCTCGTTTTCGATCAGGCCAAGGTCATAACTTAATTTCACTTCATTGTCTTTTTCACCGATATAGAACGGTTTCTCCAGATCCTTCTTCGCATCTTCGGACATCGTATAGCCTTCCGGCAGTTCCTCTACGAAGTGGTAGGTTCCCCAAGGCAGGTTGGAGATTTCGATCTTACCGCTTTCCTCGGTTTCTACGACCGCATAGATCGTTCCTTTTTCGCCGGTCGTAAAGCTGCTCAGTGCGGACTTCAGCAACGCCAGTGCGTCAGCACCCTGTGCATCGTCTGCGTAAAGCGTGAACTTAACACCCTTTAACGGCTTTCCGAACTTGTCAACTTTCTTCAGTTTTACGGAGCCCTTCAGCGGTGTGTTCTCGATCGGCTTATCTGTCTGTTTGGTCAGCTCGACGGTCTTGTCCGAAGTGATCTCGAAGTAAACACCGCGGTATGTAAATGCGCCGTCTGCATAACCTTCGTATCCCTCAGGAACAGCTTCTTCAAGATAATAGCTGCCGTACTCGAGAGACTTCTCAGGGAATGCCGCATAACCATCTTTATTCGTCGTAAATACGCCGTTTGCATCGGTCGTGCCCGGGATCACTACCGGATCCACGCCCGTGGTCGTCGTACCGATCGACTCCGGATGATTTCCTTTGTAAAGCTTGAAGGATACCACGATCGGAGCTTTCTTGATGCTGTCGACCTTCTGCAGTTTCACGGAGCCTTTGATCTTGGGATTCGTGATCCCTTCCTGTTCAACAAGGCTTACCGCAAGACCGGATTTGTCGATCTGTCCGGTATAACCTTCGGACTTCCTTGCATTACCGATCTTGATGGTCTTCTTGCCTTCCCATCTGATATAACCTTCTTTGGTCTTACCCTCGGTCAGTTCATAGATACCCCAAGGGAGATTGTTGAATGCTACGAAGTAGTTTCCTCTCTCGTCTCTGGTAGTTACAGCCTTAACCTCGTAATCGCTTACGATGTCGGATGTACCTGCAACGAGTTTTAAGTTGAATTCAACGCCTTCGCCGTCAAATCCTTTTTCAGGATTCTCGAAGAACTTCTGAACCGTCAGCGAACCGGGTTTACGTTTGTTCGTAGCGGTTACAACTTCGATCTTGTTCTCTTTCTTAAACGTATCCGCATTGATCTCAAACGGATATTCGGCAGGTGTCACTTCTGCTGTGTGATCTTCCGGAACGGTTTCCACGAATACGTAGTTACCCCAATCCAGACCATCCACACGGATCACGCCTTCCTCTTCACCGATCGTTGCGGTAACGAGCTTCTCGCCATCCTTGACAGGAGTTCTTCCGTCTTTGCCGATCTTGTAGAGAGCAAATGTTACTTTATTCATTCCGCCGATGGTATTTGCGGATTCACCGTTGGATTCCGTCTCAACCTTGAGCAGTTTCACGCCGCCCTTCGCTTCATCATTGATGAAGGTGTTCGTGGAGGCATTGAAGGTGCTTCCGGACGGAACACTGATCAGCGAGGACAGATCCAGCGTCTGACCGTTATGCTCAGTCTTGATCTCGAACGGATAGACATTCGGGTCTACCGCATGTGCGTCATTCGGCGTGCTTACTTCTTTGATCGTGTAAGTTCCTGTCGATGTGAAGGACGCACGAACCACACCATGAAGCGTTCCTTCCTGCTTGGAGAATACGGACCACTTCATTGTTGTACCGGACTTGGCGATCTCATATTCAACGCCATCCAGTCCATCTTTCTTCTTGTCGGCCTTATAGAACAGGATCTCCGCGTTGAAGTCACCGGAATCATTGATCCAGGAAAGTCCGCAACCATCCTGCTCGGGATCTTCAGCCTTCTGATCGATCTTAACCACGAACGGTCCGATCGGATCCGTCTTCTTCTGATAGAGGATCGTTACGTCGCCTTCCGTTCTCGGATCCGGTTCCTTGGTCTCCTGCATGTAATATGTACCGATCGGCAGACCTGTTACTTTGATCTTGCCGGCAGTCACGTTTGCAGCTGCGGCCGGGGATACCAGTGTATCCGTATAGCCTTCTGTTTCCGTTGCTTTGTTGGCATCCATGGAAACATATGCATAGACACCTTCGGATGTCTTCCTGACATAAACGGCCTTCGCCTGCCAGTTCTCACCGTCTGCCTGGTAAAGCTTGAATTCTGCGCCGCTTAAGCCTCTTTCTTTATCATCCTGCTTATAAACCGCGATATTACCGTAAACTTCCTCGTTCATGACTTCGCCGAGGTCGTATTCGATCTGGTTTTCGTTATTCAGATTCTCTGCGCCGACATAAATACCTTCTGCGCTGGGGATCGGATCTGTAAGCAGTTTGTAGCCTTCGGGAACTTCACGTTCGATCAGGCGGTACTGACCCCACTTCAGGCCATCGATCGAGATCGTGCCTGCCGCAGGTCTGAATCTGAAGATGGATAAGAATCCACCCTCGGCTGTTCTGTAGTAACCCTTTTCATCTTCCGGATTAACGATCTGAACCCACTGATCCTTCTTCTTCATCTGCAGTTCGAATGCAACACCCGCAACTGCTTTGCCCTTGTTGTCCACCTTCTTCAGGTTGATCTTGCCGGGCTTGCGTTCATTCAGGACTTTCAGAGCAGCGTTCTGATCATATGTATGATCGAGATTGTCTGCATCGATCACGATATTCTTCGGAAGTTCAAGGCCTTCGGGGATCACGTATCCGGCCGGAGTCTTCACTTCCGTGATCGAATAGGTACCCCAAGGAAGATTCTTGAATTCCACCTTACCGTCTGCATCACTGGTTGCCGTTTCGACAACATTCTTGTTCGCATTGGTTTTGCCCTTCAGCGTGAAGGTTGCGCCTGCAAGGCCTTTCTCTTCAGCCGCTTCCTCATCATCGAGGACAAAATACTTGAACAGTGTGATGCTGCCCGGCTTCGGTGTGTTGGCAACATATGCCACACCGTCATTCGTGCGGGCCATTTCACCATCCCAGGTCAGTTCGAAATCATTTGCGGATTCCGCGTCTTCTGCCTGCGTGATCGTGAACTTATACTTCTTGCGGTCTTCCGGATTTTCCGGAAGATCTTTGTAACCGTTGGCCGTAGATGTTTCGATAAAGTAGTAATATCCGACTTCAAGATCCTGTGCTGTTCTGATCCAGCCGTTTTCGGCGTTCAGCGCATTGAGGCCCGAATATCTTTCTACCGGCGCATAGGTTCCGTTTTCAGTCTTCTTGTAGTACAGATCAAAGGTAATGTCTTTGGATTTGATCGGCTCATTTGTAGCCTCATCAACCTTGGTGAATTCTACTTTGCCTTTGACCGGCGTATTCTGTACAACCTTGATTTCGGATGCCTGTTTACCCTTCTGCATAACTGTAAAGGTAGTAACCGCTTCCGTAAAGCTGCCGTCCTTGTTCGGACCGATCGTAAAGTGATACTGTGCCCTCTTGTTCGGATCCTTCTCTAAGAAATATCTGTCATCCGAAGTCTTGGACTCGATCAAATAGTAGTCACCCCAGGAAAGCTTCGGTGTAATCACTTCGCCGTCTGCATTGGAAACGATCGGATCACCGATCCTTGCATCCTGCTGAGGTGTTCCGAGTACATAGGCATCGCCGTTCTTTCTGCTGTGATACAGCTCAAATTCAGCGCCCGCGATCGCCGTTGTGCCTTCCATCTTAGCCAGTTTCGCATACCCTTCTTTCGGAGTATTCACAACTGTCTGTGCATCATAGTTTCCGAATGTGCCGTCTGCTTTGTCCAAACCTACATTCTTCTTGCCGTTGTCGTTCACTTCGATGGTGAACGTGTAGAACTTCGTATATCCGGTCGGAGCAGCCCAGATCTGGTTGCCGTTCACATCCAGATAAGGATATTTGTTTACTGCATCCGGCGCATATGCATAATCGGAAATTTCGAAGATACGGTAATTGCCTACCGGCAGCGCATTGAACGTTACCACGCTCTTGAACTTGCCGACAACCGTATTGTTTACATCATCTACCTTGTAGTAGTCGCTCTCTTTGGAAACAGCGGTCGTGATATCCTTCCACTCACCGTTATCTTCCTTCTGGAGAACAAATGCTGCACCTTCGAGTTCTTCTCCGGATCTCGTCTTGACAAACTGAACACCGGCGGAAACCTTGGAGTTCACGAATTCAACGATCGCATCCAGTTCGTTTGCGTCCTTTTCTCCGTCGATCTTGAAGGTACGTTCTACAAAGAGAGAACCGTTTTCGGTCTGATATCCCTCGGGTGCCGTAATCTCAAAGATCGCATAATCGCCGTAAGGCAGATTGGAAACCTTCAAAGTCGCGGTATCTGCTGTTGTCTCAAGATCGCCCTTTCTGGTACCGATCAGGTTCAGGATGGTTGTCACGATCGAAGCGGAGTCACTGTAAACTCTTCTGTCTACGCTGTCGAACGTGTATACACCATTCTGTCCGGTTACATTTACTTTATGATACTTTCCGTCCACAACACGAACCAGATCGAAGGTAGCGCCCTTTAATGCCGCGCCGTTTTCATCGACCTTCTTCAGAAGCATGTCGCCTCTGATCGGTGTGTTGGAAAGTTCTGCAACACGATGATTGTCATAGGTTGCTTCACCGCTCACATTTGCAGCGCTGATCAGAAGTTCCGCAGATTTCGTGGTCTCAGCCGTGAAGCCTTCGGGGATTTCTGCTTCTTCGAAGTAGTAGGTACCCCAAGGCAGATTCTCGACGCTGATCTCACCGTTATCATCGGTGATCAGCAGGCTCTGCTGTTCACCATTGCTGCGGAATGTATAGAGTTCTTTTCTGGTGTTGTTCAGTACAGCATCCAGCTCAGCCGTGTAGTCGCTGCCGTCCTTATAAAGTCTGAACGGAACGCCTGCAAGGCCTTTGCCGTCTTCTGTATTTTTCTTGATCAGCTTGATGGAGCCGAGCAGTTCTTCGTTCACGGGAACTCTGCCGCGAAGTTCATCGTTGCCCTGCTCATCTTCCGGTCTGCCGATATGCGCATTCAGATGATCGCCGCTGATCGTGAAGTAATAGGTTCTGTCTGCCTCATTTTCGGGCATCTCATATCCGTCCGGAGCCTTCGTCTCTACGAAGTAGTAGGAGCCCCAGGACAGACCCTTCACGGTGATCGTACCGTTTGCATCTGTTACATAAGTGCCGTTACCGTCTGCTTTATACAGATAGTATTTCTCATTGCTGTTGAAGAATGCCAGGATCTTCTGTCCAACGGTTGAAGCATTGTTGGAATACAGTTCGAATTCGGCTCCTGCAAGCTTCTTCAGGTATACGGGATCATTCGTCGTATCGTGCGCGATCGCCCATTTGTCAAGAGATACGGAACCTTTGACAGGCTTGTTGTTGATCACGCCGTCTCTGCTTGTCTGACGTTTTCCGTTTAAGGTATAGGTCAGATTCTTGACAACCGCATTGTCTTCCGTAATGTCGAAGTAGTATCTGGTCGTCGTATCGAACTCATATCCGGCAACATCCTGATTTGCGCTCTCTACGAAATAGTACTTGCCGTATGCCAGTTTCGGTGTTCTGAGCACGCCGTCAGCACCGGTCACATCCGGGTTCAGCGCGATCTTCTCAAGTGCCGTATTGTCATTTTCGGTTCTTACACGGTACAGCTCGAATCTGATGCCTGCAAGCGGCTCATCCTGATCCTGATCTTTCTTGACGATCTCTGCATAGCCGGTCTTGATCCTGTTGTCGACGGTATCCACTTCCACACCATCCACGATCAGTTTGGAAACATCAAGTGAGAGTTCGCCGTTTTCATTTTCGCCGATCCTGAAATAATACTTCTTGTTTGCGTCAAAGATGAATACCTTTCCGTCGCCGGCTGTTGTTCCGGTCTCCTGGAAGTAATAGGTACCCCAAGGCAGATTGCCGACACTGAGTGTTAAGTTCGATGTCGTGAATTTGCCGTATTCCACAAAGTTCTCGGGATCGTTAACATTTCCGGTTCCCTTGACTTTCTTGAACTCAACCGCATTTGTATATAAGGTAAAGTTCGCTTCGCCAAGCAGATAAGCATCCGGAGAAGAAGCCGTGATCTCTTTTCCGTCCTTATCCAGGAAACGTTTCTTTAAGGTAACTTTGCCCGGTACGGGCTCGTTGTATACATAGTTCTTGGAAGTATCGACGAGTTCTGCAGCCTCGAGCGTGCGGCCCTTCAGCTTCGCAAACGCCTTCACATCCTGAAGTGTCAGGTCGGATTTCTTGTTCTGATCCGTCGTTACTTCAAAGTAGATCTTCAGGCTGTCGCCGCTGTAAAGCGCTTCGTAGCCGTTCTGTGTGCTTGTTTCCACGAGCACGTATGTGCCGGCTTTGGCGATCGGAACTCTTACGGTACCGTTCTTTGCGGCAACCGTGGTGATCGCATCGCCCGTAGCTTCGCCGTTTAATGCTGTTGTTGCATACAGAGTAAACTGCGTGCCTTCACCCAGCTTCTTTGTTTCGTCAAAAGCATTGACTTTCGTAAATACAAGACCTGCGGTAAAGTCACTGTTCTGCACCTTAACAGCATCATTGTCTGCAGTCAGATCCACTACCGGAGTTTCTTTTGTTGCCTTCTTCGCATCGATATATACGCGGTGTGCCTCGCCGGATGTGAAGATATATCTGTTCGTATCCGGAGAAGCGATCTCGAAGAAGTAATAGGTGCCCGGCGCAAGATCTTCCACGATCAGTTCGCCGTTTACCGTTTCCATCGTCGTATTGTTCGATTTGGAATCAAACTTGTAAGAGCCATCCTTGCCGCTTACATGTACATAAGAGGATTTGTTGTCGATGACATCGGATGTACTCAGAACAAACTGTGCCCTGCCTTCTGTGATCGTAACGCCTTCTTCATTGGTCTTGATCAGGCGGACCTTCCCCGTTACTTCCTTATTGGTTGCATTTACATTCTTGAAGAGGTAGTCTGCGCCAATTTCCTTTGTGGCATTGATAAACATATCGTTATCAACGGTAAAGGTGGAACCGGAAATGGAGTTCAGTACGGTTCCTTTTTCTGCCGCAATGTCCTCGTTCTCAGTTACCTGATAGGAATGTCCGAAGGTAAGAACAGCGTCAAAGACCAGTTCGCCGTCCTGGTTGGTCTTCTTGGTTCCGATCACCTGCCCGGTCGTAACATCGGTCAGTGTGAATTCGTAACCGCTCTTATCCATCTGTTTCGCGGACCCGCTCTGTGCGTTGTCAATGATCGCTTTTGTGACTTTGACTTTTACGGGAACGCGCTTATTGTACAGAGTCAGGGACAGTGCAGCGCCGTCTTCAATCTTCTCAAGATCTGCGGATGTCGCGCTCGTTAATTTCGTGCCGTCCTTGGTAACACTGAATGTGATATCCCCTTCGTATTTCACGAAACCTTCTTTATATTTATCCGGAAGGGAATACTCTTTTAATGTATAATTGCCTACCGGCAGACCTTCCACTTTGAAGGCGCCGTTCGCATCGGTCACGATATCCTGATTGGTGCTGCCGTCCTCGGCAACCGTATAGGAGCCTGCAGAACCGCTCACGTAAACCGTCTTGTTATTTTCATCGTAGAGACGGAAGATCACACCGTCGAGATCGATCGGCGCTTCATCTTTGGATCCGCCCTTCTTGACGAGATTCAGAACGCCCTTTTCGATCTGCGTGTTCGTGATCGTTGTTTCCTTATTCAGCGAATTGCATGTCACGTTCACGCTGTTGGCGCTATAGGTGATCACATACTCTTTGCTGTCCGTGATCTTCCTGCCGTTCGCATCGGTCTCTTCGATCACATACTGCTTGCCGGCAGGAAGCGGTTTGAAGGTAAGCTCGCTGTTACCTTTGATCAGTTCCACATGCGCGCCGGAGTAATTTACGCCATCCGAGCTTGTGCTTTCATATTTCTTGCCGTCTACGCCGTAATAGGTCCTCTTGTTCAGACCGGTCTGGTTGTAAACAACAACGTAGAAGTCCTTATCGGAATCCACAGCCTCGCCGTTCTTGTTTACGGCAACCTTCTTAACGGTCAACGAACCGGGTTTGTACTTATTTACAAACTCGAATGTTCCCGGGAACTCCTGGCAGTCCGGAGTATTGGTAAGCGAGAACCTGTCCTTGACACTCATGATGTACTTATGCGTGGAGTGGTTGTACTTGCTGTCCACAAAGATCTTCAGGTAGTAGGTCTTCGTGTCATAGGTCATTCCTTCCACCTTATCCTTGTCGGCAGGAATGATCTCTGTAACCTTCCACATATAGGTTCTGCACCACACTTCCACATCACCGTCAAAGTAGTGGCTGCTGATCGTACCGTCACTCGTCGTATACAGTTCAAAGTTTACGGTACCGAACGTACCTTCGCGCTTATCCTTGGTCAGTTCCAGCTCGCAGTAGTTTTTATTCGGTACTTTCGTTTCAGCCGGAAGAGGTCCAAGCTTGATATTGGAGCCCGCGTTGGCTGCTCCGCCGTCAAAGCTTTCCAGTTTAAACTTAAAGGTTGCGCCGTCCGGCCAGTCTTCACCGTCACGGTCAAACAGTTTCTTGACATTAAAGCTGTACGGCATCTTCAGCGGGGTTACGTTATTGAACTTGATCTGATCATAACTGGTCCCGACAGAGTGCTGATTGCCATCGTAAACGTTGTAAATATTACGAACAACAACTTTCAGCTTCTTGCCTTCCATTACCAGATTGTGATGAACGATATATGTCACCTTGTCATAGACATACTTCCCGTCTTCTTCAAAGATCTCACGGACTCTGTATGCATAGGTTCTGTTAGGATCCGCTTTATACATCGCGCTCGTGTACAGGATCGGATCAAACGTGACCAGAGAACCGTCATTGGTCGCGCGGCTGATCTCTGTGTATTTCTTTGTAACGAAATCATAGGATTCCAGAACAAATGTAAATTTGTCTCTTGCATACGGTGTATCGTCATTTACTTTCTTGTACGCCTTGATCACTTCGGTTACGGAAGTGCTGTCCGGCATGTCATGCCAAACATTGTGCCATTCGTTACCGCCGATCTTTGTGATCTTGTCGGCAATCACCCAGCCTGCCGATACGACTTCGTTTCTGAATACCGCCTTCGGAACCAGATGTACGCCGTCGGAGGAAGCCCCTTTACAATATGCCTTGGTAGCATAAGGAGCATTGAAGATGATGCTCTGGCAGACCATATCTTCACTGTTGCCCGCATGTGTGCCGCCCTCATAACCCGGCATCTTGATCTGATACTGCGTAAAGGTCACTTCATTGTCCGGAATATTAAAGATGATATTCTGTCCTTCGCCCAGGACCAGATGAACCTGTGCGTTGACATCACCGGTTGCGGTAAAGTACTTCGCAAAATCACCGGACTTGAAGGAAATGTAATATGTGCCGGGGCCGTCACCGATCTTGGTGAGATCAAGTGTATAGAAATTGTTGTACTGATCTTTTTTCGCATAGGTTGCAAAATCATAGGACGGACGGTTATACAGTTCCATGCCGACCGTTTTCATACGATTGACCAGATCGGAAACGATCTTCTTCATCTGCGCTTCCGTATAAGTGGTCGTATCAACCGTTACGCCGTTTCTTGTCGGCGGATTGTTATTCGGATTGTACATATTCTGCCCCATTTTTCTAAGGGCAGGCATGGTCGTGTAAAGATAAAGATCCGAATCGCTGTTGTTCTCACCGTTCTTTTCATAGATCAGGTCGCTTCCGTCATAAGCTGCGATGATGGAAGTTCCTGCTGCGCCGCCGTTGTTTCTGGAAGACTTCGCGGTATTGTTTCCGTGAAGCAGGCCAACCGCGATCGTGGATTCCAGATCGCCGTCAAGATTCACTTCGTTTGCAACGATACCGTATCCGACACCGCTACCGAGGATGGTCTTAAAGGTTTCCGCATCACCGGGCTGCAGCTTGCCGTTCTTGCCTACGACAGCCGTTACGGAAAAGTCGGAAAGCATGAAGTCCACGGTCTCAGCTTCCGCGGATGCAGTATTGTCTACCATCTCCACTTTGATATCGGAAGAGGAAATGTCTGTTGCTTCTTCTGTGGTAGCCGTCTCTTCCTTGACTTCGTCCTTCAGGGGAAGATGAACGACCATGAGTTCGGATTCCTCATTGGATCCGATCTCTTCTTCAAGCTGTCTGTTCTTGAACTCGATGTTGATCCTGACGGAACCTTCCGCAGGCTGCAGTTCCACACGGTTGCCGTCCGCATCCGTGATAAAGAAGCCGATATCATATAACAGCGTATTATTTTCATTGAGAACAGGGGATTCCTCGGAGGATTCCACTCCCACGATCTCTTCAGAATTGCTGTTCAGCGCCTGCATGTAGGCGTCATAGTTGTATCCTTCGCTGTCCGGCAATACCGGTGTGACGATAAATTCCGCGTCATCCGGGATCGCTTTAGCATGCTGCAGCGTCGCGGTAACGGATACCTGATCGTCTTCATATTCGTAAACACTCTTCTTGCCGTCGGAATAAGCAAAGATCACTGTGGAATCCTCGCGGATCGATTTCCACTTCTCGCCGTCTTCCGTATAGAAATAAGCAAAGCCTGCAGCGCCGGATTCATCCGCCGCAACCTCTTTGCGCTTTAACGCCTTGATGACTTTCTTGTCGATCCTTGCTTCCACATAGGTGTATTTGATGAGTTTTGCAGGTTCTTCCGAAATCTCCACATCCGCTACCGGCGGATTCGTGGCATCATCCAGTGCAAGGACATCACCGTCAAATTCAGGCAGTTCCATATCGGTATAAGCTTCACCGATCTCATCGCCGAATTCGTCCACGATCGTGGCTTTCAGTTCAACCGCCTTGCCTTCGCCTTCAAGATTTCCGGCGCCGTCCATATTCATGCTCATGCGCAGCGCGCCGTTCTCGACGGATTCCACAAAGTAGGAAGCTCCGACTTCGTTTGTATTTTCACCTGTTACATATAATTCAAAATCTTCGTTATCTAAATTGGAGAGATAAATGTCTTCTGTGTGGTTGGAAAGGCTGCCAATCACATTGTCCGGCAGGGTTGCGCCGTCATATTTGACAGCAGCATCGGTATCTGCGTGCAGATTGTAATACGTGTCATCCGGCAATCCCGAAGGATCCACGATGATGTGCAGTTCCGTATAGCCGGCACCGTAAACAACATTGCCGTCCACTTCCAGGCTCTTCTTCACTTCCGGCTCGGGAGCGGATACAAGCGTGATCTGCGGATATCCGTCTTCACGCATCTCGTAGCTGACCGTCATGCCCTCGGATACCGTATCTACCCAAACTTCAAACGGCTTGTTGTCAAGTCCGCTGATGTTATAGATACCGCCGTTGGCTTTGCCCATCCTGCCGTAAAGCACGTCGTCCATAAACGGGATCGCATCATCCGTATATGCAAGCGCGAAGGAATCATCCTCATTCATCTGATCCGTATTGATGTAGAGTGTAAAATCAGCCACACCGGATACGCTCAGCCTGTCACTTGAGGCACCCACAGACGCAGAAACAACACCGGCATCCTCTGTGCCCGTGTCCTCAACCGCTTCTGTCGTTTCTTCCTCCGCCGCAGCTTCCTGTGGTTCCTCTGCGACGGTCTCTTCGACCTCTTCCGCGCTTTCTTCGACTGTTTCAGTTTCCGTTTCGGCTTCAGCCTCTGTTTCGGTTACTGTTTCCGCCGTATCTGTCAGGACCTCTTCGGCTTCCTCAACTACGGCCGTTTCATCGGAAGGAGTACCTTCCACTGCGGCGTAAACACTGACTGTGTTCTCCGCCAGCATTGCGACTAACGCCAGCAATGCTATTGATGTTTTCAACCACTTTTTCATACATTCTCTCCTATTCTGTATGACTTGTTAATAGTTTCCCCCTATATTTTTAGATACACTCCCTCACTAGGTTAAGACAACAAAAAAGACCAAAAAGGGGCAGGTTTTTGCAAAAAATATTGTATTTTTTTAAGAACAATCCGATTTTACCTAAATTTTTTGGACCAGACTCCCGACAAATACCTTTTCCCACAAGTCTTTTCGAGATGATTTCGTGATGTAAGATTATCACATTTGCCATATAATGTCAATTGTTTTTGTTACTTTTTGTGCAATATGTGACTTTTGCCCTTTCCTATCTCTTGGGCGGATAAAGATAGCAGTCCACGCTGATCCCATGGACAAAGAACCGCTTTTTCCCGGCGCCCGCGCCCGAACAGGTCACGAGCGTAACGGTGTTCTGCTCCTCACTGGTCTTTGTGTCACAGTCATATACCGACATTTCCAATGCGGTCCTGATATATGCGCGGTACTCTTTCAGTGTCTTGCACACATAATACATCTTGGATTCCGGCGTATCTAAATAGAAGGAATAGATCTTATAACGATAGATCCCTTCTTCCCTGAAAATATAGATATACGGGTCCTTATCGTAAAGCTTATGGTTGCTGATGTATTTTCTGAGGCTTCCGAACATGGAGCCGTTCTTCATGTTATGTCCGTACAGGAACGTATTCCAGCTGGTCAGCTGCGGATCCACGCTGTAATCCATGAAGATACAGCCGGAACTGTTTTCCTTTCCTTCCAGCGTGTGATGCAAATAATATTCATTCTTGGTATCGGAAGGCCTTTGTGCGACCGGGTAGCTGATCCCGACCGGTCCGACGTAAACCCAGGCCACAACCTCAGGATTCACGGCTTTGAGTCCGGCAAAATCAATGTTCAGGTTCGGAAAATCGCTTCGCCTGTAGTTGACCTCAAACTTGTATTTTTCATCCTGCGTATAGGTCTGGATCGCTTCGACCATGGCCGCCTCGTCCTCTTCCGACAGCGGTTCCGCTTCTGTGACGAACTGGTCTAAGTCCGCATATTCATCCGTTGCAACCTTATATTCCAGAAACGTTTTCACAAGCATGAAAATCGCAAATATGCCGACCAGGCTTGCAATAACGGTTAGGATGATCTGTTTTTTGGACATCTTACGCCTCCGGATTTCTAGAGTGAGTAATAATCAGTATAACATGTTTCTTTACATAATTCAATTATGTTAACTATTTTTCGGATCCCTACTTTTTCCGTCAAGTTCTTTCTTATATAAAAGATACGCCCTGTCTGTTTTCAAATCCAAGATATTGTGATACGATGGGAAGCGAGGCCGGCGTCCGATCCTTTGCGGAAAAAGATGCGGCAGAATGACTACATAATATTATTAAGAAGAAACGGAGAAACGAACTATGATGAAACTGGTACTGATCAGACATGGCGAAAGTGAATGGAACAAGCTGAACCTCTTCACAGGCTGGACGGATGTGGAACTTTCCGACAAAGGACGCGAGGAAGCCAAAAACGCCGGCAAGATCTTAAAAGAGGAAGGTTATGATTTTGACGTATGCTACACTTCCTATCTGAAGCGCGCGATCCACACCCTGAACATCGCTCTTGATGAGATGGACAGAGCATGGCTGCCCGTGATCAAGTCCTGGAAGCTCAACGAGCGTCATTACGGCGCACTGCAGGGCCTGAACAAGTCCGAGACCGCCGAGAAATACGGTGAGGAGCAGGTAAAGATCTGGAGACGTTCCTTTGACGTGAAGCCGCCCGCGCTGGAAGAAAGTGATGAAAGAAGCGCCACAAAGCAGGAAATGTTCCGTGATGTCGACAAGTCCCTGCTTCCCGCTAACGAGTCCTTAGAGACCACGATCGAACGTGTTGTTCCTTATTTTAATGATGTGATCAAGAAGGATATGGAGGCAGGCAAACGTGTTGTGATCGCTGCGCACGGCAATTCCTTAAGAGCTCTTGTAAAATACTTTGACAACCTTTCCAGCGACGAGATCATCGGTGTCAACATCCCGACAGCTGTTCCGCTTGTTTACGAATTTGACGATGATTTCAAGGTGATCAGACACTACTACTTAGGCGACCAGGAAGCGCTGCAGGCTAAAATGAATGCGGTCGCCAACCAGGGCAAGGCAAAATAAATACAGTTTATGATCATGCTAAAAAAGCGGGGCCATTGCCCCGCTTTTTCGTATCAGTTCTGATCCGTCCGGAAGATCCGTTCATAATTATCCACACTAATCTCAACGTTATCATCTCGGATCACCCAGTGCCATATTCCGACATTCTTCTGGTCAAATTCTTCCAGCATGAACTTGTCTGTCGGAAAACTGGTTATATCCGCGCCGTTAAAGATGATCTTATCGTCATCTTCTCTGGGATCCGCCCAGCTGACAAGATGATTGTAGCCGGTGATGCTTCCGTCCTTCGAGCGGTAATACCGGACTTTTCCGTAAAACAGCCGCCTCTTGCTTTCCGGAACACGTCTGGTCCGCTCATTAAAGTCAAAGTATTCCGGTGTATAATAAGCTCTGTACTCGCTGCGATAAGTCGGATTGAAGGTAAAATATGCATAACCCATGAGCAGGCCTATGCCTGACATCCAGGTGGCCGGCTCATAATACTCTGCAGCAAGCATGGGACTGCCGTCTGACGTATCAAATTTTTGGATATAGACCATATCATTTCGCGCGTAGCCGGGAACGGATCCAACATAGGAAATATCGAGTGCGAGTTTTCCGTCTCTGGTATAATTCTTCTGCCTGAGGATGTCATAGCATTTGCTTCTGGCTCTGTCCCAGCTCTCACCCTGACTCTTATAGTATTCCCAGAGATTCGGATTGTAGACCGCCACACTCTCGATCTCGACCTGACCGTTCACGTTATTTTCATAGTATCTCTTGAAATGGCACACCTGCACCGAAGGCTCTCCCTCCGGATCGTCATACTCATTGATCCGCTCCTCTATCACGGCAAGCCTCTCACCGGCGTCGCCATTTTCTGCTTCCGGCGCTTCTCCCAAAAAGTCTGCGTCATCATCATCCCCATAGTCACCGCCCGGCGAGCCCAGCAGGTTCGTTGTACTCTTGCCGTATTCACATACCTCATAGAGCTGGATTCTGATGTTTGCGGGATCATAGCCCGGCACATTCGGATCAGGATCATCAATGCTGCGCCATATCTTTTCGTAGACACATCCTTTTCTGGAATCCGGGATATGATCTCCGTTCTTGTCAGGCACGGATGATGTGAAATAGAGTTCCTCACATTTTACCCCGTATGTGAAATGTTCATACATACCGACGATGTTTCCTTCCCGGTCGCAGGTACAATGGATCCCGTAATAATCTGTTTTCAGATTGGCCGGATCCCCGCAGCTCCAGTATTCCGCAAGACCTCTCCTGTCATTATAGGCATCCGTCAGGTCATCTGAAAATGCCTCATCAGCAGCCTCCAGACCGCCAACCGTAAGAGCACCGAGTGCTGCGGCCGAATTATCTGCCGATGCAAGGAACGCTTCTTCAATCTCCGCATAGGTTTCGTGCGTCCCGTTTAAAGCGACGGCAAAGAGTTCCTTCGCATAGGCTGTCAGCATGGAAACGGAGCTTTCACTGTATGTTCCGCCGGCAGTATATGCAACGGTCGTCAATTGTGTTGCAAGGCTTCCGTCTGATGCAGCAAACCCGTCATATTCCCTGAAGACAGGTTCTGCGCCCACGGCAAGCGTTGCAAGCTCTGCCGCATCCTCTCCGGCTGTAATGATGATCTGATCCATATCATTATCAAATCCCGATCTTAGAGCGCTTCCCTTTGTCACTTTACCGTTATCCGGTTCCAGAATGACTACGGAGGAATCCTGATCGGAAACAAGCGCAAGATCCGCGCCCTTCGGGTAGGTGGAGAAACCGCCATCTAACAGCACGCCTGCACCGCCGCAGATCCGCACGATCTTATGTGTTTCCCTGACTTTTTCGATCTCTGCAAGAAATGCGGTATCGTTCTGATCCTTATTTTCGTGTTTTGTCGCCAGATCGGTTTCGAGTGCCAGAGCTGCTTCTTCTGCAGTTTTTGCGATATCTCCCGCCTGCAGCGCATAGGCACTCAACTGCTCGTTTTCTCCCGCAAGCTCATACAGAACGGCAGAAGATATGCGCAGTTTATCGTATGCATCCTTCATGGCATCAAGCCGGCTATTGGCTTCGGCACACACCTCTTCATTCACGGAAACGGCATCATATCTTAGCAGTTGGGCCGTTCTTGTTTCCTGCGTGACCCGGGTAACCGTCACGCCGTCTTCATCCTCTTCTTCCGTTATCACATCTTCCGTGATTTCCACACTGACGATCTCACTGTTCAACGCTTCAATCGCATCCAGCGTCCTATTTGCAAGGATCAGATCCTTTGTCACTGCCTTAAGGGCTGTGGATGTTCCGGCCGTGAGAACAGGGATATTCACTTCATTTTCGCTCTGTGTGACTTCGTTTTCGCCTGCCTGCCTGACAAGCTCCAAGGCATCGCATACCGGTGCTAGCGTGGTCTTATCCACGGCAATGATCCTGAACTCAAACAGATCGCCCCTCTCAAAAGCATCAAACTTAACCGTGCCGGAACCTTTAATGGTCTTGAATCTCCGCTCAATTGCCTGTCCGTCCGAAAACGTTTCGGCGATCAGACCGATGCTGCGGTCATTGGCGTTTCCATCCACCGTGACCGTAAGACAATGATCCGCCGTGTTAAAAAAGACATCAGACTCGCTTAAAGTAACATTACTGTTTGCACTTGCCCTGTACCGGATCGCGGCAAACAATATCACGGAGAGCAATGCGGTGTATAAGCAAAACTGCAGCATTCTTTTGGCATTCAGATTCTTTATGATACGCTTCATACTTTGCACTCCTTTCCGTTTATCTTGTCACCGTGATGTAAACGGTGTCCTTTAACTTGCCGCAGGTGATCGTGACCGTTGCATACTTGCCTTTGTCCGGTTTCGTAAGGGTTGTGGCGCAGATCATTCCGTTTTTGATCTTCACCCCTCCGGAAGCGCTGATCTTAACATTTTTCAGGTCCGTCGAATCGTACGGTGTGAGCAGCGCTTCGATCGTACCATAGGAGCCCTTGCGCATGGTCAGGATCTTCACATCCTCCGAGTCTTCGTATTGTCTGGTTTTTCTGTTATAGATTTTAATGGGCCCCGATCCGATCTTCAGGGTGCCGCTCACAGCCGTTACAACCGTTGCGGGCCGCGAGACCGTAACCTTGCAGCGCTGTATGTTCGCATACGGCTGATCCTTGTTCCTGCTTCTGACAATAATATAGGTAAATCCCGGATTGTTTGCCCTGATCCGTATGGTTGCCGCTCCCTTTTTGCCTTTTGTATCCGTTGCTACAAGATCTGTGAGATTCTCAACGCTTGCCACATTGGGATTTAAGGATTCGCACTCGATGATGTAGTTTTCACCGACTGCATCCGTCTTTTGTTTAGAGGATAAACTCAGACCCAGATCAAACGTATTGCTCCCTTCCGTAGTCACCATGTTTACGGTCTGCTTCTTCAGGGAAAGCGTATGCGTCGGATCCTCTTTGTTGGTTGCTTTATCAGCTACAATGGGATGCACATAAACCGGCACCATGGAAGTCAGGTCGACAGTCTTCGGTTTGCCGGTCGCCTCATCAATGATGGTCTGCTTTACCGTAGCTGCAACAAAAATGGGATTGTGGTCGTTCGGTTCGATCGTTTCCTTTGCACTCAGAACGCCGTTTTTGACCGTGGCATATCTGCTGTCCTTTTTAAATATGATGTGGCCGTTCTTATCCCTTTTATAATAATTATTTCCCTCTCTGTCCTGCAGCGGCATCGGCCATGCATATACATTCCATGTCACATTCTTGGGATCCGTGCTGTCGCAGGGATAGAACTGCGTGCGAAGGGACATGTTTTCACCGGATTTAAGAATAATAGCCTTCTCCGGTTTCTTATGCCAGTCTGTCCAATTGGTCTGAAACATTATATTCTCATCGTAGGCATCCGGTCTCGACCTGCCGTTCTCGTCGAGGATCACGATCTTTTCTGTCGGACTGATCACAGTGACTTTGCATGTTGCTTTTTTGTTTCCGCAATAGGCGGTGACCACTGCCTCGCCCACATCTTTTGCATAGAATGTTCCGTCCGTGCCTGCCGTTACGATGTCCTTATTATCCGTAACATAAGTAACCGCGGGAAGAGCCTCTGCCGAAACCCCTTTTGCAGGTGTCGCAAGGGCGGGATTGGTTTCTTTGCTTCCCTTCACCAGCGTCAGGGATGTTTTTCCGTATTTCAACTTGGAGAGTTTTGTGTCCTTATCGCGCTCCGCCGGTTCCTCCTCTTCGCTTTCCTGCCCCTGATACAGGACCTTTTTTTCAAGGAATTGAACCGTCACATCCGTATCGCCCATGGTAAACATGGTCTGCGGGCTTGTTCCATCCTGCGGCTCGGCACCGGTTATGATCCATTTTACAAATTCATAACCGTCCTCGGATTCGTTTCCGCCGTAACATGTTCTCTTCCACCGGATAATGACCGCCTCACCGCTTTTTGCGGAATTGGCAGAATTATCCGTTGTTTCCGATTGATACAGAAAGGCTTCTGCCATATTCTGCACACTGATCCGATGATACTGTTGCGGTTTCGGATCCGGTTTGTCCGGTCCCTTGATCTTAACTTTAAGCGCCGGAACGGGAAATGCTTTGGCCCATGCTGCTCCGGTTCTACCCGCAGCATCATCCGTACGGACTGTCACCGTTGCGCGAAAGAACATTTCACTGTCTGTGGCTGTATGAAAACCATCGACGCCGGCAGGCGCCGTCCATTCAAGTTCCACGGGAACCGCCAGATAAGCGCCGTCCAGCCCGTATTCATCGGGCGCTTTTGTCTGCAGTTTCAGATAGGCACGCTTGGGAAGCATGTTCACGATCGCCGCCGTACTGCGGTCGCTGCTTATTTTATATTCCGTTCTTAAACTACTCGTAAACTGCGCATCCGTATAATAGGACGCAGACTGATACCCCGCATCCCATACTTCCTCTTCTTGCGTAAGGAAGCCGGCAACATGGCATTCATTTTCCGCACCATCTGCTATATAGACGGTGCTGTTTCCGGTTACGGCATTCTTCGGGATCTCAAACGTAAGCGACGTGCCCTCTGCCGTCTTCTGGTCCACATGTTGCAGTTTAGCGGTAAGCGTATCCCAGTCAGGGATATTGCCCGTGCTGTCTACGCCGTCTGTGACATAGATCACATATTCAGCGCCGGGCGTGGCATCGTCTGTAAACGTATAGACATCGCCCCGCGGTTTTACTACCTTAAGCGGTCTTTCCGTCTCGCTTGCCCATACTGCACGCGCAGGAAAGAAAATCACAAAAAGCAGAAAAACAAAACCTAAAACATAAATCCGTCCTAATATCTTCCGATCGTTCATATCCGGTCCCTCCCAGGCATGTTGCGTTCACGAAAAATACTCCGATTTTATTATACCTGACCGGGTGTAAAATAAAGCAAGCTTGACAAATTGTCATTGACAATTTGTCAAGCTTGCTTTGTGTTGATGGTTTTAGTTTAAGCGTTAACGATCTGGCCGAAGTCGGGCTTTAAGGAAGCGCCGCCGATGAGGCCGCCGTCGATGTCGGGCTTTGCGAGCAGTTCTGCCGCATTGCCTGCGTTCATCGATCCGCCGTACTGAATGCGTACCGCTTCAGCCGTAGCAGCATCATACATTTCTGCGATCAGATCACGGATGCCTTTGCAGACTTCCTGCGCCTGATCGGATGTAGCGGTCTTGCCGGTTCCGATCGCCCAGATCGGCTCGTATGCGATGACCATGGTCTTGACCTGATCCGCAGTTACTCCTGCAAGATCAGATTTGATCTGCAGACGGATCCAGTCCATCGTCACGTTCATTTCTCTCTGCTCTAAGCTCTCGCCGCAGCAAAGGATCGGGGTAATGCCTGCTTCGAAAGCTTTCTTTACTTTCTTATTTAAGAAGCAGTCATCCTCTTTGAAGTATTCTCTTCTCTCGGAGTGGCCGATGATCACGTACTCCACGCCGGCATCCTTTAACATCGGAGCGGAGATCTCGCCCGTGTATGCACCCTTGTCTTCTATATAGAAGTTCTCTGCGCCGACATGCACGTTTGTGCCCTTTACGGCCTGTGCCACGGGAACGATATCGATCGCGGGAACGCAGTAAACAACGTCAACCGCATCATTCTTTACCAGATCTTTTAATGTATCGCAAAGCGCAACTGCTTCGGACGGTGTCATGTTCATCTTCCAGTTGCCTGCGATGATTCTTCTTCTTGCCATTTTTTCACCTACTCTCAAATTATGATGCAAGCCAATCTGACTTACGCTTGATGGACCGTGAAGGTTACGGAAGACTTCGAGGGACAATCCGCAGCCCGGTTCTTAGCGAGGTATTTTCGAGCTTAGAACCGCTGTGCGAGGACATGAGCGGAAGCGTCCCCGAGAAGTGTTGCCGTAACTTCCGGTCCGGATAAGTTCTCTTTTTTTATTTGTCGTCTGCTGCGTATACGCCCGGCAGTTCCTTGCCCTCTAAGAATTCAAGGGAAGCGCCGCCGCCTGTGCTGATGTGGCTCATCTTGTCAGCAAAACCAAGCTGGTTGCAGGCTGCTGCGGAATCGCCGCCACCGATGATCGTTGTGGCATCGGTCTCTGCAAGAGCCTTCGCAACTGCGATCGTGCCTTTTGCCAGTGTCGGATTTTCGAATACGCCCATCGGTCCGTTCCAGACAACGGTCTTTGCGCTCTTTACAGCGTTTGCAAAGAGTTCCTGTGTCTTCGGTCCGATGTCAAGGCCTTCCTGATCTGCAGGGATCTTGTCGGAATCAACATAGGTCACATCGATCGGTCCGTCGATCGGATCCGGGAAGGATGCAGCCACACCCGTATCAACGGGAAGCAGAAGCTTCTTACCGAGTTTCTCAGCCTTCGCCATCATTTCCTTACAGTAATCGATCTTCTCATCATCAACCAGAGATTTTCCGATCTCATAGCCTTTTGCCTTTAAGAATGTGAACGCCATGCCGCCACCGATGATCAGGGTATCTGCCTTCTCAAGCAGGTTGTCGATAACGTTCAGTTTGTCGGCAACTTTTGCGCCGCCAAGGATCGCTACGAACGGACGGACCGGATTCTCTACGGCATTGCCTAAGAAGTTGATCTCTTTCTGCATCAGATAACCGACTGCATTTGTGCCGCCTTTTTCGGAGATGTACTTGGTAACGACAGCTACGGAAGCATGTGCTCTGTGCGCGGAACCGAAAGCGTCGCATACATAGTCATCCGCAAGATCTGCCAGTTCTTTTGCGAAAGCTTCGCCCGCATCGCCGGGCTTGGTCTCTTCCTTGCCGCGGAAACGCGTGTTCTGAAGCAGGACAACATCGCCTTCCTTCATTGCGTTCACTGCATCAGTTGCTGCCTGTCCGGTAACGTTGTAATCGGATACAAAAACAACTTCCTTGCCGAGTTTCTCGGAAAGTCTCTTTGCAACGGGTGCTAAGGATTCTTTCTCGTTCGGGCCTTCTTTTACCTTGCCGAGGTGGGAGCAAAGGATCACTTTCGCGCCGTCCTTGATCAGTTTCTGAATGGTCGGCAGTGCTGCAACGATCCTGGTCTCGTCCGTGATCTCACCGTTCTTTAAAGGTACGTTAAAATCACATCTTACCAGTACTCTTCTGCCCTTTGCGTTAAAATCGTCTACGGATTTCTTGTTCAGTGCCATAATTGTTTCTCCTTTATCTTTTTATTCTCATGCGCCGTCCCGGTCGCTGATGCAATCGGTCCGGCCGCATAAAACAGGGTCCGGTCCAAAAGACCGGACCCTGAAGGTCATACTTGGTTTCTGTAAAACTTATTTCAGATCGGAGAAGTACTTGATCGTACGAACCATCTGAGAGGTGTAGCTGTTCTCGTTATCGTACCAGGAAACAACCTGTACCAGATTGTCAGCGCCAACCATGGTCTGTGTTGCATCGAAGATGGAACCGTATGTGGAACCTACGATATCGCTGGAAACGATCTGATCCTCGTTGTAGCCGTAGGACTCGTTTGCAACTTTCTTCATGTAAGCGTTGATCTCTTCCTTGGTAACGGACTTCTCAACTGTAGCTACCAGAATCGTGGTGGAACCTGTCGGGGTCGGAACACGCTGTGCGGAACCGATCAGTTTGCCGTTCAGCTCAGGGATAACAAGGCCGATAGCCTTTGCAGCACCTGTGGAGTTGGGAACGATGTTGATCGCGCCTGCGCGGGATCTTCTTAAGTCACCCTTTCTCTGCGGTCCGTCAAGGATCATCTGGTCACCTGTGTAAGCGTGGATCGTGCTCATGATACCGGACTTGATGCCTGCAAGATCATTTAATGCCTTAGCCATCGGAGCTAAGCAGTTTGTTGTGCAGCTTGCTGCGGAAATGATGGTATCTTCCGGCTTCAGATCTGTGTGGTTAACATTGTAAACGATGGTAGGAAGATCGTTGCCTGCAGGAGCGGAAATAACAACCTTACGTGCGCCTGCATTGATGTGTGCCTGTGCTTTTTCCTTGGATGTGTAGAAACCGGAGCACTCCAGAACTACGTCAACACCAAGCTCGCCCCAAGGGCAGTTGTTTGCATCGGGCTCTTTGTAGATCTTCAGAGTCTTGCCATTTACTGTGATCGTACCTGCTTCGTCATCAGCGGATACGGTATCAGCCAGCGCATATGTACCCTGCGCACTGTCATACTTTAAAAGATGAGCCAGCATCTTCGGGGTTGTTAAATCGTTGATCGCTACTACTTCGTATCCGTCAGCACCAAACATCTGTCTGAATGCAAGACGACCGATACGGCCAAAACCATTGATTGCTACTTTTACTGCCATTTTCAATTCCTCCTGACTTAAGTTTGTCATAAAATTATCAGCAAAATATATTCTACTCAATTTATAGGAAAAAAACAAGACTTATTTTCCTGTATAAAGTAGGGATTTCTTGATTTTCACATAAAACAATGATATTTTATACGTGATTTTTAAGACAAGGAGAATGATCATGGCAATACGAGCCGATTATCATATGCATTCCGACCATTCCGGCGATTCTGATGCGCCCATGGAATCCATGATCCTTAAGGCTGCAGCATGCGGTCTGAAACAGATCTGCTTCACGGAGCACCATGACCCGGACTTTGTGTATACGGAGCCCGGAAGCGAGGGCATGTTTGAACTCGATCTTGCAAAATACCGCGCGGATTACCTTGATATCGCGCCGCAGTTTGCCGGAAAAATCAAGGTATGTTTCGGGATCGAACTCGGCGTGCAGCCGCAGGCCGTTGCAAAACAGAAGGAGGCCGTAGGCGCTTATCCGTTTGATTTTGTCATCGCATCCTCGCATCTCTGCAACAGGAAGGATCCCTACTACCCTGCCTTTTTTGAGGGAAGAACGATCAAAGCAGCCATGCGGGAATATTTCGAGTCGATCCTCGAAAATATCCGTGCCTTTGATGATTTTGACGTGTACGGACATCTGGACTATGCCGTCAGGTACGCGCCCGTTGCAGAACAGCAGTTCCAATACCGGTATGAGGACTATGCCGACCTTGTTGATGAGATCTTCCGTTTGCTGATCGAAAAGGGGAAAGGGATCGAGATCAACACCGGAGGCCTGAGCCGCAATATGAAAAGCACGAATCCGAACGAAATCTTCCTAAGAAGATACCGTGAACTCGGCGGCGAGATCATCACCACCGCTTCCGATGCGCATGTGCCGGAAAACATTGCAAGGGATTTTGATGTGGCAGAAGGCATCCTTAAGAACTGCGGGTTCCGCTATTATACGGTTTATGAAAACCGTAAGCCTGCATTCCTGCCGCTTTGAGCACGGAACAGAACATAGAGCAAAACATAGAAAAAGAGCTCATCCTCTCGGATGAGCTCTTGTATATACTTCCCGGATCCGGTTGTGATTCATCGACGCGTAGATCTGCGTGGTGGAAATATCGGAATGTCCGAGCATTTCCTGAACCGACCGCAAGTCGGCACCGTTCTCAACCAGATGTGCCGCAAATGAATGCCTGAGCGTGTGCGGCGTGATGTCCGAAGTGATCCCCGCCTTCTTGGCGTAATACTTGATCAGCTTCCAGAAGCCCTGCCTGCTCATCTTCTGTCCCGAGCAGTTGGCGAACAGGATCGGTGAAGACGGATCCTCGACCATGATCGCTCTGGAGGATTCCATATAGCGGATCAGGGCATGTCTGGCCTCGTTGCCGAAAGGAATGACTCTTTCCTTGTTGGCGTCCCTGCACAGGATGTAATTCATCTGCATATTAACATCGGAAACTTCCAGTCCGATCAATTCCGAAACACGTATGCCGGTTGCATAAAGCAATTCCAGCATCGCTTTGTCGCGAATCTCCTTGGGGGTATCGCCTTTGGGCTGTTCCAAAAGGCGTACGACCTCTTCCATGGTGAGAATTTCCGGCATCTTCTTTTCAATCTTGGGTGATTTGAGGCCGGCAGACGGATCTTCCTTGATTCCCAGTTCCTTCACGGCATATCCGAAGAACGCTTTCATCGAAGCGATGTTTCTGGATACCGTTGCCGCTTTAAAACCATTCTCGTTGAGATCTTGTATGTAAGCTTCCAAATCGGAAGCGCTGACTTGTGATGTTTCGGTGATCCCCCTGGCTTCCAAAAACTTCTTCAGTTTGGCCAGGTCTCTTTTGTAACTGAGTTCCGTGTTGGTTGAAGTCTTTTTAACGTTATGTAAATACGAAATAAACGCTTGCAGTTGCTGTTCCATTCAATCAATAACCTTCCTGCTTCAACTCGTTACTTTAACCATTATAAGCAGATTTTTTGAGAAAAGCAATCGCAAATTATGCCCATTTTCAGCCACTTTATGCACATTTTGCGACAAAAATACAACATGTCGGTCGACGCGTTTTTACGCATCACAACATGTTGTAAAAAAATCGTAAAAAAATTATTTTTTCTGTAATGATTTCAGAGCAAAATATTTACATAATGCGAAAAAATCGGATTTTTTTGTAAACTTTTTATTGAAACCAAAGCGAAAGTATGATATGGGGATCGCTCCCCGGAGCGGGCATCATAACGCGGCAGATCATCAGGGCAACATCGCGCGGTAGGTCATCAGCCCTGCGATCGTCTTGGCGTCCACGATCTTACCGTCTCGGACCATCTGCGTCAGCTCGTCGATCGTATGGAGGGATACATCGATAAACTCATCATCATCCAGATGCTGCTGCGTCTTTCTGAGATTTCTTGCCAGATAGATATCGATCTTCTCATTACAGAAAGCAACGGTCGTATAGAGCGTGAGCAGGAATTCCACGTCATTCAGATCGGCATAGTAACCCGTCTCTTCTTCCAGCTCGCGGTGCGCGGCGATCTTTGTCGGCTCATCCGCACCGTTTAATCCGCCCGCCGGGATCTCAAGCGTATACTGGTCGATCGCGTTCCTGTACTGGCGCACCATGATGATCCTGCCGTCATCCATAACGGGAATGACCGCAGCTGCGCCTTTATGTTTGATAAAATCATAATTCTCTTCCGTTCCGTCCGGCAATACCATCCGGTCCTGATAAATGTCAACGATCGCGCCGTTATGTATGAGTCTGCGGCCGATCCTTTCCGGTCTTAATTCCATCTGTTCCTCCGTTGTTTCCAGGCACTGTAACTGCCTGTTTATCCGAGCAGTTTCCTGACACTCGCGATTTTTACGCAGAGCGTAAATACATCCATGGCCTGGTCAAGCTCGTCGATCGGCGGGAATGTGGGCGCGATCCTGATGTTGGAATCTTCGGGATCTTTCTTGTACGGATAAGTCGCTCCGGCTCCGGTCATCGTCACACCGGCCTCTTTACACATGGAGATGACTGTTCCGGCACATCCGGGAAGCGTGTTGAACGAAACAAAATATCCGCCGACGGGATTGGACCACTCTCCGATCCCGAGACCGCCCAGTTCTTCGTTCAGCTTTCTCTGGACCAGTTCAAACTTCGGCCGCAGAATGGCGGCATGCTTTTTCATATGCGCTTTCATCCCGTTGATATCTTTGAAATAGCGGACATGACGCAGCTGGTTCAGTTTATCGTGACCGATCGTCTGGATCGAGATCACGCTCTTGACGTAATCCAGGTTCTTTTTGCTTGCGCCGAGGGCCGCAAGTCCGCTGCCCGGAAACGTCACCTTTGACGTGGAGCAGAACTTGTAAACCATGTCCGGATTTCCGGCCTTCTCACAGGCGTCAAGGATCTCCACGAGTTTGTCCTGTCTGTCATCGTAAAGATGATGGATACAATAAGCATTGTCCCAGAAAATACGGAAATCCTCCGCAGCCGGATGCAGGTTGGCGAACCGCCGTACGGTTTCATCGGAATAGGTGACCCCGCCCGGATTGCTGTATTTGGGAACGCACCAGATGCCTTTCACGGACGGGTCGTTGTTCACGTAATTTTCGACCAGATCCATATCGGGGCCTTCGTTTGTCATCGGGATATTGATCATCTCGATGCCGAACTGCTCCGTGATCGCAAAATGTCTGTCATAACCGGGAACCGGGCATAAGAACTTTACCTTGTCCAGTTTGCACCACGGCGTGGATCCGCAAACCCCAAGCACCATCGACCTTGCAACCGTATCATACATGACATTCAGGCTGGAATTTCCGAAAACGATCACATTTTCGGACTTGATCTCCATCATCGCTCCCATCAGCCTTCTGGCCTCATGGATCCCGGTAAGCTCGCCGTAGTTTCTGCAATCCTTTCCTTCCTCTGATATAAATTCGGAATCGGGATAGAGGATACCGAAGAAATCGGCTTCCATATCCAGCTGCTCGGCAGACGGAAGTCCGCGCGCCATGTTCAGATTCAATCCCCTTGCCCGCATGTCTTCATATTGAAGAAAAAGACGCTGCTCGAGTTCGATCAGTTCCGATCTTGAAAGTTCGCTGTACTGTTTCATCTTACGCTCTCCCACTTTAAAAAATCTCTTTTGGTCATTTTCATTATCATAATACACATACCCGGTGCACGCAAGAAAAAAACGGCCGCCGCAGTCCGCGGCAGCCGTCTGTCTCTCTTTGATACCGGACGCCAAATACAGATTACAGTGCATCCACGGCCGCATGCTCGATGGATAAGCCGTTTAAGTACTTCTCCATGAATGCATTGAAGCCTTCCACATCCTTTTGATCCGGTTCCATTCTGGATCCCTTCTGACCGGCGAATACGGTAGCATTTAAGTACTGCTGCAGAGATTCGTTGTCCTTTTTGCCGATCATGTAGGCCGCAAGCAGCGCAATGCCCCAGGCGCCGCCTTCTCCGGCTGTCTCCATAACGGAAACGGGCGCATTGATGGCCGCCGCGGTGATCCGCTGGCCGACACCCTTTGTCTTGTAGAAGCCGCCGTGGCCGAACATCTCATCAACAGCCACATGCTCTTCCTTAAACATCAGATCCAGTCCTGCCTTCAGGACTGCCAGCGCGGAATAGAGATGCATACGCATGAAGTTTGCAAGATTAAAGGAATCATCCGCTTTTCGTACAAACAGCGGTGCGCCCTCGGCAAATCCGACAACGGGTTCCCCGGAAAAATAATTGTAAGAGATCAGGCCGCCGCAGTCCGCATCGCCTTCAAGTGCCTTATTGTATAAGTATCCATACATCGTATTCTTATCCAACGGCTTTCCGATCAGGTTTGCGAACTCGTCAAAAAGCGATACCCATGCGCTGATCTCGGATGTGCAGTTGTTGCAGTGCACCATGCCGACCAGTGCGCCGTCCGGTGTGGTGACCAGATCGATCTCGGGATATACTTTGGAAAGTTCTTTTTCGAGAACCACCATGGCAAATACGGAAGTACCTGCGGAGATGTTACCGGTTCTCTTTGCAACGGAGTTGGTTGCGACCATGCCGGTCCCCGCATCGCCTTCGGGAGGACATAACGGAATGCCTGCGGAAAGTTTTCCGCTCGGATCCAGGAGTTTTGCCCCTTCTGCCGTTAAGGTCCCTGCCGCTTCGCCTGCGGAGATCGATCTTGGCAAAATATCGTTTAATTTCCAGCCGAGGTTCTGATCCGCGATAAGCGCATCGAATTTTGCGACCATTTTCTGGTCAAATGAACCTGTTGCGATGTCGATCGGGAACATCCCGGATGCATCGCCGACCCCGAGCACTTTTTCGCCTGTCAGTTTCCAGTGCACATAGCCTGCCAGCGTTGTAAAGAATGCGATGTCCTTCACATGTTCTTCGCCGTTTAAGATCGCCTGATACAGGTGTGCGATGCTCCAGCGCTGTGGGATATTGTAATTGAATTCCTTCGTCAGTTTCTCCGCAGCTTCACCCGTGATCGTGTTTCTCCAGGTTCTGAACGGCACCAGAAGCTTCCCGTCTTTATCAAAAGCAAGATAGCCGTGCATCATGGCGGAAAAGCCGATGGATGCAAAGCCAGTCAGTTCCACATCATACTGCTTCTTCACGTCTTCGCCAAGATCCCTGTAGCAGTCCTGCAGTCCTGCCCATACCGCATCCAGTGAGTATGTCCAGATCCCGTCCACAAGCTGGTTTTCCCATTCGTGTGAGCCGGATGCAAGCGGTGTGCCTTTGTCGTCGATCAGGACCGCCTTGATCCTCGTAGAGCCGAATTCCACACCCAGAATTGCCTTATTGGCAGCGATCAGTTCTTTCTTTTCCATGTTCCCTCTCCTTTTTCGCTATATTTTCTATGATTCACAGTTATTGCTTGCTATTTACGCACCATTATATCATCCGTCGGTCCCTGCCGGCAGACGTTATCAGATTCCGGACAGCTTTATCCGGCTTCGGACAGTCGTATCAGTAGACATTATCCGGCAGTTCTTCCACATAGGAACCCGTGTCATATTCCGCCCGGCGTCTCTCGATCAGTTCCGGTGTGACCAGTGTGATCGGATACTCTTTGGAATCCACGATCACGTTTTCGATCTCTTCGTAGGCGCTGAAGACATCTTCATCCACATACTCATATTTTTGCGGTGTCTCACCGTTCTGCAGTTTCCTGATGATCGCTTCCACTCTCGGTCCGTGAAGCGGATTACACTCTGCGATACAGGAAATGGAATCGTCCAGCACATCCTGCAGGGCTTCCGGTTTCACGCCGTCGAAGGAGAGCACCATGATCTCACCGTTCTTGATGTCGCTTCCGACCTGCTTGCCGGCATCCCTGATTGCTTCGATCGCGCCGAACGCTTCGTTGTCATTCTCACAGTATACCACATTCATCTTCGGATATTTGAGCAGAAGCTGCTGCGTGGCTTCATATCCTTTGGCTCTCGTGAATTCGCCCTCGACCGTCGCGACGATGTTCCAGCCGTACTCTCTGGCCGCTTTCTGTAAGCCCTCCGTTCGCCCGATCTGCGCGGATGCACCGATGGTGCCCTGAATGTCCGCAATATACACATCCTCCGCAAGGATGTTGTGCTTGACACAGAACCATCTGAGCCATTCACACATCTTGCGTGCTTCGAGTTCAAAATTGGAACCCACCCAGCATTCAAACAGCCGGCTGTCTGAAACATCCACCATGCGGTCCACAATGATGACCGGGATCCCCGCATCATGCGCTTCCTGCAAAACGGTATCCCAGCCGGTCTCCGTGACCGGCGCTAAGACGATATAATCGACTTCCTGCTGGATAAAATTCCGGATCGCCATGATCTGATTGGTCTGCTTCTGCTGCGCATCATCAAAGATCAGCTCATAGCCGTTATATGCCGTAAAAACGGATTTCATGGATTCCGTGTTGGCACTGCGCCAATCGGATTCCGCTCCTACTTGCGAAAAACCCACCACGGTCAGTTTTTCTTCCTCCGTGGCAGGTTCCGTAGCATGATCACCCATGCCGCTCCCGATATTTGCGCCGCAGGCGCCCAGGAAGGAAAAGAAAAGGGAACAGCACAGGATCAATGCGAGTGATTTTTTCTTCATTATTTCTTAACCTGTTTTTTCTTACGTGCCATGACAACACTCTGGATCACAAGGAACAGACACAGCATCGCTGCGATCGTAATCCCGGTCCACCATGCCTGGTCAAGTCCGGCCGATGAAACAATGTTCTGGATCGTACTTAAGGACAGCACGCCGAAAAATGTGCCGATGATGTTGCCGACACCGCCGGTCAGCATCGTTCCGCCGATGATGGAAGATGCAATGGCGTTCATCTCCGCGCCCTGCGCATGAGAAGGTGCGCCGGATCCGACATGCAGGAAGTACACATAGCCGCCGATCCCAGCAAGCACACCGCAGAGAAGATGCGCGAAGAACTTGGTACGTTTTACGTTGATCCCGAGCATCAGCGCACTCTGGTTATTGCCGCCGACCGCATAGAAATTGCGGCCGAGTTTCGTGTAGCGCAGGATAAAGAACAGCGCGAGCACGATCAGAAGCGCCACAAGAACACCGAGTTCCACGTAAGCGGGCACATAGACACCAAGTTTATTGACGCTGCCCATGCCCGGAACATTGACACGCGTTTCCTTCAGCGCTACGAAATTAGGATTCTCCACATTGAACGGATTCGTGTGGACGATCGTTGTCATGCCTCTTGCAAAGAACATGCCGGCCAAAGTCACGATGAAGGGCTGAATGTCCAGATAAGCGATGAGGATTCCCTGCACAAGGCCGAATGCAAGGCCGATGCCGAGCGCGATCAGCATGGAAACAAATACGTTTCCGCCCTGGTAGTCCAGATAAACTGCGCAGCACATGCTGACGAGCGCGGTCACACCACCGACCGAAATATCGATGCTGCCGGTGATCATAACGAGACTCAGTCCGCAGGCCAACAGGATCAATGCCGCATTTGCGTTTAAGATGTTAAAGAATGTCTGGGGTTTCAAGAACCCTTTTCCCTGAAAAACAACCGCTCCGATGTACATCAGAAAGAATACGACGATCGTGATCAGAAGAAGCAGGTTGGTATCGCTGATGTTCTTAAACTTTTCTTTAAGCTTTTGCATTTGCTTCCACCCCCTTCTTTGTCATCTTCTTCCAGAGTCCCGAGAAGAACTCCCTGACGGTAGGCGCCGAGAACACAACGAGCAGGATGACAACGACTGCCTTGTATGCCGGAAGCGCATCCGCCGGAACATTGAATTTATAGAGCGTTGTGGTCAGGAACTGGATGACATAGGCACCGAGTATGGAAGCGCCCATGTTGAATTTGCCGCCCGAAAGCGCGTTACCGCCGAGCGCGACCGCAAGGATCGCATCCATTTCAATATCTTTTGCGATAACGGAATAGTTGATCGTCGACAGACGGCTGACCTTGATCAGTGCTGCAACTGCCACGCAAAGTCCCAGAATGATGAATGCCAGGAATTTGATGAATTCCGGATTCAGACCGTTCAGTCTCGAAGAACTCTCATTGATACCCACAGACTGCGTGTAGAGCCCGAGGTTGGTAAATTTCAGGGCTAAGAAGATCACGATCACACAGGCTAAGGCGATAAAGAACGGTGTCGGTACCGGGATCCCCGGAATGAACCCGCCGAAATAACTGAAAGAAATTTCATTGACGATCGGCAGCTCATTGTTGTTGATCCATGCGGCAATGGAACGGCCTGCCGTAAACAGGATCAGGGTCGCTACCATCGGCTGGATCTTGAAGAATGCCACCAAAGCGCCGTTAAATGCGCCAAAGATCATGGCAACAACACAGCTGATCAGAAAAGCTACGATGATCGGTGCCTGCATGGTCTCTGCATGGTGATCTCTTCCGCAGAGCACTCTCAGCACAACGCTGCCGCTGATCGCGATCGCCGCACCGACGGAAATATCCTGCCCGCCCGATGCCGCGGTAACAAGCGTCATACCGATGGCAAGGATCGCAAGTTCCGAACCGTAGTCTAAGATCGTCATCAGATATCCGGACAATACCGGGTCTCCTGCACTGTTGTAGCCGAGCGTGATCTTAAAGAACGAAGGATCCGCGATCAGATTGAACACGGCCAGCAACAGGAGTGCTGCGATCGGAATAAATAACTGATTTCTGAATATTTTACTCATTTTTTCGCTTCACCTCCGGCAATCGTGTTCATGATCTTGCTCTGCGTCAGTTCCTCACCGGTCAGCTCTCCGACTACGGCGCGGTCACGCATGACAATCATTCTCGAACAGGTCCTGAGCATCTCGTCCGTTTCGGAGGAAATGAATGTAATACTCATGCCTTCCGATGCGAGTTTCAGCACCAGTTTCTGGATATCGACCTTGGTGCCGACGTCAATCCCGCGAGTCGGCTCGTCCAGGATCAGATAATCCGGATGTGTCAGCAACCATCTTGCAAGGATGACCTTCTGCTGGTTTCCGCCGGATAAGGATTTGATCGGCGTATCCGCGGATGCGGTCTTGATATCCAGCAGTTTAATATACTCATCTGCAAATTTATTCGCCTCTGCTTTGCTAAACGGTCTGAAGAATCCCTTCAGCACCTGCAGTGCGAGGATAATATTCTCTCTTACGGACAGGTCTCCCACGATCCCGTCCACTTTACGGTCTTCAGGAAGATACCCGATGCCGTTTCGCATGGCATCGATCGGCTTGGTGATCTTAACGGCTTTTCCGTCTTTCTGTACGTTTCCTCCAAGCACCCTGTCTGCCCCGAAGATCGCACGGACACATTCGCTTCGTCCCGATCCGAGGAGGCCTGTAAAGCCGTTGACTTCTCCTTTTTGGATGTAAAAATCAAAAGGCTTGATGCCTGCATCGGAAACAAGCTGTTTTGCTTCAAACACAGGAGCCAGTCCCGGCTGTGCTTCATACTTCTTGCTCTCTCCCGAGATATCGGAAAGGTCATCCAGCTCTTTTCCGAGCATCTTCGATACAAGCTGTACACGCGGCAGATCCTTGATCTCATATTCTCCCACCAGTTTGCCGTCGCGAAGAACCGTGATCTTGTCACAGACCTCATAGACCTGATCCAAAAAGTGTGTAACAAAAATAATTCCGACGCCCCTTGCTTTCAGGTCGCGCATCAGCTTGAACAGCTTTTCCACTTCCTGTTCGTCCAGAGAGGATGTCGGCTCGTCTAAGATCAGAACCTTACAATCCATATCCACCGCACGGGCGATGGCCACCATCTGCTGTACGGCAATTGAGCAGCTTGAAAGCTGCTGGTCTGCTTTGGCCGGGATATCCAGGGACTGCAGGATCTTTGTGGCGTCTTCGTTCATCTTCTTCCAGTTGACACCGCTTCCCTTTCCACGGCCGATATACATATTCTCTGCTACCGAAAGGTTCGGGCAGAGTGTGATTTCCTGATAAACTGTGCTGATGCCCATTTTCTGTGCATCCTGCGGGGAACGGATGATCACGGGTTTGTCATAACCCTTCAGATAGATCTGTCCGTTGTCTTTGGCATATACACCGGTCAACACCTTGATCAGCGTTGATTTTCCGGCCCCGTTCTCACCCATCAGTGCGTGGATCTCTCCCTCGCACAGTGTGAAGTCCACGCCCTGCAGCGCCAAAACGCCGGGAAAGACTTTATCGATTGCTTTCATTTCCAGGATCGCGTTCTCTTTCACTCGTGGATTCACCTCCTCGTTTCATTCTTTTTCATAAACCGATTCATGACTCTTTTTGTCACGTATTCTCAAGCAGATCGCGGCACGGCATAACGCCGCGCCGCGATCCGTAAACTCTAAATTCTGTTGTTCGTACTGATCTGTACGGATAAGGATTACTCCGTTAATTAGATTCCGTAGTTGTTTACATCGTCAGCTGTGATGGTTGTTGCATCGAAGCCCTTCTCATCCATGATGATCGTCTTCTGTGCAGGTTCCTGACCGGATTCCAGAGTCTTGATAACGTCTAAGATGTACTGGGACTGGAAAGGATTGCACTGGCCATCATAGTTCCAGTTCTGGTTGAGCAGTTCTTCAAGAGCCCACTTGTTGCAGTCAAAGCCCATTACGATGACGTCTTTGCCAACACCGTGAGAGATGTTTGCTTTGTCAAGAGCTGCAACAGCGCCTTTAGCCATATCATCGTTCTCAGCGTAGATTACGTTGAACGGTGTGCCTGCGTCGATAACGGACTGAACGATCTGCTGCGCTTTCTCTGCGTTCCATTCAGCTGTCTGCTGTGTAACAATGTTCCATCCATCAGAAGCAACTGCTGCGTCAACGGCACCGGAACGACCCTTCTGTGCTGCAGAACCCATAACGCCCTGAATGTGGATGATGTTGTACTCGGAGAGGTTCTGACCTTTCAGCCAGTTAACAGCTGTCTCGCCTTCTTTTTCCATATCGGAAACGATGGAAGCGCTGTAGAGACTCGGATCAGCATCGATGGTTCTGTCGAACAGGATCACGCGAACGCCTGCTGCCTGAGCATCTTTCAGTACGGAATCCCAACCTGCTGTATCAGCTGCGGAAAGCAGTAAGTAATCAACGCCGTCCTGGATGAACTTCTGAGCTGCTGTGATCTGCTCGTCGTTCTTTAAGCTGTAAGCGAAGGAAGCCTGGAAACCATTTGCCTCGGTAAATGCAGCCTTCAGATCCTTGTCGTTAGCTGTACGATAACCGGACTCGTTCGGGTCGTTGTTGATGATGCCGACCTTGATGAGCTTGCCGCCTGCACCGCCGTCAGCCGGAGCTGCTGCGCCATCAGAAGAAGCTGCTGCGCCGCCGCATGCTGTCAGGCCAAGTACCATTGCTGCTGCCAGTAATACTGCTAAAACTTTCTTTTTCATATCATATCCTCCTATGATTTTTGCTGTCTGGTTCCAAAAATGGACCATGCAACTTTTAACGCTATCATCATAGAACGGATCTGTCGTTCAATCCATGCATTTCATTCTGAATGCGGTTCAATTTTTTATGATTTCATTTTGGGAGGTTTGATTTTTTACGAATGAGGTTGATTTTTTTATGACAGCTCACACGAGTTCTTTCGGAAGCCGGATCTCGCATACGGTTCCCTCTTCGTATTCACTCCGGATCGAGATCCCGTACGCATCCCCGAATTTCAGGCGGATCCGCTCGTTGACATTGTAAAGTCCGTACGCTTCCGTGCTTTCCGACGTCCTGTTCTTCAGACGTTCGTTGACCTGCATCAGACGTTCCTCCGTCATGCCGATCCCGTTATCCTGCACGCTGATCACGATATAGTCTTTCAGTTCCTGCCCGGATACGGTGATCTTTCCCAGACGGCGTTTATTCTTGATCCCGTGATAGAGCGCATTTTCGACAAGAGGCTGCACGGAGATCTTCGGGATCGAATAGTGGTACAGGGATTCCGGCACGCTGATCTCATATTCGAGGATATCCTGATAGCGCACCTGCTGGATCTCCAGGTAGCTCCGTACATGCTGCACTTCCTCGCGGATCGGGATGACATCTTTTCCCTGATTCAGCGAGGTCCTGAAAAACTCGGACAGGCTTTCCACCATGCTCACGACTTTATCCTGGTCGCTCCCTTCCGCAAGCCACACGATGGTATCGAGGGTATTGTACAGAAAATGCGGATTGATCTGGGACTGCAGCAGTTCGAGTTCTGCTTTGCGAAGACTGGTCTGCTCCTGTGTGACCTGCTCAAGCAGTTCATTGATCTTGTCGATCATCGCATTCAGCGACTCGGAAAGCACGCCGACTTCCCCGCCTTCGTCAACATCGGAGCGGACGCTCAAGTCCCCTTTGGCCACCTGGTCCGTGACCTCGCTTAAGCGTGTGATCGGCTTTGTGATCGACTGCGGGATATAATAAGAAAGGAAAACAATAAGGACCGTGATCAGGCCGAGGGCGATCAGCGTGTAGCGGATCATGCGCACATAAAAGGTCTGATATTCCGCCCTTGCGACCTCCAGATCCTTGATCTCGTAGTAGATGTACTGGAAGATCGTCTCCCGAAGCAGCGAAGTCACGATCTGCACGTCATTTTCCCAGATCTGGATATTGTCTTCATATTTATTGCCCTCGTCCATGTTATCCTTGATCCTGTTGATATAGGTCTCAAGATTGTCGAGGTATTTTCTGGCGCTTTTCAGTCTGGCAGCGTTGTCCTGCGAAACATCGAGGGCAGAAAGGCTGTCCATGACGCGGTTCGCTTCTGCCAGAAGTTCATCGAGCTGCGATTCCTCCACGGATTTGTTCCCGATGATCAGAAGATAGGTCTCATAGTCGAAATCTTTTTTGAAATCCAGACTGAATTCGCTGGCCACAACGGCCGAATTGATCATCTCCGCATACCGCGTGTTTCCTTCCCAGATATAGAAAAAACAGATGATCATGAAAAGAAACATCGGGATCAGGATCAGTGCGTAGGAATAGCGGATCTTGGTCGCAAGGGTGGAGTTCTGAACGGCCTGTTTGATTTTTGCGATCATGTCTCATCCTCCGTCCCGTCTTCCTGCAACGTTTTAGCGCCGTCCTCACGAAACTGCGTCGGTGTCATGCCCTGTGTCTTTTTGAAGATATAGGAAAAATAATGCGGATCCTTGTATCCGACTTCCAGGGCGATCTCGCTGCTGCGCTTTACGGTACACTTCAGCAGTTCCTTGGCCCTGTTCATGCGAAGATCCGTCAGGTATTTGATAAACGTCTGTCCGGTCTGCTGTGAAAAGATCATGCTTAAGTGGTTTGGTGAAATATTGACATGGGAAGCCAGCGTATTTAAGGAAAGTTCCTCCTCGCCATAGTGTGCGTCGATATAGGACAACACCTCGTCAACAACCTCTCCGTAACGGCTGCTGGATTTCTTCTCACGAAGATCTATGGCATCGGACACGATCGACCGGATGTAGTCCCGGACACTTCCCACACTCTTTAAGACACCGCCGGTCATATCCGGCTGTCTGATCTCCCCGCGCTCATATCCGAGACTCTCGACAAAGGAAGACACACTGAAATAGCAGTCCATAGCGATGTACTGCCTGAACATTTCGGATTCCAGGCTTTTCTCGCCGATGCCGTTTAAGAACTCGTCGACAAAATAAACCGCTTCCTCGCTGCTGCCGAATTTTAAGAAATTGGTCGTTCTGCCGCGTTCGATCTGCTTAGGATCCACGGAAGTCAGGTCAAAGGCATTCCGGTCTTTTGCGGTATCAAAATCGATCGCGCCGGCTTCAACGATCCTGTTTTCACTTGAAAAATAGCGGTGCGCAAATGCGCGGTTCGCCTGAATATAGCACTCCGGCAGTTCCCTTAATCTGTTCACGCACACGCCGATCCCGCCAAAATAGGTGATGTGCGGAAATTCGGCAAGGATCGTCTTCAGGTTTTCCAGGAATCCGTCCAGATTTTTCTGAAGCGCTTCCTGTGAATCCGCTTTAAACAGCAGGGACTTTCCTTCCAGATTTCTGTCAAACAGCAGAAAATCATACTCCTGTTCCAGTTCCTTGATCTTCTCTTCCACTTTGACGACACTGTCGGAATACTCGCCCATCAGATGCGCCTTGGACTGCAGGAGCAAAAGCACGATGTTGTACTGCAGCGCGGTCAAATCGATGGAAAGATTCCCGGCCAGTTCCATCAGCTGGGCGGGTGATTTTTCCCCGGTGACAAGATGTGTAAAAAGCCGTGAACGCTCCCGGAGGTTCGCTTCCTCCATTTCCTTTTCATACTGTTCCCTGATCAGGCGTTCCCGGCGCTTTTCCTCGATCCTTGCCGCAACGGCGTCCACTTCCTTTAACAGATCATCACCTTTGATCGGTTTGGTCAGATACTGGGCGACACCGATCTTGATCCCTTCCTTGGCATATTCGAATTCTTCAAAGCCTGAAAGGATGATGACTTCCATCCAGGGAAATTCCTTTTTGATCAGTTTGGAAAGTTCAAGCCCGTCCATAAAAGGCATACGGATATCCGTGATCACGATATCCGGGCGCAGTTTCTGGATCAGGGGAAACGCGAGTTCTCCGTCACTTGCCTCCCCGCAGAACTCGTAACCGTGTCCGATCCAGTCGATATTGTTTTTGATGCCTTCTCTTACGACGAATTCGTCTTCTGCAAGAAATACTTTGATCATCTTACACCACCTTTTATTGATGTTATCATAAGCCTTGGCCGCAAACAAGAAAATGATCGATATTTCATGTCCGCTCTGCTACAATAGTCCATGGAGGGAAACAATCATGACAAAACACAAGAATCAGGTACGCGAATTCACTTCCTATGTTCTGATCGTCGTCGGCGCTCTGCTGGCCAGTTTCTCTGTCGCCTGCATCCTGCTTCCGAACGATGCCATTGACTACGGCACGGCCGGGATCGCGATCATCATCAGCAAGATGACGGGATTCAGGCTCTCGCTCTGTGTGCTCTGCGTCGTTCTTCCGTTTCTTGTCGGCGGCATGCTCTATCTGGGCAGGGCCTTCTGCATCAAAGCCGTGATCGGTTCCGTTGTCTATATGCTCGGGATCGAATACTTTGAACGCATTCCGTTTACACTCAACACGGAACATTTTCTGGCGGTCGCGTTCGGCGGTGCGATCCTCGGCGCGGGTCTGTCGCTGATCTTAAAATTCGGCGGCTGTATCGACGGTTCCGAGATCCTTGCAAATATCATCGTTAAGAAACTCTCGGATAAAACAGGACGCAATTACAGCATGAACGTGATCCTGATCGCGTTCAATGCCTGCGTGTATCTGGCCGCTTTTATCCTGATCGACAGAAGCGCCGCCCTCTTAAGCCTGCTCGTCTATGTGGTGGCGACCGCGATCATCGACCACTTTACCGACCACTTCGAAGCGATCAAACAGGTACGCATCATTACGAAAAAACCGGATGACATGATCCGCGCGATCCGGGAAGACCTGGGCAAGACCTGTACGATCATGGATACCTACGGCGCGATCGCCGGGGAAAACAAAACGCTGATATGTTATGTAAACTACTTTGAGCTGCAGAAACTGCGCGATCTGATCAACCGCTTTGAAGAACCGTCCTTCACGACGATCTCCACGATCGACGAGATCATCCGTTAAGATCGCCCGCCGCTCAGTGGCGCTCGCCTGCATTGTCATAGCATTCGCAGAACCTTGCCGCGAAGGACACCGGCTCCCCGCGCTGTGTCAGATGCGACGTATCGCCGAAGAGATTCATGCGAAAAGATGCATAGCCTTCCTGCCGCTCTTCTGTTGCAATGACGGTAACGGCGGTCGGCGCTGCGACCATGCCATGCCAGAGGATCATCGGCGACACATGGAGCAGATAACTCATCAGCACCGCCGTCAGACCGAAATGGCAGAAAAAGACCAGCGTATCGTTATTCGCCTTCGTGACGCGGAACAGATTTCCCTCTTTTTCATAACCGTGTTTCTTTAAAAGTTCTCCGAACAGTCCCGTCACCCGCATGTATTCGTCGCCGACATGTCCCGCTTCCATCACCGGATGTTTCCACCAGTTGTCATAGTCGTAAAAATCAGGGCATACCGTCCAGTCTTTCGGCATCCAGTCCCATGCGATCGATTCGATCTGTGGTCTGTCGGGACGGCTGATCCTTGGCGGAAATTCTTTCAGCCATTCCAGTTCCTCTGCCTCCCGGTTCAATCTTTTTAAAGTCGGGGCCGCCGTTTCCTTTGCGCGTCCGAGCGGGGAGACAAAGATCTCATCCATAGGAAAGTCTTCCAGACGGTCTGCAAGAAGGTCTGCCTCGATTTTTCCTTTTTCGGTCAGCCCGTCGATCTCGTAGTCCGGTTCCCCGTGTCTGATGAACACCAGCTTCATGATCATCCCTCCTTCAAATTACGTAAAAAATGCACCGTAAAATATGTTTTCATATTCTTCGGTGCATTTTCATTCTCATATCATTTTCGACCTTTATTTCGCATAATCGGTCACTCTGCTTTCGCGGATCACGTTGACTTTGATCTGTCCCGGATACTCCATTTCCTCTTCGATCTTCTTGGAAATGTCACGAGCCATCAGGACCATATCATCATCCGTAACCTGCTCAGGAACTACCATGATACGAACCTCTCTGCCTGCCTGAATCGCAAAAGATTTATCCACTCCCTTAAAGGAGTTCGAAATGTCTTCGAGTTGTTTTAATCTGTTAGTATATGTTTCCAGGGTCTCTCTTCTCGCGCCCGGACGTGCCGCGGAGATCGTATCGGCGGCCTGCACGATGCAAGCGATCAGAGACTGCGGTTCCACATCGCCGTGATGGGATTCCACACTGTTGATGACGATTGCTGACTCCTTATATTTGCGGCACAGTTCCGCGCCAAGCTGGATATGGGAGCCTTCCATTTCATGATCGACAGCCTTGCCGATATCATGCAGGAGTCCCGCACGCTTTGCAAGTCTGACGTCCACCCCGATCTCTGCTGCCAGAAGACCGGATAACAGGGAAACCTCGATCGAATGCTTCAGCGCATTCTGACCGTAACTCGTCCTGAACTTCATGCGGCCAAGCAGCTTGACCAGTTCGGGATGAATGCCGTGAACACCGACTTCCAGCGTTGCCGCTTCGCCCTCTTCACGGATCATGGTCTCCACTTCTTTTTGTGCTTTCTCGACCATCTCTTCGATCCTGGCCGGGTGGATCCTTCCGTCCACGATCAGTTTTTCAAGGGCGATACGCGCCACTTCTCTTCTGATCGGGTCAAAGCCTGACAAAACAACGGCTTCCGGCGTATCGTCGATGATCAGTTCCACACCGGTCAACGTCTCGAGCGTACGGATATTTCTTCCTTCACGTCCGATGATACGGCCTTTCATCTCATCGCCCGGCAGTTGTACCACGGATACGGTACTTTCTGCCACATGGTCTGCCGCGCATTTCTGGATCGCGGTAACGACCATGTCTCTGGCTTTTTTGTCGGCTTCTTCTTTGGCCTTGGTTTCTAATTCCTTGACCAAAAGTGCTGTTTCATGCTTTACTTCGTCTTCAACAATTCTTAACAGATACTCTTTTGCCTGTTCAGAGGTTAATCCGGAGATTCGTTCCAGTTCCTGTACTCTCTGCTGATTGAGCTTTGATACTTCTTCTTTCTGCCGTGCAAGATTTTCTTCCTTGGCTGCAAGACTCTGCTCTTTGCGCTCGATCGCCTCGGTCTTCTTGTCAACGTTCTCTTCCTTCTGCTGCACTCTTCTCTCGAGGCGCTGCAGTTCCGAACGTCTTTCCTTCGTCTCTTTCTCGAGTTCATTCTTGGTACGGATGGACTCTTCCTTGACTTCCAGAAGACTTTCCCGCTTCTTGGCTTCGGCGGTCTTCAATGCCTCATCGATGATCTCTCTTGCCTTGGTCTCGGCGTTTGCGATCTTCGTTTCATCGGCATTCTTACGGCCCTTGTAACCGAGCTTGTAAGCGATCACTGCTGTCAGGATCACTGCCACGGCGGCTCCAATAATCACATAGATCACAGGAATACCTCCTTATTTGGTTTTCATTGTACAATATTTCATAGGGCATAGTTGCCCTAACTGACAGATATACAACAGTTCAATTTTATACGCTTAACCATGTTATGTCAAGTGGCGGGTATTACCCGCCACTTGATCAGCTCAGATATCCAGGAACTGTCCGCAAAACTGGCAGACATACCTGCCGCCGGAGAACTCCTTGTACGGTACCTTCGTTTTGCAGCTGCTGCACCATGCCAGTTTGTGCACTTCCGATTCCTGCTCGTTTTGCGAAGGATTTCCGGTGCCGCCGCTTACATTTTCCAGTAATTCATCATCAATTCTGTTATTTTCCGTCATTTACAGTACCTTGCCGCAGGCCTTGTGCAATTGGCGGCGCGCCTGCTACGACGCCAATAAAAGTTTAACAGTTCCGGGTCTTTCATCAGACCGTAAAGCATCTGACTTAATATACGAAACATTTCTGAAAAAGGACAGAATGCTTTTGATCTTGACTAAGCATTGATCACATCGGACATGTCGTACAGCCCCGGGCCCTTATCTGCGAGGAATTTGGCCGCAGAAACGGCGCCCTTTGCAAAAACTGCTCTGCTGTATGCCCTGTGTGAAAAGGTGATCACTTCATCCTCGCCGGCAAAGATCACATCATGATCGCCCACGATCGTACCGCCTCTGACGGCGGAGATCCCAAGTTCTTTCGCGCCGCGTTTCTGCCTGACGCTGCTTCTGTCATAGACATACTCGTAGCTATTGTCAGCCGCTTCGTTGACGGCATCCGCAAGTGCCAGGGCCGTACCGCTCGGCGCATCCAGTTTCATCCTGTGATGCTTTTCCACGATCTCCACATCAAAGCCCGCAGGTCCCAAAACCTTGACGGCATCCTGCAGAAGTTTCATCAGCAGGTTGATGCCAAGAGACATGTTCGCAGAGCGAAGGATGGCGATCTTTTTACTTGTTTCGTTCAGACGGCCGGTCTGTTCTTCACTGAGGCCCGTCGTGCAGACGACAACCGGAAGGTTTTTCTCTTCGCAGCAGGCAAGAAGATCGTCCACCGCCGATGCCGTTCCAAAATCCACCACCACATCCGCTTCGACAGCGCAATCCTTAAGCGAAGCAAATACCGGGTAGTCATTTTGGATGCTGTCATTGATATCGATCCCTGCAACGATCTCGATCTCCGAATCCTCTTTCACGATCCCGGTGATCATCTGTCCCATACGGCCGTTGCAGCCGTGCATGATCATTTTTGTCATAATCTTATACTCCGTGATTTTTATAAAGCGCCGTATCTTTCCATTTCCGCTTTCAGTACCGCCGCGTGCGCATCTTCCATGCGTGTGAGCGGTCTGCGGACAACCCCTGAATCTCTTCCCTGGAACTCGAGTGCCCGTTTGACGGGGATCGGATTCACTTCGGAGAACAGCGCGTCGATCAGGCTGATCGCTTCCAGCTGCAGGCCTGCCGCTTTCTTCACATCATTGTCAAGCATCGCCTGGCAGATGTTGTGGGTCTTCTGGGGCGCAATGTTGGAAAGCACGGAAATGACGCCGAGTCCGCCGAGCGACATGATCGGCACCGTCTGGTTGTCATCCCCCGAATAAAGGTCCACGCAGCCGTCTGCAAGTTCCAAGATCTTGGCAACCTGGGAAATGTTGCCGGAAGCTTCCTTGACACCGACGATGTTTTCCACGTTTTTGCAAAGGGTTACGATCGTCTCCGGCAGGATGTTGATGCCGGTCCTGCCCTGGATATTGTACAGAAGCATCGGGATCTTCACACTGTTTGCGACCATCGTGAAGTGCTCGATCAGACCCTGCTGCGTCGCTTTATTATAGTAGGGCGATACGACAAGAATGCCGTCCGCGCCGGCTTTTTCGGCTTCCTGCGACAGATAGATCGCCGTTTCCGTACAATTCGAACCGGTTCCCGCGATGACCGGAAGACGTTTGTTGACCACCTTGCAGCAGTGACGGATCACGTCCAGATGTTCCTCATGACTTAAGCAGCTGGATTCTCCCGTCGAGCCGCATACGATGATCGCGTCGGTTCCGCCTGCGATCTGAAATTCGATCTGTTTGGTAAAGGTGTCAAAATCAATCTCTCCGTTTTCTTTGAACGGTGTCGTGATCGCGACACCCGCTCCGGTAAAAATAGCCATTGTTACTCCTCCTTCGCTTGTCCGGGGTCCTTTTCCCCTTACACTTGTTCCTTGTTATAACATCCGCAAAAAAAGCCGGGCATACAAGGACCGGCTCAAAATACAATTCTCATTGTGTTTCGATAGCTCTCCATCCGGTCTTTTGTTCCCGATGACAGTCATACATCTCTTAAATGCATGCCCAAGCGCAGGCTGCCACTCCTGCCTCTTTCGGCGCCGTCTCCTTTCACAATGCTTCACATGCCCGGGCGGGCATCCACGCTGCTACTGATATCAGGCGCGACCTCTATCCAAAACGTATCATAACAGATTCACATTCTCCCGTCAACACACCTGCCCCTTGTGGTCCCTTGGTGAGCCCTTGGGGACGGGGTTTGTGGTCCACTTTTGGCACATATTTTGGTCTCTCGGGGACGGGGTTAGGGGTCCACTTTTCAAGAAAAAAGCTGAAATAGTGCCGGAACAGCGACGCAAGTGGTTTACATAAAAATGAGCCACTAACCCCGTCCCCAAGGGATCATTTTTTGAACGATGCGCGTTTTCTGAGAGTCGGGTCGAGGATCTTCTTGCGGATGCGGAGAGACTCGGGCGTGATCTCGAGAAGCTCATCCGTGTCGATGAACTCGAGCGCCTGCTCCAAAGATAAGATCTTCGGCGGCGTTAAGCGCAGGGCTTCATCCGATCCGGAAGCGCGGGTGTTGGTCAGATGCTTGGTCTTGCAGACATTGATCTCGACATCTTCGGGTTTTCCGTTCTGGCCGATGACCATGCCGGAATAAACTTTTTCGCCGGGGCCGATGAACAAGATACCCCTCTCCTGCGCGTTAAACAGGCCGTAGGTCACGGATTCCCCGCTTTCAAACGCGATCAGGCTACCCTGTTTTCTGTACTGGATATCGCCTTTATACGGCGCGTATTCGTCAAAGATCGTATTGATGATCCCGTTTCCTTTGGTATCCGTCATGAATTCGCCGCGGTATCCGATGAGTCCTCTGGAAGGGATCGAGAATTCCAGACGAGTGTAGCCGCCGGTGATCGGCGTCATATTCTGCAGTTCCCCTTTGCGCTGTCCGAGCTTCTCGATGACGGTGCCGGAGAATTCTTCCGGAACATCCACATAAGCCAGCTCCATCGGTTCTGTTTTGCGTCCCTTGCTGTCCGTATGATACAGCACCTCCGCCTTGCTGACCGCAAATTCATAGCCTTCCCTGCGCATGTTTTCGATCAGGACTGACAGATGCAGTTCCCCGCGTCCCGATACCTTAAAGCACTCGGTGGATTCCGTTTCCTCCACGCGCAGGCTCACATCCGTATTCAGTTCCCTGAACAAACGGTCCCTCAAGTGGCGGCTCGTCACGTACTTTCCTTCCTGTCCCGCAAGCGGCGAATCGTTGACCATGAACTGCATCGCGATCGTCGGCTCCGAGATCTTCTGGAACGGGATCGGTTTCGGATCCTCCGGCGAACAGATCGTATCCCCGATATGAATATCCGAGATGCCTGAGATCGCAACGATCGCGCCGATCCCGGCTTCCTTGACATTCACTTTCTGCAGGCCGTCGTATTCATAAAGCGCGGAGATCTTGACCTTTCTCTGCGTCTCCGGCTCGTGCGCATTGACGATCACGGCTTCCTGGTTGACCTTCACCACGCCGTTATCCACCTTGCCGACACCGATCCTTCCCACATATTCGTTGTAATCGATCGTGGAGATCAGCACCTGCGTCCCCGCATCCGGATCCCCTTCGGGCGCCGGGATATAATTTAAGATCGCCTCAAAAAGAGGCTCCATGGTCGGTGTGATATTTTTATAGTCGAGTCCGGACTGTCCGGTCTTGGCAGACGCAAAAATAAACGGGCAATCCAGCTGCTCGTCCGACGCGTCCAGATCCATGAACAGTTCGAGCACCTCATCCACAACATCCGTGCATCTTGCCTCCGGCCTGTCTACCTTGTTCACGCAGACGATGACGGGAAGTTTTAAAGCCATCGCTTTCTTGAGCACAAATTTGGTCTGCGGCATCACGCCCTCAAACGCGTCCACGACCAGGATCGCGCCGTTGACCATCTTCAGCACGCGCTCAACCTCGCCGCCGAAATCCGCGTGTCCCGGCGTATCCACGATGTTGATCTTGGTTCCCTTATAGGTTACCGCGGTGTTTTTGGATAAGATCGTGATCCCGCGCTCGCGTTCGATGTCGTTCGAATCCATGACGCGCTCCGCCACTTCCTGGTTCTCGCGGAACACCCCGCTCTGCTTTAACAGTTCGTCAACGAGCGTGGTCTTGCCGTGATCGACGTGCGCGATGATCGCGATGTTTCTGATATCTTCTCTTGCCTGTCTCATGTTCTTTGTTCCTTATTTGTAAATTCTGTTTTATCAAAATCACAGCCCTGCCGCTTCATGCCGGCAGATAAACGCTGTGATCCGGGTCCTTACGATAAAAGACAGTTTCCCGGCTGCACCTTAGAAACTGCCTTAACAAATATATCACATCTTTTTCATTATGCAAGCACTTGTATAGCGTTAAAATCACATCTTTTACGTTCCGGACCTCCGGACAGTTCATCTGCCATCACTTCTCCTTAAGATATACCACGGACTTTGGCGGCAGGATGAGCCCGTCGTCATAAAGCGTTGCCTGTTGTTCCGGGTCTGTCGCACACAACGTTTCAAGGATCATTTTATCCGAAAACACGGGATCCGTCACAGTCTTTTCCTCTTCCTCCGTATTGTATACAATATAGATCCTCTCTCCCTTCCATTCCCTGGAAATCGCCTCCGGAACGTCAGCAACGGCTTCAGACCTTCCCCTTGCGATCTGCGGATACCTGTTTCTTAAGGAAAGCGCCTTTTTGTAAAAATCATGCAGCGAGGCGGGATCTTTTCTCTGCACATCACACGGTTCGCACTTCTGTATCACTTCATCCGCATCCGCCGGCCCGAAACACGTATAATCTCTGCTCCGTGCCCCGGACTGACCTTCCCCGGCTGCCTGACCTTCCCCGGCAAGACCCGGCCTGTTGCACAGCGCCTCTTCCGTCCAGGGCATCGGAAGCCGCTTATTCTCGTCCCGGTTCCCTTTGGAGATCATGCCGAGTTCTTCGCCGTAATAGATAAACGGATTGCCGTTCATGCTCAAAAGCAGCGCAGACGCCATCTTCAGATCTTCCTGCTTTCCGCTTAACGCATTCGAAACACGGCCCATGTCATGATTGGTCAGAAACGGCGCATTGACCGCATCGGGGTTTGCTTCGAAACGTTTCTCTTCTGCCTCAAGCATTCCGCTTACAAAACGCTCCTCACTCATCTTCCCCCTTGCGGCTTTGACAAGCACCCCTTCTGCGCCGGCCATCGGAAAATCAAACAGGCTCGGCGCTCCGTTTACATAATATTGCAAAATCGTCTGTTCCGCGGCCCACACCTCGGAAACAATGTAAAAATCAGGATCCTTTTCTCTGCAGTGATCATATAGTTTACATAATATCTCCGCATTTCCTTTCGTGTCCGTTTCGCTGTAATGCATCAGCGCATCCATCCGAAAGCCGTCCACGCCCCTGTCGATCCAAAAATCCGCAACCGCCATCAGTTCCGAAAGCACCGCCGCATTGGAAAGATTCAGATCCGGCATCCTCTCCCAAAAACTTCCTTCGTAATAATAATCCGTTCCCGCAAGCGGGTACCAGGAAGCATCCGGCTGTTCTTTTGCGAAATGATAATAGTCCACATACGGACACTTGGCGGGATCGGGAGTATCCGATGCGGGAAGGGATCTTAGATACTCTGCCGCTTCCGTAAACCATGGATGTTCGATCGATGTGTGGTTGATCACAAGATCGATGATCACGCGGATGGACCTTTTATGGGCACTTTTGATCAGGTTGTCAAAGTCACCCATTGTGCCATACTGCGGATCGATATTGGTATAGTCAGTGATGTCATATTTATGATAGGTCGGGGATGGCTGAACGGGCATGAGCCAGATGCCGTTGCAGCCAAGATCTGCGATATAATCAAGTTTATCCGTCACACCCTTCAGATCGCCGATCCCGTCCCCGTTAGAATCCGCAAAGGAATAGACAAAGATCTCATAGTAGTTGCGGTATTCATCATCCACGGCATCAGAAACAGAGCCGCCAAAACCGGCGGCTCCGCACGCACTCAATATCATGGATATGCATATGACGATCGGCAGGATTTTCTTCATCTGGGATCAACCCTTCACGGCGCCTCCCGTGACACCTTCCACATAGTACTTCTGCAGGCACATGAACAGGATCGTGACGGGGATCGCGATCAGGATCCCGCCGGCACAGAACCTGGTAAAATAGCCCTGATAGTCGTTGGTCCATACCCATCTCGTCATGGCCACCGCCACGTTGAAACTCTCGTCATGGCCGAAGGCCACATAGGAAGCAAACACATAATCGCACCAGGGTGCCATAAAGGCAACGAGGGCGGTATAGATGATGATGGGCTTGCTCATCGGGATCGTCATCGTGAAGAACACGCGCGCCCTGGTAGCGCCGTCGATCCTAGCCGCATCATCCAGCGCTTTCGGGATCGTATCAAAATAACCCTTGCAGACATAGTAGCCCATACCCGAACTTGCCGTCCCGACCAGGATCAGGCCGGGTACCGCACCTGCCTGCGTCAGGCCGAACTGCTTCAGCAGAAAATACAGACAGATCATCGTCAGGAAACCCGGGAACATCCCGAGGATCAGCCAGAAGCGCATCAGGAAGGTCCTGCCCGAAAAACGCATTCTCGAAAGCGCATAACTGACGCAGAGCACGATAACGGTCTGGATCACGGCTACACAGATCGCGATGATGAGCGTGTTGGCGTACCATTTTAAGAAGTTGGTCTGTCCGCTGAACAAAAACCTGTAGTTATCAAGAGAAAACGTCTTCGGAACCAGATAGTCGACCATGCCGCCGTATTCGACTTTAGGATCATAGCTTCTGAAACTCTGCAGAAACAGGCCGAAAAACGGGAACAGCCAGACGATGCTGATCAAGATCAAAACGATATAGGAAACGATATTGCCCGCAATCTTTTTCTTTTTCATTGGAAGCCCTCCTCATCTCTTACCGACGGCAGCATGTTGTAGACCACAAGGGATACGACAGCCGTTACAATGAATACCATGATCCCGATGACCGCCGCCATCCGGTAATTGGTATCGAGCACCGTCATCTTATAGAGCCAGGTGACCAGAAGGTCGGTGTTTCCGGCATTTTCCGCCAACTTCATACTCAAAGGTTTTCCCTGCGTCAGCAGGTAGATCACGTTGAAGTTGTTGAGATTGTTGGTAAACTGCGTGAGCAAAAACGGCCCCGTCACGAACAGCATGTACGGCAGGGTGATCTTCCGGAACATCTGCCAGCCCGATGCGCCGTCGATCCTTGCGCTCTCGTAGAGGTCCTCGGGGATGTTCATCAGAAGGCCCGTGGCGATCAGCATCATGTACGGGATCCCGATCCAGATATTGACCACGATGATCGTGATCCGCGCAAGCATCGGATCCACCCAGAACTGGATCGGCGAGGAGATCCACCCCCACTTCATGAGATACCCGTTGATCAGTCCGTCATTGGCAAACATCTTCATCACGTAAAGCAGGGATACGAACTGCGGTACCGCAATGGTCACGACCAGAAGCGTCCGCCAGAGTTTCTTGAATCTGATCCCCTTTTTGTTGATGAGGATTGCAACGGCGAGTCCTAAGAAATAATCCAGAAATGTTGCAAAGAACGCCCATACCAGTGTCCAGATCAGGACCTGCGCAAAGGTTCTGCCCATGCCGGAGGAGCCGAAGGACAAAAGGTGTTCGAAGTTTTCAAGTCCCACCCAGGTAAACAGGTTCGTCGGCGCCTGGTGATTTTTATCATAATTCGTAAACGCGACGCAGATCATAAAGACGATCGGCAGGACCGTGAACACAAAAATGCCGGTCACGGGAAGCGCCAGCAGCGTCTTGTCAAAGTTTTTGTCAAAAAGAGACGCCAGATTCTCTTTGTTCGTCGGGATCTTCTTGCCTTCACGGACAAGCTTTAAGATCTCGTAGTTATCCTTGACATTCAGATACCACAGAACGGCAAATGCCAGAATGACAAAGACCGTCAGGATCCCGAACAGCAGGATCAGAAAACTGTTGTCCCCGTAAATGGTCTTGCGGCGGACTTTCTGCGTCGCCACCGTTCCGAGTGTGGAAAGTTTGGAAAAATAACGGGCGCCGAAACTCACCATATACTTGATGAACGCGCCCTCGAGTAACATGAATGCGGCGCCTTTGACAAACTGCCCTCTTAAGAGTTGTCCGAACCCCATGAGCAGAAATGAGATCCTGCACCGGAAGTCTCCTTCCTTAAATGCGGCGCCGATGGTCTGAAAGATTCTGATGATCCCTTTTCCCATAAGAAATGCCCCCTGCATCCTCTGTTATGATATGAAAATCAAAAAACCCGGCGGAAATTCATCCGCCGGGTTTATTATATCATTTTTCTGCAAGCCGTGCCATGCAATTTCATTAAGGTCAGCGTCATGCTTGCATGGAAGCTGAGCTTGATGATAATTGCATGATAGTGCGCCAGCCCTAAACGAGAAAATGCACAGCATTTTCTCGTTCAGCACGGCGTGCCATGATCTACTTCGCGTATCCCACGCAGGTATCCTGGAAGGACTGCAGTGTTGCCATCAGGTCGTCATCGCTGCTGTTTGCAGAGATCTCACCGTTTCTGACACTGTCGCCGAGAGCAGTTGCCAGCTCCCAGTATTCGCCGGGGTACTGTCCCTGCGGGATCGTGTATGCAAGCTGCTGTCCGAGTGCTGCGAGAGCCTCATCAGCCTTAACATCAGCAGAGCCCTGCGCTGCCAAGTTGGACGGACCCCAGCCGACTTCGTTGTATCTTGCAAGCTGTACATCGCCGCTTGCAAGGTATGCAGCCAGAGCATCGCAGACAGCCAGTTTGTTGTCGTCTTCCTGCGGTTTTACGCCGAGAAGTTTGAATCCGCCGAAACCGCTCATCTGGTAAGATTTGCCGTCAGCGCCTTCAAAGGTCGGCAGCTTCGCGCATGCATAGTTGTCACCGAACAGATCCTTTACTGTCGAGGAATCCCATGTACCGTCAACGATCGCTGCTACGTTGGTTGCTTCGCCGGCTGCGGAACCGTTCTGGAATGCCTTGGAGCCGTTTAATTCGATCATCTTCTTCAGTGCGACAACACCTTCGGGAGATGCATAGGTCACATTTGCTGCCGTGAAATTACCCTGATCGTCTGTCTCGTATTCGAGCTTACATCCTGTTGCGAAGAAGAATGCCGTCTGATACCAGCCGGAGTTGATCTCCATATAGAAGTTCTTGCCTGCTGCTTCGCAGTCTGCAAGGATCTTCTCAAGACTGGAGGGATCCGTTACGACACTCTTGTCATAGTACAGGAAATATCCGTTATCGGATGTCAGCGGATAAGCGTAAAGCACGCCGCCAACCGTTGCTGCGGATACGGAACCCGGATCGTTTTCGGACTTCACTGCCGCTTCGTTCTCGGGAGCAACTTCTTCCAGAGCGCCTGCGGAAACCAGTCTTGCGATCTGGTCCTGTGCGAACGCATAGATGTCTGCGCCGCCCTGTACGTCCGTGATCATGTTGCCTGCAGCATCGCCTTCGCCGACAGGTTCAACCGTTACGGTGTAGCCTGCATACTGCGGATTTGCTTCCATGAACTCAGCGATCTTGGCGTTTGTAAAATCAACGACCGCATCGGCAACCCATACCTTGATCTCGCCTGTGCCGAAATCTTCGCCCACTTCATCCACTGCTTCTTCCACAGCGTCGGTTACTTCTTCAACACTCTCTTCTACCGCTTCTGCTGCCTGATCGGCTGCACCTTCCACTGCCGTAGCCGCCTGATTTGCGCCGCAGCCGGAAAGTGCCGCTACCATGGATACAGCAAGAAGCACTGCCAGTACTTTCTTTTTCATAATTCTTTTCCTCCTTTATATGCAGCCCGTAAGATCCCGCGTTATTTTGCAGGTTACGGCTGCTGAAACTGTCTGTGAAACCGAAGCCCTGACCATACCGTGATCATGCTTTCTGCGATCACGGCAGTACAAAAACCGTCTGATTTCACAAAAAATATTTTAGTGCTTTTCAAAGAATTTGTAAAGACTCAACCCTTCAGATGCAGCAGATGCGTTGCCACCTGGAAATAGATCACGAGAGAAAGCGCATCCACGATCGTCGTGATGAAAGGAGATGCCATGACCGCAGGGTCGAACCCGACCTTCTGCGCTAACATCGGCAGCGTGCAGCCGACGAGTTTGGCAAAAAGCACGGCCATGATCAGCGTCAGGCAGACCACCAGCGCCACCGGGATCGATACACGCTCGATGATCATCATTTTGGCAAAATTCGCAACCGCCAGCGTCAGGCCGCACAGCAGTGCCACGCGGGATTCCTTCCACATGATCCTGAAAATATCCCGGAAAGAGATCTCATTTAAGGAAAGACCACGGATGATGGTAACGCTGGCCTGTCCGCCGGCGTTTCCGCCCGTATCCATCAGCATCGGAATGAAGGATGTCAGCACGACATAGGTGCTGAGCGCGTTCTCATAGTGCGTGATGATCCCGCCCGTCACGGTTGCGGAGATCATCAGCAGAAGCAGCCACGGAATACGCTTCTTCCAGGTCTCAAAGACGCCCGTTTTCATGTACGGTTTGTCGGTCGGCACGATAGCTGCCATTTTTTCAATATCCTCGGTAGCCTCTTCCTGCAGGATATCGACGATATCATCGATCGTGATGATGCCGACCAGCCGGTCCTCGTTGTCCACGACCGGCATCGTGGTAAAGTCATATTTGGAGAACAGCATCGCAACTTCTTCCTGGTCCATCATCGTGTTGCAGGAAATGATGTTGTCGTTCATGATGTCGCCGATGATCTCATCCTCGTCATGCAGCAGCAGATATCTTAAGGCAACCGTACCGATCAGGTGCCGCTCTTTGTCCAGAACATAACAGATATTGATGGTTTCCTTGTCAACGCCCGTCTTGCGGATCCTGTCGATCGCCTGTTTGACCGTCAGATTTTCTTTGAGATCGACGAACTCGACCGTCATGATCGATCCGGCCGAATCCTCCGGATAACGCAGCAGATGGTTGATGTCACGACGGGCTTCCGCGCTTGCATTGGCAAGAAGCTTCTTGACAACACCCGCCGGCATCTCTTCCATCAGGTCGGTCGCATCATCGGCCATCAGATTGTTGATGATGTTTGCCGCCTCACGGTCGGTAAGCGATGTGATGATCGTCTGCTCCGTCTCGATCGGAAGGTACGCGAAAACATCCGCCGCCATGGTCTTGGGGAGGATCCTGAATACCTTGATCAGTTCTTCTTTTGGGAGTTTTTCAAAGATCGCAGCAATATCGGCCTCATTCCATTCCGACAATTCCTGCCTGAGGCGCGAGTACTGTTTCTGTTCGATCAATTCGAGAATTTCATCCATTTGCACTTCCTGCATCCCGCACCTCCTGTTTCTCTAAATTATAGAATATAGATTCAGATCTCCGCCATTTTCGTGCCGCATTTTTTTACCGTGGCAGCCCCCAGCGTCAGATCCGCAATCTTCTTTAAGATCTCTTCTTCCTGCTCCTTAAGAAGCAGGATCGTAAAAATCACCTTTTCGCTGAAATCGCTGTTTTCAACGATCACGTTTTCCCTGCCGAAAAGGTTCTGCAGTTTTCCGGCTCCGTTATAATCCGTTTCCACGCTGTAACCGGTCGCGCTCACTCTCTGCACGATAACACAGTTTGACAGCCCTTCTTTGACCGCCTCCTGATAGGCGCGGATCAGCCCGCCCGTTCCAAGAAGCGTTCCGCCAAAATACCTCGTCACGACCACGCAGACATTTGTAAGCTCTGCAGAAGTCAGTACGTTAAGCATCGGGCGTCCCGCGGTTCCCGAAGGCTCACCGTCATCGCTGCACCTTGTGATCTGCGCATCCTCTCCGATCACAAAAGCCGTGCAGTTATGCTTTGCATCCCAGTATTGTTTTTTGATCCCGGCGATGAACGCGGCCGCCTCTTCTTCCGAACTGACCGCTTTCAGCGTTGCGATAAACCGTGATTTTTTCTCAACGATCTCGCCGCTTCCGCCTTCTTTGATATATCTCATAGGAGCCTGTTGTCCATCCCGCAACACATGACAAAACTCACAGCAGTTTTTATCATAAAATACTTTTATGTCAAAATCAACCGCTGTGTCACCTGTTTACAAAACTTTCACTACCTATTAAACGGAATTTCTGCTATACTGTTAAGGATGTGGAGTAAACATGCCGCGCCTTGATTTTTGCGGCAGATGAACAGGGAGTAAGAAATCGTTATGAATTACGGAAGAGCAGGGATCCGTCAAAGGCAGAGGGCACTGAACTCCGCCACGACGAGAATGGGGAAATCCATTGCCATCATCATTTTTCAGATCGCGGTCTTTGCCGCAGTGGCCGCCTGTGTGATCGGCCTTTGCGGCGGTGTCGGCATCTTCATGGGCGTCATCGATACGGCGCCGGATGTTACGAATGTCGACGTATCACCCGCAGGGTTTTCCACGACGGTCTATGACAATAAAGGAAACACGATCACCAAGCTGATCGCAGAGAATTCCAACAGGATCTATGTGACGCTGGATAAGATCCCGGAGCATACGCAGCATGCTTTTGTCGCGATCGAGGACGAGCGTTTCTACACACATAACGGGATCGATATCCAGGGTATCATGCGTGCCGGCGTGACCGCCATTTTAAGCGGCGATCTCTCGCAGGGCGCATCCACGATCACACAGCAGCTGCTGAAGAACAATGTCTTCACTTCCTGGACAAGCGAGTCCAGCAAGATCGAGAAATTCAAACGTAAATTCCAGGAGCAGTACTGCGCGATCCAGCTCGAGAAGAACATGGACAAGGATACGATCCTGGAGAATTACTTAAATACCATCAACTTAGGCCAGGGTACGCTCGGCGTACAGGCTGCCTCAAACCGTTACTTCGGAAAACCCGCGAGCGAGCTGACCATTTCCGAATCCGCCGTCATCGCCTCGATCACGCAGAACCCTTCCCGCTGGAACCCGATCACGCACCCGGAGAACAATGCCGGAAGACGCGAAGAAGTCCTTCGGAAAATGCGCGATCAGGGCTACATTTCCCAGACGGAATTTGATGAGGCGATGGCCGATGACGTCTATTCGAGGATCAAAAACGTCAACGAGGAAACCGAGAAAAACACGATCTATACTTACTTTGTCGACGAGCTGACCGACCAGGTGTTAAGCGATCTGCAGGAGATCAAAGGATACAGTTACACGCAGGCTTACAACGCGCTCTACAGCGGCGGTTTAAGCATCTTCACCACACAGGACCGCGCCCTGCAGAGGATCTGTGATGAGGAATTCGCGAACCCCGACAACTATCCCGAAAGCACCAAATGGCTCCTGAACTATCAGGTCAGCTATCAGGACGCAAACGGCGATCCGGTGAATTTCAGTAAAGAGAATTTTGAAAGTCACTTCAAGCAGGAAGATCCGACCTTTAACATGATCTTTGACAGCGAGGAAGATGCGAACGCAAAGATCGAGGAATATAAGGCTTTCGTCGAAGAACCCGGCTACACTTTCGTAGCTGAGACCAAATCGATCACGCCGCAACCGCAGGCTTCCATGACACTGATCGATCATCATACCGGCGAAGTCAAAGCGATCGTCGGCGGACGCGGGACCAAAGCCGCTTCCCTGACACTGAACCGCGCGACCAACACCAAACGCCAGCCCGGTTCCTGCTTTAAGGTCCTTGCAGCCTATGCGCCGGCGCTGGATTCCGCAGGCTTTACGCTCGCAAGCACGCAGGTGGACGAACCCTTCTCCTACGCGAACGGACGTCCGGTTTCCAACTGGTACGACACCGGTTACAAAGGGATCTGTACCGTGCGCTACGGGATCGAGCAGTCCTTGAATATCGTGGCGGTAAAGACCCTGACGGACATCGGTCCGCAGCTTGGTTTTGACTATCTGCAGAACTTCGGTTTCACGACCCTGATCGACAGACGTACCGAATGGGACGGCTCGATCTCTTCCGATATCACGCAGGCTCTTGCGCTCGGCGGCGTCACGGACGGTGTCACCAACTTAGAGATCACTGCCGCCTATGCAACGATCGCCAACGGCGGAACTTATACGAAGCCCGTCTTCTATACCAAGGTCCTGGACCATGACGGAAACGTGCTGCTCGAGAACACACCGCAGACCCGTCAGGTGATCAAGGAAACCACCGCCTATCTGCTGACCAGCGCCATGGTTGATGTTGTTACCAAGGGAACCGGCGGCAGAGTCAATTTCGGAAACATGGGGATCGCCGGCAAGACCGGTACCACTAGTAAGGATGTGGACGTCTGGTTCTGCGGCTTCACACCGTACTATACCTGCGGTGCCTGGGCCGGATATGACAATAATGTTCATATGGGAAAAACGGAAACGGGAATCGCAAAAGCCCTGTGGAGAGCCTGCATGAGCAGGATCCATGAGGATCTGGAATATAAGACATTCGAGCAGCCCGAAGGGATCACTTCCGCAACGGTGTGCTCGAAATCAGGAAAACTCGCGGTACCGGGACTTTGCGATCTGGACGGCAGCGCATATTCCGAGATCTTCTCCATCGACAATGTGCCTTCTTCCACCTGTGACATGCATATGGTCGGTTCGGTCTGCACGGCAACCGGGCTTCGCGCCTCCGATACCTGTCCGTACATCGGGACCGGCGTCATCTATGCGGATCCGACCGGTGATCCTTATGCCAGCACGCCGTACTGCGTACACAGTTACATCAACGGCATCCCGCTGTTTGCGATCCCGGACGGCATGACGATCAATGACTTCGTGGATGCGGCCAGCGCGGCGCTCACAACCCCGCCGGTCGAATAAGATCATTCGGAAAAATCAAGGGTATATTCCGTTTCCTCTGCCGATACGGTTTCAGTTACCCCCGTTGCCGTGATTTTGATAAGATCTGAAAGATACCGTTCCAAAAACGGTATCTTTTTTGTTGTCCTGCCTGTTGACAGAACGCGAAAGATCAGCGGTGTATCGTTGGTGACGGAAAATGTGCACTGCTCTTTCGTATAAGCGGCATTGTATGACAACAGCCACAACGTAAAGCGGATGTCCGCGATCTTTGCTTTGGATGCAGTCTGTAAAGAGACGATCGAAATCTTGTATGTAAAAGAAGGAATGTTTGTCTGCAGTTTCTCAAGATCGGCCCTCACGGTATCTTCAAGGCGGGAAGCCTCGAGGGTTTCCGTCGTCTGCATGCGCAGATAGGTGTCAAAGATCATCTTCATCTGTCTGAGCGCAGGATCTTCCGGCTTGTCTTCCGCCCCGTCCGTGTCCGTTTCTTCTAACGAAGCGATGCCCTGAAACAGCAGATCCGTCAGTTTTCTGATCTTGCCGTAGCTGAACTGCTGGTTCTTCAAAGATTCCGTCAAGGAGCGCAGGGTATCCTGAAACCGGTTGCTCTCATCGAGCAGCGCCTTTTCATGAAGGATCCGCTCCCTTGAGATCGTTGACACATCCAGGGATTCCTCGATCTCTTCCACCATTTCCTTCACATCCCAGGGCGCCACGAAGATCTTGTGGATCGCATGACGGTTTACGAGTTTGGTGATCATCAGGGAATTCAGGACATCCACGCATACATCCATGATCACGGCGGGAAACCTTTTGCTGCAGATCTCCACGAGCCCCGACAGCCGCATGTCCGGAATATTGATATCCACAAGAAGCAGGCCGACATCCTTCTGCTCCATGATCTCAAGCGCTTCTGCTGCCGTCCCTGCCACGATCAGTTCGATATTCCTCTCGCCGAATGCCTCCTGAAAGGACTCCGCGATCTTCTCATTTGCCTGAATATAAACGATGTTTCCGGCCATTTGTTCCTCCAAAAAGCGCCGGGAGTATTCCCGACGCTTTCATCATAGCATGTTTCAATGAACGGCTCAAGCCGTACGGTGATCAGTGTGCGGTATACGTACCTGACAAGTGACCGATGGCCAGAATGTTTCCGGGCCGTGACCCTATAATATTCCATTCGTCATCGTATTCATAAGCCTTATCCAAAGAGAACAGCATCTTTTCCAGGTCATTGCCTCCTTCGTCAAATTTACCGATATCCTCGGCCTCCTGGCTGACGCCGTCCTTAAGAGCCACAACATAGACCTCGTACGTATGAGTGCCCGACGGAGGATATGGTCCGATATAAGTATTATCGTCTGAAATTCCTCTATAAATGTTTAACTTTGTCCCGTAGCAAGCAGTATCACTGCCATAATGCGACTTCCAATGCAGCCAGTTATCTGCTGTAGTATCAACCATAAACACCGCATAAGTATTTGCACCTTCTATACGGGGGCCTCCGATCTGCGGGGACTTGTTGCCGTGATCCTTGCCTATATCTTCCGCCCAATTTCCGTCACTACCCAGAGCGGTAGAAGTGATCGTCCATCTGTCTGCGGTACTCTCGGGGTTCTCCGGTGTCGCATCCACAAAATCATCAATGTTTACTGTGATCTTTGTATAGGCTTCCGTCTCCCTCCCGTCATATCCGATCGCACGTACACGCAGGAATCCGGTGCAGCCTGATTTTACAAAGTTGTCATATGCCTTCTTCTGCAGTAAAGCAGAGCCCACGATCATGCCATATTTATCATACGTATCCGGATCAGATGGCAGTGTTTTGTACAATCCTTTCTTTAACAGTTTCAACTCATACCAGTTCCTGATATGAACAATCTGCGCACTCTTCCCGCTGCCGATCGGAATGAACTCATCTAAACCATCTCTTGCGGTCAGCCTGACATCTGTTTCGTCTGTCAGGATCGCATTTTCATCAAGAGCCGGCGTGGCCTCTACAACAAACAGTTCATTGAACCGGTTGGCCGCACCACTAACATTTGCACTGATCAGCTCATAGGAGGAAAGGATACCGACACCGTCTTTTACTGCCGGAAGTTCGATCTTTGCATCATATTTATCCCCATTCTCTGTGAGTTTCAGAGCATTTGACGCAAGCGTCACTGCGGGGTTCTTTGCCGCCGTAAGTTTTACGGAAAGTTTTGTCGGCGCATTCAGCGGATGGAACTGTTCAGAAGGATCCTGATAACCATAGACCGCATAGAAATGATAGGTGCCGGCCGGTATTTCGAAGAACTCCCAGTAATAGAAATCCTTATCCTCATCATTTACTCTCCGGGTCTCTTTCTTCTCCCGGAAGTAGTCGATCGCAAACTTACCGCCTTCCGCATTCAGGCAGATTCCGTTTATCTCTCTCTTGCGGCTTTCCGCTTCGTTTTCATCATCCGATATCCCGATAAACTTAGACAATGTATGCTGCGCATCGGTTGTCAGTTCGTCCATATATACACGCACGACCGGTGTACATCCGTCAGGAACTTCAGCCGGATTCTTGATCGTATAGACCACATGGTTCGGATTGTTTCCTCTTTCATAGATTTCCCGTCCGATAAACATTTGATTCAAAATGCTGCTCTTATCAGCTGTGATGGTTGCAGCTTTTTTGTTATCGGCGAAAGCCTCGTTCGTTACCGTATATTGATAGTCCGCCTTTGCTCTTCCATATGCCTTATCATTCGTTTTGTCTGTCAGCGTGATCTTTGTTTCCTTAGCGCCCGGTAAGATCACATATGTCGTGTAGTTCTCGAGCAGATCCGTACGGGTTTCCTTAATCGTCCCGCCGCTGACTTTGATACTGTGATCGAACATGACATTATTGCCGAAATCAGGCGGCGCCCACGCCTGGAACCGGTCTTTTCCCGCAATATCTCCGTAACGGATACCGGCCACATGCACGTAAAAATACCGGTTCGAAGGGAAGTAATTGTTACAGTTGTCAAGTCCTTCGGAATGAAAACGATCGCTTCCGGCCGGAAGATTGATGAACGCATTTTCAAAATCGATCTCTCTGCCCGCATCCTGGATCAGCACATTCGGCTTGAAACGCACATCACCATTTGCGATCGTAAACTGCAGTTTCTTACTCTTCTTGCTGCCATCCGTTGCCGTTGCGGTGATCGTGATCTTGCCTGGTTTTGAAAGCTGGAGTCTTCCGTCTGCGGCCTGGATCAGTCCACTCAGTTTCAGTGTTGCATACATCTGTTCGCCGTACTGGTCGATCACAAGGATCCTGGAATTATGGATCGCATTGGAATAGAACGGCTCCACATAGATATCTTTTTCTTTTGCAGCCTTCTCTCTTCTAGCGATCTCTTCTTCCGTGATCGGCGAATAATGACGCTCTATCAGCACTTCTCTTTGTAATCCTTCATCCCAGTAAGTATCATCCCATACGAACTGGAATTCGGTCGGGATCTGTGCCTGCGCGGTCAGCCTGATCGGATCACTGAATCCCCATACATCATTCCCTTCATAGTCCGCTGCTTTGGCCGCGATCACGAAGCTGTATGCCTCCTCATCGAAAGGATCAACGAGCAGTTTTGCGTTAACCGTGACCGTGCCGTTCTTCATCGTCAGCATGCCATAGAGCGGGCTGTCCGGTTCGATCTCCTTGTAAGTAGCTGGATATTCGTCATGTGCAGGTTCATGGACCTGTAAAATATTCCACTCTACGCTCTTTGTTGCGGGTACTTTGTCCCATTCAGCCGTATTGTAAGCAACCTCTGCCTTGACGGTTGCAGCCTTGTTATAATTCTTCAGCACTCTTACAGGTGCAGTAACAGTCAGATTGCTGATGGATTCAAGAAGCGTGAGGTTCAGTGTTGCCTTTGCAGACTGACCCGGCCCGCCGATCGCATAGGCAACGACCGTGTACTTGCCGGCTTCAAGATGACGCCATTCCTCTTCTCCTCCCGTTTCTTCTTCCCAGGAGGTATCCAGTGTAATGAGACCGCTTTCCTCATCAACATTCAAAAGTTCACTGTGGCTGGCGTGATCGCTTTCATTATCGTCCCAGCGGCTCCAGTGTCCTCTCACATTTCCGTATTCGTTGATCAGTTCCACTCTGTCAAGGCCCTGTACGGTTGTGGTCTTGGACCACTTCGGAACGGCGACCGGAATGGAATTCTGTGTATTGTAGATCTTGGACGGAAGCTTCTTCGTCAGGGACAGTTTTGTCTCAAACGTATTGTCTTTTGTAGAAACTTCGATCGGATCAGATGTTGGCGTTGCCTGCTCAGTCTGGTGTCCTCCAATGTTGAATTTTAAGATCTTATGGCCACATTCTGCTTCGTCATCTTCCTCCGCATATACCAGCCTTGCACGCACATTATATTTCAGTCTCCAGCCATCCTCCCGTGTCTTTGGCCATAGCGAAACGTTCATCACGCAGCTTTTTTCGGAAGCGGGTACATACATGACTGCTTCGTTGCAGAAGACGCTGACGATCTCATCATCATCCGGATCGTCTGTTCCCTTATCATCTAAATATGCCTGACGATCATAATAATCAGGAACTTCATCTTCGTCTAAGTCCACACCCTCTCCTTTGTCTTCTTCCACAATCCGGGCTTCTATCTCGTAATACATGCCTTCCGCAGATTTGACGCCCTTGGGAAGTTTCAGATTCAGGCCCAGTGCCTGGTTTGTGGACAAGGACGCATTTTCCGTGACGATCGGAGCTTCCTTGTCATGTACCGTAGGTGCCGTGAAGAAAAGATAGTAATAGCCGATCCGCTCATCTCCAACGTCAAACGTTATAGCCATAGGCTGACACGGCTTGACCACTTCTTTGTATCTTTCCGTCTTCGGATCAATGGTGACCGTCTTTCCGTCAAATGTTCCGATATCCGTTACATCCGCAAGCATATTGAAATTGTGATCCTCATCAACTTCATAAATCGTGGCTTCGACGTCTTTCGTATCGCCGTCAATGGACACCTTGATCGTTGCCTTCTGACCGTAAGTCAACAAAATGAAGCCATCATCGTCAGCCATTGAAACAGTTGCTTTTGTCGGCATACCGGTAAAGTTCAGCGTTGCGGTATATGTCTTATTATCATATTTCGCTTTCAGCGGCAGTTTCGACAGATTCATTGCTTCTCCTGTCGTATTCAGTACACAGCCTGAAGCGCCAAGACTGATGCCCTCTTTTGCTACAATCTCCTTGCTGCCATTGTAAAAAGTCACGCCTGAATATACAGCATTAGGATTCGGATTGCCGTTAAGGATCTTCGATCCCTCAGCGATATATGCAACAAACTGATCCGTTTTTTTGATCGTATAAACATTCTTGACCGCTTCCAGTTCATTATAATCTTTATCTGTGATCACCAGTTTTATGACCGGTGTAATCGTTGCGGTAAGGGTGGCATTATCGCCGACTTTCAGTGCATATTCGCCGTTTTTGGACGGCTTCTGTGATTTCCCCGAATTCGTGCTGTCATCTTGTGCGACGACTCCGCTGACCGTCCACAGATCATCTTTTGATGTGAGCGAAACGGTCACATCCGAGCCAGCCGGAACCGCTGCGACATATTTGTAGGGGCTACTGATATCATCCGGGTTAATGCGCGTGGATGTAATCGGATACTTCTGAGAGCCCACACGGACTTCAGCATCAAACAGTCTCGCATCCAGTGACCCGTCAGCATCCTTCAGCTCGATCGAGACCGGTGCCATCTTCGTGACATTGGCCGAAATCTCCAGGCCGAGAACACTCCACTCGTCACCGTCCCTTGCAACAGGCACGGGGACTTTGTAATAAGAATATCCGCCTTCCATCTTGTATGCAGAAAGGACTGTCTTTCCGGCATAGGAAGTCGCCTGTTCATAGCCGATCTCTGTGATCTCTTCTGCCTCGTCGCCTTCACCAACAGTATCATTATAGGTATAGAAATTCACAGTGCGGCAGATAAGCGAAGTAAGACGGTTGCCGTCCTTTGCTTTTGCCTTGACGATCAGTTCGCCGCTGTCTGCCTTAAGTAGTCGGATCGGATTCCCGTGCTGGTCTTTTCTTTCTTCGATCATTCCGGTGCTTGCATCGTCGATCACATAATCCACCTGATCTTCGTTTGTAAAAATCACCTGCCTGTCCGGTTTGCTCTCTATATACAGGAAAGTTCTGTCACGGATCGGATTCGTTGTAAAGATACCGGTACTGTAGGACCTTCCACCTTCGTTTTCCGTATACGGATCTGCGGGGAATGCCAGCGCCTCTCCGTTCCTGCCCTGTCTGACAGCATTTACCGCAAATCCGTAATAAGGATTTAAGCGGAATGACATGGGTTCATCGTCGTATACATATACGCCGCCTTCCCACGGTGATGTTCCGATATGGTTATACTGCTTCGTGCCCGCAACTTCCGCAAAGACAGGCTCACATCCGATCGCGTGCGCATTCTCACCCGATTGGAAGCCGACAAAATGTACTTTCTTTGTTTCTACGAAAATAATAACATTATCGTTGAACGCTGCGGTTCCCGCCGCATTCCTTTTGATGATATACTCACCGTCCGTGAGATTGATCTCGCCGTAATCATGTTCCACAAACGCATCAACCGGGCTGTCATAGTCGATCAATGCGGTAACGCCGTCATGAACGATACCGTAATTTTCCGCGCCTTTTTCCTTGCTCTTATCGGTCCAGATCTTTACTTTGATGCTTGTTGCGCCTTCATTTATCAGGCCGGTTGCAGGATCAGCGCCCTCTAAGATCGAAAGATTGTAGGGCTTATTATTGCTCCATATCAATCTGTTTCCTTCTATGCCCGGTTCGGTCTGAAACCAGATTTGTTTGTCTTCATTAACCGGATTTATCGTATAAGAGACCGTTTTTGTGTATGCCCCCTCATAGACAGAGGATCCTGTTGTCTCTGTAAGGGGCGTTCCTTCCTCGGTTTCCGGATCAGCACCATCCCCGTATTCTTCGACTCTTTTGATCTCAAATCCGTCAAACGCCTTGAAATGGAATGAAAGTTTCCCTCCTTCATACACATACACGCTCCATTCTTCATCCGGGTCCAGAACCAGATCGCCTCCATCGGGAACCGGCTCCGCTTCCCTGCTATTTTCACGATCGACGAATTCAACTTCACGCAATGCCTTTTCTTCACTGTTGGTATAGATCGTAGTATTCGCGCTGATCTGTCCGGTTGTATAAGAGGATGACTCTATTGCGCCCTCTTTGTACAGGTCAAACCCTGATGCAGTCAGTTCCGTGCCGTTTCTGCCCTGTGTAACCTTTGTGACCCTGTATCCCTCATTCGTAAGGAAATGGAACGAGAGCGTGCCTCCCGCATATACATAGACGCCATGCTCACTGTTAAAGTTCGGATTGGCAATAAAATCACCACCATCCGGGTTTATCGCGATCTGGTCAGCATTCTGATTCGTAATAAACTCTACAAAATAAACCTTCTCGGTTTCCACCGTGATGATAACATTTCCATCGATCGGTTCCGTCCCCTGGTCCGTCTTACTGATTTCCCACATACCGCAATGTGCCGAATTTGAATCGCCATCAAAACGCACGTAAGCAGGCTCCCCTCCTATGGTTGCCTCGACATTCCTGACCCCATAGTTCTTTGTTCCTTTAGGATCTCTGTCACAATCAATCTTTGCATAAATACACGGTTGCCCTTCATCAACATAGACCATTCCGTCTGTTTTCACAGTACCCTGTGTATATTCGATACTAAACGGATGCTCGTCTTTGTCTGTAGCTGTAACTGTATACCCTTCAGGTTCGTTCAGCAGTTCTGCGTCTTCCACTTCCGACTCCGTCTCTGCCTCTTCAGCTGCTTCTTCACCGGTGGCTGTGTCCGCATCGGAAGAAGGCTCTTCATCCGAATCTGCCGGAGCATCCTCTGATGATTTTTCCTGCAGAACGTCCTTCTCTTCGCTTTCTGTCTCCGGAAGGGTTGTCTGTGCTTCTTCCTGCGTATAGACGGCAGGTTCCTCAGCTGCTTCCGCTGCATAAACATCCGCTGCCGGCATGCAGGACAGGATCATTACAAACGCAAGCGATCCCGCAACAAGGCGTCTTGCGGCCCTGTATCCTTTTTCCAACTGTTCCAATACATTGCGCATCTCTTAGTGTCCTCCTACAAAAAAGTCGATTGGATCTGTATTTTCTCAGGTTACCGTATCCTGAAAAGATTGCTTTTTATCATACCATATTCTGCATTCTCTAGCAATGTAAAGCCCGCATCACAGGACCTGACCGTACACGCTCATTGAATCAAGATTAAGATTATCTGAACGAGCATCCGCAAAGCCAAAAAATGCAAAATGTCGGTTTCTCTTGTGCATACCATACAGGTTCTGATATAATCCTTGAGATAATCCGAAAAAGAATAATCTGGAACGGAAAGGAAAATAGGAAAATATGTTTTGTAAAAATTGTGGTTGTGAAGTAAGTGAAGGAACGAAATTCTGTGCCAACTGCGGCGCGCCGGTCGGAAATGCCCCGCAAGGTGCTTCCCCTGTCCAAAATGTACAGCAGACCGCACCTGCGCAGCCTGCATATCCCATGAACGGAAATGCCGGCACCCCGGTCGTGCCCCCGAAGAAAAAAACCAAGGTATGGCTGATCATTCTGATCATCGCCGGTGCCGTTCTCACACTGTCCATCATCGTCGGTGCCGTTGTGCTGCATTTTGCACGTAAGGCCGCTAATGAATATATAAAAGACTTCGAAGACCAATATGAGGAAATAGAAGACATCGATCTCGACAGTCTGGAAGACGCCGTTGATAATCTGGGAAATCTGGATCTGGGGACGGATACGGACTCGGATACGAAATCGGATACGAGCCCTGATTTTGATTTTGACGAACCGGACGATAACGAGCCTGCAGAAAATGCCGGAAGTGAAGGCGCTCTTACCAAGTACAGTTATGCGGATGTCACAACGAGCGGCACGGATATCAACGTGGTTCCAAACGGCGGCTTAAACGGTTCCACCAGACTGTTTAACGGTAATGACAAGGATCTTAATGGTTTTCTGGACTATGTGGATTCAGATGTTCTGGAAAAAGGCAGGGTGATCAACCGCGACTTTTTCTATGGCATGCTCGCCTGCATGCTCGTGGATAAGGATCTGATCTCCGATAAAGATTCCATTGAAAGAAACATGATCATGGCACTTGCCATGGCAAACAACTTCCATGATATGAAAGTAGAGATCAATTCATGTGATCTGGATGCCAACAACGCTGAAGTATACCGCTATCATGTGACCGCATACGATGATAAGGATGACATCTGGGTCGTGAACTACAATGAATCCACCGTCTTCTTCAATGACGGGAAAACGGAATACCATTCCACCATGTTCGAGAATGAATATCTCGCCGTGTGGATGGTCGCGATCGAGGAATACTACGGATTAAATTAAGAGAAAACGGAAAAACAGCAAAGGCGCCGGGAAATCCCGGCGCCTTCTTTGTGTAGTGTTTTTTTTACCGGTGTCAACGTGCCACGAGTCAATTCCGGGATTAATCCGGATCCACTTGCCTGTCAATGAATGCATCAATGTCAACCGTAACAGGCGCAAAGAAATCCGTATATCTTCCATCCAGACCGATTACACCGTATCTGATGAAGCCCGTGCAGTGTGTCTTTACGAAATTCTTGTACGCAGCACTCTGCGTCTTTGTATCTGCAATCAAATCAGCATGATCGTCATAACGGTAGCAGTCTCCATTCTCAAATGCTTTGAATTTTCCGTCTTTTAACTGCTTCAGATGGAACCAGTTGTTTATGGCGATATATTTTACATTTTTTCCGCTTCCGATCGGGAGCCACACTTCAGGAATATACCCTTTTCCTTCTTCATCATTGCTTGGGGCAATCGTCTGCGATTGTGTATTCACATAGAACAGGTCACTGAATCTGTTTACCTGCCCGTTTGTATTGGCGGATCTGGTCTGCATCCCGTATCGATCTACTGACCAGACATTGGTCAACACCGGCTCTCCAAGGGTCACTTCGTTGTCGTTCGAGAACTTATAAGACTTCGGCGCACTCAGTTTGGGTGCCGGCGCATTTGCTACTTTTACGGTGATCTTCACGGGTTTTGCAAGTGCTTCAAATACACCTTCCCCGAGATCCTGTCCGATGACCACATAGAAATCATAAGAGCCGGCCGGAATCTCATAGGAATCATAAAACTCAACCTCATAGTCTTCGTCGTTACCGTCTACATCGTCATCACTCCGTGTTTCCGTCCAATAATCGTAGAACGCGATTTCGATTTTTCCATCATCGGTAATCGAAACCGGCACACCTTCCGTCTGCGTTTTCCGGTCTTCCCAGTCATTATTGTTGGAGAGACCGAGATACCTGGAGATATTATACAGTCCGTCCGTCTTAAGTTCATCCATATACACCATGGCTGCAAGCTCATAATCCTCATCCGGCTGCGGAAGGTTTGCCGTCACGGTATATGTTACATAGTTTTGCAACGTGGTTTCATCCAATGGAGCTGCATTATCTTTCAATGGCCATTCCAGATGCATCCATTTGTAGATCTCTTTCCTGTTGGCTTTGATCGTCGGAGCCTTTTTGGAATGCGCATCGTCCGGCACCATCCGGTTGGTTACATTATAGTTCACGGTTGTCTTGCCGTGTGCATATCCATCCAGATCCGAAACCGTGTTGTCGGTCAGGGTAATAGTCATATCGCGTTTTTCCGGGAAGATCACATAGGTCGTGTAGTTCTCAAACATCCCGGTATATACCTTGCTGATCTTTCCGCCTTTTACGGTCAGTTTATGATCGAGCATGGCATTGTTGCCGAAATCGGGATGGTCATCCTCTCTGATCTCGATTTGCTCCTCTCCATCCTCATACCACACATCCATATGATATTTTCTGACACCTGCCACATGCACATAGAGCGGTTTGTTAACAGGAAGGTCATTGATGATGTTTGTATTTCTTCCGGATTCCTTCCATCTGTCCTCACAGTTGATGAACGGATCATCATTCACGTCGTTCCGGAGAGGTTTCTGGATCAGCACATTAGATACATAGTATTTGTCCGCATATGCGACCGTAAATTCGATCTTCTTACTCTTCTTGCTGCCATCCTGCGCGGTTGCCGTGATCGAGACTTTTCCGGGCTTCTCCAGGCAGAGATTTCCCCACTCGGTCATCTTGATCCCGCTCAGTTTCAGGTCTGCCGCCATGCCGTGTCCGTACTGATCGTATACAAGCACTTTGCAGTTCTGGATCTGATTGGAGTAGAAAGGCTCGCACCATGGTTCATCCTTATATTCATTTTGCCACTCAATCTCCTCTTCCGAGATATTGGAAAACTCATAGCCGGTAAAGACATCGTTTCTCCACTGCTCCCATGCAAAACGGATTTCTGTCGGGATCTGTTCCTCGCAGCTGATCACGATCGGCGCACTATAGCCCGTAACAGGATTTCCCTCAAAATCGGCAGCCTGTGCTGCAACTACAAATTCGAAAGGATCATCTAAATACGTCGCACGATCCACAAGCAGATTCTTGTCGATCGTTACGGTGCCGCCTTTGACAGTTACCATCCCGTAAAGAGGATGTCCATTCGGGATATCCTTATAGGTCTTTACTTTCCCGTCGGCTCTGAACTCATCCGGTACTTTAATGCTCCATTCCACTTTCTTAACCGCGGGAGCACTATATTCCCAGTCTTTGCTGTTATAAGCAACATCCGCTTTTACGGTTGCTGCTTTACCGTAGGTCTTCAAAACCCTTACGGGTGCCGTTACGGACAGATCCCTGATAGACTGCTGGAGCGTAAAGGATACTGTTGCCGTGGCTTCCACGCCCGGACCTGAGATCGCATAGCAGATCAGATCGTACTTTCCGGGTTCCAGATAATCGGTCAAAGCTTCCTCATCCTCTTCATCCGGTCTTGCCGTATCCACAGTGATCAGGCCCGTTTCCGAATCCACTTTGATCCGGTCCTGTTCTCCCCAACGGTCCCAGAATCCCCTATCATTACCGTATTCATTGACCAGTCGGATCCTGTCAAGTCCCTTCACGCTTGTTGTCTTGGACCACTTCGGGATCGCGATCGGCACATCCATCTGCCCGGTATAGATCTTGGCCGGCATTTTCTTCGTCAGGGACAGTTTTGTTTCAAACAGCTGGTATTTGGTTGTAACAATCACAGCCGGATCGGGATCAAATACATCTCCTGTACTGAGCACGCGATAACCGCTTTCTTCGGTCTCATCCGGAACGGCATAGACCATTTTGGCTGTGACTTTATAGAACAGTTCCCAGCCGTCTTCCACCGATTTAGGTGCTTCCGCGACATTCAGCGCCCAGGTCTTTTCGGAGGACGGAACATAAGCCACGACTTCCCGTTTATAGACCGGATACCATTCCGAGTTTTCATTATCCCATTGTTTTAAATCGTCTTCAGATTCGATTTGCGCTTCAGCTGTAATTTCGTAGTACAGACCATTCATCGCCTTCATCTTCTTTGGAAGGGTTAAGGAAAGACCGATCTCCTGCGTGGAAGAAAGTGCATCATTGGCTTTGACGGTCGGTGTCAGCGGGTTATCAGCGTTTACAAGTTCCGGTGCAGGAAAGTTTAAACTCCACGAAGCGTACTCTTCATCATTTTTCCCATTATATATGACAAGATCATATCGTGTTATGTTAGGTGCGTCAGGCATGTAACCAGCTGTCTTTTTTGCTTTTGCGACTGCCGGATCAATAGTCAGAGTTTGCCCGTTAAACGAGCCAAAACAGGATATATCTGTCTCGCTACCATCTTCAAATGCTTTTAACTTTGCTTTTACCCCTTTGGTATTTGCACCGGCGTTATATTTTAACGTAAAGGTAGTTTTAGTTCCAAAAGGAGCCTGAATCCATGTAGGATCACCCTTTACAGTAGGCGAGATCGTTACGGATGTGATCGGAACACTGAATGCAAAACTTGCGGACAATGTGGTATCTTTGCTCTGATCCGGAAGTCTGTTGACCGCCTTTAAGGAAAGGGATTTCACATTCATGGCTTTTCCTGTTTTTGTCAGTGTTGTGGTTGTATCAATGGGTTTCGAGCCGTTCTTGAAGGTCGTATTGCTCTGGGGCAGGGGAACACACAAACCATTCTGGATCTCCCCGTCATCCTGTAATTCGAAGTAGGATCCGTATACAACCGTAGCATGGAAGGTTTCCTCATTCCCAAGGTTGTATTTCTTGTTTTCCGGGATCAGTTCTTTCTCCTCTTCGTCTGTGACCAGCAGTTTTGCAACCGCACTGACCTCACATTTCAGAGAAGTTTCAAATTCATCCCCGGTTTCCTCATCATAGAGCGAATCAAAATCAGGAACCTGAATGGAATACTCACCCGTCTTGCCTGCTTTCAGCGACTTTCCGCTGTTATTGCTTGCATCTGTCGGAATCGCATTGCTTACAGACCACAAGCCGTCTTTAGAGGTAACCATCACATTAACATTTGCTCCGACCGGAACAAATGCGTAATATTCATCATCAAAATAATTATCTTCTGTTCCGTTCAGACTCAAAACGGCCGGATAAATCCGGGAACCGACGCGCATGCTGACGTCAAACAGTTCCGCACAGGCCATCTTATTGTCCTTGTAGGTTTTATCTTCTACTTTTACGGAAACGCGGGTTCTTTCCTCCACATTCGGTATGATCTTAACACCGAGGTTGGATTCCCGGTCCCATTCCTTCGGAACGGGAAGGTCCATCTCGTACCAGCCACCTTCAGGAGTTAACACGACAGGGCCGCCATATTGTGAGTTTGCCTCTTTTTCATAAACATCATACTGTGCTTCTTCCGGAGTATCGCCATAATAAGTATAGTCAAAATCAACCGGTTTTGCTGTGACCGATATTAGTTTATCCGCGCCTTTTGCCTGCAGCCTGAAACGGATCTTCTTGGCATCCGGTCTGATATAAACTCGGCCGTCCGCCGGACCAAAGATCGCATCATCTTCCGTGCGCTTGTCCACAACATAGGGATCATTTTCTGCAAATGTAACCTCTGCTGCTTCTTCTTCCCAATAGTCTTTTTCGATTACAACCTGGCGCGCCGGATAGGGATTTGCACTCCACTCCAGTACAGCATAGATGTCTCTCTCATCGGATATCGCAGATTCAAGCAGCTCCCGGATCGGATATGCCTCATCGCCCTCATTGCCGTAAGGGTCATATGCAGGGATCGTTACGGTTCCATCCGGATTCACATCAAAATCAAAACAGTCTCTCCAATCGCCCGGATTATCCTCATTTTCTCCCGGATCCCCCACATAGAAACGGCACATCAACGCTGTGAACATCCCGTCTTCGATCCTGTAGGTCTGTTTGAGGGGTACTTCGTACTTTTTCAGCTGCAGTCTGATATCTCCACTGCCCTGATAAGTGTAATCATCATCGTCGTCACCATCATCAACCGCGACCAGGCCGCTTACACCTGCAACCGGCTCCAAAGTGATCTCATCAAATTCACCCTCACGGTTCAGTCTGTCGCTCAGATGGAATTTAGGTGATTCTGTTTCTTCATTTTCTTTTCTGAAGAATGTATAGATACCGACCGGATTTGATACGGTAAAGCTCAGCTCGCGATGGTTTTCAATGCAATACGGTTCTCCCAATTCGATTTCTTCAATTTCGTCCCCCTCATACGGTGTTCTGACGAGCTTATAATCGTAGCGGCGATCGTTCTGATCATCCCCATCATTGAGATAGAATCCAACTGCATAATTTCCGTCATCCAATGATCCGGTGATCCCGTCACTTATCTCGTCACTTTCAGTGATCCAGAATTCCGGATTGTCCTGATCATCACGTCTTCCGGTGTACAAAACTCCACGGGCAGAAACAGCAACGGAACCGACAGGTACATAACCATCTTCGATATTCGCTGCATTTGCGATCCCGGCCGGGATCGTATCATCTTCCGCCAAAAGACCAACAACACCGCCGTCAGCGATCACATCCGCCGCATCTGTCAGCTTGTTGCCATCTTCTCGGAGATGAAAATCGTAAAGAAAAGAAGCCCGGTTTTCCAGATGTGCTCTATAATCATTAGGTTGCCAGGGATCATCAACTAATTCTTCCACTATATCATCCCAGATACGGAATTTGCTTTGTTCCATTGTGAAGGAATACACACCATAAAATTCCGTAGGTGTCAGGATGTAATCGTCAAAACGAAGATTACGCACTTTATATCCGTTTTGGGGTTTGATCTGAAGAAAGTAGGTCTGCCCGACTTCCAGAATATATCTGATGACTTCAGCCTCATCTCCCTCTGTTTCTGCCACATCATCCCTGTAAGCAACCGGATGCAGGTTTTCATCCAGCAGAAAGATCTCACATTGATCGCGATCCACGAAGCAGTATTCTCCGTTATAATCCCGGTTATAAGTCCACTTCAGGATGGAATTGGTTTCCCCGCAAAGACGGTCTTCAAGTTCCTCCTCCGACTCTACGGGTTCTTCCGCCTCATTGACAAGTTCCTGCGGTTCGCTTTCTTCCGCTGCCTCTTCAGGAACAGTCTCAACATATGTCTGCTCTTCCATGACAGGATCGTTCATAAGATCCGCCGATTCTTCGGCAAATACCGTTACGGCAGAAGAGGTCAGGATCAGGATCATGCAAAGCATTCCCGCAAGCAGCCTCTTCAGGCCTTTCTTTCGATACCTTGGGTGTTCAGAATAACGCATACACTGTCTCCTTTCTTGTTGTCGGGTTCCATTCACGTTTTATCGTTGTTTACAGACATTCTCCGGGTTCTGCCGGAGCCGTTTTTTTCAAAAGATTTAAGTAATTCATTATACCATTGCCCGGCATGGTCTATCAAGGAAATTCTCACAAAACGAGCAACATGTGACATGATATTGATACGAAGTACTTTATGACTGGGACAGCGCTTTTTTCTTGTAACCCGCCGGCCTGTCTTTTACAGAAAACATGCCGGAAAACGATCACATTTTCCGGCATGCTCTAAATGACTTGATTTTTATAAAATTGCTGCAGATCATGCCTGCGTCAGCATCTTCATGATCTCGTTGCTCCGGTTTACGAATTTCGTCATGGCTTCCGCCGGCAGCGGCTTGTTGGCAAGAAGCGCGAGATCATAGAGCTGTTCGACAAAGAGCGGCACTTTCGCTTCATCATCTTTGTTCTCAAGAATAAACTGCACGAGCGGATTGGCCGCGTTCAGAGTCAGCGTCTGGTCCTCGTCGCCAAACATCCCCATATCCAGCCCGTTTGCGGAATACATCTTCATCATATCCATCATCCTGCGGCTCTCTTCGGATACCGTCAGCACGGAGGAGACATTCTCGTCCTTCAGTTTTTCGACTTTGACCGTCAGTTTTTCCTTGTTCAGCACCTTCTTGAAGAGCTCGGAAAGCGTCTTTTCCTGCTTGGCGATCTTCTTCTGTTCAGTCTTGTTGACGCTGTCCTTGAAGTCATCCGTAAGATCCGCATCGATCCTTAAGAATTTTACGTCCTCATTCTTCGACTCTAACTGCGTGATGAACGGCTGGTCGATATTGTGCGTTAAGATCACGGCTTCCTTGCCCTGCTCTTTAAACATGCGGATGTACTGTGACTGCTGCACTTCATCCGTAACATAGTAGATGATCTTGCGCGGCTCTTTTTCGGCATCGTCCCCGGCATCTTCCCGGGCAGCATCATCCGTCTTATCGTCGACCACTTCCGCATCGACTTTTTCGCCGTTTTCATCCGTGGCGTTTTCTGAAGTTTCGTCCGGATCGCTCTTTTTAACTTCCAGGCAGTCGGGCAGAGTCACATACTTGCCGTCCAGGTTCTTAAAGAGGATGTAGTCCGTCATCTTCTCGCAGAATTTGTCGTCACGAAGGCACCCGTATTTAATGAACGGGCTGATATCATCCCAGTATTTTTCGTATTCCTCTTTCTCTGTTTTGCACATACCGGAAAGCTTGTCAGCGACTTTCTTGCTGATATAGTCGGAGATCTTCTTGACAAATCCGTCATTCTGCAGCGCGGATCTGGATACGTTCAGCGGCAGGTCCGGACAGTCGATCACACCCTTTAAAAGCATCAGGAACTCCGGGATCACCTCTTTGATGTTATCCGCGATGAATACCTGATTGTTATAGAGTTTGATCGTGCCCTCGATCGACTCGTATTCCATGTTGATCTTCGGGAAGTACAGGATGCCCTTCAGATTGAACGGATAATCCATATTGAGATGGATCCAGAACAGCGGCTCCTTGTAGTCAAGAAATACTTTTCTGTAAAAATCAAGATATTCCTCTTTCGTGCACTCATTGGGGTGCTTGGTCCAGAGCGGCTTCGTGTCATTCAAAGCCACCGGACGCTTAACGATCTTGACCCTGTCTTTTGCGGGAGAGACCTCGACCTTTTCCTTCTTGCCGTCTTCGTTCTCTTTTTCCTCGTATTTTGCATCCTCATGGATCTCTTCGATGACGGTGTCCTTATCGGTCAGATCGGCTTTGTCGATCGTCTCGTACTCGGGCTCTGCGCCTTCTTTTTCCAGATAGATCGGAACCGGCATAAAGGAGCAGTACTTTTTGATGATCTCTCTTGCACGGTACTCGTTGCAGAATTCCGTGCTTTCATCATTTAAGAACAGCGTGATCTCGGTGCCGACATCGGTCTTGTCCCCGTCTTCAAGCGTGTATTCCACATTGCCGTCGCATTCCCAGTGCACGGCCTTCGCGCCCTCTTTATAAGAAAGCGTATCGATATGTACCTCATCGGCGACCATGAAGGCCGAGTAGAAGCCCAAGCCGAAGTGACCGATGATCTGGTCCTCATTTGCTTTGTCCTTATACTTCTCGATGAATGCCGTCGCGCCGGAAAAGGCGATCTGCGTGATGTATTCTTCGACCTCATCCGCATCCATGCCAAGACCGGTATCGATGAATTTGATCGTTTTGTTTTCGGGGCTTACGATCACTCTGATCTTGTTTTCAAAATCATCCGGGTAGTTGTATTCTCCCATCATATCGAGCTTTTTCAGCTTGGTGATCGCATCGCACCCGTTGGAGATCATCTCTCTGACAAAAATGTCATGATCGCTGTAAAGCCATTTTTTAATGATCGGCAGTAAGTTGTCACTGTTGATCGAAAGATTACCTGTTTTTTTCGCCATGTTTTCGTCCTTCTTTCTTTGTCATTTCCTTCAGCGGATCCTGTTTTTGCAACCCTTTTTCGATGGATCTTCATGTATCCGGATCCGTATCCGAAATTCAGTTTACCCTTGCCAAAATGAAAAGTCAATAAAAAATTAGCACTCAATGTGCCTGAGTGCTAATAATTCAGAATTTGTTTAGATTTTGTTTAGAAATAGCTGTCGTAAACCTCGAAAAAACTCGTCGTATTGACCGACGGACTCTTTTTGTATTCCACACTTTCCCAAAGCTCCGCGTTCAGGTTGGTGGTCAGTCCCTGCACATATTCGTCATAGATCCGGTTGAACTCCTCCTGCTGCCGCTTTTTGACGATCCCGGCCTTGTTGGCGTCCGTCTCATCGCGGTCAAAGGAACTCGTGCACATCAGGATATGATATCCGTATTCCGTTTCTATGATCTCACTGACTTCACCATTGTCCAGGTTGAAGGCAGCCTCTTCGAATGCCTGCGGCATCACCCCGCGGGCAAAGCTGTAGGAGCTTTCCGAATCTTCATTATAATCCGCCGCAACGACATCGAAATCCGATCCGGCCCGGATCTTTGCAAGCGCATCCTGCGCCCGCCCATAGGCTTCGTCCTTCTGCTGTCTGGTAAATTCGATCCTGGTCCCGGTATTGGTCATCGAGTAGGTCTTGATCAGGATGCTTTTCACGCTGACCGCTCTGGCCTCATCATCGCTGATCTCCGGCTGGATCTGCTCGGTAATGTTTTTGTACAGTTTGTTTGCAAGCGCAAACTCTTCGTAGAGCTGCCGGATCGTGTCGGCGCTGACATGCATCGCCTTGATCTCATCCGCGTTCAGGGACTGAAAATAGGTGTTTGCGGCTTCCCCTGCAAGCTGCAGCTCTTTCTCATCCAAAGTCAGTTCGTAGTCTTTTGCCAGAAGGTTCATGACCTTGATCTGCGCGATCCTGGCTAAGATCGTTTCCTTATAGGCCTCGCCCACGGTCGAATCGGAAAGCGGCACACTCCAGATCTGTTCTCCGAAGATCTCATCATAAGAGTTCTCGGAATTGACCAGATAGACCATGACTTCCGGCAGATAACAGGAACTCTTTTCGATCCGGAACACTTCGCCGTCCTTAAAATTCGTGGTCAGGATCACTTCCGTCTTGTTCCTGTTCCCGCATGCGCTGAACATGCAGACGATCAGCATAAGAACAGCCGTCAAAAGCCATGCAGGCTTCGGTTTATTTGATTTTATCCCGGCATGTTGTCGTTGATGAAGCATGTTCCTACCTTGTGATCCCGATGTTTATGGTTGATTTATGTTAACCATCCCGTGTTATGTTAACTAAATAGTGTTATGTCAACTGTTCGCCTCGGCGAGAAGCCTGTCGAGTTCCCCGGTCAGTTCCGCTTCCGTTTGGATGCAGCGGCTGTTGAATCCGCAGTTTAATGCGCCCTCGACGTTTTCCGGTCTGTCGTCAAAAAACAGGCACTCTTCCGCCTTCAGATCATATTTATCAAGAAGGATCCTGTAGATCTTCTCATCCGGCTTGCAGACATGCACCGTATAGGAAATGACGCCGCCGTCGATATCCTTCCAGAACGGCGCTTTTAACACATGCATGTCAAAGAGCTCCTTCCCGTAATTGGAAAGGACATAAAGCTTGTAGCCTGCATCCCTCAGTTTCGGAAGATAAGCCCAGACCTCTTTCCGATCAAGCGGCATCATTTCCGGATGATCGAGGAAAAAGGAGATCGATCTTGCATCTTCCGGATACTTTTCCCGGTACAGCCGCTTTGCTTCTTCCAGCATGATATTTCCGGCATCGAGTTCATACCAGAGTCTGTCCGAAAAAATAAGGTTGCCGACACGGTTTCCTTCCGCTTCGGAAAGGCCGCTCATTTCGAGCGCATAGGTCCAGCGGTAACTTAACAGAATCTCCCCGATGTCAAAGATGATATTTTTGATCATGTTCTTACGCCCTCGAAGTATGGCAGGTAAAGTAGATCACCTGATAATCGGAAGCCACTTCCTTTAAGAAGGTCAGCGCCCGTTTCGTTCTGTTCTCATCGAGATTGACGAAGGGATCGTCTAAGATCACAAACGGCTTCTCATCATGATACATGGCGTCCACAAGAGCCATGCGCAGACAGATATCGACCAGATCGCGGCTTCCGTTGCTGTAGGCTTCCACGTCTCTTGCTTCGCCGAAGGCACGCTTGGTCATGTGGATGTTGGCATCCAGCTGGAATTCGGACACTTCCTCTCCGCTCAGCCTGCTGTAGTATTTCTTGAACCCGTCCAGGAGCGGACGGCGGTATTTGGCCGAAAAGTTCTGCTTGGCGCCTTTTAAATAATCCCTGGTCAGCGTCAGCATCTCGTATTGGTGAAGCTTGTCGTCCCGTTCCTTTGTAAGGCCGGTCAGTTCCGAGCGCATCTCTTCCATATTTTGCAGCTGGTCCTGGTATTCATCCAGCTGTCTGACATAGAGGCGGATCGCATCCTGCGTGACTTTAAACCGCCTCATGTTCTCCGCGCGCTCCTTCTGCATATCGAAAGGCTCTCCGCCATCCGATGCTTCGGGGATATTCATGATCGCCGTCATGTCGTTTGCTTTTTCGAATGCTTTGAGTTCTTCCCGTTTCTGCGTCAGGTCGTCTTCTTTTACATGCAGCTGTTCGATCTGCTTACGGATCTCATAGAGCGTTGCACTCACGTCTTCTGGCTCATAAGGGAAGCGGTAATGCCGTAAGAATTCCTGCACATTGGTCTCGATGATCGCAACCCTGTCCCTGTCCTGTCCGATCCGCACTTTCATCTCTTCGATATCCTGTTCATCGCCCCGCTGGGCCGCTTCATCGATTACCGACTCATCGTCGATCTCATCATTTTTCCTTCCGGAAAAGTGCGCCCAGATCATCAGGATCAGCGCCGCAAAAAGACTGACGATACCGCCGCCGATGACACCGGCGCCGATGGTGATCCGCGAAAGCACGAAAACGGTCATCGCGCCGCCCACACAGAGCACAATGGCAATGGCCAGCAGGATCATCGCGGATCGTTTGATCTTCTCCGTTCTTTCTTCCCGCCATCTCTTTTCGTCAAGGTAGAGCTGGTGTTTTTCCTCCGCCCGGACCTTTGCCTCCGCGGCGTCCTTGATCAGGTAGTTCAGCTGCAGTTCTTTATTGTCAAGACCTGTGCAGAGCACATTTCTCTCATCCCAGATCTTTAATTTCTCCCGGACATCCTCTTCCGACGGCAGCCCGTTTTCGTAACTGTTCTCCAGCTCTTCGAGACTGTTCTTGGCTTCCTCATACCGGTTCCAGAGCTGCTCGTGCGCTTCTTTTCTGGCAAGCAGTTCCCCCCGCTGCGCGTCCTGCCGGAACCGCTCGTCCATGGCGATCCGCTCGTTTTCGATCTGATGCGCTTTTTCCTGTTCCGATCTTAACTGCAGTTCCAGACGCTGCGCGGAATCCTTGATGGACTCTTCCTGACGGAGCGTATTCTGCAGGGACGAAATATGCGCGCTCATCTGCTTGATGCTGCCGGTCGCACGTTTCGGAGACATCCGGTTGAGCAGGTCATTCAGCCTGTCCATCACGGCCTCGTAACGGTTCACGTCATCCGTCGCATCACTGAGTTTGCCGATCTTGGCGCTGATCCCGTCCGCGATCCCTTCCCGGCCATCTTCATGCACGCGCACATCATTCTGCGCGATAAAGACCGAACGCATAAAGGAACGTTCGTCGAGCGCAAACAGGTCAAGCCCGGCATGAGATGCATCCAGATCTTCCACCTTCAGTCCGGTCGTCAGGTTGATCAGTTCACAACTGTCTTCCTTTTCCTTGTTGCCGAACACTTTGGTGATCTCATACGGCACACCGCCCGCCTCATAGCTGAGTCTCCCGCCGTAGACGCCGCCCTTCCAGGGACGGTATTTTTCTCTCTCTTTTAATTCGTTTGTCCGTTTGTTCTCTCCGGAAAAGCCGTAGAACATCACCTTGATAAATGCGGCCAGCGTGCTTTTGCCCCAGCCGTTATCCTTCAGGATGACCGTCGGATTCTCATCGAACTTCAGGTCAAAATCACTTAAATTTCCGAAATTTTCAATATGAAGAGCGATCAACCTCATTTTTCGATCTCCTCCCCGCGAAGCGCCATCAGGCCGTAATGGATGACTTCCCCTTTTTCGTCATCCGTCAGATCGGATGCAAGCACATTGCGGATGAACTCTCCCTTCAGAGACTCATCAAACGCATACATCCTGAAATCAACCTCCATTCTGGTCTCATCATACAGCTTGGCAAAATAGAATCTGCTCTTAACGGGATGGAGGATATAATCAAGGTCCTTCTCACAGTTGACATCCACGGTCCCCGTCAGGATGATCTTCAGAAGACTGCTTTCGCCAAAGCCGCATTCCGTAACAACCTGTTCCACGCGTTCTCTCATCTCTTCCGAACGCATGCAGTTGCTCACGTCAACTTCTACCGTATAAAGAGTCCGCTTTGCAAAAGGAACAAAAGTCATGCTGTAAGTGCCTTGCTCCTCGCTGATCTCAAGCAGCACAAAGCCATGGGATCCGCACTCATCAAATCCCCTGCCTTCAAGACAGCCCGGAAAACAGTACGTGCCCCGCTCATCGATCTTTTCTTTTGCAAAAGCGTGCACATGGCCGAGCGCCAGATAATCGATCCCGCGTCCCGCAAGCTTTTTGACATGGATATATTCGGTGCGATCCCCCATATTGTGCTCGGTCGTCTGCCCGTGTAGCATCAGGATGTTAAAATCACGGGGATTCAGTGACAGACTGTCATAGATCGAGTTCTCGTTCACACCGTTATATTCCACGCCGTGGAGCACGATATTTCCTTTTCCTTCGGGATTCATCACATAACGGGTCCAGGAATCCGAGAACAGTTTCAGATTGTCCGGAAGCCCCGCTGCGATAGGCAGACTCATGGCATCATGGTTGCCGCGAAGATAATAGAATGTGATCTCGGGATGGGTTTCGACCTGTCTTAAGAATGCATTGATCGCTGTTTTGGAAACGACCTTCCTGTCGAATAAGTCTCCTGCGATCAGGATCGCTTCCACGGATTCGTCCGCCGCATACTTTACCATATTCTGGAAAGTATCCAGCAGCTCCAGCTTCCGTTCCTTGCTTTTGGCTGCATCCAGATTGGCCCGCATGGGCGAATCCAGGTGCAGATCCGCACAATGAATGATCTTCATCTGATTTTCCCCTTTTTAATCGATCATACTCCCCGGGATTTCCGGGAAATTTCCCCTCATAGCTAAACCGGCGGACCGCGGAAAAGAATGGCTGTACATCTTATAAGATAAATATCGCTTATGATATATGCGTGTCTTATAATTCATTCTTATGCTACGAACATTCACTTTGCCCGTAAGCGGTCTGCCAAAGATCATTATAGCACATTTCTTAGGTTTTCGTACAGAGTACAAGAAGTTAACGATGTGCTACGAAGTTTGGAACTCCATTGCCTTTTGCAGATCATCATCCGTTAAGATCGCCTGCAGGGCATGCTCGATCCGCTCATAAACGTTGCGGATGCAGTCTTCCGAATACAGATTCCCGTGATAGTCGATATCCCAGGTGAAGCCGCCGTCCTGATCCTGCGAAACCTGAAAGATCGTCTTGACGCTCTCGTTCGGCATGATCTCCTGCAAAAACTCCGCGCGCACCTTCGTCCCGTCCATGTCATAGACCGGGCTCTCGTAAGGCTGATAGAGGAACGTAACGTCGATCGCGTTCGGATATGCTTTCGTCACTTCCGGGATCGGCATCGACGGGAACATCATCAGATTGAGCAGATCTTTCTGGAATCTCTGCAGATAGGCAAGCAGCGAAGTCTGCCCTTTGATATGGCAGAACACTTCCAGAAGCGTTGCGATATAACCGACCGTATTTGTCAGTCTCGAATCGTTCCTTCCGCTGAACCCGTAGGAAAAGGCCACCGCTTCCCTGCCCGAGGCCTGACAGAGCGCGATCCCTAACGCGCCCGCAAGCAGCGTGCTTTCCGTCAGGTGATTTTTCCTGCAGAATTCACTGAAAAGTTTTGCATCCACATCCGCCTTTTTGCTGAAGCGCTTCGGTTCCCAGGTTGTACCGTTTAAGTCCGCAGGCAGCGTGACCGGGCCGCCTACGTCTTTCAGTCCCAGCATATAGAATTCGATGCAGCGTTTTCCTGCTTTCGTTTCCCAGAAATCAGACATGTAATCGGCAAAATCAAACAGCGTCATGGTCTCCGCCTCGCATTTTTTGCCTTCATAAGCCGCTATGATGTCTTCGATCACGATCCCGATCGATGTTCCGTCGGAATTCAGGTGGCTGTAATCCGCAAACAGGAATTTCCTCGTTTCCGTACGGATGATCCGGAAGCAGAACTGCCATTTCGCATCCGGAGCGATGCGCCGGCTTAAGCTGCGTTTCTTCATGCTGAACTCCGTATCCGTCATGGTCACGGTTTCGATCTCATAGTTTCTGAAATCACTCTGCGGGATCTGATAGAGCGCATTGTCCTGTACTTCAAAGCGCATCGTCAGGCCCGGATGCGCTTCCATGGCCGTATAGATCGCTTCTTTGAGCCGTTCATCATCAACCTGCGGATCCAGCTCGTATATCGTCGGCATGTTCAGATTGCCCTCGCCGGAAGCCGTCGCAAAGTAGTCGACGGTCTGCAGGATCAGCGCGGGATATCTGTCTTTCCTTTCGTGCTTTTTGATCTTCGGCGCGCTCTTTAAGAACTGCTCCAGTTCCCGGATCGTCGGATGCGCGTTCAGATCGGCGATCCCCATGCCCACCGCATAGTTTTCACCGAGCAACGACAAAAACAGCATGATGTCCAGAGAGGACATGCCGCTGTCGATCAGGTTCGTATCGATCCCGTATTCCTGATCCGTCATCACCGTACGCAGGATCTCAAGCAGTTTCTTCTGCTCTTCGGTTTCGGGAGGTGTTAAGACTTCTTCCTTTATGGAAGGCTCCGGCAGCGCTTTTCTGTCGATCTTCTGGTTCGGCGTCATCGGCATTCTGGATAGCAGCATGTAGAAGTCCGGCACCATATAATGGGCCAGATGTTCTTTGGCATATGCACGGACTTCCTCTTCCTTAAGCCCTGAAGAGGATGTGTAATACAGGCAGAGATAGCGGTCTTTATAGGAACTTGCGACACACAGATTGATCCCGGGCATTTCGGAAATGACGGATTCGACCTCACCGAGTTCGATCCTTAAGCCGCGGATCTTAACCTGATTGTCTTTTCGCCCGGTGTACTCGATCTCATCGTTTTCGTTGATCCTGACCAGATCACCGCTCTTATAGCAGCGCATGCCTGCAAATTCGATAAAGGATGCGGCCGTCTTTTCCGGTAGGTTTACATAACCTCTTCCAACACCTTCCCCGCAGATCAGCAGCTCGCCTTTTTCGCCCTTCTTCACTTCTCTGTTCTGCTCATCCGCGACAAAAACAAAGACATTTGCATTCGGTTTTCCGATGGTGATGTGTTCCGCATCATCCACGACTTTCATGGTACAGCTGATGGTGGATTCCGTCGGCCCGTACCCGTTCATGATATAGACCGAATCATTGACTTCCCGGATCCTGGTATAAAGCGTCCCCGGGAACGCCTCCGCGCCAAAATCAATGACTTTCAGTCTCGAGACGGCGCTTTTTGCATTCGGAAGCCTTAAGAGGCCGGACAGGTAGCTTGGCGTAAAGCAGGCTGCATCCACCTGATTTTCATTCATAAATTCGATCATGCGCTCGGGATTCGCGATCTCCTCATAGAGCGCAAGCGCAACCTTTTTGCCGATCACAAGCGGAATATATTCTTCCATGATGGAAAAATCAAAGGTCATCTGCGCCATGGCAAGGAAGCAGTTCCCTTTCTGCGCAAGACCTAAGACCTCATGATTTTCAGGACAGAGCAGAAGGAAGTTGCTCAGGTTCTTATGCTCGATCATCACGCCCTTGGGCTTTCCGGTGGATCCGGACGTATAGATCAGGTAGCAAAGGTCCTGCGGACAGATCTCTGTTGCAGGGTTCTTATCATCCGGCCAGGTCATCAGATGCTCGAAAAACAGCGGCCGCTTCTGCAGGCTGTCGACGAAAAGCTCCAGACGCTCGTAGACCATATCTTTGGAAGAAATGATGTATTTGCAGCCGGCATCCCGGTAGATATATTCGATCCTGTCGTCGGGGTATTTCGGATTGACGATCGTATAGGCGGCGCCGGCTTTCAGAATGCCGAGTGTTGCGGCATAGATCTCGATCCCGCGCTCGAGCATGATGCAGACCACATCCTCTGCCTTAGCCCCCGCATAAATGAGCGTGTTTGCGATCCTGTTGGCCGCCCGGTTCAGTTCTTCATAGGTATAGGATCCTTTGGAGGAAGTCACGGCGATCTCTTTCGCATGATCCTTTGCCTGCAGCTCGAACAGTTTCGTGACCGGCACGAATTTGGCCGCGCTGCCGCTCTCGTTGATGCCGGTGAGCGGGACGGACGCATTCACATGAAAGACATAGTCAGGCCCTCTCTCTTCCCCGGATGTGACGCCGAAGCTTTTTGCCACGGTAAAGACAGGGTCGAAGGAATCTTCAACTTTCTGTTCGTTGACAGGCTCCAGGCCGAACAGTTCCTCCATGCCGGTGATGCTGATCGTTTCGTAGACTTCATCGCTGACATTCGTGATCCGCATGTCGCTGATCTTCTTTTTCAGTTTCAGGAGCAGCCGGATCCCCGCAGAGGAAGTATAGAGAAGCTCCTCCGCATTCAGGACAATAGCTTTGATGCAGCCGTCTTCCTGTGCCTCTTCGAGTTCTTTCATATAGGTAAATACTTCTTCGTCCGCTTTCATCGCGCTGTCATAGTCCAGCTTCGGACATAGCGTTATGTAAACCGTTCCGTTTTCGAATCTTTTCTCCATTGCAAAGCCTCCGCTTTTCATCATTCCGCTCTCTATTTTATCATCTTTTGCTCCATGTTCCTATTTTTTTCTGTTGTACTGAATTTAGTACCTTTTTGGGCCGAACCTTTTTTGCATATTCTTCTTGCGTATGGTAAGATAAATGCATGAATTACAGAAAAGAAAAATATGCAATTCCATATCTGGTCCTTTTCTGTCTGCTCACGGCAGGCCTGATCTTCTATCTGTTTCTTTTTACGGATTTCAACGGCTTTGTGATCGGGCAGGATGAAGACCGCATTGTGGACCTTACCGCAAGCTGGCAGACGGATGACGGCAGGACTTTTGATCTGTTCGAGACCTCCGCCGCTGATTTTAACGGAGAAATGCATCTTTCCTGCACACTTCCGGATGAACTTCCCGACAATCCTGCGCTGTGTCTCATCAGCAGAAATGCGGCGTTCAGATTTACGCTCGGCGGCAAAGAGCTCTATCATTATGACACGATAGAAAATCTGACCGGAAAAGGATACGGGACCGCTTTCCACACGGTCGTTCTGTGTCCCGATTACGCCGGGAAGAAGGTCGATCTGGATGTTACTTCCGTTTTTGACAACCACTCGAGCGGCCGGATCGGCAATATTTTCCTCTGCTCTCCGGAAGCGTTTACGCACATCGTCGTCAGAAACCGCTATCTTCCGGTGATCTTTTCGCTTCTGGTGATCTCCTTCGGGCTTCTGATGCTGATCATTTATTTCTTTATCCCGAAACAGCAGGCTGCGCTGACCTATAATCTGGCCGCGCTCGGCGCTTCTTTGATGATCCTTGGCATGTGGTGTTTTGTCGACACGGGCCTGATCCAATATGTCAAAGGCTGTGTGATTGCCTGCCGGGTCATGGATTATACGCTGATCCATCTGGCGGCCTATCCGCTGGTACGTTTCGTCAATTCCATGACGCTGAAGAAGCGCCCGCTCTATCCGCAGCTTGCCTTCTGGATCCCGGCGGCATGTTTTTCCGTCATGCTCTACCTGCGTTATTTCCTGAATATCGATATGACGCTTCTGACGCCGATCATCTATACGTCCTACCTTTCCATGCTGGTACTGATCATCGTGATCTTAGTAGACAATGAGATCGTCTGCCGGAAGCTGAACACGCCGACCCATCTGACCTTCTTCTATATCGGGATCGGAGCCTTTATAGTCACGGCAGTTCTTGACACCTTTGTGTTCGAAACCCAGAACAGATCGCATATGCTTTCCGGACACGGCAATTTCTTCCGGATCGGACTGCTGCTTTTGCTGCTTGCGATCATCATTCAGGTGCTCCGTTGGTGGACCAGGGACCAGAACGCCATCGAACGGGACCGCGTGATCAACAAGGTGCTGCAGTATGCGGCAAGCGCGCAGGATGCGGATGTCAGGATCAACGAAGTGCTCGAATATGTATGCACACAGCTGCATGCGGACCGCGCCTATATCTTCGAAGACCAGCTGGACGGCACCTTTTCCAACACCTACGAATGGTGCAAGATGGGCGTGCATCCGCAGATCGCCAACCGGCAGGATATCCCTTACGATAACGTGATCGAGGTCTGGTACAGCGAATTTAAGAAAAATCATCATATCCTCATCGACGATGCGGATAAATACCGCAAAGTCAGCGAGCGGATCTCTGAAGTCCTGATCAGCCAGGACGTTCATGCGCTTGTCACAGGGCCTCTGGAGATCGAAGGAAAATATGTGGGGTTCTTCGGTGTTGACAATCCGCCCGTTGCCTATATCAATGAAGCTTCGGAGATCTTAAGGCTGCTCTCCTTCGTATTTGCCCAGATGGTCTCCCAGCGGGATGAACAGAACATCCTGTTGCAGAACAGTTATCATGATGAAATGACCGGGGTAAAGAACCGCAGGGCTTTGGATGAATTTGAAGGCGGAGAAAGAGACGTGAGCAAGCCGTTCGGCTATATCATGTGCGATATCAACGGTCTGAAGCATACCAACGACACTTTGGGACACGATGCCGGCGATTCCATGATCATCGATATCGCGACCAGCCTTGCCGTCGTATTCGGTTATCAGAACGTCTACCGCATGGGCGGCGACGAGTTCATCATTTATGATTTTGCCGACAATGAAGCAGTCTTTAACGATGAAGTCGCGCAGGTCCGCAAATACATCGACAAAAAAGGACGTTCCGTTTCCATCGGCTGTGTTTACTGCAAAGCCGGCGTTACCGATATCAAGCCTATCAAAGAAATGGCGGAACAACAGATGTACAAAGAAAAACGTGCCTACTACGAAGGGCACTTTGACAGAAGAGGAACCGGAAGAAGACCTTGATCTTCTTCCGGTTTTTTCTTTTCATATTCCTTCTCCCGGTTCCGGTTTTGTTTCCGGGACTTTTTATACGGTTCCCTTCAGGACCTGCTCCATTCTTTTGCAAAGATCCGCATATCCGTTCATGAACGCTTCATGATCCTGCAGGACAAAATCAATATTGTTGTCTTTGACGGCGTATTCGTGCTGTCTTGCTCTCTCGCTCATCTCATTGGCGCCGATCGTTGCAAGGTTGCTTTTGATCGCATGCGCTTCGATCCGGTAGGTATCATAGTCTTTTTCGTTCAGCGCTTTTTCCATGCGCTTAAGACGCGGGCCGTGATCCTTGATGATCTCATCGATGACCAGTTCCAGCACTTCTTCTCCGCCGCAATACTCTACGGCGGCATCAAAGTCGATCTCTTTGATCCCTGCCCATTTGTTGTTTTTCTCACCGCTGAATCCTGCATCCATAGAAGTTACTCTCCCTTCTTTCGAAGCGTTTTGTTCTATCGCCGGTTCGGTTTCCGCTGCCTGACCTGCTTCGATGTCCGGACCGGTTTCGATCACCAGTTCCTTCGGAAGATACGTTTTAACGGTCTCCTCGAGCACCGCAGACGCGATCGGTTTGGTCAGATAATCCGCAAATCCCGCATCAATATACAGCTGTCTGCTCCCTGCCAATGCGTTTGCGGTCAGAACGATCGCGCTTGTATCTTTGTTCAGTGAAAGTTCACTGTTCCTGATCTTGGCAAGTGTCGCGATCCCGTCGGGATCCGGCATCATATGGTCGAGCAGGATCAGATCATATTTTACCTTGCAGCATGCTGCGAACGCTTCATTGCCGTTCATGCAGCAGTCGATCGTCACCTGTGTCTGTTTCAAAAACTGTCTGACAATGCTTAAATTCGCAGCATTGTCATCCACCGCAAGGATCTTGGCGCCGGGTGCCGTAAATGCGGAACGGTAGGCATGCGAAGGTGTCTCTTCCGGTTTCAGTTCAAGCGACAGCGGCTCGCTGCTTCGGACCGGCTGCGGCAGGATCACGCGAAAGACAGAGCCTTCTCCGTACTTTGATTCCACGCTGATGCTGCCGTCCATCGAATCCACGATCCGCTTTACGATCGCAAGTCCGAGTCCGGTACCTTCTACGCTTCTGTTCCTGGACAGATCCGCTCTCGAGAAAGCATCAAACAGCGTTTTCTGTTCCTCTTCCCGGATCCCTTTTCCGGTGTCCCTGACCTCAAAGCAGAGCCTGCAGGTGTTTTCATCCCCCGGTTCACCGGACACGCAAAGGACCACCTTCCCACGGTCCGTATACTTGACGGCATTGGTCAGAAGATTCAGCAGGATCTGTTTGATCCTGACATCATCCCCGTAAAGAACACGCGGAATGCCTTCTGCGATCTGCAGGTCAAAATCTAAGCCCTTCGCCCCTGCCCGCTCCTTGACAAGCGAGACCACCTGAAAAAGCAGCGATCCAAGATCATAATCCGCGGGTGTAATGTCGAGTTTTCCGGATTCGATCTTGGAAAAATCAAGCACATCATTGATCAGCGCCAGCAGCATCTTCCCGGCATTCTGTACCTCTTTCGCGTAGCCGCCGATCGTATCGTCGTGATTTTCACGAAGGATCATCTCGTTCATGCCTAAGATCGAGTTGATCGGAGTCCGGATCTCATGGGACATGCCGGCTAAGAACCTTGTCTTGGCGTCGGACAGTTCCATGGCTCTCTTCTTCTCGAGATCGGCCTCCCTGATCTCCTGCAGTTGCTGGATCACGACGCAGGCCAGCCAGAACAGAAGGCCTAACAGCAGCAGGATCCCGTCATTGTTCAGGTCCATCGTAAAGATCACGATGATCTGCATCAGGGCCAGAATGAAAAATCCGAGAAATCCGATCGCCGTATACTTGAACTCCGCAATATGTCCGTGCACGATGTCTATGGTCAGGATCACGATGCAGGCTAAGATATCGAGCGCAAGTACGGTATCCACAAGCGGAAGCGTATTATAAAACGGGCAGATCCCCGAAAAATGCAGCGTGGAAAAAATAAGAAACGATGCGACGGAAAACACCTGCAGCCGCAGGTACCATTTCTCATGACGGTTTCTCTGCAGCGCATTCATATAGATCAGAAACGGCAACGGGATCAGCATGCACAGCAGATAGGAAACGGTGCCGTCGATAAAGTTGTGTCTGAAAACAAGCGGATAGAGAAAAGAATCCGAGATCATCCATGCCGTTGTGATCAGTGCCGAAAAGCCGGCATACAGCATGTCGATCGGGGTCTTCAGCCAGATCGAAAGAACAATGCCCGCGATAACGATCAGGGCGGAGATCGCCAAAAGCACGAGGTACATCGCAAATACCGCGCCATACTCATCTATCATAAACCGGTAGATCGTATCCGGCGGTCCGAGCAGCACTCTCGGATAGATCCGCCGTTCCGTGTTGCTGCGTTCTCTGGTCAGTTCCAGCATTTTCCCGGCGTCTTCTTTCGGAATGGTCAGCATCAGATAGGTAGCCTTCACGATGCCGCCCACCAGATTAACATCCCGCTGCCTGACGAACTCCGTCCGCACTTCATCATCCACTTTGACGACAAGGTCATTAAAATAGAGGAAGCAAAGCTCATAGTCCTGCGACATCTTTTCGGGCAGGCGGGTCATGAGCCTGTAGGGGATGCCGTACGCGGGGTCTTTTTCATAGGGTTCTTGAACCTGAAATGAACTGCCGTCGGGCATGACCACGGTCCAGTCTTCCAGGCTCAGCGGTTCTTCGCTTGCAAACCCGTAGGAATGATCATAGAGATTGTAGGAAACATAAAAAAACAGCGACGTGAAAAACAGTAGCAGAAATACTGCTTTCAGAATGGTCACTGCCCTTGTCTGCCCGGTCTGTTGCTTCATGTTCGGATCCTGTCCCTTTTCAGATCGCCATGCGACTTTTTTCTTATTTTCCATGCTATCACATAATGATTTTTGCGTCAAAATCTTCGGGGTTTTGAGCCCTTGGGGACGGGGTCAGTGAATCATTTGAGCCCTTGGGGACGGGGTCAGTGGTTCATTTTCATGCTTCTCCTCCCCGTTCAGCCGGGGGTCCTCACCAGACGGTGAAGACCCAGCCTGCTAACGGTGACAGCACGATCATGATCACGGAAAACGTGAACGAGCTGATCGAGATCAGCGTCGCACGCTGCGAGGAGGAAAACATGTCCTGCAGCTTCACATCCGTTCTGACCTGCAGCGCATCATCCGCCACGGCGCTGATAAAACCGCCGAGCGTCATCACGACCGCGATGCCCGTATGTTCCAGAAGGATCCCCGTCAGGACGCCAAGCGTCCCGAGCAGAAAGATCACGGCATACCTGCACTTTTGCATTTTCAGGATCAGTTTGGACCCGAGGATCCCGCCCATTTCCATGATAAACAGCGCGATTCCGAGCCAGTTGTCGCTAAGCCCGCTGTCCCTGAGTTTGGACTGCAGGAAGAACAGCAGTAAAATGTCAAACGCACCGACAAAGGAATTGGAAAACATCAGGGCTGCCGCTTTTTTGTTTTTCCATAAGAACTTTAAGCTATCCGCGAAAGTGCCTGCCATTTTTATGAGAGTGCAGTGATCTTTCTTTTCGACTGCCGTTTCCTGGGCCGTTGTAGGGATATCACCGATCCCGGTTGCTTCGATCTTCCCTTCATCCGAAGCCTGAGCATCCGTATGGCTGACCTCTTTGAGACCGAAGATCACGATCAGCGCAAGCACATGATTGACCACGCTGATCAGATAAGCTGTTCTGTAGCCAAGCAGCAGTGCCACACCGGCTAAAAGCGTGGAAAGACCGCTCGTGATGCGGTAGATGATCAGCTGGTTCGAAGAATAACGTTCGTACAGTTCTTCTTTTTTTACCAGTTTCAGGGAATCGTAGGCCAGCGCATCGCCCGAGCCGGACGCAAAATTATAGCCGAGCGCGTGAAATATGAAGGAAACACAAACCCCGCCAAAGCCGTTTGTCAGTGCCATGATCAGACAGCCCGTGATCGACGATAAGCAGCTCAGAATCAGGGAATTCTTGCGTCCCACAACATCCGCCAGTGCCCCGGAAGGGATCTCAAAGAGCAGGCTCGTCGCATGAAAGATTGTTTCCGCAAGACCGATCTGTACTAAAGAGAACCCTCTTGCCGCCAGGATCGCAACCCAGGCGCCCGTAATGGACAATTCATTTAATAATGAAGATAAATAAAGTCTGTTGATCTGTTTCTTATAATTAAGCATAAAAAAACCTCCCTATCGTTAAAATGCAACAATAAATAAGGAGATCGTGCAAAAGACTGAAAAAAGGCGCACTATCCCCTTAGCGGGGATCAATGTAACCTTTTATCAGTTGTAGATTTGTTGTTTTCCAGAACATTTTTACACTTCCGAAATCTTTTTTCTGTCTCTCATTCTATCTGTAAACGGCAGTTCTGTCAAGTTTCGGCAAATGGTCCCTTGGGGACGGGGTCAAGGGGCCATTGTCGACTTCGAAGGTTTACAATGAACCACTGACCCCGTCCCCAAGGGATCACCAAGTTCATTTACATTATGCGTTTGGTTTGTTACAATAGAACCGTGTGAAGTGGGAGGAGGCCGAATCGGATGAAGAAATGGAAAACCCCGAAGATCGTGCTGTTTGTTCTGATCTGTATCGTCATGAATCTGGGCGGAAAGCTGCTTGCTGTGAAACTGGAATTGCCGCTGTGGGCCGATTCATTCGGTACGGCGCTGTGCGCTTATATCGGCGGGCCGCTGTGCGGGGCGATGGTAGGACTAACTTCCAACCTTGCCTACGGTCTGATCAACAGTCTTTCTTTCGCTTATTCCCTGACCGGCATCGCGCTTGGCATCGTTGTCGGGCTGTCCGCACGCTGGAGATGGTTTGACCGCTTCTACGGTTTCATGAAAGCCGCTTCCCTTGCCATGCTCACCGCGCTTCTCGTCTCCGTTCCCATCGATGTGATCCTCGATGGTGGCTACACAGGCAACAAATGGGGCAACGGTGTCGTTGATTATCTTCTGAACAAAGAATGGCCGCCTCTGATCTGCACGTTCATGGGGCAGCTTTCGATCGAATTTGCCGACAAGGTCCTGACCATGGCAGCCGTCTATATCGTCATCCTGATCAGGCGCTGGCGCAGGGAAAACATCAACCGGAAACTGGAAGCGGAAAACAGTCACATGACGCTTGGCGTTCTCTTTGTGACAGGGGCCTTAGCCCTGTCTCTGCTCTTTCCCGTAAATACCAAAGCTGATGCTGTTTTGACACCGGATTACAACGATTATGTACAGAGTGTCTACAGCAGCAACAACGGTCTGCCGTGTGGCGAAGCCAATGACATCGCGCAAACCAACGACGGGGTACTCTGGATCGGAACCTATGCCGGATTGTACCGCTACAACGGGCGGGAATTCCATTGGGTGGATGAGTATGAATCCATCAAAAATGTAAACTGTCTCTATGTGGATGAGGAAGGTCGACTCTGGGTCGGTACCAATGATAACGGGCTCTCCATCGTGATCCGCGAGGAGGTCGTCAATGTGCTCGACCAGACAAGCGGGCTGCCGTCCAATTCCGTCCGCTGCATCGTCCGCGCAACAGACGGCTATTACTATATCGGAACCACCGGAAGCATGCAGATCCTGATGATGAACAACGGGTTGAAGCCCGCAGGCACGCTTTCCGAGATCAATTACGCCGACAGCATCACGGCCGATGAGGACGGCCACATCGCCACCATCTCTTCAGACGGGCGCCTCTTCCTCATGAAAGGCGGCAAGATCCTGTCTTCCCTGCAGCTGTCCTCTGAGCAGGAGCAGTTCAACTGCTGCGCCTTTTCCCCGGAAGGACTTCTGATGGTGGGGACTTCCACCAACCATATTTACTGCTATGACATATCGGGTGACGATTTTGAGCAGAAAAATATCATCGCCTGTCCGGAAGTGAAAAGCATCAACAACCTGAATTATCTGCATGACGGCACCCTGTTCATTTCCACCGACAGCGGCGTCTCCTATATGGACAGGACCGGATATCACCGTTTAAATACCAACGATTTCAACAATTCGATCGACAACATGCTCTGCGACTACCAGGGCAATCTCTGGTTCACATCCTCAAGGCTGGGGCTTTTGCGTCTGGCAAAATCACCCTTTAAGGATGTCTACGGCTCCATCGGCATGGAACGCCGCGTCGTCAATGCCATTGTCTTCTGGCAGGACTGCTATTATATCGGCACCGACACCGGACTGGATGTTGTCGACCGCTCCTGCAGAAGCAGGATCGATAATGCATTAACAAAAAAACTGGAAGGCAAACGCATCCGCTGTATGTATGCGGACCGTGACGATCATCTGTGGGTATGCACCTACGGAAGCGGCCTGATGGAATACTCTCCTGACGGGGAATCCTGGTCATACAACGCGGAAAATGGAAGTTTCGGTAACCGCGCGAGGATCGTAACGCAGCTGAAAGACGGCACGATCCTTGCCGCAGGGGATACCGGCATCAGTTATATCAGAGATCATCAGGTCAGCAATACGATCAGCAATGAAGACGGGCTGATCAATTCCATGATCCTGACCCTGACAGAGCAAATTGACGGCACGATCCTTGCCGGAACGGACGGTGACGGGATTGCCGTATTAAAAGACGGCGAAGTAAAAGACATGCTTACCCGCGAGGACGGGCTCAGCAGCGGCGTCATCCTGCGTACGATCAAAGATCCGAAATCCGAGGGCGTGTTCATCGTAACCAGTAACAGCCTCTGCTACATGAATCCTGACAAGTCCATTCAGGTTCTGGACAAATTCCCGTATTTCAATAACTACGATATCTGGGTCAAAGATGAGGACACACTGTTCGTTATGTCCAGCGCCGGGATCTATGTTGTCGGGCGCGACGATCTTGTTGCGGGCGGTGAGATCGCCTGGGAACTTCTGGATGCCAGAAGAGGTCTCGGAACCTCCCTGACCGCCAATTCCTGGAATTATTACGACGGCAACGGCGAGCTCTTTCTCCCCTGCGACACCGGTGTTTATATCATCGACGTGGACAAATATAACAGCGATGTCCGTTCCTATCGGATGCAACTGGCTTCCGTCAAAATGGACGGCGTGCAGCAGCCGCTCCCGAGAGCCGGCGCGATCACGGTCGGACAGGGCGTGGAACGTGTGGAACTTGCCCCGGAGATCTTAAACTACACCATTCAGGAACCGAATGTGGGCTATTATCTGGAAGGCTATGACACCCAGTGGACGAATGTGCCCCAGAACAGCCTGAACAATATCATCTATGTCAATCTGCCGGCAGGGAAGTATATCTTCCATCTGGCGATCTTTGACAGCTCCGCGGAACGGGTTCTGGAAGAGCGCAAATTCGAACTCGTCAAGGAAGGCGAGATCTACGAGCAGCCCGGTTTCACGTTCTACATGCTGCTGCTCCTCTCTCTGATCATCATCTGGTTCACCTGGCTGGTCGTTCAGAGGCAGCTGAACAGTCAGCAGATCAAGATCAACATGGCCAACGAAACGGTAAAGGCCATCGCAAATGCGGTCGATGCCAAGGATGTCCGTACCAACGAGCATTCCCAGCGTGTGGCAGACTATTCCGTTCTGATCGCGGAGGAAATGAAATGCTTCAAATGGTGGCAGCGGCGGAAATTCCTTTCCAACCTGCGCGGCGCCGCCCAGATGCATGATATCGGTAAGATCGGTATTCCGGACAGCGTGCTGAATAAAGTCGGCAGGCTTACGGATGATGAATATGTCAAAATGAAATCCCATGTAACAAGAGGTGCGGAGATCCTGAAAGACTTCACGCTGGTCGATCACGTGGAAGAAGGAACCCGCTATCACCACGAGCGTTATGACGGAAAAGGCTATCCGCTCGGCTTAAAAGGGGAAGAGATCCCGCTCTTTGCAAGGATCATCGGCGTGGCCGATGCATTTGATGCCATGACCAGCAACCGTGTCTACCGTAATCATATGGATACGGACTATGTCATGAACGAAATGAAACGCGGACGCGGCACGCAGTTTGATCCAAATGTCCTTGATGCCTTCCTGCGTCTGGTCGATCAGGGCGTGATCAACGTGGATGCGCTGTACTCGCAAAGAAGTGCGGAGATCCAGCAGGCGGATCACGAAGCACAGGATGAACTCGCAAGACGTGTCGAAGAGGATAAAAAAATCCAGGCAGACGAGATGCAAAGTGAAAATGAGAAAAAGAATAACGATACATCGTCCGATGGGGAAGGAGGCCAAAAATGAAACGGATCTATCTTGCCACAGCCATCACCTGTCTGGTCGTTCTGGCTGCCTTTGCCGTCATCTTCCACTTTGTCAGTAAGAACGGCGCAAAGGAACATCTGACGGTCGGTTTTATCTATGACAATGACGAAAGCACCCCGTATACCTACAACTTCTCTCTTGCCAAGGATGCGGTGGAAAAGAAATACGGTGACCGGGTCACGATCTACACCTGCAGCAACGTGCTCGATGAGGAAATGGAAGAACCCTTAAGAGAACTTGCGGCAGATGGCTGCGACATCATCTTTTTCAACGGCTACAGTGAACTGGTGCGGGAACTGGCGCCGGAGTATCCTGAAATCCAGTTCTGCCAGACTTCCTACATGGATATGAGCGATCAGACGGTGCCTGCCAATTATCATACATTTAAAGGGGAAGCCTATCAGGGACGTTTCGTCAGCGGTATCGCCGCCGGCATGAAGATCAAACGGATGATCCTTGACGGGGTCATCAGTCCGGAGGAAGCGCTTGTCGGATTTGTTGCTGCTTTCCCGACACCCGAAGTCATTTCCGGCTACACGGCCTTTCTGCTGGGCGTCCGCTATGTGGTCCCGCAGGCCGTGATGCGCGTAAAATACACCCACACCTGGAGCAGTTATGCCCAGGAAAAAAGCGCTGCCGAGCAGCTGCTTGACGAGGGCTGCGTGGTCGTTTCACAGCATACGGACACGATCGGTCCCGCCATCGCCTGCGAAGAAGCTTTGGAAAATCGCGATGTATGTTTTGTCGGTTATAACCAGAGTATGTCGGAGGTTGCCCCGGGCGCGTCCCTTGTAACCTCAAGGATCTGCTGGGAGCCTTATGTGCTTTCCGCTGTGGATGCAGTCATGCTCAATAAGGATATCGAATCTGTCGTGACCGGTCATATTCACGGCACGGATGTGTCTGCCGGCTTTGAGAAAGGCTGGGTAGAAATGATCGACCTGAACCTGCAGGCCGCTGCCCCCGGGACCCAGGAAGCCATGGATGAGGTGATCGAGAAGTTCAAACGCGAAAATGTCGATTTCGTGTTCCGTGGTCATTACGAAGGCGTGAACCCTGATGATCCTTCCGATACGATCGATCTGGACACGCCCTACATCGAGAACAAGGATACGTCCTATCCGCTGTTCCACTATATTTTGAATAAAGTGATCACAGTTGAAGAATGATCCTATGGACCGTTTCTTCCATGTTCAGACCCGCTTCGGAAACGACCAGATCCGCATATTTTTCATAGAGCGGTGTCCGTTCTTCATAAAGGTCGGAAAGACTCTGGCCTTTTCTTAACACGACGCCGCGCTGTTTTGCGTTATGAAGCCTTTTCTGCAGGGTGGGAAGATCGATCTTAAGATAGACGACTTTCCCGATCTCTTTCAGATGCCGCATGGCTTTTTCACTGTAGACAACGCTCCCGCCGGTCGCGATCACGCTGCCGTCCGAGAGAAGATCCGGATCCGTGATCCCAAGTTCTGAGCAGACCTCTTCTTCAATAGCAAGAAAACCGCTCAGCGACTCTGATTCGATCAGTTCGCTGAGCTTCTTTTTTGTTTTTTTCTGGATCAGAAGGTCGGTATCGACAAAGCCCATGCCGAGGATCTTGGCAAGGATCACGCCGGCTGTGCTTTTGCCCGATGTCGGCATTCCGATCAGAACGATATTTTCATGTGCTTCCATGTTTTATTTTCCCGTCAGTTCCATGTCGATCAGCAGTTCCACATGGTCCTTCTTCACGCCGACCTGCACATCCTTTGCGATGCTTGCGACGATCGATTTTTCCAGCTCATCCCAGGCTGTCTGCTCTTTTTCGCCTTCTTCCCCCTCGGAAAGAGACTTCTTGTACTGGTTTAAGGACCAGGAAAACATGATCTCGGAAGGATTGCCGCCCATGGATGCCACATCCACATAACCCAAGCCGTATTTTTGCTGCAGCGCCATCACGTTCTCGTAGTTTAAGATCCCGTTTTCGATGATGTCCCCAAGCTTTGCCATAAACCCTTTTGCATAGGCGTTTTTGCCCTGCGACAGGGATAAGAGTTCCTTCTTCTTGTTGATATCCATGAAAGAGGATGCCAGAACATGCAGGCGGCAGTTGCTCTTACCTGCCTCGATCCAGAGCATCGCGCTGTAATTGCCGGTCATCGCTTTCAGCATTCCAAGCGTCTCCTCGATCAAAAGACGCACATGCAGGTTGTCTTTTTTTTCAAAAGAGCACTCATCCTTCATGAAGCTGTCCACTTTCCTAAGCATTTCCGCGTCCATAGCGTTCGTGCTGCTGATCAGTAGTTTTTTGGTTTCCATCCTATACTGCCTCCCATTTCATGTTTTTTTGTCCGGTAAATTTTCTGCTCTCTTCCATCTGCATCGGCTTGCCGAAATAATAGCCCTGCGCTCTCTCGCAACCGACCTGTTTGAGAAATTCGTAATGTTCTTCGCTTTCCACGCCCTCACAGAGCGGTTCCAGCCCCATACCTTTCGAGCCGTTGATGATGTAAGCCATCAGCTGTCTGGTCTTCGGATTGTGATCGGAATTCCGTAAGAAGATCAGGTCCAGTTTCAGCACATCGAAGCTGTAATCCGCAAGGGAATTCAGCGAGGAATATCCGCTTCCGAAATCATCGAGCCATACATGATAGCCCAGTTCACGCATCCTGTCACACTCGGCTTTGATATAACCGACATTATCGTTTAAGGCGCTCTCCGTGATCTCAAGATCCAGAAGATTCCTTGGCATATCGTATGCTTTTCTGGTTTCCTCCACGATCCTGAAAATATCGCAGAGTTCAAAATCAAGTCTGGAAATGTTGACCGAAACCGGAACCACGGGCTGCCCTTCCCTGCGAAGCCTGCAGTAATCCTCGCAGACGATCTTGATCACATAGGTATCCACAAGATGGATCAGATGGAACTGCTCGAGGGTATCGATAAAATCACCCGGAGAAAGCATTCCCATCTTCGGATCGATCCAGCGGACCAGCGCTTCATAGCCGCAGATCTCGCCGGTCTTCACCCTGATCACCGGCTGGTAAAAGACCTTGATGTACCCTTTTTCGATCGCCTCGTCCACATGGTCCACGACATACTGCTGTTTGCGGAGCTTTTCCCGCAGCATTTCATCATAGACACAATAATGGATATCATGCCTGTTTTTGATACTGTTTGTGGCAAGCCTTGCATGATCGCAGGCAAGCCCCACTTCCGCCCTTCTGTCGTCTAAATAGTAAATACCGGCCTTGATGCGGACCTTCTTGTTCACATCATCGGACAAGAGCATCTGCCTGTAGACCGTCTCCACTTTTTCAATGATCTCTTCTTTGCTTCCCGATGCGCAGACGAAGAAATGATCATCGGAAAATCTGGCGATCGTTGCGCCGGGAAATGCATTACGGATCACTTTTGCAAAATCACACAAAAGCTCATCGCCGAGCTTGAAGCCGTGCCGCTCGTTATAGAGTTTGAAATTCGGAATATCAAAATGAATAAACGAAATATCCTGTCTTCTTGCGCCGGGTGTCGACAAAAGCCTTTGTACCTTCTGGTAGAAGAAGGACATGTTGAACAGGCCCGTCAGGCTGTCCGTTTCATGATTCACGGACAACACTTCCGCTTCCGCAAAGGAATTCCGGTTATGGTTCAAAAATTCATTCTGATCCACATCAACGATAAAGACATAGAAGAAACTTTTCCCGTCCGTCCAGTGCAGAAGATGGCCGAAATCTTCGATGTAGCGGATCTCTCCCTGCTTCGTTAAGATGCGGTAGCGCACATAGTCATGCCGCTTCTCTCCGAAAAGTGTCTGGGCCTGGATCTGATTCTCGATCTTGTGCAGATCTTCCGGATGCACCATGCCCTTAAATGTGCCGCCCACGTGATCGATAAAATCCGTAAAGGATTCGCAGCCGTAAAGCGCTACCACATTCTCATCGGCAAAGACGATCTTCTCGTCTCCTTCGGCCTCGTAGATGAAGAATCCTCCGGGCAATCCCGTCGGGATCCTGCTGCCATCGGGCAGTTCCAAATATTTATCGCTCAAGCGCCCCACCTTTCCAAACAAAAGGTTTTTTTGTGAAAATCACCAACAGCAATTTCTTCTCTTAAATACACATAAGGAGATTCCGATACCTTGGAACCCCCTTATGTATTATATTACAGATCATTCTTAATGCAAAGATTTTTCTGATATGCGCTGCGCGGTTTCCGGATCTTGTCCGAACCGGCCATTACTGTTACCAGAAACACTGCCTACTAATATTCTGCCTTTATTACCTTACCGTGCCGGCGTGCCGTAAGCGTATGGTCATCCGCATCTTTATTAACGATCGTGATCTTATCCGTGAAATCATTTGTACTGCCTGCCGTCAGGATGGGAAGCCCTAACGGGAGTGCGGAAACTTTCGAGCTGTCATTCACATCCAATGCCTTGATCGTAAGCGTACCCTTCACATCCGTTACGGTCACCTTGGACAATAAGGCTTGCCGCGCCGGATCATAATCAAGGATCAGTGTCGTATCATTAACGACGTTCTTGATCACTGCCGTATCCGTCTCACCGGCTGAAGACAGGTACAGGGTTCCTTTATTATTGGATCCTTTGTTGAGTTCTTCAATGCCGGATACCTTACCCATGACTTTTAGGGTCCTTCCGGTCCACACGGATAACTCGCTAAATGTCTTGATATCCCCATATACAACGAGATCATCACACACAAATAGTTTGGTTGTCTTTGTTCCGGAAAGATTTTCAATGCCATAGACGCCATTGTTAAGATTACCGATATCTACGTTAACGCCCGGCCCTCCCGAAATGCTTACAAAAGGGCTAAAAGTGGTATTACTTATTTTAATACCCATCTTTGCGTTGATCGCAAATTCTGACACGCCGCTGCTTTCAAGGTCAATATCTGTCAGTGTCATAGAAAACGTCGGTGTGAGCGATTTGATCTTCGGGAGCGTAAGTTTTCTTTTCGTGCCGGAGGTATCGCTCTCGATATGAAGATAATCGATCTTTGTCGGAAGCTTGAAGGTTGTGGGTGCAAGGTCTGTATGAAGTTCAATCCTGTTGATTTGATTAGGACTAAGATGCTCAAATGCCTTTTCAAAATTCGGATAATCGACATTTACGCCGCCGATCGACAGTGTCAGCGCACCCGCATATTCCGCCCGGATTTCTTTCCCATACCTGTATGCTTTAAGAGCATGGGTATCCACCACATCTTTATTAACGATCGTGATCTTATCCGTGAAATCTTTGGCACTGCCAGCCGTAAGGATGGGGAGCCCGGACGGAAGTGCGCAGAGAGTAGTTCCATCGGCATGATCCACTGCCCTGACTGTAAGCGTACCCGTTACATCCGTTACGGTCACCTTGGATAATAAGGCTTGCTGAGCCGGAATATAATCAAGGATCAGTGTCGCAGTATTGACTGTTTTTATAACAGAAGCAGTCGGAGTTCCGGAGGTGCTCAGTTGGAGTGTGCCTTTTACCAGCGTATCAATACCCGACACTTTGCCGAATACACGGAACGTTTTCCCGTTTGTGATACTTACTTTTTGGAAGTTCGCTGCTTCGTTCACAAAAACATCGTCCTGAACAATAAGCGAGGAACGGTTTGTTCCGGACACCTTACCGATACCGGTGCAGTAGTTGCCGGCAAGCGTGATGCTGTGACCTGCGGGGACAGAAATATTCGCGGTCGGGAAGAAATCTACATTTTCAAAGTCAAGATCATCCTTAGCTTTTATCGCAAACGAGGATGCGCCGTTGCTGTAGAAAGATACTTTCTTAAGAAGCAGCTCATATGAAGGCGCAAGAGATGTCACCTTCGGAAGTGTTATGTTTCTCTTATCATATTCATGCGTGCCGTCGCCGATGATGGAGAGTTTTTTGATCTTCTTCGTCGGAAGGGCAAATTTCGCCAGAGCGAGATCCGTGTGAAGCGTGATCGTATTTTCGGAATTTTCCACAAGATTCTCGAACGCCTTCTCAAAGTTCGGATAGTCCGTACCGTTGAGTGTCAGCGCACCCGAAAACTCCGCGCGGATCTCCTTGTTATAAGCGTACACATTGAGCTGGTGATTGGCAGGATCCCTGTTATCTAACGAAATACGGTTTATGAAATCCTCTGTGTCTGTGCTGCCCGCAGTGAGGATGGGCGTACCGGACGGGAGCTTGGAAAGTGTATCCGTTCCAACATCATACACCGCGATTTTCAATAAGCCGGGAATTCCCGTTATCGTTGCTTTGGTTACCGCGCCGTTATCATATGCGAGTGAAATGGTGCCTTCAGCCTTATTTATCACCGCGCTGCTGGCTTTGTCGGCGGAAAGCATCCGAAGTTTTCCTTGAAGAGATTCAATGCCGGATACCTTTTTTGAAACCCGTAATTCTGCTGCAGGATAATCGGATATCCAGACGCTTTTGAAGGTTGCGATCTCACTTACAGACTGATCTTCCCAAATGGCAAGAGTAGATGTTTTCGTGCCGGAGAGTTTTTCAATCCCATTACTCTGTCCGTAAATGGTAATTGCCGCACCGGCTGCGACGGAGATATTCGTGGGTGTTAAGAAGGTCACATCTTCAATATAAATATCTTTCTTGGCATTTACCGATAACGTTGTCACGTCGCTACTTTTAATGTCCACATTCTTAAGATGCAAAATAAATGAGGGCGCAAGAGTTTTGATCTTCGGAAGTGTGAGGCTTCTTCTGTAAGAATCACTCTTGATTGAAAGTTCCTCGATCCCTGTCGGAAGTACAAATTTGGCCGGTGCAAAATCTTTGTGAAGCACAATCTCATTATAACCGGTCGGACTGAGTTTCTTGAACGCTACTTCTAAATTCGGACAGTCGAAGGATTCGCCATCTGCTTCCAGTGTCAATGCGGACTCCCATTCCGCGCGGATCTCTTTATTGTAACGGAATGCTGTGAGATCATTCCCATCGGTATCTTTATTTGAAGGGTCGATATATACCTCAAATTCCTTTTCGCTGCCGGCCGTCAGGATAGGAATCCCGGAAGGAAGCGCAGAAGGCTGAAACTCGTCATCAGAGTCAACTACTTTGACATTAAGAAAGACGGTTACATCCGTTACGGTCACCTTGGATAACAATGATTTTTTCGTCTTATCATACTCAAGGATCAGGTTAGCAGTTTCGATTTTATTGATCACAGCCGTATCTGTCTCGCCGTCTGAGACCAGATGAAGATCACCATTCAGCAGTCCAATACCAGACACCTTGCCGGATACCCTGAGCAGTGACGAGGGAGCTACCTGAACACTTTGGAAGGTCGCGACCTCATCCACGGAAATCTTATCCTGAACCTGAAGCTCAGACGTCTTTGTGCCGCTGACCTTGCCGATATTACCGGTAAAGTCACCGGAAAGAGAAAGTGTATGATCTGCGGCGACAGAAAGGTTTGCCCTCGGGGAGAAGTTCACGTTTTTCAGAGTGAGGTCCCTCTTAGCGCTTATCGCAAACGTTGTCACGCCGCTGCTAATGATGCTTACGTTTTCGATCGTCAGATCAAAGGCGGGCGAAAGCGACCTGATCTTCGAAAGCGAGAGCGTTTTTTTTGCGCCGTCCTTACTCTTAATCGTAAGATTTGCAATCCTTGTCGGAAGCACGAACTTCTGTGCCTCAATATCCGTCCAAAGGCGGATCTCATTGGCGCCGTTTGCGCTGAGATGCTTGAATGCTTCCTCAAAACTTTGATAATCACCGACAAACGTGCCGTCCAAGTAAAGTGCCAAAGGGCCCTCGGGATCACTACCCAAAAGCTCCGTTTCTTCCGTTTCAGCTTCTTCTGCTACCTCCGCAACATCAGGATCTGCAGCTTCCTCTTCCGCTTCCAAAGACTCCTGTTCACCATTCAGTTCAGGAATTTCTTTCAGCGCGCTGTCCTCGGCAAGAACAAGCTCTGTGAGCGGATTTCCATCGCATTCCAATGTCTCCAGAAGTGAGTTGTTAATAAGGTTCAGCGAAGTGATCCGGTTGTTCCGGCAGTCAAGATACAATAAGTTTGTATTGGCGCTGACATCCAGACTTTCCAGCGCATTATCCGCACAGTTCAGCGTTTCAAGATTTGTAAAGTGAAAAATCCCGCCAATGTCCGTTACTCCCATTGCGGAAACATCGATCGATGTGACCGCATCCGCTTCGGCTGTGGAAAGACAGCCGTCGCTATTTACATCAAACTGATCAAGGACATAGTTCCAAAACGTTGCATCCGCAAAGTCATCCGGTGAAATTTCCGGTTCTGAAAACTCCGGTTCTTCCACGAACCCGTCCTCTTCCACGGATTCCTCAACGAATTCTTCCCCGGATCCTTCCGCAACTTCTTCTGCGGATCCGTCCGGTTCTTCCACGGGTACTTCCTCAGGTTCTTCCAAAACTTCCGCAGTTTCGATCTCCTGTACGGCCGGTACTTCTGCCGGCTGGTCAATGGATGCCGCGAATACCGGCGTTTGGAAAACGCTTCCGGCGATCAGCACAAATGATAACAGTAACGGGATCAATCTTTTCATTTTCACACGCTCCTTCTCCATAAAAATCAGACAAATCCACAAAACTGATATCATTATAAATGCGCATCCACATCTTGCATACCGACGAAAGTCGGTATTTGCAAATATTTTTTCAAACGTGGCATGGCTTCCTCCATGTCATGATATCCGAGCCAGTAAAGATCGCCGAGTTTGTCCATGTCGCCTTCAAAACGGGACACCGTGACCTCTTTGGACGGTGCCATCAGGAAGACCTTTCCCTCCTGTTCTTTCCTAAGGAGTTCTTCGGTCACATCATTGAAATCCGTCTCCGCCTTTTCGATACTTGCGACAAACTCCGGATAATCCTTATACATACGCCTTGCGGCAAGCATCTTCTTTCCTTCTATCCTGAATTCCCGCTCTCTGGTCTTGACCACCATGACTTTCTCATCACCCTGCTTCAGGGCATAATCATAGGGAATATGCACGCTGCAACCGCCGTCGAGATATGGGATCCCGCCGATCACGACCGGTCTGGAAATATAGGGAACCGTGGCGCTTGCTCTGACCGCACGGAAGAAGTTGCAGTTGACTTTCTCGAAGTATTCGATCTGCCCGGTCAGCATATTTGTCGCCCCGACCGCGAGGATCCTCGGTGTCGTCTTCAAACGCTGCTTATCAAGCGGATGCTCTTTTAAAATATCATGGAAGAGGTAACTGAATCCGGTGATCCCGTGGTCGCTGCCTAACGCCTTGATGCCGCAGTAATTGGGGTCATGGCGGTAGGTCAGATCGATCTCAGCCGCCCAGCCGATCTGTCCCGAAAGATAGCCGATCCCCGAGAGCGCTCCCGCGGAGATCCCGACGGTCTTCCTGAAATTGATGTTCTCTTCCATCAGCCTGTCCAAAACACCTAACGTATACAGACCTCTCCAGGCGCCGCCTTCCAGAACCAAACAGCCTTCGGTGATGCTCTCATCCGCTCTTCCCTTTGGGAGTTTGTCCAGATCTTTGTAAACTTTCATTTCTTTTTTGCTCATGATCTTCCCCTTACTTATTTTTTTCTTGTAAAATAGCACAGTTTGGCCTATCGGGCAAGGACACTTGAGCGGACACGGCTTTTTTGATACAATGTAACCGTTGACGGACAGTTCGGTAAAAATCACGGCATGAAAGACGCCGAAACGGTCCTTCATCACAAAGCAAATCACAAAACAATTAAGGGAATTATTGTATCATGCAACTGAAAGATCTTCTGCAATTTGACGACATCGTGATCCAGTGTCACGACAATCCGGATGCGGATGCGCTGGCTTCCGGATACGGGCTTTACCGCTATTTTGAAAGCAATCACAAAAAGGTGCGCTTCATCTACCGCGGTCTCAACCCGATCCGCAAGAGCAATTTAATGATCATGCTCGACGAACTGAAGGTCCCGGTCAGTTATGAACCGGACCTTGCCGAAGTGCAGGGGCTCCTGATCACCGTGGACTGTCAGTACGGGCAGAAGAACGTCACCCTGACAAAGGCTTCGCAGGTTGCCATGATCGATCATCACCAGCTGACTGTTCCGCAGTCTCCCTTATCCGAGATCAGGAGCAATTTGGGAAGCGCCTCCACGATCGTCTGGGATATGATGCGGGAAGAAGGTTATTCGTTCCGCGAAGACCCGCTGCTTTCAACGGCGCTCTATTACGGCTTATATACGGACACCAACCGTCTTGCGGAACTCTCCCACCCTTTGGACCGGGATATGCTTGAAGACCTCGATGTCTATAAGACGCTGATCGCCAAAATGAACAATTCCAACATTTCCCTAAACGAATTAAAGATCACCGGCAAGGCGATCTTAGGATATGATTACCACGAGACCGACAAATATCTGATCCTGCAGGCAGAACCCTGCGATCCGAACATCCTCGGCGTGATCAGTGATTTTTCCTTGGAAACCGAGGGCGTGGATGTCTGCGTGGCCTATTATGTGACGGGCAACGAGATCAAATTCTCCGTCAGAAGCTGCATCAAGGAAGTGCATGCCAACGAACTGGCATCCTTTATCGCGGAAGGCATCGGCGGTGGCGGCGGTCATCTGTATAAAGCCGGCGGCACGATCCGCCCGGAGAAGCTGGAATCAGACTCTGCAGGCAATCTGAACGGATGCGTGAGAAAACTCTTTTTGGACCGGATCTCGGCTTATTTTGACAAGTATGAGATCATATACGCGCAAAAGACCGTTTTGGACCCTGCAGGCATGAAACGCTATCAGAAACTGCCGCAGGAAATGGGAATGGTCAAACTGACGGATGTTTTCGAGGAGGGTAGTATTGTTGAGATCCGTACGCTCGAAGGGGATGTGCAGGTCCGCGTCGAGAAGAATACCTGTATGATGATCGGGATCGAAGGAGAAGTGTATCCGATCACAAAAGAAACTTTCAAAAAAAGCTACCGGAAACTCGGGCATGCCTACAGCGGCTCTTTTGAATATGCGCCGAGCATCCGGAATATCCAGACCAATGAGAAAAAACAGGTCCTGCCATACGCCTCCGCCGTCATTTCGACCGGGCAGAGCGCGATCTATGCAAAACAGCTTACAAGTTACGTTAAACTGTTCACGGCCTGGGATGAGGAAAAATACTATTCCGGAGAACCCGGAGACTATATCGCTTATCGTGAGGATGATCCACACGACATCTATGTGATCAAAAATCACCTGTTTGACAGGCTCTACAGTCCGTCATCCCTGCGTCTTAATCCGGATTCGTGATCCGGTCCGACGCTCTTTAATTCGTATGTGAAATTCACCCGGTCCGCGTATTTTGCATTCTGCCAGATCTGCCGGATCCTGTCCATCACGTTACCGGCATACTGCTCTTCCAGTTCCGGAAGCAGCAGGAAGAACCGGTTCGCGCCGATCTGCATCATGATATCGCTCTTTCTGAGCGTGTTCTGCAGGATCTTTCCGAACTCAAAACAGGCATTGGACATCTCGTCCGCATCTGCTTTCCCGTCTTCCCGCGGGATCAGGGTAAACAGCACTTTGTAAGCGACACCGTTATAGCTTTGGATATAGCGCATCATAAAGCGGTAGATCTCCCGGAAGGCATCTTCTCCGATCCACATGGCATGACTGAGTTCCTCACGTTCCGCAAGCGCCATGCTGATGGATTGCATGTCATCCGCAACGATGTCATCTTCCGGCTGCAGGTTCAGATCCTCCGCAAAGGCACAGCCGTGTTTTCCGTTCTGTTTCACATGATAGAGCGCCATATCCGCGAGTTTGAACAGTTCATGATATTCCTTGTTTCCATGCGGCACCATGATGCAGCCGGCGGATACGCCGAGCCCCACTCTTACGTTCTCCCCCGTCAGTTCCTCCGCCTTCTTTACAAGCGCTCTGTTCAATTCCTCTACAAATACGCGCACGCTGTCCGCATCCTTCAGACTTCTTGTAAAGATCATAAACTCGTCGCCGCCGATCCTTCCGAGAACATCCTCGTCCGTCTGCGCGTTTCTGACCGCATCCGCAAAAGCAATCAGGATCCTGTCTCCCACATCATGTCCGTAGAGATCGTTGATCAGTTTGAAACAGTCCAGATCGCAGACGATCAGCACGCCCTGCAGCGTTCTGCAGAGTTCACTGACCGTTTCCGTTGCAACGGTCTTGTTGAGAAAGCCCGTCATTTTGTCGATCCTTGAGTCGATCGCCAGTTTCTTCATACGCTCGGACTGGCTGACAATGTTGCGGACCCTGTGCACAAGGGCATTTGCCTCAAACGGTTTCCGGATAAAGTCAAGCGCGCCCGCGGAAAGCCCTTTGGTCTCGATCTCGGCATCCGAATCCCCGGTCAGGAAAATGACCGGTGTGGGTTCCATGGCGTTTTCCTCCTCGATCCTGCGCAGCCTCTTTAAGGTCTCAAAGCCGTCCATCTGAGGCATCATGATGTCAAGCAGGATCAGATCCGGCGTATGGTCTTTGCCAATCCAGTCAAGAAGCGCCTGCCCCGCATGCAGTGCCGTAACGCGCATCCCGTTTTTTCCGAGGATCAGGCTTGCCGTTCTTAAGTTTAAGGGATCATCATCCACTATGGCGATCCATTCCGTCATAAAGTACTCCAATCCGTGTGATTTTTATAACCGGTCTTATTTACGAAGAGAAAAGAAGGTCTGCAGTTTCTCAAGAAGTTCCGGCTTCTCGATGGTTTTTAAGAAATACCCTTCCGGCTTCAGCGAGACGACCGCCATCACGCTTTCCTTGTCCCCTTTTCCCGTCAGAAAGATCACGGGGATCGATCTGGTATCCTCATCGGCTCTTAACATTTCCAGCACCTGCGGACCGTTTGTGATCGGCATCTCATAGTCAAGTAAGATCAGGTCCGCCTTGTTCTTGCCGAGCCATTTGATCGCCTGCAGGCCGGAATTGGCCATGGCGACTTTGTAATCCTCCTTCAGCCATTCTCTGACAAGCATCAGATAGGTCGCATCATCATCCACGATGAGAATACTCTTTTTAAAATCACCCGCGCCGATCTTATCGAACAGTTCCCTGACCGTTTTGATGTAGGCCTCGTTATCCAGCGGCCGCCTGAAGGTTTTGTAGAGCAGTTCTTTCGGGATCCTGCCTGAGAGTACCTTCGCATCCGCATCATCTGCGACAACGATCATCTGGCCGCCTTCGTCGGTCATCTTATCGATCAGGAAAAAGAGCACTTCGCTTGGCACCCGCTCATCCGTATCCAGATAAAACGTTACCAGAGAGGTGTCTTCCCAGTTTGCGTGGATATTGTTCAGCGCATTCTCCTCCCAGGATACAAATACGGCCTTAATGCCTAAGTCCTCTGTCTTTTTGAGCAGCGAACGGATCAGAAACGTTTCCCTGCCTGCGATCACCATCATCTTTTGGGTCATGAAATGATCTCCTCCATTGCATCCCAGTTAAACTGTTTCAGCAGTTCTTTGATCCTGTCAAACTTCTTCTCGTCTTCTTCGGGAAGCTTGCAGGATGACATCTGTTCCAGTACCATCTCCACGCCGTCGTAGTCCATCTGCGGGATCATTTCTTTCAATGCTTCATAAGCATCCTTCAGTTCCACTTCAGTTACCGTGCGGCGTTCTTCTTGCTGTTCCGCCGCCTCCTCTCCTGCGATCCGCGCCAATTTCTCCTTGTAGGAAGCATAGAGGGTCAGAAGATTTCCGGTATCCTTTTTGATTTTTTCCATGTCCTTCTGTTTGCCGGCCTCTTCAAGATCCGCAGCCATCTGCGACAGTTCTTTTGCGCCGATGATCCTTGCGGAGCTCTTCAGCGCGTGAACCTTGATCGTATAGAGGGAGATATCCTCGTCACAGAACGCTTTCTCGATCACCAGCGCATTGTCGTCGATCGTATCCGCAAACATCTTTAAGGAGAACAGGAAATTCTTTGCGCCGCCGCTGAACCGGATCCCGTCATCCGCATTGATGCCGTCCACTTCCCTGATCCACTGCTGGTCTTCGGGAAGTTCCATATCCATTGCTTTTGCCGCATCTTTTTCCGGTTCCATCACCATTTCCGGCGGCAGGTAGGCCTTGATCGCTTTTTCCAAGGTCATGCTGTCGATCGGTTTGGAAAGATAGCCGTTAAAGCCTTCCGACTTGTAGAATTCTTCTCCGACGGAGGCATTGGCCGTCAGGGCAAACACGGGAAGATCGGGATGCGTTTCCCGGATCCGTTTGATCGTCTCGAGGCCGTCCATGCCGGGCATCATATGGTCAAGAAGCACCACGTTGAAGCTGCCGTATTTGATCTTATCGAGACACTCCTCTCCGCTCGTTGCGGTCGTAACGAACATCTTCGTCGCGCTTAAGAGGCCTTTGATGACCGTTAAGTTCATCGGATTGTCATCCACCACGAGGACTTCCGCATCCGGTGCGCAGAACTGCGGCACATACGGTCCCTTTGCCATCTCGTCGTCCTCGTATTCGTTGAATGTGCCGATCACTTCCTCCCCGACAGCCTTCTGCGGAACGATAAAGGTGAACTCGGAACCCTCTCCGTAAACGCTCTCGCATTTGATCTCCCCGCCGAGCAGGGATGCAAACTGTCTGGAAATATCCAGTCCGAGACCCGTTCCCTGGATGCTGCTGTTTCTCTTTTCATCCAGCCTCTCAAACGGAGAGAACAGTTTGTCCATATCTTCGCTCTTGATGCCGATCCCGGTGTCTTTGACCATAAAGCAGAGTTCCACGGGTTCGTCGCCCGTTACGGCTTCCTTAAGGGATGCGCGCAGCGTCACGCTGCCTTTATCCGTATATTTCACGGCATTCGTCAGCAGGTTCAGCACGATCTGCTTGATCTTGCCCATGTCGCCGTACAGTCTTTTGGGGATCGATCCGCCCACTTTGACATCAAAGGCCAGATCTTTCTGGTTGCATCTGACGCGGATCATGGTCACGATCGAACGGAGCATCTCCTCAACATCATATTCCTGTTCCACGAGATTCATTTTGCCGGACTCGATCTTACTTAAGTCCAGGATGTCATTGATCAGACCAAGCAAAGATTCCGAAGCGGTTCTGATATCCAGCGCATAGTTGACAATGGACATGAAATAAGGTTTCGGGACATTCGTGGCATCCTCTCTTAAGATCATCTCGTCCATACCCATGATCGTGTTGATCGGAGTACGGATCTCATGGGACATATTTGCAAGAAATCTGGATTTGGCGCTGTTGGCTCTCTCCGCCTCTTCCTTCGCAAGCCGGATCTCCTCATACTGTCTGCGGATAACGGTTCCGCTTAAGAGTCTCCAGACAAACAGACCGACCAGCGCCATGGCAAGCGCGATCAGTGAAAATCGCACGACCTTCAGTTCCATGATCTTAGGCTGCTTGGTGATCGGGAAGATATCGTCCTGCAGGACATCATCCCCGCCGTGGTCAAGGATCTGGATATGAAGCTTATAATCTCCGTAAGGAAGATGCGTATATTCGAGCGCGCCCAGATTGCTCTGGCTGACCGTGATCCCTTCGTCTTTGGCCCCCTCCAGAAAGATCCTGGCCGTGGGATTCGACAGGCTGTAGTTTAAGATCGCCGTGTTGATCTGGATACGGTCAGAAGATGCGGGGATCGTATATTTCCCGTTCTGATCCGGTCTGATCTCTTCGTCATTGCTGTAGACGCTGCGGATATCCGTTTTGATCTGTGTATCCTGATCGTAAAACCGGTTGATGTTGACTTTGCTGACACCGGACCTTCCGGCAATGTAGAGATTGCCGTCTTCATCGATCTCGCTGAAAGCGTTTCCGGTCGGAACGCTCGGAAGGCCGTTTGCGGTATTGTAAAGCTGATAGTCGATCGCCCCGTTCGCAAGAAGTTCCCCTGCCTTCACACAGTAGATCCCGTAGGAAGAAAGGATCCAGAGGCGGTCATCCTCATCAAAATAGACATCATAGTTATTGGAATACGGGAAATTCTGCACGGCAATGATCTTGTCGCCTTGCAGGAATTCGATCGAGTTCGAAGTGACGATCCAGAAGACGCCATGATCTTCATCCCTCTTGATCCTTAAGATCACATCACTTGTAAGGCCGTCCTCACGGGACAGTTTGGAGATCTTGTTCCCGTTTATGATGTAGATACCGTCGCCGTCCGTTCCGATGTAGATCTTCCCATCCTCTCCTTCTTCCGCCGTCAGAAAGACCGTGTTCGCGATCCCGGTATCCTCGCCGATCGTGCGGACGATCCTCTCATCCTTAATGATGACCAGACCGCCGTTTGTCGTGGCATAAACAGAACCGTCATCCGCGATGCAGATACAGCGGCAGCCGTTGTTGACAAGCCCGTTTTCTTCGTTAAAGCTGACGGTCGATCCGTCCTTTTTCAGGCAGATCAGACCCATTCCGTTTGTGTAGGTCGCGATCCAGAGATTCCCGTCATGATCCTCTTTCATGCACCGGATCCTGGTGTCCGCAAGCATGGCGGTCATATTGTCCGTCACCGGAGTATTGTTTTCATCAACGATCTGCAGACCCTTGTCCGTTCCGATGTAGAGCCTGCCCTGATGCAGGCAGGTCGTGTTCACAACCTCGGGTTCCAGGCCGGCAGCTTCGGTGATGTCCCGGAAGTTGCTGGCTACGATCTTCATGATGCCCTGTCTGGAAGAGGTGAACCACAGATTCCCCTGATAATCTTCACACATGGTCTCGATGCCGCTGTTTAGGGGGATATTGCCGATCACGTGGAATTTCTCGGCCTTGTCCAGGTATCCGATCTCGCTGTCGGACAGCGCCCAGATCCTCCCGCAGGCCTCATCGATCCATGCGATGCTTGCCAGCGGGGCTACGCTGATCGGACGCAATCTCGCCAGATCGTCATGAAAACTGCCGAAGCAGACATGACCGTCATCTGTTCCCAGATAGACCGCGCCGGGCGTCTCCCTGTCCGCGTAGATCGTCGTGATCTTTCCGATCCCGAGGTCTTCCCCGTGATAGAATGCGGTCATTCTGGTCCCTTCGATACAGAAGGCATCACCGTTTCTGGTGTTTCCGTAAACCGTCCCTTCCCTGTCGGAAACGAGGCGGATGATATATTCATTGTTCAGCTGGGAGTCATCCAGATTGTGGAGCTGCATGTTAGTATCCACATAAGACACGCCGTTCGTGGTCCCGAAAAAGACCCGTCCGTCAGCGCCCTGTGCAAAAGAGCGGATCGTGGAAGAAGGCAGTCCGTCTTTGTAGGTGAACTGCTTCTGCTCGCCGTGATCAAGCACCACGATCCCGTTGTCGTTCGTGCCGACCCAGAGTCTCCCCTGATCGTCTTCAAAGATCGTTTTGGCATTGGCAAGTCCTTTGGAAGAGTCCTGGCGTTCAAAAGTCGTGCCGTCGTAACGGATCAGACCGCTGTATCCGCCGATCCAGATATAGCCGTCGGAAGCTGCCAGGATCGTGTTGGCATCTGAGGTCGGCAGTCCGTTTGTGGCATTATACAGTTTTGCGGCATAGCCGACACCCTCGAGCTGGCCGCTCACCGCATAGCCGCCGCCCATCCGCTCCGCAGGATCGCTTTTTTCTTCGATACCCTCTTTCTCCTGTGCCAAAAGAGGAACCGTAAACGAAAGCGTCAGTATAAAAGCTGCGCCGGCGCATAGAAAACTCCGAATGATTCTTTTCCGGATCGTATACATTTCTTTATTCTCCCAACTCTTGCAGGGACTCTGAGCAGGCTCAGATCTCTTTATATTTATTCAAAACCTGTTTTACTTCATCCAGGGAATCGAAGAACACTTCGATACACTTCGGATCAAACTGCGTGCCCGCGCCTTCCTCCAGGATCGCAAGCGCTTTTTCAAGCGGCATGGCCGGTTTATAGACACGTTTGGAACTTAATGCATCAAAGACATCCGCAACGGCCATGACTCTGGCAGAAAGCGGAATGACTTCTCCGTACAAGCCGTCCGGATATCCTTTTCCGTCCCAGCGTTCGTGGTGGTAGGCTGCCATGTTTCTGGCTTCCTTCAGGTAGTTCTCGCCTTTGACGGTACTGATCGCTCTTTCCATGATCCTTCTTCCCGCGATCGTATGCGTCTTCATGATCTCATATTCTTCATCCGTCAGTTTTCCGGGTTTATTCAAGATCGCATCGGAAATATTGATCTTGCCGACATCATGGAGCGGTGCGGACATTTCCACATCCGACATGTATTTGGGCGTCAGTTTATTCGCATAATAGCCTTTCTTCTTAAGCCCTTCCAGAATGATCCTGACATAGGCGGCCGTTTTCTGGACATGCGCGCCGGTATCGGAGTCACGGTTTTCCACCATGTCCGCCATCGTGATGATCAGGCCCCTCTGCATCTGGGTCACGGTGTCGTTGTAATGACGCAGGTCTTTCATCTGGTTGGCCATATCGGAAGTCATCTTACAGAATACCGCGTACAGATGCTCGAGTTCGTCATCGGTACGGATCTTCAGGCTTGCGATCTTTTTGACGTTTTCCTGATACTGTTCTTCGTCCTCATTGTCATAGACAAAGCTGCCGGCACTGGCTGCCATGCTGTTGAGAGGGTAAACCAGATAGATCCTGGAAGCCCAGAGGCCGAATGACAGGACCAGGATAAAGAAGCCCGAAAAACCGAGCACGGTACGCAGCAAAAAGTTTCTGACATAGGTGGACAGATAACTCATCGGCACATCGGCTCCCGTATAGCAGACACACTCTCCCGCAGCGTTATACACCGGCTGATAGTATGTCAGGACCCAGCCGAAAAAGTCATCCGATTCGATCGGTTCGATCTCTTTTCCTGCAAGGAGTGCCGGCACATATGGCATAAACGCTTTTTCAAACGGGATCACGGTTCCCGGATCGATCGCCGGAGAATCATCCGACATCAGGTCGAAGACAAAATGGCAGCCGTCCTCTTCGATCTTAACGACATATAAATACTTGACGCCGTCCGTATTGTCTCTGATCCCGTACAGCATGCGCTCCGTCAGTTCATAGCCGGGGGCTGTATCGCCTTCTTTCAGGAAAAGGTCGATCTTGTCGGGATCGAGCACCTGGGACGCAAGTACCGCGGCGCTTCTCGCGGAACTTGTCTGCTCTTTTTTGGCCTGTTCAAAATAGACCTGCACACTGATCCAGCCCATGATCACCGTCAGGGACACCGTGGCGATGAGCAGCACCCAGAAGATCCTTTTCTGCAGGGAATGCGCATATTCCGTTTCCTGTCTGGTAAAGGAACGGATCTCTTCTTTGGAAAGCGGTTTCTGTCTCCAGCCGCTTAAGCGGATCGCCTGCAAAAGCTTTGCCGGCAGAAATCTTACGATCAGAAGCGCGATCCCGGCTGCGATCCCTTTATCCAGAATGTTCAGGATAAAGTTGACGATCACGAATCCCGGAAGATACGGGATCCCCGTCAGATTCGAAAGGATCCTGCTCGCTTCCGAGATCTCCTGATACTGCGGTTTCCCAAGCAGCAGCCATTGGATCAGGGCACCGGGTCCTCCTGCGATCAGCGCGATCAAAAGGATGAACAACAGGATGTTCTTCACCCCTCTGAACCTGTTCTTTGCCGAAAAGATCGCGGAAACGATCGCGATCAGAACGTTTAAGACCGCAAAGTACACGGAAAATGTGTTAAAGCTTCCGCAGATCATGTTGGTGAGCATCGCGGTCGCGATCCCCGGGAAAAATCCCGCCACAGCGGAAACGGAAATGGTCCCGATGGTATCCAGATAAAGCGGCAGATGCAGCTTATAGACCAGATAGGACATGCCGACATTGATCAGCACGCCGGATAAGATCACCGGAATATAGTACAGGTTCGCGCGGTTTGCAGACAATTTCAGTTGTTTTGTCTTATCGGTTGTTTTCATATAGTCAAATCCTCGCCGTCAGTACGTTCAATCCGAGAATGTTCTGATATTCGATCTTCTCGCTCATTTGATAGATCATGCGGATCCCGATGTTCTTTGCAGGATCATCCGGATCGGAAACTGTGCTCCGGTCTTTGGGATTAAAACCGATGCAGTCGTCCTTGATCCTTAAGATCACGCTGTCGTCCTTATGCACAACGCGGATGTCAACGGAATGCGGTTTATGATCTTTGGAAAACCCGTGTTCCACAACATTTCCGGCCATTTCCTCAAGAAACAGTGCAGCAAAATAGGAGCGTTTCCCGTCAATGCCGTGCTCCGTACAGAATTTCTGTACGCGTTCCGAGACTGTCACCACATCCTGAACGCTTCTGACGCTTAAGTCCATGCGCGCATCTTCCGAAACGCCGAAATCTTCAGGCACCACCATCAGTTCGTCCATGCTGCCGGGCATCTTTTTATTTCTGATTGCCGCATACATGACGATCACGATCGTGGTAACAACCCCGTTTAAGACATTTGCGATATAGACACTGTTCATGCCAACGCTCCTGATCAGAAGCGCCGTAAAGCCCGCCACACAGACAACGCCGTCAAGCAGGGACAGGATGTGGACCAGAACCTGCTTGTTCGAAGCCTGCGCATAGCAGACAAAATGCATGCAGATGATACTGAGCGGCATGCAGACCGGAAGGATCCGGAATCCCCAGACCGTCATGTTGTAAACCGGAAGTTCATAAGGCCTGTAGAAGAGTCCCGCCAGAGGTTTCGCCAGCAGGATGATCGCAAGACAGATGACGCTCATCAGCGGAAGAAATCTCCGGAACATATTGCGCATCACATCGGTCAGCGTCTGTCTGTCCTCTTCTCCGATGCTGATGCTGATCAGCATTCTCGATACCGCAAGCATGCCGGTCGGCAGCGCCCATGCGAAACGCAGCAGCGTATCCGATGCCGTAAACGCGGAAAGCGCGGCGGAACCGCTTGATGCAAGAACGGTTGTCAGAAGGTTATTGACGATCAGGGAACGAAGGGTCTGGTAGCCGTTGCTGGCCGCGCCCGGGATCCCGATCTTCACGATATCCCTGCTCATCCTCCAGGAAAAGCCGCTCTTAAACAGACGGAGACTGACATCCTTCTTGAAGAAATAGGGCGTCTGCAGCAGGAAGAATACCCAGAGGCCGATGGAGGAGGCCAGTGCCAGTGCAAATTCTTTCTTTTCTACATTCAGTACGATCAGGAACAGATAGTTTAAGAAAACATTCACCGCAAGATAGACAAGGCTTGCAAACGTGGTCCGTTTCGCCTGATTCTCAAGGGACAGAAAGGACGCAAGCTGGTTGCCCAGAAAGAGCGGCATGACACCGAAAGACTGTCCGACCAGATAGTGGTTGAACAGCGGGCGGATTGCGGGATCTCTTGCGATGAATCCCGTCAGGTCAAAGATCGCCAAAAAAAGATAAAGCACAATGAATATGCCCGCGATCAGCACGCAAAGCGTGTTGCTCAGCGACAGCACATCCTGTACTTTATCTGTTTCATTTCTGCCGATATATTTCCCGCAAAGGATCGTTGCGCCGCCGACCATCATCAGACTGATGGCACCGGTGAACATATTGAACGGGTTGTAAAGACCGATCGCAGTCATGGCATCGACACCGATACAGTTCGTCGCAAATAACCCCGAAACGATACCGTTGACCGAACTTACGAGCGCCAGAAAAAACTGTACCGGCAACAGGCGGAATAACAGTCTGGAAGTCAGTTGCATGTTACTTTCCTGTTTCATCAATGCCCCCTCCAAGAAGATGATCACATGCTTTTATCATTCTACCATTTCCCGCCGTAATTTACAATTTCAGATAGCGCTCGGTCTGTGAATTTTTTGTGTTTATTCTTCCCCGTTTGCAACGGCCTTTGCAGCCTCTTCCTGAATGTCTTTAAAATAGGACAGAACTGGCTCTTCTTTCTCTCCCTTCAGTTTCCTTGCCACATAATTGCGGGTGATCTTCACGACAACGGGCGTTAAGGCCACGACACCGATGAGGTTGGGCACCATCATCAGGCCGTTGAAGGTATCCGAGATATCCCATGCAAGGGAGGAAGTCATCACGGCGCCCGAGACCATCATCAGCACGAACAGAACGCGGTAGATCTTCGAACCCGTGGTGCCGAATAAATATTCCACCGACTTGCTGCCGTAATGAGACCAGCCGAGAACCGTCGTGAAGGCAAAGAGCAGGACCGCGATCGCGACAAACCACTGCCCGGGTTTTCCGAATACGTTTCCGAATGCCTGCGCAACCAACGTCGCATCCGATACGCCCTCCTGCACAAGACCCGTGTTCAGATCGATATAACCGGAAGACAGGACCACGATGGCCGTCATCGTGCAGACCACGAACGTGTCCGCAAACACTTCAAAGATGCCCCAGAGGCCCTGCTTGACCGGTTCTTTGACATTGGAATTGGAATGGACCATGACCGAGCTGCCGAGGCCGGCCTCATTGGAGAATACGCCTCTCTTGCACCCCTGCTGGACGACCGTGGATACCGCAACGCCGACCGCGCCGCCTGCTGCCGCTTTGATGCCGAAAGCAAACCTAAAGATCGATGCGAACATGGCGCCGATGGAAGAAATGTGCACGCACATGATCACGAGCGCACCGACCACATAGACCAGTGCCATGATCGGAACGACTTTTTCCGCCACGGCCGCGATCCTCTTCAAGCCGCCGATGATGATGAACCCGCCGATCAGCATCAGCACGATGCCGATGATGAGGTTGATGAGCGACACGCCGCCAAGGACCGTGGGCGCATTGACATTTGCAAAGAACGCGGACTCTAAGTTCAGCGTGATCTTGTTGATCTGCCCCATGTTGCCGATCCCAAAGGATGCAAGCGTCGCAAACGCGGCGAATAAGACGGCAAGGAATTTGCCGAGCCACTCATAGCCGACGATATTGCCGAGTCCGTCGTGCAGATAATACATCGCGCCGCCGGACCATTCGCCCTCTTTATTTTTTCGCCTGTAATAGATCCCCAGAACATTTTCCGAATAGTTGGTCATCATACCGAGAAAGGCCGCAACCCACATCCAGAAGACCGCACCGGGTCCGCCCACGCAGATCGCCGCCGCAACACCGGCAATATTGCCGGTTCCGATCGTTGCCGCAAGCGCCGTGCAGAGTGCCTGGAACTGGGACACGCTGCCCTGTTCATGCTTGACATGCGCATCCTTTTTGAAAACACCGCCGATGGTCTTGCTCATCCAGTGTTTAAAATGCGTGATCTGGAAAAACCTTGTCAGGATCGTTGTCAAAACACCCGTACCGATCAAAAGGACCAGTCCGATCTTGACCCAGACAAACGAATTGATGCTGTCGTTCACCGCAGCAACCTTGTTCATAAAATCGCTCATATCTCCTCCTGTTAAACCGAAAACTGTTTGATCTTTTTTATAAAAGAAGCAGTAATGCGCCCGGCACTACTGCTCCTTTGCAGTTTCCAAATTGTATTATAACCGAATAAACAGTCACATTTCAACAAAAATCACTGCTCTTTTTCCTCGACCTCGGTAAATTCGGCATCTTCGGCTCCATCCGTATTCAGGATCGCATCTTCGATCGCCGCCGTTTCATTTACAGTGTCCGGATCCTCCTTAGCGCCCGTGTCTTTGTCTGATGCGCCGGCCTGTCCGTCTTCATCTTCCACGGAAATGTCCGCTTTGCCGCCCTCATACATCCCGTTCAGGTAAAGGTATACGGAATGGACGATCACACCGACACCGATGATCACAAAAAGGATCAGGATCAATACCAGTGCCCATGCCGGCATCGAGGTTGAACTGTCTCTGTCCCTGAAAAGCGTGTATGCCAGATAAAGCACATAGCCGCTTACAGCCACGCGGATCAGAAGCATGAGCTGCGTCGGATAGCGGGAATTACGTTTCATAAGGTTACTCCTGTCTTTTGATAAAATTCGGCATGATCGGCCGCTACGAATCATATTGTACCGATGCGGGAACCGTTTTGTCAACGAAAACACGGATTACGAAACACGCGGAAAACACTTCTTATCAGTTGACTTTAAAGCCTTCTCCGACGACCTCGTTGGACTCCATGATCACGAAAAAGCAGTCCTTGTCCACTCTCTTGGCCAGTTTGCGGATCCCGTACATTTCCTTGTTGTTGCAGGCGCAGAACACGACATCCTTGTTGTCTCCGGTGTAGCTTCCGATCCCTTTTAAGATCGTGGAGCCCCTGTCGGTAACAGCAGAGATCGTCTCACACATCTCCCTTCCCTTATCCGTCACGATCAGGGTGACTTTTCCGCTGGAAGTCCGGTACATCAGCTTGTCCACGACAATGGCGATCACCACTGCGATCATGGTGCCGTAGATCAGGCTGTCGATGTCTTTATAGACAAAGATCGTGCCGCAGACGACAACGAGCGCATCGAGCGCCAGCACGATATTTCCGATGGAAACATGCGGGATCTTACTGCGGATCGCCATCATCAGAAAATCCGTTCCGCCGGTGGAGGATTCCCGCATATAGATCAGCGCATAGCCGATGCCGGAAACCGCCGCACAGCAGACGGCCGCAAGCAGTTTGTCTCCCGTATACACCGGAAAGAGCGGCGCGACCACGTCAATGATGACGGAGGTGATCGCAATGGATTTCACGGATTTGATCAGGAAACGCCTGCCCATCTGTTTGTAGCAAAGAAACATGGCGGGAATGTTCAGCAGGACCACCGTAAGACCCATCGGCAGTCTGTAGAGCTGGTAGAGGATCAGCGCCACCCCGTTGAACCCGACCATGGGAAAGCCCTGGACCGCCGCAAAATTATAAACACCGATCGCGATCAGGATCCCGCCGATGATGTCAACGGCGATATCGATCACAAGCTCCTTGAAACTGATCTTTTCCACAAGACGTGCAATCATAACAGACTCTCCTTTTTCATCTATTTTCCTAATCAACACACGAAAAAAGAGCTTCGGCGCACATACAATATGATCCGCTCGAAGCTCTTCTTAATTGTCTATATTTTACACGATAACACGCATGAAAGTCAAGACCGGCCGCCCTTTCTTGCAGCGCACAGTTTCATGATCCCCTCATAGTCAAACAGTTCAACCTTCTGCTTCAGTTCCCGGTACAATGCAGCTTCTTCGTCGGGGATGCGGTAATCCTCCATTTCCAGAAAAGCATCTTCCAGTACAGAAACCCTCATGGAGGAAGCGCCGTCATAAAGCATCTCATAAAAACTGCTCATCAGCAGGTCATCCGCAACAGGTTTTTCAGGACTCTGTCCGCCGCTCTCCCTGCTTTCAAAAAGCGGCGCAAGCGTCCCCAAAAAGCTTCTGTAATTCTTCAGCAGCGCCTCATGATTTTCCCTGATAAAGGAAATATCTCCGTCCTTGCCGGCCTGTTCCAGTTTTGCCGCATCTTCGCTTAAGTGAAGCGCGCCGACCAGTTTCGCGGAACTCTTTAAGGCGTGGACTTTGACCGTATAGTTCTTCCAGTCTTCGTTACGATAGTATTGTTCGATCTCCTCCGCGCCCTCTGCAATGGACTCGTAGAAGATTTCCAGAACGGACCGGTAAGCTTCTTCGGAACCGCTGTTTTTGATCCCTTCCCCGCGATCGATCCCCGCAGCCTCATAGAGACGCTGCGCATCGTTTTGATCCGCGCTTTCCCAGGGCGTCTTATTCTGTTCCTGCGGCTCCTTCGTTTTATCCGAAAGCGGCAGTTCTTCCGCATTCTCCGCATCCGTAAACAGCGTCCCGAGGCGGTAGGCGTGTTCGTCCCTGTCCATATAGAGCAGTCCGAACGTCCCCGGCCCGCATTTTGCGCTGATCGCGGCCGCCGCTTTCTGGAAAATGATCCGGTCAAAATCAAAGCGTTTTCTGATCTCTTCTTCAATGTAGAGTAGTTCCTGTTCCGGAACGTCCACATATGTTACAAAAAGCAGTTCCTTATCGGGATGCGCCTTACGCGGAAGCGCATAGCTGATGTATTGCCTGTAGCAGTTGATTCTGGATCCCATTAAGATCCTGCCTGTCGAAAAGACATTGTTTTTGATCTTCATGCAGGGACGCAGCCAGAGCGTCTTCAGGATCATGTTCGTGCGTTCACTCAGATACCCGCTTCCCGTCATGTAACCGGTATCGGCAAGCACGAAACTGCAATGGATCTTCTCTTTCATCCGTTCGAGTTCCTTAACGATCCGCTCCGGCGATTCATTCTGCGATGCCATCCTGTAGGCAAGCATCACCAGGAGTCCCATCGAAGAGGACAGCACGGCAGAATCGACAACCGTCACGTTCTCAAAGGTTCCCGCCGCCTCGGATGCGATCCGGTATTCCTCACTCATGCAGGATGCCGTGGCGATATGGATCAAATGATGCGCTTTCTTCAGTTTCTCCGAGAAGAATGCCATGTAATCATCGACCGTAAGCGGATCGGAAACAGCCGCATTTCCCGTTTCGTTGATATAACGGATCAGCTCGCTTCCGACCATCTCCACACCATCGAAGAAAACACCTTCCTTTGTTTTGATCGCAAACGGGATCATATCAAGCTGCATTTCCTTGATCACCTCATCGGGAAGGTCGCATAAGGTGCTCGTTGTGATCAGGACCGGTTGTTTCCTGGCGTATCCGCTGCCTGTGTTCATCTTCTGATGACTCATCTTTTCTCCGGCGCTCATCTGCACTTTTTCATCGCTTAAATGTCTTAAGAGCATCTCTTCAAGCTGCTCTCCGGAAACCGGTTTCAGAAGATACCCGTCAAAGCCGGCGGCGTTATAGCGCTCCCTGTTTTCCGAACCCGCATTCGCGGTAAGAACGATCACCGGAACCTCCCGGTTGAGCCCGCCTGTCTGCCGTCTGATCCTTGTGAGACATTCGATCCCGTCCATTTCCGGCATCAGATGATCCATCAGGATCAGGTCATACTGGTAATGAAGCGTTTTTACGAGTGCTTCTTTACCGCTTTTTACACAGTCAACGCCAAGATCCGTTCCAAGCAGCAGTTTGGCCTCGACCTCTAAGTTCAGTTCATTGTCATCCACGATGAGGATCTGCGCACCCGGCGCATGGAATCTGTGCTCATAATGTGTGACCGTATAATGTCCGCTGCTGCCGGTAATATCGAGTTCGCCGATCCTCTCGGTCCCCACGATCCCCTGCTGCACCTCGAGAGCAAAGGTGCTTCCCTGCGTATAGACACTGTTTACAGAGATCTTTCCGCCCATCAGGTCGCAGAGCTGTTTGACGATGGAAAGGCCGAGACCGGTGCCCTCGATAAACCGGTTCTTCTCTTCATCCATTCTTAAGAATGCATCAAACAGATACGGCAGCGCTTCTTTTCTGATGCCTATGCCCGTATCGGCGACCGTGACTTTCAAAAGCACGCTTCCTTCCGTGACCTCTTCGCATTCCATATGCAGACTCACGGAGCCTCTTTCGGTATATTTGACTGCGTTGTTCAGGAGGTTAACCAGCATCTGCTTGATCCGCATTTCATCACCGAACAGAACGGAAGGCGTGGACGGATCGATATCCACATTGAATTCCAGCCCTTTTTCCTGCGCGTGCAGCCAGACCATGTTGACGATCTCCGACACCAGATCCCCGACCCGGTATTCCACCGGAACGATCTCCATCCGGCCGGCTTCGATCCGGCTCACATCCAGAATATCATTCACCAGCGCCAACAGCATCTTTCCTGCGCCCTGTATGTTCCTGGAATCTTTGATGATCTCCTCGGAAGCATCTTCCTGACGCAGAATGATCTCATTCAGACCGAGGATCGTATTGATCGGCGTGCGGATCTCATGGCTCATGCTGGAGAAGAAACGGTTCTGGCTGCGGTTCAGTTCCTCCGCCCTCTGCGCCTCCTCCTGCGCGCGTATGCTTTCATTTCTGAACATCCGGTTCTGGAACATGACCATGACAAAGCAGACCAGTCCGACCATGATCACGGAAGCCAGCGAATCGATATGCGCCATCTCTTCGGAATGCTGATATACCAGTTTGGGAAAATAATAACAGACGGCATATTCCAAAACGGTCAAAACGGTCAGCAGGATCAGCATGACGGTCCGCCAGGTGCCCGTCAGAACAAGACCGATGTAGAGGTAGCTGAAAATGATCCATAAGATCCCGCCGCCCCGGATCCCGCCGCCGAAGAAAACGACCGAAGGGATGATGATAAAGACCAGCGCGATCATAATGAGGCGTGCGCCGATCTTCACTCTCTGCGTCTTTACGGAAAGCGACACCGTGATCGGAACTACGATATCGGTCACGGCAAGCAAAATGATCTCGACCATGTTTTCACCGGTCACGATATCGCCGATCAGCGCCACCGTCACACCGCTCAATGCGATAATAGTCAGAAGCACAAAGATCCGCTCTTCAAAACTTCTGGAAGAATCTGTCAGTATGCCGGAAAGTCTGTTCCACAGTTTTCTCATCCTTCCTGTCCCTCCCCGTAACTGACTCCGTAATTCTGCAAGGCCTTGCTCATCACATGTTCGAATTCGCCAAGGTCGATGGGTTTGGCGATAAACCCGTCAAAACCCTCCGCAAGAAACATCTCTTTGGCTCCACTCACCGCATTGGCGGTAAGCGCAATAATCGCCGTGTTTCTGTGCAGTTTTCTCTCCATTTCCCTGAGTTTCTTCATGGCCTCCACACCGTCCATCTTCGGCATCATGTGGTCCATAAAGATCACGTCATAATCGTTTCCGGCGTATTTTTCAAGTGCCTCAAATCCGCTTACGGCTGTGTCCGTGATCATCCGGTAATCCCGGAACAGCCCCGTTGCAACGACCAGGTTCATAGGCTCATCATCCACGATCAGCGCCCGCACCCCGTCAAATACCGGCCGTCTGATCGCCAGTGCCGGTTCGCCTTCGTTCAGATCCCTGTTCAGCACCCTTACAACCGGAAATCCGTACAGCGGCTTGGGCATAACATTCACAGTGGAGGAATGCGTGAAGTTTTCTGAAGCAGACACCGCAACGGCAATGCCGTTTTCGGACAGTTTATCGAAAAAGCGCGGCGCTTTCTCATACTCTTCCTGCCCCATGAAAATATGCGTCACATCCTTTTTGTCCATCAGTTCCTGCAGTTCCCGGACCGTGGATGCGGAATACAGTGACAGTTTCAGACCGTTTGCCAGATTGACCGCCATTGTCCTGTAGAATTCACGCACCTCCGGCACCTCGTATTTTTCCGGATCGACATGGAAAACAACGGTTCCTTTGCCGGCTTCCTTAAGCATAAGGCAGGGCGTATCGTCAATGACCGTCTGCGGGATCGATAAGGAAACGGTGGTTCCTCTTCTTCCGTTGCTGTCGATCTTCACAAAACCGCCCATGGCATGCACAAAGCCGTAGACGATGGGAATGCCGAGACCGATCCCGCCGGTACTGCGGTTTCTCGCTCTGTTCGCCTGATAAGCCCCCTTGGAAAGCATCGCGATCCCTTCCCTTGAAATGCCGCTCCCGGTGTCCGTTACCACGATCTTTAAATTCACCCCGTACTCTCTTTGCAGGGCGCTGATCCTTAAGTAGATCCCGCCCTTCCCGGTGAATTTTACCGCATTGTCCAGAAGCTGGCGGAACAGCTTGTGCAGTTTCTTGATATCCCCGTGCATCATCGAGGGAACGTCCGGATCCAGATCGATGATCAGTTCGAGAGAATCCTGCACGCCGTAAGACCGGAAGAGCGTGACCACATCATTGATCAGGGAAGTGGTCATATAGTTCTCTTCTTCAAGAATGACGCTTCCCCGTCTGATCTCCGTATAATCCTGAATATCCTCGATCTGTTTGGAGAGGCGGAACCCGGCATCACGGATCGCCTCCACTTCATCGTTTTCCCCTTTTTTTAGGATCAGCGAACTCATGCCGGAAACGACATTGACGGGTGTCCTTAACTCATGTGAGATGTTCGTGAGAAAATCATCCATGTTGTCATGATACGATCGCATCCGGCGGCTGCCGTCTTCAAGAAGCGCGGAGCTCTCCAGCCGGTTCCTGATCGTAACCCTGCAGAAAAGATAAATGATCAGTACGCACGCGGCATGCAGGCAGAGACTCGCGATCAGATACTTATCAAACACTTTGGTATGATGGAGAATGGCCAGCGTGATCTGCGCCCCGAGGACCAGCACATATTCCGTCAGGATCAGGTTCGTCATGAACATGCGGTCCATCAGGGAAAACAGCGTCAGCATCAGCGCAAACACCACCGAGACATCAAAGAAACTCGTCTCATGCACCCCGTGGATAAACGCGATCAGCATCCCGTAAAGTAAATAGAAATTCTCTCTGGCAGTCGCAGTCAGCGGCTGTGTGATATGCATGATCCACAATGCAGCTGCGCCGAGCAGAAAGATCGGCGGTACCCAGAATTCCCAGTTTTCCATAATGCTGACGATCGTGATCGCGATCGCAGAAAGCGATACCACGGTGATCACATACCGGTCCGTTCTGATCCTGTTCATGAATGATCCTTTCCGTTCTGCTTAGAAGATCTGCAGAACCGCCATGCGGTACTCCTGTAATGTCTTCGACTTTTTGATCTGTTTGAGCGCCTTTTCGCACCCCGGAAAAGAAGCCCCGAAATACAGCCAGAATTCCTTCATGCGCATCACGGCATGTTCCTCGCATGCCATTTCCTGAAGGTAGGCCTGTTCCAGCGCCGTCACAAACTCCCGGAGCCTGTCTCTCTCTTCCGCAGTTCTCTCTTTTGCGCTGTCCTTCGCGCTGTTTTTTACACCGTCTTTTATACTGTTTTTTTCGCTGTCTGCCGCAGTCACAGAATGGCCGCGGTCTGCCTTATCATCCCGTAAATGCGCGCGAAGGTCGGAGATCAGAAACGGATTTCTGACAACCCCTCTTCCGATCATGACGGCGTTCAGATCCGGAAATAGTTTACATAACTTATCCAGATCTTCCGTCCCGTTGATCTCTCCGTTGTAGCAAAGCGGAGCCTGCAGATGTTCCATCGCATAGGCAAACGCTTCGAGCCGGCAGGGCAGCCTGTACTGATCGCTTCGAAGCCTCGGGTGGATGATGATCTCTTCAAACGGATAATCCGAAAGGATCCTGACGATCTTCGGCCATTCGCTCTCATCCGCATAGCCGGTCCGCGTCTTCAGCGAGATCTTAAAACGGCTCTGCATAAACAGTTTGTCCAGCAGGTCATCAAGCGCGATCAAGTTCTTAAAGATCCCGGCGCCGCGTCCCTTGGCACAGACGGTTCCGGAGGGACAGCCGAAGTTTAAATTGATCTTATCAAAATCACCCTCCGAAGCGATCTCCCCTGCAAGAGACAGGATCCTCTCCGCCTGATTTCCCAGGATCTGCGGGATCAGGGGCGCGCTTAAGGTATCATCCAGTTCCCGTTTCGTCTTCGGATTCAGATGATCGTTTGCCGATAAAAACGGGGTGAAATACTTATCAATATCATGAAAATACCGGTCATAAACCTTTCGGAACACATGCCCCGTCACACCCTCAAGCGGGGCTAAATAAAACTGCATGCAGATATTCCTCCAGCGCATTCAGGTTCAGGTCGGAATGTTCGACTTCCCTCACGTAGCGGTAAGCGATGTTCTCACAGTCCTCCAGCGTGATCTTCCCCGTTTCATGGTAGCGGTTCATGATGAATTCTTCCGTAAAGAGCAGGGAAAAGACGCCCAGCATGACCTTCGAATCGATCCAGTCGTCATAGACCGCGCCGCAAAAATAAGTATAGACGAAAGACATCAGGTAATTTTCCAAAAAGACGGGCCAGAAATCCTTCGTTTCCGTTTCTTTGACAAAATCCCTGCGAAGCTTCGCATAGTGGTCCGCGCCTTTAGCGAGCATGTCCCGCTCCCCGTTAAGGATCTCCTTCCAGTCCTCCCGAAGAAGCTCCAGTTTATCAAACACGGAAAACGTCTCCTGCAGCAGATCATAGCGGCTTGCTGGGTCCGTAAGTTCCCAGCTTTCCTCAGGATCAAAAGCAGATGTCCAGTCCTCTTTATATGCCGAAACGATCCTCTGCATATCGCTGATGCGGTTTTCCTCCACGCAGGTCTGCAGCGCGCTCCCGAGCGAAAGGATGCACTGCATCCGCAGTTCCACAGGCTGCGACCTGTCCTGCACGATCCGGTAGATCACGTCTCTTGCGTCTTCAAGTTCCGTAAACAGGAGAAAGTCAAAATCATCGAACTCATCGATCAGCGGATCGTCATCCTCGTTGCGCTCTTCGAGGAAACGCACCGGTTCTTCACAGGACAGCACGATATGCGCCGCAACGGGGCATGACAGCGACAGGGACCATTCCCTTAACCCCTCAAACTCCTCCACATGCCTGGGATAAAGCTTGCAGGTCTTACAGAGCTGATTTTCCCCCATGTTCAAGATCATGTTGCAAAGATTATCCTGATTCAGCATGCTGCAGCGCTTCTTTTCATCCTGCTTAAAGCACCCCTGATTAAAATCAATGCCCTTTTCGAGCCTGCCGGAAAAAGACCCGACATACTGCTCGTAGCGTTCCATGCTCTCGTCATCGATCATGATCAGCCAGCCGGCACAGCAGGTGTCCGGACATTTGTCTGCGATACAGGAAAAATCATGGTAGTAGTGCGGATATACAGTTCTCATCTTTTCTCCTCTTTCAGCCTTTAAGGTTTACATAATTTATTTTTACATCTTCCGGATCCGTTCCGTCGTCCGTTCGGATGCAGATCGCAAGCGCATAGCCTTCAGGTGCTGCAGGAATTATCCCGCAGTAGGTATGTTCATCATAAGTCTGCCGATAGGAAAACATCTGCAGGGCATTTCCGCTGTCTTTTGTCCCTTCATTTCCGGTAAGGACTTCATGCGGCAAGACTGCGCAGGTATTTAAGCCCGAAAGCCCCTTGCCCGTGACTTTTAAGAAGCTTTCTTTCAGCGTCCAGATCCTTGTAAATGCAAGGTCCATCTCTTCTTCCCGCTTCAGGATATATGCTTTTTCCTGTTCACAAAAGAAGCGGTCCGTAAGCGGTCTTTGATACGGTCTGATCCTCTCGATGTCGATCCCGACAGGGACTTTGGCTAGCGCGACGGCAACATAATCCTTTGCATGGCTTAAACTGAAGCATACATCCTGCAGGGCAGGATCCGTCAGATAGGGTTTCTGCGCCTCATCATGCAGGATCTCCACGTCAGCCCTGCCGGTATAGCCCTCCGTTTTCAGGGCGATCCCGAGCAGGTACGCAGCGCCTAAAGAGCGGACCCTGTCCCGCTCTGTTTTATACTTTGCGGCATATTCTTTTCGCGCCGTGCAGACGGACTGCAGGTCTTCTTCCCCGCAGCCGCTGATATCCGCCAGGTAGATCATACCAGCGTCTCCATTTTCTTAGCATCCCGGTCACTGACCGCATCCGGATCATATCTTGCAAGATCGTAAAGCAACGTGACCATCGTCAGTTCTTCCGGATCCCTGCCGCTTGCTTCATGCAAAGGTTGTACATGCTCAAGCGGCGTCAGAGAAGGCTGTATGACAAAGCCCTTCTTTCGCTGTCTGTTCAGATATCTTCTGTACAGACGGCGGATCTTTCCTGCGGGTGCCGGATCTGATCCCGGTTTCTCTTCCCGAATGCGTTTCCTTCTGCCGTGGATCTTCTCCCTGACTTCCGTCATCTCCGTAAAGTCTTCCTGCCCTGCGGTATTGATATAACGCGCGGAGAAAAACCTGACAAAACGTAAGATGGCGCGGATGATCAGGAACAGGAAAATGCCAAGCAGCAGAAAACGGAGCAGGTATTCTAAGATCACAAACAGCACGGAAGATTCACCGGCTTCAGGCATCCCGAGAGACCCCGGACTTACCGACACTCCGATCTCTTCCGAAAACGGGAGTTTTGCAAAAAACTCGATCCCCTTCAGGAAGATCCAGAGCGCGCCTCTTGCGATATAGAGCAGGATCGTATCAAACAGCCCGATCAGGAGATCCGACTGGAACAAAAACATCGCAAGAAAGATCAGGACGATCAGCGGGATCCCGAGTTTTGCATTGGCAATGAGCAGCCCGCGCGGCAGATCGTCACTCTCCCTTTGCATGTTCTGTACCTGTGCATGCATCTTCTGCAGGTAGAGTCTCAGATAGAAAAACCCGGTAAAGATCACGCCGAACACATAAGACACTCTCCCGAAATACGGGTACGATGCGTAAAGGGAATAGGCCAGTCCCAGGATAAAAACCGTGACAAAGACCAGATGGATATCCGGCAGTCCCTCCCGGTAAATGGGGCGGAATCCTTTGATCGCTTCTCCGGTTTCTGATACCGGCATCGTCTTTTCCTCTCTTACTGCGCCAAGCCAGAACAGCATGTCAAAGAGCAGTGCAGCAAGCGTCAGCGCCACGAACAGGCCGCCCGTCGTCAAAAGAACGCTGTCCTTTTTTACGAGCACACAAAACGCGATACAAAAAGCGGTCAGCAGAAGATGGCCGAGGAGAAAGACCGGCATCTTTTTGATCTTGACCCGTAGAAACCAGATCACGGAAAGGATCAGAAAATCCCCCGCAAACAGCAGCAGGACCGGACGGTCTGAAACGGTAAGCGCATCCAGCAGAAAAAGCCCTGCCACGGCAAGGATCTGTGTGTACATCAGCAGATTGATGAGATCGGCCAAACGCTTGATCTTAGACATCTGAAATCTCCCACATCGTAACCTTCCCGTTTACCTGCGGCCTGCCTTCCCTATGAAGATAGGCAAGCAGCAGATGCCAGGGCAGCTTGGAAGAAGAACGCATCCTGTCCACTTTTTCCAAGAAACCTTCTCTTCTGTCATTGCTTAAAAGCAGGAATTCCTCCCGCCTGTTCATCGCCTCCCGCTCACGGATCAGGTCTGTGATATCGGGAACCGGCAGCGTCGTATCGATCCTTGCAAGCGCGCTTTCCAGTGTCCGGATATGCGATCTGTCCGCGCCGGAAGCAACCCTGACAGGCTCTTTTGTAATGCAGTCACAACCGTTCGTCACCAAGGCGACCGGGATCTTTTTTTCGACAAAATATGCGCACAATGTCGCCGCGATCCGGATCAGGTCTTCGCGGATCTTTTCCTCGTAAAGCACCGCGTGGGCGTGGAGATTGACAAAGATCACCAGTTCTTTCTGCATCGTGGTACGGAAGGTATTTACCATCAGTTTGTCCATTCTTGCGGAAACCTTCCAGTTGATGGCGTGCATGGAATCATAGGGCTGGTACTCCCGGATCATCGCAAACGCGAACGGATCCTCCTGCAGTTTCAGATCCGATTCGATCTCTCCGAGAAACTTCAGGCTCTCAAGCGGGATCTGCTGCATCTTTACGCGCTTTGGCAGCACAAGAAGCGTTGCCTCATGCTCCCTCGTGCCGTACATCCCTTCGCTCATGAACAGATCCCTGCAGACGATGTCCATGTCTTTCATGCCGAAAAGCCCTCTTTTTTGACATGTAAAGGAATAGGTCCTGCTGATCTTCTCGTAGGAGCGCAATGCAAAATATTCGTTTCGGTAATACTGGTCCGTCACGTCGCTGTCCGCGCTTTTTGCAAACCGGAAGGTTTTCGTGATCGCGAATTTGACCTGCAGAAGCGGCAGCGGCAGCCACTTGTCATTGGTGATGACCTCAAGCAGCGTGCTGCTGTCTCCTTCCCTGACAACACGGTCGCCAAATCCGATCTCTACCTTCAGTCCTTCCTCCCAATGCCTGCGATACATCAGGCGGACCAAAGCGAAAACGGCAACGCTGATAAGGATCGCTATGATCAGTTTCATCTGTGTGTAAAGTCCTCAGTGGGAACGGCAACACTGCTTAATGCAGCGCGGATCACTTCCGCCTTTTCGCTCTTTTCCCCGTAAACCTGTATCCTGTGCGCCAGCACGGGATAAGCCAGTTCCTTGATATCATCCGGTAGCACATAGTCCCTTCCGGAAAGGTATGCATACGCTTTCAACGCGCGAAGAAATGCCAGCGTGGCCCTGGGACTGACGGGCTGCAGGATGCGCTCGCTTGCGCGGATCTTCTGGACGATGGATACCAGATAGGCCATCAGATCCTCATGGATAAAAACCTGACCGGCTTCTTCCCTGAGATGCAGGATCTCCTCCCGGATCATGACGGGCTGCAGGGTTTCAAGCGGCTCGTCGTTTTCGAAACGCTTTAACATTTCGATCTCTTCCTTCTCATCGGGCAGACCCATCGACAACTGCATCATAAATCTGTCCAGCTGTGCTTCGGGAAGCGGGTAGGTTCCAGCCGTTTCCACAGGATTCTGTGTGGCGATCACCATGAACGGCTCCTGCAAAGGATAAGTCACCCCGTCAACCGTAACCTGTTCCTCCTGCATAGCTTCCAAAAGGGCCGACTGCGTCCTCGGTGTCGCGCGGTTGATCTCATCCGCCAAAAGGATGTTCGTGATCACGGGGCCCTTGACGAAGCGGAACTCCCCTGCCTTCTGATCGTAGAGGTTCAGCCCGCTGATATCTGCGGGAAGCAGGTCCGGGGTAAACTGGATCCTTTTAAAATCACAGCCAAGGGACGCCGCAAGTGCCTTTGCAAGCGTTGTCTTGCCGGTTCCCGGCACATCCTCCAAAAGCACATGTCCGCCGGCAAGCAGCGCGCTCAGAAGCATTTTTACCGTCTCATTTCTGCCTACGATCACCTTGAAGATATTTTCCTGCAGGCGGTCGAGTTTTTCACGGTCAGCCATCGTATCCTTCCTCCCTGTTCGTGCCCTTTTTTTCTTGTTCTGCGACAAGGTCACAGACGATAATCGTTTGATTTTTACAACAAAAAAACTGCTACGGATATTGTAGCAGTTTTTGCTTCGTTATGCACGAAAAACAGTAATGCTTTATGCGATCTTGCTCTTTGCAAGTTCAGCAAGCGTTGTGAACCCGTCAGCATCATTGACAGCCATCTCCGCAAGCATCTTTCTGTTGATGTCAACATTTGCAAGCTTTAATCCGTAGATCATCTTGCTGTAGGAAAGTCCGTTCATTCTAGCAGCCGCATTGATACGTGCGATCCACAGCTGTCTGAACTGGCGCTTTCTTTCTTTTCTTCCCGCATAGCTGCTGGTCAGTGCTCTCATGACAGACTGCTTTGCGATCCTGTACTGTTTGGAGCGTGCTCCTCTGTAACCTTTTGCAAGTTTTAATACTCTGTTATGTCTCTTTTTGGCGTTCAGCCCACCTTTGATTCTTGCCATTTTTCATTCCTCCGATATTTTGAACCTTTGGCCGCCTCAGATCAATGTTTCATAAAACGGCCGTGTTACTTTACTGATTGATGTGAAACTTATGCGTAACTTTGTACGCAGGATCCTCAGTGAAGATACGGTGTGATCTTCTTCATGTTTGCTGCATTCGTCGGATCGATCTCTGTAGCTTTTCTTAAGTTTCTCTTGTTCTTTGTTGTTTTCTTGGTCAGAATGTGGCGCTTGTAGGCTTTATTTCTCATGATCTTACCGGTACCGGTAACCCTGAAACGCTTCGCTGCTGATCTGTTTGTTTTTACTTTTGGCATAATGTTTCCTCCTGTTATGATTCCCGCACCGATTGATTTTTTTGCTTCGCAAAACGGTGTGGGACAATTTACGCATTCAGATATTCAAATCATTACTGACGCTTCTGTGCAAGGAACATGGTCATGCTTCTTCCTTCCACCTTCGGCGCTTTCTCCACGACTGCAATCTCGGAAAGTGCTTCGGCAAAATCATCCAGAATGTATCTGCTCTGATTCATGTGAGCCATCTCACGTCCGCGGAAACGGAGCGTCACTTTGACTCTGTCGCCCTTTTCCAAAAACTTCTTTGCCGCATTGACTTTCGTATTCAGATCATTGGTGTCAATGTTCGGGGACATCCTGACTTCCTTGACTTCGATCACGCGCTGTTTCTTCTTGGCTTCTTTCTCGCGGCGGGTCTGTTCGTATTTGAACTTTCCGTAGTCCACGATCCTGCACACCGGCGGCTTGGCATTCGGCGCGATCCTGACCAGATCGACCCCTGCTTCATCCGCAAGTGCCTGTGCTTCCTGCACGGACATGATCCCTAACTGTTCCCCGTTCTCTCCTACTACACGAACTTCCTTATCACGGATCTGTTCGTTGATCAACATTTCACTAATAGCCGTTTACCTCCATAATGACTTGTCATGAAAAAATAGTGGATAGCAAGGCGCTATCCACTATCAGATCTCATAAAACCAACATCACGGCACAATTGCCGTTTATCGGATCATTCTTAGATTTCCGAACGCCCGGGAGTATTACCGGAATGCGGTAAACACCGGGGTGAGAGTGGATACTCTGCTTGCCGGATAAGAGAATATCACAATATCCGGGTCATTGTCAACAAAAACTTGCCGTTTTCATGCAAAATAAAGCGATCAAAAGATCCCCGGGAAGAAAAGCCACCGCTGTCTGATCTTGAAGGTCACGGTCTTGACACCGGCGTAGTTTCCTTTTCCGCGCAGGGTCACACTTGCCGTTCCGGGTTTCGTATTGTTGCTGTAATTATTCAAGATCTCATAATCATCTTCACTGATCGCAGCGTTTCCGGGACCTGTAATGGAGAGGATATCCTCCTTTGTGATCTTAATCTCCGAACCCGTGTATTCCTGCACTTCGACGTTTACTTTTGCTTTGGACAGGTTCCCTTTTGCAACCGTAAATTCTTTTGCGGTCTCATCCGTATAGCCGTTGATGCCCTGAATCCTTACATACAGTTTTGTTCCCGCGGGAATGATGTCCTTCTTATCAACCGCTTCATCAGCTGCCTTATCCAGATAAACCTTCTGCTTTCTGTCCATCCTGTAAACCTTTTCCTCCGCGGCGCTGATACTTTCGGCATAATAGTACCCCAGGACTTTAAAGTCTTTATTGTTGGCTAACTGTTTATGATTCCTCTGATCCGTCAGGATCGGCGTGACCGCATAGCCGCCGGCCTTTCCGGTAAATACCATATCCGGAACATCGACACTGACCGCATCAGAGTCTGCAATGCTCTGTCCCGTGATCTCAAACGGGATTGTGAAAGACATTCCCTTATAGTTACCTATCCCGTTTACGACAATTGCCGGTTTTTTATCATATGAATACGGATCACTTACCTTTTGGTTATTCTTGTAAGACAGTGTATAATCCTTACCCAGTTTCAACGGATCTCTTTCACGATTCCAGCGCAATTCAAGGGTCTCGATCTTTGGTCTGCATCCTCCCTTTTCATACGGTAGTTCTTCAGGTTCGATCCGTTTGAAATCATAATACTCGTATCCGCTGTCCGGCAGGATCCTGAACTTTTTGACAACCTTTCCGGTATATCGGCCTTTGCCGGTGACCGTCATCGTTGCCGTTCCGGCATTCACATTATTGCTGTAACTGATATCAAAATCTCTCCCCTTATTCAACTCGACCCATTCATTGTTCAAGAATATGTAAAGCCTTGTACTTGTATAGGGCTCCTGAACTTTTCCATTATAGAGGTAAAAATCATCTATATCGAAACAATAGGCTTCCAGTGGCGTTCCCTTGATCTGATAGGCTGTCCGCACGCTTCCGGCATATCCGTTTTCCTCGATTCCCTTGATCATGATCGGGACGGTACCGGCATCCTTCCAGGGTTCCTTCGGATCCGCATTCCCCGGATAAATGATCTCATAATGAATACCTTCAAACAGAGGATTTTTGCCATCCGTAACGGTTACCGCCGGCGCTTCAGCATTTTCACTCCACTGTCTGGATGTGACTTTGATCTTCGTCTTGCTGATCAGTTTCTGCTCCTGCTTTGCGATCGTAAATTTGATCTTCCTGGTCCCGGTATAATTATTGACACCCGTGATCATAACAACATAAGTTTCGGAGGCCGTAATCCCTTGATCAGCTTCATTGCGCTCATTGAACCAGTGGACTCTGTAATCCTTGTTCTTCACCAGCTTCTTACCATTTCTGTATACGACAGGATTCGGAATCTGTGCTTTTTTCGCATTGTAGGCCACAACGATATCGTCTGCGCTGAATTCCTCCGCATAAGGATTATCCATATTATCACTGAGGTTTCTTTGTTTGATCTCAAAGGTCAGCCGCAGTTCCCTGCCGTAATTTCCTTTTCCCTTTATGATCACGGTTGCGGGCCCGACATTCGTATTATTTCTGAAGGTCAGGCTATAATCCGTGTTCGGTATAAGCGGCTCTGTACTGTTTTCATCATCGTATACTTCGATCTGCGGTTTGATCGGCGACCCGGTATATACATATTCCTTCTCAAGGCCTTCAACGCGGAATCCTTCTGCCTCACGCCATCCGGCATAAATGGTCTGTTCCCCGAGGACAGGCGCGGTAAAGTCATGTACCGTTTCTAATGCGGGATCATCATACCAGCCGGTAAAACGATAGTGGGCACGCTTCGGCATTTGCAACTCCTCATTTGCGAAGAACTCATTCCAGTTTCTGGAGAATATCAGTTGTTCTTCACCGTTCCAGTTTCCGCCGTTTCCGTCGACCGTGATCGTAAAGGACATAATCGTCCACCGTGCATACAGGGTCTGCTCCCGCGTGATCGTAACCGTTGTTCCATTCTCGATCTTACTGCCGCCTGATGATGCGTTTGTCGTATACCAGCCGCCAAAGGTATAGCCGGTTCTGGTCGGCGTCGGCAGCGTCCCATAGGTACTTCCGTAAGTTACAGTCTTGCTCGTCGGGGTCAGTCCGCTGACACTGTCGCCATTCGCATTGGCATTAAATGTTACTTTATAAGTTCCGATCGTCCAACGCGCATACAGGATTTGCGTGGAGGTGATGGTCACTTTCGTGCTGTCAGTAATCCTGGCACCGCCGGTCGACGCACTTGTCGTATACCAGCCCTCAAAGGTATACCCGGTTCTGGATAGTACCGGAAGCGAACCTGAAGCGCCGTATGTACTTCCATA